>UQPB01000004.1 GCA_900542835.1 uncultured Pelosinus sp. | reverse complement strand
AAAGAACGATTCCACGAAGGACACGGAGGATACACGGAGGGCACAGAGGGAAAACGGATTTTTTACTATTAACCGGGCCTTACTTACGTCAACGGATGATAGCCGGCTTCGTCAACCAGGCCATAGAGCAGCGGCGGCGACGCGATCGGCTCCGGTCCGATCAGAACAGCGGACTGCAGCAGCGGGGCCGCCGCTGCCAGCTTGGCGTCGCTGGCGGCAAACAGCTCTGCCAGCGGCTGTCCCGCCGCAATTTTCCCGCCAACGCGGCAAGCCATTAATACACCGGCGGCAAGATCGATAGTCTGGCCCTTAAATTCCCGCCCTGCGCCCAGCAGGGTTGCACACCTGCCGATATCCGCAGCGGCAATCGACTGAACAAAGCCGCTGTCAGCCGCTCTGACGATCAGGCGCGCCGCCGGCTGCGGCAGCAGATCACTATACTCAACGACAGCGGGATTGCCGCCCTGAGCGCTGATAAACTCCGCGAACTTACGCAGCGCGCCGCCATCAGCCAGCAGCTGCGCCAAACGGGCTCGCGCCGTTGCTTCCCTGTCGGCTGCGCCAGCCATCAGCAGCAGTTGCGCGCCCAGAGCCAGGCAGACGCGATACAAATCCGAATCACGGTGGCCGCCACGCAGCACTTCAATCGCTTCATTGACTTCAAGCGCATTGCCAACCGCCATGCCCAACGGCTGATGCATACCGGTAATCACCGCCCGGGTTTGCCTGCCAACTAACGCGCCGATGCGAACCATCTCACGCGCCAGCCGCTCGGCATCAGCCAGGCAGCGCATAAACGCACCGCTGCCGACCTTAACGTCAAGCAGGATCCGGTCAGCGCCGGCAGCAATTTTTTTACTCATGATGGATGCGGCGATCAGCGGAATGCTCTCTACTGTCGCCGTCACATCCCGCAGCGCATAGAGCTTTCCATCCGCCGGCGCCAGGTCGCCAGTCTGGCCCATAAGCGCTATGCCGTGATGTTTAACGCCGTCAATGAATTCCGTTTCCGTCAAGGCAGTGCGAAAACCGGGAATCGCTTCCAACTTGTCAATCGTGCCGCCGGTAAAGCCCAGTCCCCGCCCGGATAACTTCGCCACCGGCACACCTGCTGCAGCCACCAGCGGCGCCAAAATCAATGTTGTGGTATCGGCTACGCCACCGGTACTGTGTTTATCCACCTTGATGCCGGCAATCGGGCTGAGATCAAGCATATGCCCCGACTTCGCCATTGCCATCGTCAAGGCCGCCGTTTCATCGGCATTTATTTCCTGGAAATAAATGGACATCAAAAAAGCTGCCATCTGATAATCAGGTATGGTTCCGGCCGTATATTCATTGATCACAGCATCCCATTCCGGCGTTGAAAGCGGCTGACCATCGCGTTTTTTATATAAAATATCCAGCATGCGCACAGCCGTCACCGCCCTATTGCAGCCAGAAAACTGCTGCCATAAGGCAGCGGCTGCAGGGAGAAATTATCGATCACAGTTGCCGCGATATCGGCAAAACTGGAGCGGATGCCGAGATCATGACCGTGGCAGCCGCGCCGGTAGGCCAGCAGAGGCACATATTCACGGGTATGGTCGGTGCCGGCAGCGGTAGGATCGCAGCCATGGTCGGCGGTAATCAGCAGCAGATCATCGCCGGCGAGAAGTGGCAGCAGGGATGCCAGTTGTGCGTCAAATGCCTCCAGTGCCTGTGCGTAGCCAGCGACATCACGGCGATGGCCATAGCTGCTGTCAAATTCGACCAGATTAGCCATGATCAGTCCCCGGCTTTCCTGTTGCCGGACAAGTGCTTCGAGAACCTCCATGCCATGCTGGTTCGACTTGGTCGGAACCGATTGCGTCAAACCGCGTTGAGCAAAGATATCGCCGATTTTGCCAATACCGATGCTGGCCAGTCCGGCGTCCTTAAGGCGGTCAAGCATGGTTTCACTCTCGGGCAGCAGGCTGTAGTCATGCCGGTTGGGCGTCCGGACAAACGCGCCCGGCGTGCCGGTAAAGGGGCGTGCAATCACTCTGCCAACCGCATGCCGGCCGACAAGAATCTCATCCCTGACCAGCCGGCAGATCGCGTACAGCTCGTCAAGCGGAATGACCTCCTCGTGAGCGGCGATTTGAAAGACACTGTCGGCTGAGGTATATACAATCGGGCGGCCGGTTCGCATGTGCTCTTCCCCCAGCTCGCTGATAATCTCCGTCCCGGACGCGACCTTATTCCCCAGAGCGCTGCGGCCGGTCAGCGACTGGAACTTGTCCATAATCTCCGGTGGAAAGCCATCCGGATAGTAAGGAAACGGCCGTGATACAGGAGCCCCCGCCATTTCCCAGTGGCCGGTTGTCGTGTCTTTTCCATTTGACGCTTCCGCCATTTTCCCATAACTGGCAAGCGGTTGTTGCGGGCAGTCTACACCGGCAATAGGAGTAATACAACCCAGCCCCAGTCCCGCCAGTACCGGCAGCTTCAGCCCGCCGCGCGACCTGGCGATATTCCCCAGCGTATTGGCGCCGGCGTCGCCATACGCAGCCGCGTCCGGCAATGCGCCGATGCCGACGCTGTCAAGCACGATAATGATAATACGGTTGAACATACTATCCCTCCAAGAAAACAAGACCGCTGTCCACGGTCTTACTAAGATTTGCAGATTATTTTGTATTGGGAACAGTCTAAGGAACAGGGGAGATGGAATGTCGTACTGCAGCAGTGCGCTCCGCGCTTGCTCTGAGGCCCCGGATGCAAGGCGCGACAAGAACCGGAACAGACTGGAAGTACGGCGGAGCGAGGCTCGCGGGAGCAACGCAGCAGAGGTGGTCTATTCAGCAAGCGCGCCTATGCGCGCGGGTGAGTCTTATCATAAACTTCTTTCAGATGATTGCGGGTAACATGCGTATAAATCTGAGTTGTCGAGATATCGGCATGGCCCAGCATTTCCTGAACTGAACGCAAGTCCGCCCCGTTCTCGAGCAGATGGGTGGCAAAAGAGTGACGCAGCGTATGCGGCGTAATCTCTTTGACAATATGCGCTTCCTGAGCATACTTCTTAATAATTTTCCAGAAGCCCTGACGGGTCAGGCGGTTGCCGTGATGGTTGATAAACAGTGCCGCTTCTTCATAGGTCCGCACCAGCTTGGGGCGCCCCTTGCCAAGATAGTCCTGAACGCATTTGGCGGCAATGGAGCCGAGCGGAACTATACGTTCTTTCGAACCCTTGCCATAACATTTAATATATCCCATATCCAGATTCACATCCGAGATATTGAGCGAAATCAGTTCGGATACCCGGATGCCGGTCGCGTATAATAACTCCAGCATCGCTTTGTCGCGCAGGCCGGCCGGCAGCAAGACATTTGGCTGCCTGAGCAGTTCTTCCACTTCATGTACCGATAACACTTTGGGTAATTTTTTCTCAAGCTTCGGCGATTCTAGATGAGCCGCCGGATCCTTATCAATATACCGTTCCCGTACCAGATACTGATAAAATGATTTTATCGCCGCCAGATTGCGTGATATGGTGGACACGGCTTTGCCGCTGGAGTGGAGATTATCCATATAGGTAAGGATGGTACTGCGGTTAAGATCTTTCATGAAGTCAATCTTGCTGTCCTGCAGATAGGCTTGGAACTGCCGCAGATCCCTGCCATACGATTCCAGCGTATTCTGGGCCAGACCGCGTTCAACTGCAAGATAATTAATAAATTCAGATACATAACTTTCCATCTTTCCCACCCTTTTTCTCGTCAAATAACCGTCGCTCCGGGGCCGTATCATACCAGATTAAGAGTACAGGAACTGGGCTCTACCCCGTTAATTCAACAGGCCAAGCAGTATTTCCTTTGTTTTCCTGTCAAAAAATCCAATTTTTTATGAAATTATCATAATTATGTCGCAACTTGCTGCTAAGGTAAGCGAGAATTAGCTAAAACCAGTCAAGCTGACGAGAGATTTTTTCGACTGGCAACGCGTTACTGTAGCTCTTAACTTAATAACATACATATTCAAAAATTCGCCGATTATGCCCCGTCCGGCTTATTTACGATTGTTTAAATAACATGGCTACTACCAGTTTCATAAACAGGGGGGATATATAGACCTCGATAACCGAAGCCACAAGCAAGACCAGAAACAGCCCCAGGCAAAGCCCGCAATAGCCAATCGCCTCGTAGGCGACAGTCGTCTTGGCATGCTGGCGGCGCCGCACCAGCCACAGGGAAAAAGAAGTTGCCGCCACACCGGCGGCGACCACGGCCGGCACGCTGATCAGGCTGTGAGGCAGTACTGCAGCCAGTGCAAAAGCCAGTCCCTTCATAATGTATTCATTGACGAGAAAACCGACGGTAAAGCCAATAACAAAGCCGCGGGTAAAAACGATAAACCAAACCAGCGGCACGCCGATGACGGTAAACCCAAGCAGCCAGATCAAGCCGAGGGTCTTGACATGATTAAACAAAACGGTGACAAATAAATCGGTTCCGTTCCAGGCTTCGGCCGACCAGGCCGAAAACCCCTGAAAAAAGATCTGCAGATAACCAATCAATTCGGTTTTCTGCTCACCCGGCAGGGTTTTAACCGCTAATGCGCCAAAAACGACGCCGCTGACAAACAGCAATAGAATAAAAAAGTAGCCGACGATATTCGCCCGTATATACGCAATCAGATTCTTCCGGAAATAATCCAAGGTACGCCCCTCCCGCATAAAGTAGACTTGTATACTTTATGTGTATGCGGCGTAAAAGCGATTATGACATGTCCACTGCGGTTACATTTTCAGCATGCGGCCATACACGCCGCCGGCACCGGCGGCAATGCGGGCCTCACCGGAACGTGCCGCCAGAATCGCGGCTGCGGTCTTTTCGCCGACAACTGCAGCCAGCGCCTGCGGCGCCGCCTGGTGCAGCACCGCCATCTCCGTGCCAAAGACGGTCAGCAAACGCTCAATCGCGGCTTTACCGACGCCGGGTATAAACGCGAGCGGGATCTGATAAAAATAGGGATTGCGAAAGGCGGGGTGGCGTGGCAGATTGTAATCGGCAATATCGTCAATCCGGTCAAACACACCGCGGACAATCTTTTTGCTGCCGCAGGCGGGACATAGCTGCAGCACTGTCTTACTCTCGGTTTCGACATGGCCGCAGGCATCGCAGAGCGTCCGATGATATTTGCCCAGACGGGGGTCAAGGCCATAGTTTTCCTCAATCTGCCGGCCGTCTTTTCGCGCCAGGGCCAGGGCCAGTTCCCGGTAGCTCGGCTCCGCCAGCAGCAGGCGGTTATATTCTCTGGCGATTTTATCCGGCGAATGTGCGTCCGAATTGGTCATAAAGCTGAAGGGAGCGAGTTCGCCAATGCGGTCAGCCATCGTTGAATCCGCGCTCAGTCCCAGTTCAACCCCGGCAATGGCGCTAATCTGCCGTTCGGATAAAATCTGTGTCAGCCGCCGCGTGCAGGCGCCGTAGAGGCCCTTATGGGGCGTAAAAATATGAGCGGGAATAATCAGTGCTTCAAAAGCAGTGGCAATATCAATCAGGGACCCCAGCGGCATATGAGCGTTCTGGGTACTGATGGCGATATTACGGATATATTTTGCCATCGTAGCGGCAAACGTTTCCATCGCCGCCAGGTCAGGCAAAAAGATCAGGGTATGCGACTGTTTGCCGTTAGCTTCAACCGTTTCAATTTCCGCTCCGGTCAGTAAGGTTGTACTGCCTTCAAAGCAATAGCCGCCGCCAGTCCGTGGCAGAAGCCTGCCTTCCGCCTGCAGCCGGCGCAGGTCCCCGAGCACCGGCGGCGCCATGCAGTCGACAATCCCGATCAGGTCAATTCCCTTGCGGTTCTTCGCTTCCTGCAGAATATTGCGCACAGTCAGCCGCCGGGAAGAAGGGATCTTTACCCAAGCGCCATTTTCGGCGCAGCCTACGTGAATATGTAAATCGGCAAAATATGATTTCAACGCAGATTCTCCGTCAATAGCAGTCCAACCAGCGTTTTGGCATCCTGAAGTTCGCCACTGGCAATCATGGCTTGAAGCTGTTGCCGGTCATAGGTTTCGACAGCCAGAAACTCGTCTTCATCGGGATGCTGCGTCGCAGCGATCATCCCGGTGGCCAGATAAATATGAATAATTTCATCAGTAAAGCCCGGCCCGGTATAAATCGATGTCAACCGCCTCAGCTCCCCGGCCCGGTAACCGGTTTCCTCCTCCAGTTCACGGCGGGCGCAGTCGTCCGGGCATTCGCCCCGGTCCAGCTTGCCGGCAGGAATCTCCAGCAGCAGCTTGCCTACAGGATGACGAAACTGCCTTACCATAATTATGTTACCGTCAGCAGTGACCGGAACAATCGCTACCGCGCCGGGATGCTCCACGACTTCGCGGCCTGCCTGTCTGCCGTTGGGCAGCAGCACCGTATCACGGCGGACGCTGATCATCGCCCCGTCATAAACCCGCTCCGTTGCCACAGGCTTCTCTGTCAGCTCAGTGTTAATTTGCTGCATACTAATCCTCCATCTTTTCGTTAACGCGGACAATCAAAAGCGGCCTGCTCCATCCAGGGGTAGCACGTGCACGGCTCGAGCCAAAGCAGCGGCGCTGCCGTCTTTATCCGGCCGGCAAGCCAAACAGGCGCAGTAACCGCTCGCACCGGCAGCTGCAGATATTCGGCAGCCTGCCGGACAACCGTCAGGCCGGCTTCGACATGCGCCACTGTTGTTTGCGCCGCTAGATTGCTGTTTGCCAGCAGTCCGGTCAGCTTCAGCCGTGATACCTGCTCGATCCGCCGCAGGCTATTGACGATACCGTCACAGTCGGCGGTAAATGGCCGCAGTGTATTGACAACCAGCAGCGCGTCATAGCCGGCTTGCTCCAGCTGCGGTCGTAATTGTCCCAGAGCGACCGCTGAATCGCCGCCGCCAACATCCATCACTACCTGGAAGCTGTCGTCGCTAAGGAGCCTCTGCACATCTGGCGGCAGCAGCGGCAACCCGGAGGAAGCCAGCCGCGGCTCCGGCGCCGCCACCTGGATGCCACGGCTCTCCAGCCAGTCCCGCTTCTCCCTGACGCGGAAACAGGGTTTGGCGATATCAAAATCGATAAGGGCGGTTTTCAGTCCCCGCTCCGCCAGCGCTAAGGAATAGTGAACAGCGAGTTCGGTCTTGCCACTGCCAAACTCGCCGACCAGGATTGTTACCCGCTTGTGTACAGGCAGTCTGAGCATGACAAAACCTCCCGGCCGTACTATCGCTATTACCTAGAGTATTCCTTTCTCTGCTAATAATTCCTGCCAGACTACCAATGGCATTTACAGGAAAAACACAAAAAAAGCCCGCGGCCAGTCCGGAGAGAAACCGGAGTTTGACGACGGGACAGAGGGGACTGTTTTGCACCGCTAAAACGCGAATCACGCTGTGGGCGACACCTAAAGCCCCAAAGACAAGATAGCGGCTACTTGCCGCTTCTCTTTTTCAGCTTATGTGCTTCATACCGCCGCTTGCCTTCCTCAAAAGCCGCCTTCTCCGCTTCAGTATCCAATAACAATTCCGGCACCATATTCGGCCGCCCCTTCTTATCCAGTGCGACCATGGTAAAAAAAGCGGACAGCGCCCGCTTGCGGCCGTCGCTTTCCAAATCCTCGACATCGACATTAACGGCCACTTCCATTGAGGATTTTCCCGCATATACCACTTGACCGGTGCAAATCACCAGATCACCGATAAAAATCGGCAGATGAAACTCCAGTTCATCCACCCTTGCGGTTACCACATTGGAACGGGCATAGCGGCGAGCAGCGGCATACGCGGTCGAATCCATCAATTTAATAATTTCGCCGCCGTGAACATTGCCGGCCACATTTGCCTGGCTGGGCATCATCACCTGACTGATCACGATCCGCGAATCGGACGATGACTTCTTCATGACGCATTCTCCTTTGCAAGCTGCATGTTCGACCTGACCGGCGCGGGAACGCCGCGGCCAGACTATCTCTATTGTAGCACATCATGGCAAAGGCTGCTATCAGGCACAAGAATGCCGATTCAACTTTAGGCAGAATCATTACCGCCGGCTGATAGTGATATACGGTTCCGGGAACGGTCAGGTTTAATGAAGGCAGAGATCTTTTTATTAATTAGTTTTATTGTTAATTAATATTATTCTCAAAAAATACCAACAGCTTGTCATACCAGTTGTTGAAAATTAGTATATATAAATTAACTTCACAACAATCGAGTCGGAGGTGTCAATGGTAAAAAGACTCCAGCAGAAACGCTATCGGCGAACAACCGGATATTGGCTTAGAGCTGCGCTGCTGACAGGAGCACTGTTGTTGCTCCTGTTCTATGTTCGGATGAATGATGCCATGCCAAACGCAACCACATTACCATTTAACCAAACAGTCAAAAGCTTCGGCTTACAGTGGTATGATATATTGTCAATGGGATTTTACAGACTGCAAGGTGTAGAGCCTCCGCATCCGGTAAAAAGACCGCTCGTTGACAGTCCTTCCCTGCTGCGTTACATTGTTCTGTTGTTCACCGAAGTCGACATTACAGATAGCCGGTCTCTGCTCAGCGTTAAAATCCCCACCATGGCCTTGTGGAAAGAAAGCCAGCATTCTGCCGTGGTACGTCCCAGGCTTAATCCGATCAGCCGAAAACTAACGCCGGTTCCCATTCCGAGTAAACCCTTAGTGGGAATTTACCACACGCATACCTCCGAGTCGTTTCTTCCTAATTCCGGGGTAACTCACGCCCCCGGCGGACAGCGCGGCGACATCATCGCTGTCGGCGAGGCGATGGTTGAGCGTTTCGCCAAGCATGGCATTAGCGCAATTCAAAATACAGACATACACGACTATCCCAGTTTTATGAGAGCTTATAATAAATCGGAGAATGCCGTAAAGCAAATGAATCAGGAGTTTCCTTCATTACAAGCGTTATTTGATATTCACCGGAATGCCGGTGTGCGGGAAGAAACGACAACTGTTATCGAGGGTGTCGCGGTAGCACGGGTTCTGTTCATCGTTGGCAAAGGACAAGAGGGATTGGAGCAACCGCAGTGGGAGCAGAATCTGACATTTGCCAAGGCCATTGATGCTAAACTTAATCAGAATTATCCGGGAGTGTCCCTGGGAGTTGATGTAGTAGAATGGCGATATAATCAACACCTTCATCCCCATGCTTTGTTGCTGGAAATGGGTTGCCAGCATAATACGAAAGAAGAGGTGATCCATGCGATCGAAATCATAGCCGATGTCGTAACAGAATTATTGGCTAATTGATGCTACTGCTGCTCCCTGCAGTATTCCTCGGACAAATAGCAGTTTAGCTTCAATCCTAAAGAAGAATATTATTAATTGTCATTCACATATAATTGTGTTAGTGGTTAGTTATCTGCTAAACCGGCTTCACGGAGGTAACTGTCTTGCAAAAGCGCTTCTGTTGTCTGTTAATTTTTATTGGCATTTTTTCCTGGAGCGTTACAAGCTCTGCCCATCCACATATTTTTATTACACCCAGAGCCCACTTTGCCTTTAGTGGCAAAATCTGCACCTTTTTTAGCGTGAGATGGCACTTCGACGCGATGTCGACGCTAGAGCTCGTCGGGACCGAGGCAATCAATACGACCCTCGCGCTAAATGGCTCACAACAAAAAGAAATCCTTGCGCTTGAAGGCTTTCCCCGCCCCGAACAGCTTCACCACTATATCCAGGTCGAAATCGATGGATCAAAGGCAGCGGTATTAGCCCCCGCTGCAGTAAGCCTGGCGGTGAACGAAGGACGCCTGGTATACGCCTTTACCATCGGAGTATACCGGCCAGTAAAAGAAACGATTAAAATCTGGTTTAATGATCCGTCCAGTTTTATCGCCTATGAAACAAACGCCGGATTCTTTACCGTCTCACAAACAGCCGGCTCCCTCCCGTCTTTACGCTGCACTCACGAGCAGTATAGCGACCGGATCAATATACGCGTTAACCGGGGAGGAATCAGCCATGATAATTGATATCAGAGAATATAAATCCAGTTTTATTGCACCATTCTCACTGCTTCTGCTTTTAGCCGCTGTTTACTGGACTGCCGGAGATCAGCTAATGTATTGGGTGATAAAAATGCAGTCGAAATATAATAAAGCTGCCTTCAGCAATATTACAATATTGCGCGATCAGTACAACCCTAAGCTGTTTATGGCGTTGCTGACATCTTCGTTTCTATACGGATCGCTTCATGCTCTTGGCCCGGGGCATGGCAAATCGATTATAACCGGTTGGCTTCTAACCCAACAGCGCCAGTTTAAGGACATTGCTCTTGTTGCTATAGGCGCCACATTGCTGCATGCGTTCAGCGCGGTTGCCATTGTATCCTCTATCTTTTATTTTGTCGGAAAATATTTACCGGGAGCAATGGGAGCCCTGTATCTATGGATGCAGGTTGCTTCTGGTGTAATCTTGATACTGGCCGGCCTGCAGCTTCTTAGAGGTAATTCCAACTATGACTCCAGTCAAACCGGCAAAAACATGCAGACGCTACATCCCGCCTGGATTATCCTGTCGATAGGTATTGTTCCCTGCCCACTCGCCGCGGTCATGTTTATTTATTGTATAACTGCAAATATGGTTGTCAAAGGACTGCTGCTGGTAGCAGCCTTTGCCCTGGGGATGGGGCTGACACTGTTAGTGATAGCTACGCTGATTTGGCTGATCAAAAGCAAGGCTGACCACCCTAATAGGCAGATAAAAACCAGACGCTCTGTTAGCTTGATCAATCTGGTCAGCGGCCTGCTTTTTATCCTGTTAGGCCTACTAATTATGCTGCCAACTATTCAAAAGTTGCTGTAAGCACGGCCGTATAGCAGACGCTCTAAAACAGGTAGTAAGGTGCTGAGCGGGATGGAAAAACCAGTTCTGCTCCGCTGCAACGGCAAATCAAAGATAGCGATAAAAATACAGCCAAGGGCGGCCTTATGCCAACCCTTGGCTGTGTTTTACCAACTGCTATTTGGCAAAACCGGTCAAAGCAAAGCGAAACAGATAGGTCGCTTCGTATCTGGCCCTAATGTAGTCTGCGTTGTTCAGAATATATTTGTGTCGAGGCAGCAGCTCGACAAAATCGTCAGGAATTAGTTTTTGGATACTAATCTGAAATCCTTCCGCAAAAAAAGCGCCGGCAATTGCATCGATTGTATGCAGGTTAGGCCTGAGCACACTGTCCCGTAAAATCGTCTCCAGAAAGTAGGCCGCACTTGGATTATCGTGATAATCCGTATAGGTGGCGTAATATACGCCGCCCGGTTGGAGTGATTGCCTGATTTTTGCGGCATGTTCAGCCAGATCGCCAATCAGATACAGTACTGAAAGACTAAAAGCAAGATCGAATTTGTCGCTGAGTCTCTCGGGAGAACCGGTAACCACGTAGCGAAGCGGAAGATTGCCGCAGCGTTCCGCGGCAAGGGCAATCGACGTTGCACCAAGGTCGATACCTGTTCCTTTTCTAAAGGGTTTGCTCTCGTACAAATACCGTAAGAAGCCGCCCTGATTGCAACCGAAATCGAGAACACTTGCATTTGTCAGCTGCTGTTCACGCATCGCTTTAATCACAGCCTTCCAGCCGGGACGGTGTCTTTCTTCCATTTCCTTTTCGCCAGCCGTGTCCTTCACCCAGGCAGCATAAACCGGTTCTGGCCTGTCCATACTTATCCCTCCTGTTCAATTTGCAGAAAGCTACAGTTGATTAATTTCGGGCAAAGAAATGATCCGCGTGCATACTTTTTGCGCCAGTGCCGCATTGTGGGTAACCACGATCAGCCCCATGCGACGTTCTTCAACAATCCGAAGCATTAGTTCCCATATTTGAGCCTGAGTAATCACATCAAGCATGGTACTCATTTCATCAGCAATGAGAAATCTTGTCTGTGGCCCAAGTACCCGGGCAATGCAGAAACGCTGCATTTCTCCGCCGGATAATTCGCTGGGCCACCGTTCAAGCCAGCCTTGTTCAATACCGATGGCGGCAAGTGTATTTTGATCAGGAATCCAGCCTTCGTTTAAAGTCTCCTTCATACGCCACAAAGGGTTTATCGCCTTTTCCGGATGTTGATAAATCAACTGAACCGGGCTGTAGCCTTCTTCAGCCAGCACTTTGCCATCAAGCAGCACCTCTCCGGATACCGGTTCTATATACCCCGACAAGATCTTGGATAATGTGCTTTTACCGTATCCGGACGGGCCAACCAAGCCAACCCTCTCGCCCTCACTGATAGCCAGCGAAACGTCTTTTAATATCCATGGCCCTTTGTTGTAACGATAACCAATATTTTTTGCTTCAAGTAGCATGGCAGCAGCGCACCTCCCCGCCTCTGACAGTCCGCATTTTTATTGTTGTGGCGGCCGTGCATTCGGTCGAACAAAAGCAGCAGCGGGCTGCATACGGGCAGCCGCACTGTAAACTGCCGGCATAAGGCTGGGTCCCGGCGGTTGATTTAAAGCCGTTTTGCGGCAAGGCATCCCATAAAGCCCGGCTGTACGGATGCCGCAAAGCATCGCCCCCTTGCACGAAGTCGGCAACCGGCGCAACCTCAACCGTTGTCCCCGCATAAAACACGGCAATCCGGTCGGCATATAAAAAGGCCAGATCAATATCATGTGTAATCAGCATAATTGCCTTGCCTTCATCAGCCAGTTCCCGGAAGATCCGCATCGTCGTCTCGGCAATTTCCGGGTTGAGTCCTGGTGTCGGTTCATCAGCAATGATCAGTTTTGCGTCACTGATCACCGCAGTGGAAACCAATACCCGCCGCGCCATGCCGCCTGACAGCTGAAACGGATATTTTGCCGCCGTCTCTTCCGCCAGATCAAACCGGCTGAACACTTCCGCCTGCTGTGCTTGCGTACCGTACAAGCCTTGTACCTGATGGCCGACTTTTTTCAGCGGATCCAGATAAGCAATCGATTGGGGAACCAATGCAATTTCGCGCCCGCGCAATCCGGCCTGGACAGCGGGAGTAAGCTCTTGTCCGCAATAGTTCATCCTGCCGCTGACAATCGCGTTTTTCGGCAGGATCCCCAAAACCGAGTGGGCAAGCAGACTCTTGCCGCTGCCTGATGATCCGGCTACCGCCACAATCTCCCCGGCCCTAATATTCAGACTGATATCGGAAATAACCTGAAGTTCATTTAATCTAAGCTTTTTATCATACATGCGAAATTTCACGGAGAGATTCTGTATGTCCAATACCGCCCCAGCATCATTGTTCGCCATTATTTTGCCTCCTATTCCTGTGCGCTTGCCGGGTTCAGCAGCCTTTGCAGATTTTCACCGATTGCATCAAACAGCAGCACCATCGCCAGCAATGAAGCGCCGGGCAGCACGGTCAGCCACCACATTCCTGCGGTCAGATACCGCATTGATTCAGACAGAATAATGCCTACTGCCGGCTCGCGCGGCAACAATCCAAATCCCAGAAAGGTGATTGACGCTTCATGCAGAATAGCATGTGGAAACAGCAGAATCAGCCCCACAATATACTGCGGCACAACATGTGGGAAAATATGTTTCACAGCAATTTTCCAGCGACTTGATCCCAGCTTCCTGGCTGCCATCACATACTGGGAATTTCGCACCGCCAATACTTCCGCACGGATTACTCTTGCCAGGATCGGCCAGTGTGTCAACGCCACACCCATCCATACTCCCAGCATTCCTTTCCCCAGTACAAAGGAAATCAGCATTAATAAAATCAAATGCGGAATCCCCTGGATCAAGTCCACAAGCCACAGGATCAGGCTGTCAGTCTTGCGCCCCATCGTGGCTGCCGCCACCCCCATAATAACAGCAATCACCGAGCTGACAGTCGCGGCCAGCAGTCCGATCCAGAGACTGGTGGCCAAACCCTTTACGGTGCGTATAAGCATATCGCGCCCCATCCAGTCAGTGCCAAAAGGATGCCCCAGCGACGGCGCCAGGTTTTTCTGGTGGAACTGCGGCGCGTAGGAGGAAGGATCAATCAGCACACCGGCAGCCGCAATCAGCGTTAGAATCAGCAATGCAGCGGCTATCGCCGTCAATGTACGGGTGCGGAGATTAAACTGCCAGAAGACTCCCCCTTTTTTAACAACCTGGCAAGTCGTACTACTCATGCGTGATGCCCTCCTTGATTTGCGGATCAATCAACGGATACAGCAGGTTGGCAATCAGATTGCCGGCGAAGACGAAAAAACCGCTGCAAAGTGCGATACCCAATAACAGGGGCAAATCCAGCTTTGTTCCGGCAACAACCGCCACATAACCCAAGCCGGTATAAGAAAACACATTCTCGGCAAGCACCGAGCCGCCAAACAGCTCGCTGATGGAACCAAACTGCAAGGTGACCGCCGGCAAAAGAATATTGCGCAGGCCATGATGGTATACAATCTGCCATCGTGTAGCCCCACGGGCTGCGGCAAATACGGCATAATCGCTGTTTAATACATCGATTAATTTTTGTCTGGTATGTAAAGCAATTTGAGAAATTCCCGAAACCGCTAACGTAATTGCCGGCAACACCAAATGATACAAACGGTCTCCCAGTGTAACCGCCGCCGCCTCTTTACCGATCGGCGCTCCCAAAGCAATCGGAAACCAGCCCAGCCATACGCCAAATACCATTAAGATCAAAAGTCCCAGCCAAAAGGTTGGCGCGGATGCGATCAGCAGGCAATAGACTTTAATCAGCCTGTCTAGTTTCGTATTCTGGTAAGCCGCCGCAATCACACCGAGCGCAAAGCCGAAAAAGCCGGAAAGTGCCCAGGCCACTGCCATCAGCAGCAGTGAGTTCATAAAGTGAACCCGTATCACTTCAGTTACAGGCTGGCGGTAATACATGGAGATTCCCATATCGCCATTAGCCAGTGCGCCAACCCATTTGCCCAGCCGTTGCAGCGGCGGATCGTTCAATCCCCAATAGGCGGCAATAGCCTCTCTTTGTTCCTGCGACACCGGATTTTCCGCTGTGATATAGGCCTCGATCGGATCCACCGGCGACATTTCCACAAGGATAAAGGTTGCAAGTATAACCGCAGCCAGCAAGCCGATGGCCCGTACCAACGTGCGGCCAATGTAGGTGATCATAAGGCCCGATTTCTCCTTTCATGTAAGCCAGGCCCCGGAGCAGCCAAATAACCGCTCCGAAGCTGAGCGTACCCTTACTGCTTCCAGGACCAGTCCATAATGTTGCTGATAACAACAAAGCCGTGATCATGGGGATGCCATTTCTGTTTGCCAAGATCCAGGCCGTCTCGGACGAAATACAGGTGGCTGATGTTCATCAGGTAAATATAAGGAGCATCGCCCATAACACTGCCGCCTGTCTGACCGTCCCACTGGGCTTTGCGCCAATTTTCAGCAGCGGTCTGCTCATCCAGCGCGCCGATCGCCGCATTGAGATATCCGTCCACAACCGGATTCTGGTAAGCGACAATATTGAACCAGCCGCCTTTAGCTGCAAACCGGCTGTGCAGCGCGTTCAGCATGTAGACAGGGCTATAAGCACCGCCTCCTAAGAGAAACGCGTCCTTATGCTTATGCTTAACCCTGTCCGAAGAGCCCAGACCATCGGCAATAACGCTAATGCCGAGCGCTTTCGCCTGCTCGCTAAACGCCATTGCAATCGCTTCACGGGTGGAATCATTGGCTTCATATATAAGATGAAACTCGGCTTTCAAGCCGTTTTTTTCCCGGATTCCGTCCCCGTTTGTATCAATCCAGCCGCCTTTAGCCAACAACTCTTTGGCGCCGGCAAGATTGCCGTCTTGCCACTGAATCGTTTTATTCTCCCACGGCAGATAATCGGAGATCGTGAAGACTGGTTGTCCGTATCCATTCAATGCGCTGTCAATTATTTGCTTTCTGTTGACCCCCATCGCCAGCGCTTTTCGGATTACACTATCGCTGGTAACCGCATTGCCGATCTCGTAGCCTTCGCCGCTTTTACCGCCCGGCTTTTGGACAGGCAGGGAGACGGAGCGGAAATCAAAGGTCTTGCAGTCAACAACGTGATAACCAGATATGGGCTTGACAGCCAGCGCTTCCGTCGTTTTTACCACATCCGCCTGTCCGGCCTGTGCCGCCGCATATGCGGCGTCGTTATTGAGGAATAAGAATACAATCCGTTTAAAGGGAGCCTTACCGCCATAATACTCCTCATTGCGTTCCACAATCAGCTGCTGGCCCCGGTCCCATTGTACAAATTTATAAGGGCCGGAACCTACCGGTTTCTCGGCATAGACTTTGCCATCGCCATATAGATGTTCAGGCACAATACCGAGCGTTGCAACCTGATAGGGAAAAATAGACATGGGCTTCTTCATATGAAACACGACAGTCTTATCATCAGTTGCTTCCGCTTTATCCATCTCGGTTAAATCGACGAAACTGGCCGCTGCCTTTGTTTTGTTAAACGTAAAGGCTACGTCCTTGGCAGTCAGCGGTTTGCCGTCATGGAACCTTACGCCTTCACGAATGCTAAAAGTCCAGGTTAGTCCATCCTGGCTCACTTTATAATCAGTCGCTAAGTCGTTGACAATTTTGTTGTCAGGACTGACATCCAATAGTTTACTTTGAAACAACGTCCCCCCCTGAGCACCCCAGCCGGTGACCGGGTCAAAGCCTGATGCCTTTTCGCCGCCGATAGCAACAACGATTTCATCTTTATTGTTTGCCCGGGGTTTTTCAGGCTTGCTGCCGCCGCAGCCCGTCAGGAGAACACTGCTCAGCATAAGAATTGCCAAGCCAAGGGCAGCGATTTTTTGATAATTCTTCCGGCTCATTGTTAATCCCCTTCCTCTCCGCTATACCGCAGCGCTTAATTAAAATACATATCAAAGGCTCCATAGTAACGCTGGTCATGCTTACCGCTTACTTTATCCTCGAGATTTTGATATTGCAGCGACAGACGGACACCTGCCATCACCATGTTCTGGTAACCAACCATAATCCCTTTATGGCCGTTTTCTGCCTGTATCCGGCCAAAGCTGCCAAAATTACCGTATTTACCCGGCAGTGCATTTTTCTCAACGTCCCGGTAACTGATCGCAATAGCCTGATCATGGGGAACGCGGTTGCTGACAATGCCTTCATAGGTATAAAAGCCCGTTTGCCGCTTACCGCTTACCCAGTTATAGGAGACTTGCGCAGCCCACGCGGCCGGCGATCCCGGGGCATCAGACCGGGTATAGTTGAGCACGCTGGTCACACCTTTGTTCAGTTCCCAGGAAAGACCGGCATCAATATAGTCAGCCGCAGGCGTCCCCCCCATGTCGCTGGCATCGGCAGAAATATAGCCGAGATTGTATTCAAAGGATTTATTGGGAGCAAAATTCAGGTTTATTCCCTGCACATCCGTGTTGCGTTCCGGTATAACCCAATAAGTGTCCAGTCTGGTCTTAGCAAACTGATGCCTTAAGGCAAAACCGTCAGCATCACCCTGCAAAGCCATGGCAAAATAGCGTCCCACAGCCAACGGCAGCCGTCCAGCCTGAAACTGGTCAATGCCAAAAAAATCTTTCACTTGAATATAACTGCGAACAAAGCGGGTTTCATTGGCTGTACTGCCACTGCCAAATTTGCCGCCGGCTTGCAGACGCGATTTATAACTCACCCGGTCATTAAATTCAGCGTTAACATGCAGCCGCTGCCGCCAGCCGTAGGCATTGCTGCCGTTATGTTCGATATTGTCGATGTCCGCAGCTTCTATTAAGGTCTCGCCGTCAATCGTAATCGATGTTTTCTTGGCTTTGCTCTGTTTATCCGGCTGAACCGGTTCTTGGAGACGCTCGGGTTCCGCTTGTGCTGATCGAACCCCGAGCGTATTCAACTCTCCGGCAAATTCCTGTGCCAGCCGGTCAATCTTTGCCTTTTGCTGTATGTCAGCCTGCTCATACTTACTGAGCGCATTAGCTAAAAACCGGGCCATTTCAAATCGGGTTGCAACTTTGTTCTTATCATATATCGCCGCATCATAGCCTGTTATCAGCTTGTCCTGTATCAACGCGTCGATGTCGGCATAAGCCCAGTGACTTTGAGGTACATCGGCATAAGGATTATCCGCAGCTGCCACAATTGCCGCGCTGTTTAGCAGCATCAGTGCAACCGCGGTAATGAGTCTTTTTTTCAAGATCTTTTCCCTCCATCTTTTTATGTATCTATCTATGAAAACAAAGCAAGCCGCGCGCATCTGCTCTGCTTATAGAATCTACATGAATAAAATGACCCTTTCCCTCTGCAGCGTACTAAAAAGGGAAGGGCGTTTTATTAACAAAATTCTGTCATAAAAACTGTTTTTATTATAAATAGAGGAGTTTCTATCTGTAAAACGAAAGATATCGATAATCGCTATCGATACCTTTCATACACTATACAAGGAGTACGCTAATGGATATTGAGATTTTGAAAACAATGCAGATTCTGACACAAACAAAAAGCTTCTCGAAAACAGCGGAAATACAAAATATTGTGCAATCGACCGTCAGTGCCCGTATAGCCGACTTGGAAAAGGTCTTAGGGCAAAAACTGTTTATAAGAGATAATCAGCACGTAAGCCTGACACAAAGCGGTCTCATGTTTCTTCCCTATGCCCAGCATATACTGGAAGACTTTGAAAATGGCAAAGCCCGGTTAAATTCAGCCGCCTTATTCGATGACAGGTTAGTCATTGGCAATGTCTATTCCGCCTTACCCAATCTGCTGTTTCCGGTTTACCGCGAATATCTGCGCTGCTATCCCCGCATCTCGGTCAAAGCGATTGCCGGACATTCAACTGATATCTTGCAGGCTTTAGTCGATGGCATCATCGACATTGCGATCATTTATCAACTGCCAAGAATTCGCCGGTTTACAACATTTTTATGCAACGAAGAGGACTTTGTATTTGTTTGTTCACCTGATGATCCATTGGCAGCGCGAACAGAAATAGCCGTTAACGAATTGGCAACGATCAACCTGCTGTTCCACAACTGGGGCGGCGGATTCAGCGACTGGATTGCCCAATTGCTGCCGGCGACACGCTGGTTTCACGCCAACATCGGCAATCCGTCTTTCATCCTCTCTCTGATTGAGGAAGGAGCCGGATCTGCCGTTTTAACCCGCTCCACTGTTCAAAAGGCGCTGGATCGAAAATCCGTCGTTGAAATCCCGCTCACTGGCTCGCCATTGCCCCCCCGCTGGCAAACCTACGCGGTTGTTCATCCGAAACGGCTTTCCCGGCAGCCCGTTCGCGACTGGCTTGATATGATGAGTAAATATAATCTGACAGCAATGCCGATATAGCTGAGGCTGATCCCAGGTTCTCGCATTGATACTTTAGCCCGGCGCGGGGAACAAGACTGCATCCGGGCTTGTGGTGTGTTCGCTTTTCCGCCCAATAAAAAAGCTTCTGCCGAGGCAGAAGCTTTTGATTATGTATTTAGGCCCGCATCTCCATGCGCAGCTTATCGGCGATCATGGCCATGAATTCTGAATTAGTCGGCTTGCCTTTTTCCAGCTTGACGGTATAGCCGAAAATGCGGTTGATCATGTCCATATTGCCACGGCTCCAGGCGACTTCAATCGCGTGGCGGATGGCACGCTCGACGCGGCTGGGTGTAGTTGAGTATTTGTCGGCAATCATCGGATAAAGCACTTTAGTCACCGCGCCAAGGAGCTCAATTTCATTAACAATCATCATAATAGCATCGCGCAGGTATTGATAGCCCTTAATGTGTGCGGGAATGCCGATTTCGCGAATGATACCGGTTACTTCAACGTCGACGGGACGGGCTTTGATCGCCTGCGCCACTGCCGGCCGCTGCGAGGTAATGATGCCGGCGAGCTGCCGGATACGGTTGAGCAATACATCCATATTGAAGGGCTTTAAAATATAGTAATCGGCTCCCAGCTCAACCACCCGCTGGGTTACGCTTTCCTGTCCCAGAGCGGTCAGCACGATAATCTTTGGCCGTTTTTCACCGGAGCAATTTAACCGTTCCAGCACGCCAATGCCGTCCAGATGAGGCATAATAATATCCAGCACCAGCACATCCGGCTTCTTTTCTTGTATCACGTTCAGTATTTCCTCGCCGTTAAACGCGATGCCGACTAACTCAATATCTGGCTGCTGCTGCAGAAATTCCTGCATGATCTCGGCAAATTCCCGATTGTCGTCCGCAATGGCTACTTTAATTTTTTCTCGTGTCATAATTATAGGAGCCTCCTCATAAGATGTATACGAGGCTATTTCGACAAATGTGAGTTACTTCCTTCCTCACATGTAAAAAAATTACAATTTTATTGTATTTTAATTCTGACAATTTCTGCGATTATTTTACATTCCGCTGTTTTGGGTCTTTCCCTTAACCCAGAATTGGCGCGGCCGGACAGTGTCAACCAAGCAGCCGCACGGCAACAGTTGCAAGCGTTTTGGCATGACACTAAACGCGATGAGGGTTCTCCGAAAAAATACGCGGCAAACGATACAACAGCCTTACAGCTTCTGCCCGGGAAGACAAGCCACGGAGGACACGAAGTTTCACGGAGGTAACGTTTTTTAAACCGCCACGCACCACCAGGGGAATAGCGCTGCGCAAACATGCGCTCAATAACAGCTGGCGCAGGTGCACAGCGCCCTTTGCAGTCGGTTTAATTATTTCGCCCCTCTGTTGCCTCCGTTTACCCTCTGTGTTCTCGGTAAGTTGTTCTTTTAACGCCGCAAACGGCTACTGAAGGGGTGCAAGCGCTCCGGCTGCCGGTCGCGGCGGCAGCCATTGCTCGCGCCAGCTAAACAGCCGCTTGGCTGTCTGCTGCGATTTTTTCGGGATCAGTCCGCTTTCCATCAGCATCCAATCCATAAAGCAGCCGTAGCCTTTGCTGGGATCGTGGACAAAGACGTGTGTGACCGCGCCGACAATTTTGCCGTTTTGAATAATCGGACTGCCGCTCATTCCCTGCACGATACCGCCGGTTTTTTCGAGCAGGCGCGGGTCCGTAACCTGTATCACTAAACCTTTCCCCTCCGGTGAATCCTGCAGGTTAATTTTCTGGATCTCAATAGCAAACGCTTCAATGGCCTCACCGTCAATAACAGTAAGCATCTGCGCCGGTCCGGTTTGCACCTGGCTCATCGACGCGACCGGCAGGGATTCGGGATACAACTGGTGCGGAACACGGCTGTTAAGTTTGCCGTAAATGCCAAAATTGGTGTTTTTCTGGATATCGCCAATAATCTGGTCTTCCTCAATAAAAACGCCGATTTTTTCTCCGGGCTGGCCGCGTTTGCCGTGATGAATGCCAGAAACTGTGGCCATGACGATTTTCCCTTCTTCACAGTCAATCGGCTGATTGGTATCGTTGTCAGTGATGACATGTCCCAGAGCGCCATAGGTCTGCGTCTGCTCATCAAAGAACGTCAGCGTGCCGACACCGGCGGCGCTGTCACGGACATAGAGGCCGATGCGGTAACGCTGCGTATCTGCATCAGGCAATGGCCGCAGACTGAAATGCATGCGCTTGTCCTGACGTTTGATCAGGAGGTCTACCTCTGCGTTCTTTTTGCCGCTGGAATCAATAATTTCCGCCACCTGATAGTCATTTTTGATGGGTATGCCATTCATGCTGAGAATGCTGTCGCCAACCATGATACCGGCGTCCTTCGCCGGCACAGAGGCTTCGCCGTTCTGATCTTTTACCGGCGAGTGGCCGACAATAATTACGCCTTGTGACCGCAGCACAACGCCGATTGAATGTCCGCCGGGAATCAGCCGGATTGGCGGCAGCACATCCACCTCCACCGTACGCAGCGGAATGATGCCCAGCAGCCTGATTTCCACATTGGTTTTACCTTGGCGAAACGGCTCGACGGCAACCGGTTTCGATAAGGAAGGTGTCAAGCCGGGATTGAGTTTGATGACTTGTTCAAAATCGCCGGGAGCGACGATGGTTAACGGAAAGCTGACAGTAAATATTGACGGTTCGCCTTCAATCATGCGCAGGGTCGGCGGTATGCTGTAAACATGCTGAAATTGCGGCGACAGGCAAAACGAAACAAGCAGCATAATTGAAATTATGCCCAAAACGGAACGCTTATTCAGCCTATCCATTTGCTGTCATCACTCCTTGTCCGCTTGATTCTTTTTTTGTTCACTATCGATGATGCCCGCAATTTCAGGAGATTATTCCGGGAAATCTGTCATTTATTAACTTATACATTCAAATTCGACGATTTACGAGAAAAAACGCGGTGAAATCTTAAGATTTCACCGCGTTTATCCATTTTGCTTTCTTTTTTGTTGCTGAGTCAATCATTTGTCGCGCATTTTCGACTGCAATTTGCGTATCGTCGCCGGCTATCATCCGCGCCAACTCCAGCATCTGCTCAGGCGGCGCCAATGGTCTGACCAAGGTTATCGTCCGCTCGGCATCAACTGTCTTTTCAACTAAAAAATGACTGTCGGCCATACTGGCGATCGCCGCTGAATGGGTAATGCACAACACCTGCTTGCCACTGGCGACAAAGGCGATTTTCTCTGCGACCATCTGGGCGGTTTTACCGCCGATGCCGGCATCAACCTCATCAAAGATAACGGTTCCCACGGCGTCACGATAGGCGCTGACCGATTTAATCGCCAGCGCGATACGTGACAGCTCGCCACCGGAAGCGACCTTTTGCAGCGGCTTGGCCGCCTCGCCCCGATTAGCGGAAAACAGGCAGACGACCTCGTTGCAGCCTGTTGGCAAGAACTTGTCGACAGTGGAAACAGCGACATTAAAGATCGCATTAGGCATTCCCAGATCCCGCAGCTGCTCGGTAACCGCGGCTTCCAGCAGCGCGGCCGTCCGCCGCCGCTCCTGATTAAGCTGCTGCCCCAGCTGGCTTAATCGCTCTTCAAGCTGCCGGCAGTCCGCTGCCAGTTGTTCGGCTGTTTGACCGCTGCGCTGCAGCCCCTCCAGCTCCGCGGCGGCTTCCTGCTGATAGGCCAGAACCTCAGCAAGCGTTGCTCCGTATTTTTTCTTTAGATTCTGCATAACGGCCATCCGGTCTTCCAACTGCTGCAACCGGGCGGGATCGGAATCCATACCGTCGGCATAGTGACGTAATTGGCTGGCAATATCCTCAAGCTGATAAAAGCATTCCGTTGCCACCTCGGCATGCGCCTGCAGTGATTCGTCATAACGGACGACAGCATCCAACTCACGCCGGATTTCTCCCAGCAGGGGGAGTACAGCGCCGCCGCGCTCGCCCTGCTGCAGCAGCAAATAAGAGCGGGAAACCGATTGGGCAATTTTTTCGGCGTTAGCCAGCAGCCTGATTTCCTGACGGCATTGTTCGTCTTCTCCGGGCTGCAGCTGCGCCTGCTGAATTTCTTCTGTCTGCCAGGAAAGCATCTCGATCCGCCGCTCGCGTTCACGGCAGCGAAGCTCGTAATCAGCCAGTTCGGCGCGGCTTTGCTGCCATTGCTGATAAACCGAGCCGTATTCAGTCAGAACCGGTTTAACGGCTGTTGCGGCATAGTCGTCAAGCAGCAGCAAATGGGCCTGCGGTCGCAGCAGCGCCTGATTTTCGTGCTGCCCATGCATATCGAGCAGCAGCTCGCCAAATTGACGTAAAACAGCCAGCGGGATCTGGCAGCCGTTGACGGTAATGGTGTTTTTACCACTGCGGGTCAGACGGCGGCTGATGATCAGCTCAGCTTCCTCACAGGGAATTCCCTGCGCATCCAATAACTGCAGCAACGCTCCACTGCCGGCAATCGCAATAACTGCCTCAATGCGAAAGTAATCGCAGTCGCGGCGAATAAGGTCTGTAGAGGCCCGCTCGCCCAGAATGGCGCCAAGAGCGTCAATCAGGATCGATTTACCGGCGCCTGTTTCGCCGGTTAGGATATTCAGTCCAGGTGCAAAGGCGATTTGAATATGATCAATTAAGGCAAAATTGCTGACTGTCAACAGTTTCAGCATATCAACCCCACCTTTCGCTCCGCCGGTGCAATATCAGTCGTCCAGACCTGGCGGACGACTACAGCAGTGCCTTAAATTTGGCGATAACCGTTGCAACCGCTTCCATCGGCTTGACAACCACCAGAATGGTATCATCGCCGGCAACCGTTCCGATAATTTCCGGCCATTTAACATAATCAATGGTAAACGCCACAGCCTGGGCGGTTCCCGGCATGGTCTTCAGCACGATCAGGTTCTGGCTGTAGTCAATGCCGACAACCGAATCCTGAAAAGTCCGCTCCATGCGCGCGGGAGAAATAACGACCGTTTGCTCCTGCGGGAAGGCGTAGCGGTAACGCCCGTCACCGACAGGCACTTTAATCAGCATCAGCTCTTTGATATCCCGCGATACTGTCGCCTGCGTTACATCGATGCCATGGCGCCGCAAGGCTTCGGCCAGGTCCTCCTGTGTTTCAACAATACTGGTTTCAACAATTTCTTTAACTTTCCCGTGTCGCAATAGTTTCACCGTTTAAGCTCCCTCCTTCTTTCCACCGCGTACAGTACCGGCGGCTGATGGCGTTGATTGAGCATGCGCAGACAGGCGACGGAAAACTGCCGCTGCGGCAGCGCCGTTAAAAACGGCAATAGACACTCTTCCTCCAACCTGCCGGGTTCATGGCCGGGATATACGACAATTGTCATCAGGCCGCCGGGTGCCAGCAGCATTGCCGCTTCGCTGACGGCAGTCAGGGTTGTCGCCGCCTCGGTGGTTATGCGGCGATCGCCGCCCGGCAGATAGCCCAGGTTAAACATGATGGCATCAGCGGGCGGCGGGACGACAGAAGCAAGCAGCGCATGACTGGTTTGGCAGAAACGGACTTTCTCCACCAGGCCGGCCGCGGCAAGAGTATCCCGCGTTTGTGCAAGCGCCGCCGCCTGAATGTCAAACGCCCAAACCAAAGCCTGCGGCGGCGTGTGACGGGCAAGGAACAGCGTATCCTTGCCATTGCCGGCGGTTGCGTCGACAACCGTCCCAGCCTGTCCCAGGTAAGGCAGCAGCACCTGCTGAGCCGCCTCCACCGCGTTATTCGGCAGCATCGATCTCACCTCTGCGCAGCTTGCGGCGCAGTGTCTGATAATAGCTTTTATCGCTAAAGCGAACCAGTTGTGCTTTCTGCGGCGCTTCCGTCACCTGGAGGATATCGCCGTACCGCAGCGCAAAATCGGATTTGCCGTCAATGGTCAACGCCACTGTTTCTTCCGCCGACTGCGGCCGCACTTCAATACGCTCGCGCCGGGATACCACCAGCGAACGGGAGTAAAGCGTATGCGGGCAGATAGGCGTCAGGATGACCGCTTCCGTCTGCGGGCTGACAACCGGTCCGCCGGCGGACAGCGAGTAACCGGTGGCCCCGGTGGGAGTCGACAGGATAAAGCCGTCAGCCGGATAAGCAGCGATGAGTTCATCATCAACATAGACATTCAGCCGGATCAGCCGCGGTGAAGCGCTGTTGGTCAGCACGACATCATTCAGCGCCGTGGCGCTGAAAATGATTTTTCCTTCGCGGCGAACACTGGCAGTCAGCATCATCCTCGCTTCGACCAGATAATCGCCTCTGCTGAGTTTCTCCAGGGCCGGCTGCAGTTCAGACAGCTCGGCCGCCGTCAAAAACCCGAGATTGCCCATATTGATACCGCAGACGGGAATTTGCGCCGCGGCCAGCTCCCGCGCGACATGAAGAATTGTTCCATCGCCGCCCAGTGTAATGCCCAAACCGGTTTGCGCCAGCATTGCCTCCCGGCCGGCGGCCAGCAGCGGCCGACCGCAAGCGGCGGCAAACTCCTGCGGTAAAAGAACCCTGGCGCCCCGGGCGCTGAAGTAATCGGCGACCTGGCAGACTACATCGCCAATACCGTTTTTCGCCATATTGGGGTAAATGCCAATCGTTAGCACATTGCCCTCCGTTCTCAGGCGTTTAACGCCAGATGGGCCGCGTCGACAACCGTGTCGGCGGCGGCCGCGTCAATCGCCGCGCCGCCTGTTGCCAGATGGACCAGATATTCGATATTGCCTTCCGGCCCTTTAACAGGTGAATAGGTTAAGGCCAGCGGCGTCAGCCCGTTCGCTCCGGCACTGTTGAACACCGCCAGAATGACTTCTTTATGTACCTCCGGATCACGGACGACACCACGTTTGCCAACCTTATCGCGCCCGGCTTCGAATTGCGGTTTGATCAACGCAATAATAAAGCCGCCGGGAGCCAGCAGGGAGACCACCGCTGGCAGCACCTTGTCAAGCGAAATAAAGGCGACATCAATGCTGGCGCAATCAACCTCTTCACCGAGATCAGCCTGACTCAGATTGCGGACATTAGTCCGCTCCAGGTTGATGACGCGGGGATCGGTGCGCAGCGACCAGGCCAGTTGCCCGTAGCCGACATCAACTGCAAATACCTTGGCCGCTCCGTGCTGCAGCGCACAGTCGGTAAAGCCTCCGGTTGAAGCGCCGATATCTGCCATCACTTTTCCCTGCAGATCAATCGCAAACGTCTGCAAGGCCTTCTCCAGCTTCAGGCCGCCGCGACTGACATAACCGATATGATCGCCTTTGACTGTGATCTGCGCGTCAACCGGTACCGCCGCTCCCGCCTTTTGTACCTTTTCTTCGTTTATATAGACCAGCCCGGCCATAATATAAGCCCTGCCGCGCTCACGGCTGGGAGCCAGGCCGCGCTCGACCAGCAAAACATCAAGCCGTTCTTTTTTGGCTTTTGCTTTCGGCTGTACGTCATTCATTTTACGCCATGCTCCCGTAAAAACGCCGCTGCCTTTGCGGCGATGCCGGCGCCATCGAGACCGTATTGCCGCATTAGCTGCGTCCGGCTGCCGTGCTCGACAAATGTATCCGGAAATCCCAGACGCAGCAATTTTACCCAGCGCCATTGCTTATCGCTGATCAGCTCGGCGACTGCCGAGCCGAAGCCGCCGGCCAGGCAGCCGTCCTCCACTGTTACCAGCACAGCGTTTTCCCGCGACAGAGAGCGTAGCATCGCCTCATCCAGCGGCTTCACAAACCGGGCATTGACTACACCGGCGCGGATACCGTCCTTGGCCAGCAAATCGCTGGCAATCACGCATTCCTCCACCGCCGAGCCGATTGCCAACAGGGTAAGATCGGCTCCGTCCCTGATGCGTTCAGCTTTGCCGGGCACAGGCGGCGGACAGGCGGCGTCAAAGGGAACACCGAGCCGGCAGCCGCGTGGATAACGAATGACACAGGGACCGTTATGCCGGAATGCCAGAGCCAGCATCTGCCGCAGCTCCGCCTCATCCTTCGGCGCCATCATGGTCAGGTTTGGCGCCAGCCGTAAAAAGGCATAATCGAACAGCCCCTGATGGGTCGCACCGTCCTCACCGACAATGCCCGCACGGTCGAGGCAAATAACCACCGGCAGATTCTGGAGGCAGATGTCATGAACAATCTGGTCGAAAGCACGCTGCGAAAAGGTGGAGTAAACCGCAACGACAGGGCGCTTGCCCGCTGTCGCCAGTCCGGCCGCCAGGGTCAGCGCATGCTGCTCGGCAATGCCGACATCAAAGAATCGCTGCGGATAGCGCTCACCGAACTGCTTTAACCCGGTGCCTTCCGGCATAGCAGCGGTAATAGCGACAATATCGGGGTTCTCAGCCGCCAGTTTAACCAGTTCCTCGCCGAAGACCGCCGTATAGGAGGGACGGCCGCCGCAGTTAAGCGCCTTTCCCGATTCCACGCAAAACGGACCAACGCCGTGGAAGCGGTCGGCATTGCATTCCGCCGGCGAATAGCCGCGGCCTTTTTGCGTAATGACATGGATCAGCACCGGCCCGCTCATCGCTTTGGCTGCCTGCAGCACTTCGCACAGGCTGGCTACATTATGGCCGTCAATCGGCCCGATATAGGTAAATCCCAGTTCTTCAAACAGCATGCCGGGAACCAGCATGAACTTAAGGCTGTCTTTAGCCCGTTCCACCGCCTTGGCCACACTGTCGCCAATGGCGGGAATACGCCGCAGGGCGTTGTCAATATCGCGCTTTACACGCGAATAGGTGGGATCGGAACGGATTTTCGCCAGGTACTCGGACATGGCGCCGACATTTTTGGCGATAGACATTTCGTTATCATTAACAACCACCGTCATGCGTGTTCCCAAATGGCCCGCATGGTTAAGCGCTTCATAAGCCTGGCCGCCGGTGAGCGAGCCGTCGCCGATCACTGCGACCACCTCGTTATCACCGCCCGACAGGTCACGCGCCAGGGCCAGGCCGAGCGCCGCCGAGATCGACGTGCTGGAATGACCGACGCCAAAGGCGTCATGCTCGCTTTCGGACGGTTTGGGAAAGCCGCTGATACCGCCCAGGGTGCGCAAGGTTTCAAATCGCGCCCGCCGGCCGCAGATAATTTTATGCACATAGGCCTGATGGCCCACGTCCCAGACAATTTTGTCCCTGGGACTGTCAAAGCTGCGGTGAAGCGCCAGCGTTAATTCCACTACACCCAGATTCGGTGCCAGATGACCGCCGGTTTTCGCCACAGTCTGGATCAGCAGATCGCGTATTTCGGCGGCAAGGCTGTCCAACTGCGGCAAAGACAGCTTGCGCAGATCCTGCGGTTGATTGATCGTATCTAAAAGGGTCACCGTTATTCCTCGCTTTCATCGCCGGCGCCGCCGGTACTGCAAAATCCGCTCAATGAGTCCTTGACAGCAGGGAATCAACGATTTGCCTCAGCACATCGGCCTCGCCGCCAAATTCATCCAGTGCCGAGCGTGCCGCAGCGACCGCCTTAGCGGCAAGATCGCGGGCGGTCTCCAGCGAATATAAACTGACATAAGTAGCTTTTTCATTGCGGACATCACTGCCGACAGGCTTGCCGATTTCCGCCTGGCTGCCGGTGACATCAAGAATATCATCGGTAATTTGGAACGCCAGCCCGAATTGCTCAGCGTAAACAGTAAGAGCCTCCAACTGCCGGGCCGACGCTCCCGCCAGCATGCCGCCGGAACGCAGCGCCGCCCGGAACAAAGCGCCGGTCTTAGCTTGGTGCATGTAACGCAGAGTTTCGTAATCAAGCCTCTTGCCGGCGGCGAGCAGATCGACCGCCTGGCCTCCGACCATACCGGCCGGGCCGGCGGCGGCGGCAATCTCGCGGGCAACCGCGGTCACTACCGCCGCTTCGACACCCCGCTGGGACAAAATACTCTCAAACGCCTGTGTCAGCAGCGCATCACCGGCCAAAATCGCCATGCCTTCGCCAAACACTTTATGATTAGTCGGCTTGCCGCGGCGGTAATCGTCATTGTCCATTGCCGGCAAATCATCATGAATCAGTGAATAGGTATGAATCATTTCCAAGCCGCAGGCAACAGGCAAAAAATCGCCGCCACGGGCCCCCGCCGCATCGGCTGCAGCCATCAGCAGAATCGGCCGCAGCCGTTTGCCGCCGGCAAACAGGCTGTAGCGCATGGCGTCATAGATCTGCGGCGGCAGGGCTTGCTGCCGCTGGATCAGCTGATCGAGCGCCTCGTCAATCACGAGAATTTTCTGCCGGTAATAGTCTGTTAGCATGACGGCTCCTCCTCCAGTTGCAGCGGTTTAACGCTAATCCGCCCCTGCTTTTCTTCCAGAATGAGATTGATCTGCTCTTCCGCCTGCGATAGCTTTGCCAGACACAACCGGGACAGAGATACGCCTTCGGCAAAGCTGGAAAGTGCAGCTTCGAGCGGCAATTCGCCCTTTTCCAGCGTATCGACAATGCCTTCCAGTTTTTGCAGAGCAGCTTCAAACGCCACCTCGGTGTCAGAGTTGATTTTTTTGCTCACGGTTCTCCTCCTTATGGTGAACCTGCGCGGTAAGCAAGCCATCGCACAGGATAATTTCCAGCATCTCGCCGGTCTCAATATCGGCGAGGCGGCGGACCAGTTTCCCGTCCGGTTTGCGGGTCACGCTGAAGCCCCGCTCCAGCACCGCCAGCGGATTCAACGCCGCCAGACGGCCGGAGGCAACCCGGAAAGATTGCTGTTTGGCGGCGACAAACCGCCGGAACGCCTGCAGCAGCCGCTCCGTTTGACGATCCAGTGCTTGCTGGCGGTTAGCCAGCATATCCTCGGGACAGCGAAGCGGCCGGCTGTTGTGCAATTGCTGCAATTTCACCTGACGGCTTTTTAGCAGATTGCGCATACCGCTCTCCAGCCTGACGGTTAACGCACCGATGTATCGCCCCAGCTCGCGGACATCAGGAACAATCAATTCAGCCGCCTGCGAAGGGGTAGCCGCCCGGCGGTCTGCGGCGAAATCGGCCAGGGTAAAGTCAGTCTCGTGGCCGACGGCGCTGATGACCGGAATGGTCGATGCCGCAATTGCCCGGACTACCTGCTCATCATTGAACGCCCACAATTCCTCCAGCGAGCCGCCGCCGCGGCCAACAATAATCACATCCACCGGATAGTCGCGGTTAAAAACGGCTAAAGCCCGGCAAATTTCCCCCGGGGCTTCCACCCCCTGCACCCGGACCGGGCACAGCACCAGTCTCACGCCGCCATGGCGGCGCTTACTGACGGTAATGATATCGCGCAGGGCCGCTCCTGTCGGCGAGGTAATAATCCCCACCGTCCGCGGCAGCAGCGGCAGCGGCTGCTTACGGTCATCAGCGAACAGGCCTTCGCGGCCCAGTTTGTCCTTCAACTGCGCATAGGCAAGGCTAAGCTCACCCACGCCATCGGGAATTAACTGGTCGGCATAGAACTGATACTGACCATCGCGCTCATAGACGGCAATATGACCGGCGGCAATGACCTTCATCCCGTCGCGGGGTTCAAACTTCAGATACTGTGCCCGGCTGCGAAACATCACGCCACGAACGACAGCACCCGCATCCTTCAGCGTAAAGTAGCAGTGCCCTGACTGGTGGCGCTTATAATTCGACAACTCGCCCCGCACAAGTACAGAGGCAAGCTGGCGGCTATTTTCCAGCAAACTTTTTATGGTTGCGGTCAATTCACTGACACTGATAACATTCAACCTGATCACCCTAACACTGTCAATTTCACCTGACAAGCAGGCTGTAAAAAGCGGCGCCGACCGCATTATCCGGACTATAAGCCGCCTGTGGCCAAAAAAGCCGGCAAACAGCTGCCAGCCGTTCCTCCAGGTAGACGCGAATATGCTGATTAGCCATAACGCCGCCTGCCAGCAGGACATCGGTCGTGCCGGTCTCAGCTACGGCGGCGTGGATGAGGCGGGCAACCGTCTCGGCAATGCAGGTTTCAACCGCGTAAGCAATTTCAGCAGGCTCGCCGCCGGCTGAAATCAGTCGCAGCGCCTGTGAGGCCGGGCCTGAAAAGCTGGCATCCAGCCGGGTTACCGCCACTGGCAACCGGACCGAGCCGGTGGCCGTCCGCGCCAGTGCTTCCAAGTGCCGTCCGGCAGGAAACGGCAGCCCAAGCGCCACGCCAACCCGGTCGACAAACTGACCGGCATGCAGATCAATCGTACCGCCGAGCAGCTTAAGCGCAAGCCGTTGGCCCTGCAGCCGCTGCGCCAGCAGAATTTCACTGGTGCCGCCAGAGACATGAACCGCTAAGAACCGTTCGGCATACGGTCCGCCGGCTGACCAAACTCCCGCCAGAATATGATTTTCCTGATGACTCAGGGTCAGCAGCGGCACCCGGTGCGACAGGGCAAGCGCCTTGGCGAAGCCGGCGCCAACTAAAAAAGCCGGCATGTAGGAGTCGGGAAGCGGGCGGGGACAATCCGTCACTCCGATTGCCGCCGGCGCTCCCGCGACTTTGGCAAGCGCTTCCTCCAACACAGCCGGCATATTGCGCGTATGCTGAAAAACCATTTCTGACTGAGCCAGCCCGCGCCCCCCCTGCCTGACAGTCAGCATCCGGCGGCTGTCAGCCAGAAGCCCGCCTTCCAAATCGAGGATTGCGACTGATGTGGTGTAGCAACTGGTATCAAACCCCAGCACCCAGTTCATGGAGTTTCCTTATGTTTAACCAGCGAGCCAAGAACGCCGTTGACAAAACGGGATGAGTCCTCGGTGCCGTATTCCTTCGCCAATTCGACCGCCTCATTGATCACTACGCCCGGCGGTACCGGATCGGGGCCAAAATGCAATTCATAAATAGCCAGCCGGACAATATTCCGGTCCACCCCCGGCATCCGTTCCACCCGCCAGTCATAGGCCGACCGGGCGATCAAGTCGTCAATTGAGGACAAGTTCTCCTTGGCGCCGCCAATCAGCCGCTCCGCGTAGAGTTTATCCTTGTCGGATACCACCTCATATTCATTAACCGCCATTTCCATTGCCGGCGTGATGGCGATATCTTCGTTAAAATCCAGTTGAAACAGCGTTTGCAGCGCTATCTCCCGTGCCTTTCTTCGGCTCATAGGTTCCCTCTTTTCTTTCGTTCAGCGGTGATAGCCGGGCGGCAGTAATTTGTCGAGAATATCCATCAGGTCTTCCTTCTCGTCAATACGCTTGCCGACCATATAACCGGCTGTCACACAAAATAGGATAAATACCGTTTGAAAAAAACCCAGCAGCAGTACCAACACGCCAACAATAAACCCCACACTGCAGCCAAGAATCTTGCCGCCGTGAAATTGCCAGATCTCCTCAAGCAACTTGCGATCCACCATCGATCACTCCTATTCGACCCTTTTCGCCTTTAAATCATTGGCTATATTCGCCACGCGAACACGAATGCCGGCAGGCTCGATGCCAATTGTGTCTTTCAGCGACTCGCTTACCCGTTGCTGGATCTCGGCTGTGACCTCCGGAATATTCGTCTCCGGACTGGCGACAATCTTCAGTCCGATCGATACGGCAGAGTTGGCATGTCCTACCGCTACTTTCACGCCGCGAACGCCGCGGATATGACGAACGGTTTTTTCGACAAGGTTTTCAACCGCTGTCAGCGATACCTCGACATCGCCCAGCTCAGTATGCTGGATAATCGCCCGTCCGCCACGGCTGGAACGCACGCCGGCCAGCAATAGGCGCAGGCTGACCAGCAGGAATACGGCCCCCACCAGTCCCGCTTCCCAGCGTCCGGCGATGCTTTCAATGCTTGTCCGCACCCAGTCCAAAGAAACGAGGCGTAATGAAAGCAAAATTACGCCAGCCGACAAAAACGTCAGTAAACATGTATAGATCGTCAGGATGATCCGATCCAAAATGCCCATATACTCTATAGGACTCCTTTCAAGCGTTTGCAGCCGCTGCCGCGTTTGAGTGCGTCAATCCGGACGAACCTAACGCACCCGGCCTTCTTCCTCCCGGCCTTCCTGCACAAACCCTACGCCCTGAACATGAACATTGACTTCGACGACCTCCAGTCCGGTCATCGCTTCAACTGCCCGCTTGACGTTCTCCTGCACCCGCAGGGCGACATCGGGAATGCGCACGCCGTATTCGACAATGATAAACAGGTCGGCGGCGGCTTCACGCTCGCCGACTTCCACTTTAACGCCTTTTGATAAATTCTTCTTGCCAAGCATTTCGGCGATACCGCCGACCAAACCACCGCTCATGCCGGCAACGCCGGGAACCTCCATCGCCGCCAGGCCGGCAATAATACCGACAACCTCATCAGCGATCCGGACCGTTCCGACATCGGTATGCTCGCCTTTTTCAATTCGTTTATCCAAAAGCACAGTCCTCCCTTTCCGGCTGATATTCAACTTCACCGAGATAAGAGACTATTTTTAAGTAAGCTTTCTATATTATAACAAACTTTTTCCACCGATACAAATTGATTGTATCCGCCGCTTTCCCTGCACCGCTGGGGCGCTCACGGCCCACTGCCCCGCTGTCGCGGCCATTCATTTGATCATGGCTTGGCACTGATCGTGATATCCTCGGGACGGACAGCGGCAATCCGGCTGATGACCTCGGCCACCTGAGCCACTTCTTCGCGGGTAAAACTCTGGGCTTTAATAATCGCGTTGACATTCTTATCCTGAATGACAACCAGCGCATCCTGAAAACCACGGGCTTTGATCAGGTTTTCCATCTCATATTCACGCTGTTTTTCCTGCACGAGCCGCAGAATTGCCTCCTGCACCTGTTGCCGGGACTCTTCCGTTTTGGCACTTTTCACCATTTCGCGCATGACATCAAACCGTTCGCTGCGGATCTTATCCCGTTCCAAGCGGTATTCAGTAAAAAAATCGGGAACCGTCAGCGCCAGTTTATCGTCAAGCGGCTTAACCACCTGCATGGCGTTGGAGCGGTCGACTTTTACCTGCGTCGGTTCCCGGTCTTTCTGCCAGCTGACAACCTGAACAGTGGCAGCAGCGGCGACAGCCGCCACTGCCAAGACCAGCAGCACCCGCTTGACAAGCGACTTCAAAGTTAACACAAGCATGTCAGTCCCTCACTTTCTTTGCGGCAATACCGTAATTTTATAGGAAGGAATTCCCAAACTAATTTCAACCGCTTTTGTCAGCTGGCTTTTAATTTGCGAGTCACCAGCCCCTTCGGCAATGACCAGCACGCCTTTGATAACCGGCTTGTGTTCCCGCAGCATCACCGGACGATCAGCACCGCTTTCCTTGCCGACCAGAATGCTTTCTGTTTCCTTGGTCTCTGTCGTCGAACGGATGCCGCCGGATGTATCCTTTTCCTGAACGGTTTTTGACTCGCGGACAATGTTCTTGGCATACTCCTGCGTCGCGCCTGTCTCCAGCGTTACATTCACAGCCACCGCTCCCGCTCCTTTTACCTGGGAAAGCAGGTTGGCCAGTTTTGCTTCCAGGATCTCCTCATAGCCGCGCGGTGCGGCAGCGGCGGAATAGGGGACCGGCGCCGCCTTGCTTTCATAGGGCTGCGGTGTTCCGGAAAAAAAACTGCCGGCGATAATTAACAGGATGCCGATCACCGCCATTGCAATCAGTTTAAAGTGCGATACGCCCGCTTTGCCCAAGCCGCCGCTAACTTTTCTCACATTTGCGAACAGGGTTTGAAAGCTGTTCATCGTCATCCTCCTCATTGCGACTTAATTACTACATGGCGGTAACCGTGATCTGACGGAGCGGCAGCTGGTACAACTCGCTTAACCGCTTGCGGACATTCGACTCGACGGGAGCCGGCAGCACGGCCGGCGTTTTCTTGCCGATGACAACCGGTTGTACTGTTTTCGATTCCGTTCCGTAACGAATACTTACCGCAACCGCCTTAATCTGCGGCAGTCCCGCCTGATCGTCAACCAGTTCAACCGTCACATTTGCCGCCGCCACACCGTCAATCCCGATGACCAGCGCCTGCATTTGTTTAGCCAGATCCTGACGGTAGACGGTATTGATCAGTTTCTCGCGCCTGCCGGCTGCCTGGGCCGCTTGTTCGACCGCGGCGGCGTCAGGCAGCCGCGGCGCCATTGCCGCAATATCATGCTGGTCAGGAGCGCGTTCAAAGAACGCCATCACCGGATTTAAGATAGCCAGCATGATAAACAGCCCCATAATCACCCGGACAAATTTTTGCATATTGCTGGAGGGCAGCAGCAGCTCAGAAAAACTGGCGAACAGGGCGGTGAAAATGATGCCCATGACCCAGGAAACAATCGCTTCAATCATGATATCCCCCGTTCCAGTGGTTATCTATCAGCGCAGCATCATTGACAGGTTGCCGGCGCCGATCAGCATGGTAAGCGATAGAAAGAACATGAGCGCCACGGTCAGAACCGCCGCTAACACCAGCATTAGATTATTGCCCACTGAATCCAGGCACTTGGCCATTCGTTCCGCGCCCATCGGCTGTACCAGCGCGCCGGTGGCCTTGATCACACCGATCAAAGACAACAATTTGACCACTGGCAGCGTGCAAACCGTCCCAACAGCCAAAACCCCGGCAACACCAACCGCGTTTTTAATCAGCAGCGAGGCCCCCATCACCAGTTCCACCGTATCGGCGAACATTTTGCCGACAACCGGAATGAACGTCGCGGTCGCATATTTAGCGGTCCGCAGGGTAATACCGTCAGTGACGCCGCCAACCACAGTCTGAATGCTGATCACCCCAATAAAAACAACCAGCGTCAGGCCCAGCAGCGCCATCCCGCTTTGTTTGAGCACACCGGCAAGGTTGCTCAGTTTATATTGGTCTGATAGGTAATTGACACATTCGATCAGTGTGGTAATCATCAGCAGCGGCAGAACGGCATCTTTTACAATCACGCCGGTTATGCCGATGACAAACAGCATAAACGGTGTAAACAGCGCGACAGAGGTTACCGCGCCCACTCCGGCCAGCAGCGACAGCATCAGCGGCAGCATCGCCTGCATAAAACCGATCATATAATCGACGCTCTGACGTACCACCAGAATGACATTATAAAAAGCATGCAGCACCAGCACCATGAGAAAAATAAAACAGATACTGTACGCCAGCAGCGAAACGCCGGCGGCGTTAAAGGAGCTGTGCAGGTTCTGCAGCAAAGCGCATAGCACAGCCAGAAACAGCAATTTCCCCATCAAGCCCAGGTTGGCGAGAAATTCCCCCAGCAGGCGCGCCACCGCTCCCTGCCAAACCGCCTGCCAGTCCATCCGGATTCCCTGACTGGCGATTGACTGCAGCCGGTCGGCATTCAGCAGCGGAATGTCCTCACCCAGTTCTTTATTCACGGTTTCAATAAATTGATTAACCGATTCAGTTGATAATGTTTGGGCAATCTCCCGGCTTACCGGGTTCACGTCCGGCTCCGGCGCAGCTGCAGCCGGCCAGGCCGATAGCAGCCAAAACAGCCCTATAATGCAGACGATCCTGACTTGCCTGTGCATGCACGCCTCCATTTACCCGGCTTTATCGCGGGATCAGCCGCGTAATCGTATCCAGTACCAATGCAATGATCGGAATAGCCATGACCATGATCAGCACTTTAGCGGCAAATTCAATTTTTCCGGCTATCGATCCCTCGCCGGCATCTCTGCATACCTGAGCGCCAAACTCGGCGATATAGGCAATACCGATAATTTTTAAAATCGTATTCAAATGCAGCTGGCTGATATTCGCCTTAGCTGCCAAATCCTGAAAAACCTGCAGCACGACCTGGATTTTCCCTAAAACCAGCAGAAAGATGCCAATCGACAGCGCGATTCCCAATTGCACAGCCAGCTCCGGTCTTTGCTGCCGGATAACCAGCGCCAGCAGGGTGGCTATGAACCCCAGGCCGACAATTTGAACGATTTCCATCAGCGACACTCCTACAGCGCATAATTGGCAGGCTTAAACGGCAGGAAAACGGCGAGGCGGATTTTCGTCAGCCCAGGCGGAGAAAGTGGCATACCACCTGCATACCGGTTGCCAGCGTGGAGGCTGGCGGGAAAATTCCCGCCGGCCTCCAGCTGACCGGCACTAAAACAGCCTGAAAACTTCCTGTACCGTACTAAATAAGCGGCCAAGCAACTGTACGACCCAAAACAGGACCAGGGTAAACCCCGCCAGGGTACTCAACTGTGCCATGTCCTCCTTGCCGGCTTGCTTCAGCGCCGCATGAATGACGGAAACCAAAATCCCTACGCCGGCAATCTTAAAAATAATATCAAGTCCCATTTCCCTTCCCCCGTTTCTCAGCAACTGATGAAATCATGCCCCGCCGCGTTAAATCAACAATATTGCCACTGTCATACCGCCGCAGACACCAAGATAACGATACATGGCGGCATTCCGGTCTCTGATGCCGAGCGCGTCCTGTTCAATTGCTTCGAGCTGCTCCAGCAGCATATCGCAATGGCGTTCCTGCTCTTCCCGGTTCATTTTGCCTAAATTCGCGCCAAATAAGATAATCGCTTCCTGTTCCGGCTTGTTCAGTGTAAGCTGGCCGCCGCATGCCAGCTCCCGTGCAATTGCCGCCTGCGGTGTCAGGCCGCTTTCCCGGCTGAGAGAACTGCCCACCGCGGCAAAAAGCCCGGCAATCGCTCCTGATAAGCCGGTGGAGGATGCGATAAAGGCTTCAGCCAGCGGCATGGAGGCGTAACGGATATGAGCCCGCAGCGCCGCAATGCCATTGATCAGCTGCCTGATCTGCTGCGGCCGGCTCTGACAGCGGGCCGCCAGTGTAAATCCCAGCAGGCCGCCGGCGGCTATCAGCAGTATGCTGCCCACCAGTTTTAGCCACATACTTTCACTCCGTTCTGACGTTGATACAAACTGCGGCCGCTGCGCCCATCTGTCACCGTCTCCAGGGTTCCGATTCCCGGCCGGTCACTGAGAACGATTAGCCGCTCAAAACAGCTTTCCTGAATCAAGGCGCCAATGTGCGGGCGACCGGCCGCGTCAGCCGCGTCCCGCCCATGTACGGTGGTAATAACGGCGACACCGGCATGAAGAGCTTCGCGCACGGCCTGCACATCTTCGAAACCGCCCAGTTCATCGGTCGCCACCACCTGCGGCGCCATCGAGCGAACCAACATGATCATGCCGACAGCCTTCGGGCAGCCGTCGAGCACATCCACGCGCGGGCCCAGGTCAACAGTGGGAACGCCATCCCAGCAGCCGGCAAGCTCGGACCGCTCGTCAACCAGACCTACCTGCACGCCGTTAAAGCCATGTGCAGGACTGCCGCTGCTGATTTGCCTGATCAAATCACGCAGCAAGGTAGTCTTGCCGCAGCGGGGCGGCGATATAATCAGCGAACTGACCACCTTCCCGTTTATGACAACATGAGGAAAAACAGCATCGGCAGCGCCTTTCTGCTCGCGCGCCAGCCGGATATTCAGCGAACTGATATTCTTCAGCGCCTTAAGCCTGCCGTTATCAACAATTGCCTGACCGGCAATGCCAATGCGGTGACCGCCGCCGACCGTTATGAAGCCGGCCTGCAGTTCCTGCTCAAACGCGTATAAGGAGTTGCGGCTGATCAACTGCATCGCCTTGCCGATATCCTCCCGGCTGCAGATAAGCGCCCCAGCCGCGGTCTGGCTTAGCCGCCCATCCGGCAATAGCATATAATCAGTGCCGCCAAGCAGGATCAATACCGGCTGGGCTGCCCGCAGCCTGATCTCAGTCGCCTGCCGCCAGCAGTCGCCTGGCAGACGGGCCAAGGCAGCGGCTAATAATGGCGGCAGCAGCGGCAGCAGTGTCTGTTCAATCGCGATAGCGGACAATCCACTCCCCGTCCTTTCTTTACATAGATATGATGCATGGCTATTTTTATGCCAAACAAAAAGAGGCCGCTGCTGACGCGGCCTCTTTTCTCAAATTGTTGAAAAGCTTATTTTCCAGAACGTCGGAACTGGCACGGCAATTGACAGGCATCGGGTTGCCTAGGTAACCGCCGGTTAAATGAACGCTCAAGCTGACGAGAGATTTTTCCAGTGAGTCCTAGTACCTACCACGCTGATTCGCTGCGCGGAGGTTCATCAATTATATAGTTCACATCCTTTTGTTGCTCGCAAACTCAATTTGTTCAGAACGAACGGGATAGCCTGTTCACGCTCTATAGCAAGCACATAGGCGAACTCATCGCAAAGCATTTTCTCTGCCTCTTTCATTACCTGATTGTCGGCAACATTCAGTTTCTTGCCCTTACCTTGCTGCAATTGCTGATGCAGGTACAATGTCTTAATGAGTCTGACAAGCTCCACCCGGTTGCCCTTTGCGATAATTTCTTTATACTTTTCCCTGCGTTCACGATCGTTACCAATCCAGATTGTGGGTTCATTCGGCATCGCTTTGATGAGAAAGTATACCTCTTCAAGAGAAAGAATGGGCCGCATTCTTGCGATTGTTCTCTCAGTATAAATAGGAATATAGAGGGTAGCGCTGCTATCATAAACCGGCCTTAAAACATAGTATTTACACCGTTGTCCGTCAACTTCTTTTTCTGTAATATCAGTTATTTTGCATACACCGTCTATTCCATAAATAACGGCCTCCTGTACACTGAACAGAACGATCCCTCCTTCTCGATTAGCTATTTCCGCAGCTTTTCAGTCTCAAAGTAAACCGCAGCGCTTCAGCGCCTCCCCTCCTCATGCACTGACGCTGTTTGGTATCCGATTGCTTCTACTAGTACCAAAGCCTAAGCCACTGAAAACATGCTATTGCCGCAACCGGACTTACACGCAGTTAAACCTACCAACCTTTGATCCATACTTTATTATACCATTTCATTTCTGAAAAATGTCAGGTGGTTTTTTTTGTAATTTTAACAGCAACGGATTTTGCTCCACTCATCGTTCTTCCTCACATGTCGCCCCTGACCACTCAATGTCCGAAAGCCCACAGACGGCTCCAGATTCCTGGCATCCGCAGCACCCAATCACGGCACATATTTCACGGTGGCTGCCTGCCTGCGTAAATAATGCAGCAAGGCTTCTTCTTGAAACAGAGGTCCCCAGTGACAGAACTCAAGGGAAAAATTAGCCTTACAGAGGCTATACCGGCAATTGTTTCTGGCAGCAGCTTTCACCGGTAATAAAAAGGAGCTGTCTTTTTGCGACAACCCCTCCGACGTATGAGGCGTTAGATGCCGGGATGCGACCGCCGGCTATAGCGGTCTGCCGCGGCATCGCAGTCCGCATGCAGCTGCTCGCGGACATAAATCATGCAGCCGCAGGCCGGGCAGGCGACTTCCATGAAATTGGCCTCTTCGGTCTCCAGAACAACTTCGGCGTGGCAATGCGGGCATTCCAAATGCATATCGCCAATATCCGAATCCTCATAAACTACAGTCTCCAGATGCTCGAGATCTTCATCCATTGTGTCGACATAATCTTCAAGGTCCTGCTGCAGCAGCTGCATATCCTTCAGCTCTTTGGCAACCGAGTCCAGTACTTCCACCATATTTAACAGCATTTTTCCTTCCACGGACTGCGCATCGAAATCCAGCCCTTTAGCCAGTCCCTGCAGATAGGATACCTTATTTTGAACATCACTCATAAAAAAACCCCCTCATTACGCTTTTGACCGCCAGAATTAGTATTACCAGGCAGACAAAAAACATAACTGGAGGGGTTCCTTACGCCTTTGGAGCAAATCGCTTAGGCGCGTTCGATGTAATCACCGGTGCGGGTATCAATCCGCAGGACTTCGCCTTCCTCAATAAACAGCGGCACTCTAACAACAAAGCCGGTTTCCAGCTTAGCCTGTTTCGAACCGCCGGTAGCGGTATCGCCGCGAATGCCGGGATCGGTTTCGACTACCCGCAATTCTACGGAATAAGGCAAGTCGACGCCAATAATGATATTCTGGAAGAACATAACCGAGATGTCCATATTCTCTTTCAGAAAATTAGTAGCGCTGCCCAGCTGCTCACCCGACAGGGCCAGCTGCTCATAGGTTTCATTGTCCATAAAATGATATTCGCCATCACTCAGATACAAAAACTGCATTGCCCGTTTATCAATATGCGCTTTCGGCAGCTTCTCACCGGCATTAAAGGTACGTTCAATTACCGCGCCGGTACGAAGATTCTTCATTTTCGCCCGCACAAACGCGGCACCTTTGCCCGGTTTGACGTGCTGAAAGTCAACAACCTGCCAAACATCATTATCGATTTCCACTGTAACCCCGGTTCTAAAGTCATTACTGGATATCATGAAAATGCCTCCTATCGCCTGTCAATTTCAATAAGGTCCTTGCCGCTGGCGGTTAAAACCTCACAGCCCTCAACTGTCACAACCACCATATCCTCAATCCTGATGCCGCCCCAGTCGGGCAGATAGATGCCGGGTTCAACCGTTACAACCATGTTTGCCGCCAAGCGGCCGGTTTCATTGGCCGGAGACAAACGGGGCTCTTCATGAATTATCAGTCCAACGCAATGCCCCAGTCCATGCCCGAAAAACTCGCCGTAGCCGGCCGCGGTGATATAATCGCGAGCCGCGGCGTCGACTTCCCGGCACAGCTGTCCCGCCCGTACCGCCTTTATGCCGGTAAGCTGTGCGGTTAATACTGTCTGATAAATGCGTTTCTGCTCATCACTGGCCTGTCCCATCGCTACCGTCCGGGTCATATCAGAATGATAGCCCTGATAAACAGCGCCAAAATCCATTGTTACCAGATCGCCGGCGGCAAGCAGTTTGTCTGTAGGCAGCCCGTGCGGCAAAGCGCCGCGTTTCCCGGAGGCAACAATCGTATCAAAGGCCGGTTTCTCACTGCCGAGCCGCCGCATACAGGTCTCCAGTTCAAACGCCACTTCATTCTCGCTCATGCCAATTCGGATGCGCTCAAGAATGTAAGCAAACGCGTCGTCGGCAATGGCGACAGCTTTACGGATCCGGTCCAGTTCCGCCTCGTCCTTTCGTGCCCGCAGCGCATCAAGCTGAACCGGGCAGAGCTCAGCTGCGGCCAGATTTTCCTCCAGCAGCTTATAGGCTGCAAAGGAGACAAAATCCGCTTCAAAGCCAAGTTTGGTTATGTGCATTTCATCGACGAGCCGGCCAATTGTTTCGTAGATACTACTACCATGCCGGACAACACTGAAGCCTGGCGCCTGCAGGGCGGCCTGCTCCAGATAACGGAAATCGGTAATCAGCCGGGCGTCATTCGCTGTGATCAAAAGCGCGCCGGCCGAGCCGCAGAAACCGCTAAAATAGCGCCTGTTCTCGGGCTTGGTAATCAGCAGGCCGGAGAGATTCTGTCCGGCGAGGAAAGCCCGCAGAGTTTCCAAGCGGCGTTGCATCTGCGTCAACCCCATTTCTTAAGTAACCGCTGCGTCAATAGCAGGGTTTCCTAAATCATCATGCGTAAAAACATAGCATATTATACCACAACTTGCAAGGGTTTGCCAATGCGCGTTTTTTCACACAATAACGCACGAACCAATGCGGAAAGGCGAGTCGCAGAGCGAGGCAAGGGTCGCGGAAAAGCGCGGTACAGCTCATGCCTTACTCGCTGCGCTTTGCGGGAGCCGGCTTAAGCTTATAGCCGATATACAGGCACAGCAGCCAGACAGGAGCAACGTAAAGTGAGAATCGTACATCGGGCAAAAAGGCCATAATGGCAACAACAAATGCTAAAAAGGCCAGACTGATATAGGAAGAAACGGGATAAAACGGCATCTTGAAGTGAAGCTGCGCCGCTTCCCGCTGTTTATGTTTACGAAACTTGATCTGAACGATTAAAATAATCGTCCAGTTGATAATGATCGAGATGGTCGCCAATGACATGAAGTACATAAACACCTTTTCCGGATTCAGATAACTCAACAGTACTGTCAGCAAGGTAAACGCAGAAGAAACCAAAACCGCGGTTACCGGCGCTCCCGCAGCATTAAGCCGGCTGAAAATCCGGGGAGCGTTGCCCTGCACTGCCAGGCCATACAGCATCCGTCCATTGCTGTACAAAGCACTGTTATACGCCGACAGCGCCGCCGTCAAAACCACAAAGTTCAGAACGTGAGCGGCGGAGGAAATGCCGACATGGGAAAATATCTGCACAAAAGGACTGCCCGTTGTCTCCATCTGATTCCACGGGAAAATCATTAGGATTGTCATTAAGCCGCCGATATAGAACAATAAAATGCGCCAAACCACCTGATTGATCGCCTGCGGAATCGATTTTTGCGGGTTCTCAGCCTCGCCGGCCGTAATTCCCACCAGTTCCACGCCGCCAAACGAGAACATTACCAGCACCAGTGACAGAACCACACCTTTCAGTCCATTGGGGAAAAAGCCGCCATGAGCCCAGAGATTGCTGACCCCGACGGCGTGTCCGCTATTACCAAGACCAAACAGAATGATCGCCGCACCCAAAACGATCATCCCAATGATTGCCGCTACTTTAATGATCGCAAACCAAAATTCAAATTCGCCGAATGCCTTGACATTAACGGTATTGATCAGCGTGACGGCCAAAAGGCAGGTCAGCGCGCTGATCCAGGTGGGGATATCGGGAAACCAGTAATTAATGTAAATACCGACAACCGATAATTCCGCCATAGCGACAACCACATAGTTGAACCAGTAATTCCAGCCGGCAATAAAGCCGGGAAGTTCGCCCCAATACTGATAAGCATAGTGGCTGAATGAGCCGGATACCGGCTGGTCAACCGACATTTCGCCCAGCGCCCGCATAATAAAAAGGATAACAATACCGCCGATGACGTAAGACAAGGTGATCGCGGGACCGGCCATTTTCACCATTGCGGCCGAACCGTAAAACAAGCCTGTACCGATGGCGCCCCCCAGCGCAATCATTTGAATATGCCGGTTTTTTAAACCGCGCTGTATCTGCTGCTCCGTATTATTCTCCATCTCTCTCCCTCTTCCTTAAGGCTGACCGGGCACGCTGCCAACGCGGCCGGCTATTCTTTAAACAAAACCAGCAAGTCGCCATACCCTTCCTGTTCCAGTTTTGCAACCGGAATAAACCGCAGGGCGGCGGAATTGATGCAATAACGCAAGCCGCCGGGTTTAGGACCATCGTTAAAGACATGCCCCAGATGCGAATTGGCTTTCAGGCTTCGAACCTCCGTCCGGACCATAAAATGGCTGCGATCCTCCGTTTCCCGGAGTCTGCCGTCCGCCAGCGGCTTGCTGAAACTAGGCCAGCCACAGCCGGAATCAAATTTATCCTTTGAGCTAAACAGCGGCTCGCCGGAAACAATATCAACATAAATCCCCGCGCCGGCATGATTCCAATACGCGTTTTGAAATGGGGGCTCAGTGGAATTTTCCTGCGTTACGGCAAACTGAAGCGGGGTTAATCGCTGCCGTAATTGTCCATCATGTTCGCGACTGTCGTTTTTTTTATTCACAGCCATTCCTCTTTTCCGCAAATATTCTTATCGCTAATTGTTCCCCGGCAACAAAAGCCTATGCAGCCTGCGACTTATTCCGGCAGCCGTATGCAAGAAAGCGGCCGCAGCACAAAGACGGCCTGGGATACGACTCTCTCCCAGGCACGTTGACTGTGCTTTTATCCGGCTTGTACAGCCGCAGGCTCGCATTTATCTTATTGCATAGTAACATAAAGCATTTACGCAGTAAATATCTATTTATCGCGGCGCTGCCCGGCCCTATACCGCTAATTTTTCAGTGAAGACAGGTCGATATGGCAATAGCCGCCAGGATTTTTTTGTAAATAGTTTTGATGATAGTCCTCTGCTTCATAATAATTGCGCAGAGGCTCTACCTCCGTGACAATCATCTCCGTATATTTCTCCTGTTCGCTGGCAATCACCTGATCAATAACCGCTTTATCGGCGGGGTCGTTATAGTAAATGCCGCTGCGGTACTGACTGCCATAGTCATTGCCCTGCCGATTGACCGAAGTAGGATCAATCACGCTGAAAAACCGGCTTAGCAGTGTGGGCAGTGCGATCCGGTCAGGATCATATTGCACACGTACCGTTTCCGCATGACCGGTATCGCCGCTGCAGACCTGCTGGTAACTTGGGTTTGCCGTATTGCCGTTGGCATAGCCGACACTGGTATAAACAACGCCGTTCAGTTGGTCCAGATAGGCCTGAAGTCCCCAGAAGCAGCCTCCTGCCAGCCAGATTTCGCCTTGTTTCCTGGCTTCAGCCGGCAGTACCTCCGCCACTTCCCGCAAAGAGGTGTTAGCTATTGACATTCCCGTTTCCCTCCTAATTGACGCATTCTTCATTAAGGATTACCCTAACCGGCAGTCATAATACAGGTACACAGCGGCAGCGTGCTATGCGCACTGTCCTTTTCTCCATTTTCTCCGGCAGAGCGGCAGGTTCCTGCCTTGCCGTCCCCTGCGGCCGGCCATCAGGCTTTAAATACGGGAAAATCCGTCAGGGAACGCATTTTGCGCCCGTGACGAATTCTCCAGCCGTGTCTGCGGTTACTTCGCCGGTAAGGCCGGCTTCTTTTTGCGCCAGGACATCTTATCGACAATCCATTCCACAACCACGAACAATACCGGAATCAGAAAGATGCCCATGGCAGTGGCGATCGTCATACCGCCGACAACTGCCGTTCCCATCGCCTGCCGGGCACCGGCGCCGGCACCGCTGGCGATCGCCAGCGGCAGGCAGCCGATAATAAAGGCAAAGGAAGTCATCAGGATCGGCCGCAGCCGCAATGCCGCCGCCTCAACCGCCGCTTCAACCGCGTCCATGCCATTGTCAACCCGGACTTTGGCAAACTCGACGATTAGAATGGCGTTTTTGGCGGCCAGACCAATCAGCATAATAATACCAATCTGCATATAGACGCTGTTCTGCAGATTCATTACATACTGCGATAACAATGCGCCGAAAATGCCGGTAGGAACAGAAAGCATGACGGCATAGGGGATGCTCCAGCTCTCATACAGCGCGGCCAGGCACAGAAAGACAAATACTAATGCCAGCGCCAGAATTTGCATGGTTGTGCTGCCAGCCTTCTTCTCTTCCCGGCTCTGCCCCGACCATTCCACAGTAAATCCGGCCGGCAGCGTTTCCCGTGCCAGCTTCTCCATTGCGGCAATCGCCTGACCCGAACTGTAGCCGGCAGCGACTGAGCCGTTGACAGGAATGGTACGGGCGGCGTTGAAGCGGGAAATGATCGACGGACCGGTAGTCAGCTTGGGGGTGACCAGCGTATCCAGCGGAATCATCGCACCACTGGACGAACGGACATTGATAAACCGCATCATCTCCACATCGTTGCGATATGTTGCGTCCGCCTGCATCACCACTTTATAGGTGCGGCCAAACATATTGAAATCATTGACCTGGACACCGCCAAAATTGACTTGCAGGGCGGTAAATACATCGGTTAAGGGAACACCAAGGTTTTTTACCTTTTCCCGGTCAACCTCAAATTCATAACCGGGATAGTCGCTTTTATAGGTAGAATATACCGCCGTTACTTCCGGCAATTGATTGGCCGCCTGAACAAACGAGTGGGTAACCGCATCCAGTTCGTCCTTGCTATGCCCGGTCATATCCTGCAAAACCATGGTAAATCCGCCAATCATGCCCAGGCCCGGCAAGGAGGGAATATTAAAAGCCATCAGCGAGCCTTCTGGAAATAAATCGGCTTTCCCCATTACTGAGCCAATGAGAGCATCAATTTGCGTCTCGGGCGTGGTCCGCCTGTCCCAAGGCTGCAGTCCGACAAACAGAGTCGCGGCATTCGGTTTTGCCGCATTAGACAACATATCCAGACCGCTGATCGCCATGACCATGTCGACCCCGGGCTTATCTTTTATTTCGGCGGTCAGCCGGTCAACGACCTGCTGCGTCCGGTTCATGCTCGCACCTTCCGGCAAATTGACAGAGGTGACAACAAACCCCTGATCCTCATCGGGGATAAACGTTGTCGGCACTACTTTATACAAGTAAACGGTTCCCGCCAGAACAATCAGCAAAAAGATGCAGCAATACCGGGCCTTGCCGATCAGCATCCGCACATTTTTGCTATATGCACCAGTCGTCCGCTCAAACCAGTCGTTGAATTGACCAAAAAAGCGGCTTAAGAAGGTACTTGTCTGCTGTTCTTCATGCGGCTTTAGCAACAGCACGCACAACGCCGGCGTAAGCGTTAGAGCGACAAACGCGGATAGTGCCATCGACACCGCAATTGTTAAAGCAAACTGCCGGTAGAGCACGCCGACCATGCCGCCGATAAACGCAACCGGAATGAATACGGCAGCTAAGACGAACGCGATAGCCACGACCGGACCGGCCACTTCATCCATCGCCCGCCGCGTAGCCTCCAGCGGCGTCAGCTTGCTGTGACGAATATGATGTTCAACAGCCTCGATAACAACAATAGCATCATCGACTACCAGTCCGATTGCTAGAACCATAGCAAATAGTGTCAGTGTGTTAATGGAGAAACCCAGCATAACAAACGCGCCAAATGTCCCGATCAGGGAAACGGGAACAGCCAGCATCGGAATCAAGGTTGCCCGCCAACTCTGTAGAAACAGGAATACGATAAATAGCACCAGCGCCATTGCTTCTAAAAAGGTTTTAACTACTTCCTTGATGGACGCGGAAATATAGGCAGTATTATCAACGACAGACCGATATTCCATATCTGGCGGGAAATTCTCCGCCGCCGCTGCTACCGCCGCCTTTACACCGGCAATCGTACTCATGGCATTGGCGTCATTGGTCAGCTGAATAGCCACCCCGACAGCCTCGGCACCATCCTGCTTGGTGGCAAAGCTTAGATCCTTACCGCCGTTTTCAATACGGGCAATATCCTTAAGATAAATAAAGGCTCCGTTTGGTTCGGCCTTCACGATAATCTTTTCAAAATCAGCAATGCTGGACAAGCGGCCCTGCACCTTGCCGGTATATTGGAACTCCTGCCCCTTTGGCACCGGCATCGAGCCGATGGTACCAGCCGGAGCCTGGATATTCTGCTCCTGAACTGCGCCAATGACATCGGCTACCGTTAAGCCCAGCTCCGCCATGCGATCGGGATTCAGCCAGATTCGTCGGGAAAATTCAGGGCCCCAGACGGTAACATCGCCTACCCCGCTGACCCGCTTAAGCGAATCCAACAGATATACTTTTACATAGTTGGTCAAAAACATGCTGTCATAAGTGCCCTTAGGCGAAGAAAAGCTCAGGATCATCGCCATATCGGAAGACGCTTTCTTAGTGGTAACGCCGGATGAGGTTACCTCCGACGGCAAAGTGGCATTAGCCTGGGCCACACTGTTCTGCACTTTGACTGCGGCAATATCGCCGTCAACCCCGAGATCAAAAACCACTTCCAACGAATAAGCGCCGGAGTCGTCAGAGTTTGAACTCATGTAGTTCATTCCCTGCACACCGTTAACCTGCTCCTCAATTACCTGGGCCACCGTCTGGTTGATAACCTCGGCGTTAGCGCCGGTATAAGAAGCGGATACCGATATCGTCGGCGGTTGGATCTGCGGATATTGGGCGATAGGAAGATTCAGACCGGCAATAGTGCCGGTCAACAGAATTAAAAGGGACAGCACAATCGCAAAGACCGGCCGCTCAATAAAAAATCTCGCCACGCTTGATCACACCTCGCTATGAGTTAATTGACAATCCCAACTCTTCGGGAGCAGTAATGGTCACATCAAGCGCTACCCCTTCCTGAGCCTTTGTCAGGCCTTCAACGATGACGGCGTCATTCTCGTTCACGCCTTCTTTAACCAGCCAGTACCCGCCTACTTTGTCTCCCAGTACAACTGGCCGGGCTTCAGATTTACCGTCCGCATTAACAACCATTACCAGCGATTTATCAAGTACCTGCTGTATGGCCCGCTGCGGTACCAGTATCGCGCCTTGGATTGGCGCGCCGGCAATTTTCACTCTCGCAAACATACCGGGAATTAAAATCCCGTCCGGATTGGCAAATGTGGCTTTTACCGTCAGCGTGCCGCTGTTATTGGCCAGGGAGCGGTCGACCTGCGTCACTTTTCCCTGCTGCGGATAGACGGCGCCATTGCTCAGGGTAATCACAACATCATTGCCCCAGTCGCCGCCGCCAATGTGAGCGGATGAAACTTGTCTCATATTAAGGTATTCGGTTTCACTCATATTGAACTGTACAAAAACCGGATCAATTGTCCCCACGGTGACCAGCGCCGTACTGCCCGCCTGGGCATAGGTGCCGACACTGACGTCATTGACATCAACGCGACCGTCTACCGGCGAAACCACAACCGTGCTGTTGAAATCATCCTGCGCTTTCTTCACCAGCGCCCGGTAAGAATCAACCAGCGCCTTATTCTGGCGTTCAGTCGCTTTTTGGGTTGTTAAGCGCTGCTCCGGAATCGCGCTGGCGCTAAGCAGATCCTCATAACGGACGGTGTCAATCCGCGCGTTTTCCCAGTTCGCTTCGGCCTGTGCCAGTTGCGCCTGCGCGGACAGCAGACTGCTTTCATATTGAATACTGTCAATCCGGAATAACGGCTGCCCTTTTTTCACGATATCGCCGCCGGCGACCAGTTTTTCGACAACCGTTCCGGATACCCTCGCCTGTATTTTTACTTCACTTTTACTCTGCACCTGGCCGGCGTACTCATTGCTTTTAATCACATCCTGCCGGATGACCTTTACCGCTTTGACCGGCACCGCATGCTGCGGCGCTGTCGCCGGCGCGCCGCCGCAGCCGGTGATAAGAAGTCCGAGCATAACCGCGCTCACGCCTACGCAGCAGATCTTCCTGACTCTTCCTAAAGACAAATTATTCAACCTCCCAAACATAAGAATCCAGATTCAGCGCCATTCCTGCTGCCGGCAACTCTTTAAAATAGTTTGCAGTTTCCAGAATTGACTACTTTTCTATTACTAAAGTATAATAAACTATACAGCAACTGTACAGTCAAGAGGAGAAAAACTGATGCATGACGAATTTTTGCAAAAACAGTTCACCACCGGTCAATTTGCCGCCTTGTACGGCATCAATAAACGAACACTTATGTATTACGACAGTATTGATTTATTTAAACCCGCCATTGTGAGAAAAAACGGCTACCGCTATTATACATTCGGGCAATGCTGCATTTTCGATTCCATTCAGTTGCTGCGCCGGCTGCGGGTGCCGCTGGAGGAAATCAAAAACTATCTTAGACACAACACCCCGCAGACCTTACAAACAGTGCTGCAGAATCAAAGCCAAATGCTGCAGCGGGAAATTGACGAATTGCTGTGGCTGCAAAAAGTGGTGGGCAATAAAATCAACAATCTGGAAACAACGACCCCCTTGGATTGCGCCAGCATTACTATTGTTGAAGCCGAAGCGCAGCCAATCGTAATCAGCCGTTCGACCGTCGGTATCAGCATGGAGCAAACAGCGGAAATCATTCAACAGTTTATGCAGGACTGTTACCAGCAGCGCAGCTACTGCGGCTATCCGCTTGGCTATATGCTCGCTACCAAAGAAATGCGACAGGGAAACTTTTATCAACTAGCTAATTTCTTTTATCGGGTTGACAAACAAAATACCCGATCGTCAACCTGCAAACCGGCCGGCCGCTATCTTGTCGGTTACTATAAAGGCGCCTGGCCGGAAATGAGCCAGGCCCTGCAGCAGCTTGTGGACTATGCAAACAGTCACAGGCTCGCCTTCGCCGACTATGCCTACGCGGAAAGCATCCTCGATGACACCGCCGCGGCCGTTGAAGACCCTTATTATTGCGAAATGCAAATATCAATTTCATTGCAGAATACGTCATCAGAGGAGGCCTAGCCTTGCGTATTGATTATCACATGCACTTTGAGTATGGCAGCTATGACCTGGAATGGGTGCACAATTTTTTTGTGCACGCCCAAAAGCGGGGGATTGAAGAGATCGGTATCGCCGAACACAGTCACGGCTTTATTGAGTTCAAAGAGCTATATTACGACGAATTGGTGCTGGACGAATCGCCGATAGGCAGTTATCAGCGGCAATGGCTGGGCAAAAATAAGTTTCGCTACAGTCTTAACGACTATTTTGCGTTTATGGCTCTGCTGAAGAAAAAAGGCTATCCGGTAAAAACCGGACTGGAAGTATGCAATTTCCGCAATCACGAGCAGGTGCGTTCGATTTTATCGCAGTATCCGTTTGATTACCTGATCGGTTCGGTTCACTTTCTCAACGGCTGGGGCTTCGATTTTTCTTCGCTGCAATTTGTCTGGGACCAGTACACGCTGCGGGACATCTATGAATGGTATGCAAGCGCCGCCGAGGACATGTCCCGGGCGGGAATCTACGATATCCTCGGCCATCCGTTTAATATCCGCCTGTTCAAACATCTGCCTGACTTTGATGTGCAGCCTTATCTGGAACGGGTGGCCAAGGCACTGCAGCAGGCCGGCATGGCAATAGACGTCAATACCGGCACAGTCTACCGTTACCCGATTCAGGAGATTTCCCCTTATCCGGCATTCATGGAAGTAGCGGCAAACTATAAAATCCCGATTATTCTCTCCTCTGACGCCCATCAACCGGAGGATTGCGGCCGCTTCATCGCGGAAGCGGAAAGTTATGTGAAAAAATTCGGCTATAAGCAGCTACTGGTATTTGACAGACGGCAGGCGACGCCGCATCCGCTGAGCGATTCGGCAGATTAAAAAAATCCTGTTACTGACAACAGGATTCCCTAGGCCGTGCCCCTATGTGATAGTCTTCCGCCCAACAGCCGCTTTGCCAGTTGCGTCCCGCCATCAGGCAATCTTCAACGCATCGGCAGTCTCCCTGGCCGCGGCATATTGATTGAGCGCCTTATCCAGCCTTTGGCTGACCGTCAGAGCCTGCTGGCTGTCAATACCGTATACGGCCACTGCCCTGTACATTTCCTGCCGCAGCGCCTCAATGGCATTTAAGATAGATACAATAGACATTTTTTTACATACTCCTTTAAAAACAATTTATACTGAGTATACACAAAATTGTTATATATTGGAATACCTTAGAATAAAGTTTATATTTTCAAACAATAACGGCAGCCAACTACAGGAATCGACCTGCAGCGGCTGCCGTTTTTCGCGCACAGATAAAATTATGGCCGTAACCCCGGAGGCAGAGGCGTGGTAGCATCGGTTCGTGGTTATCAAGCTTATAGAGTTCAAGCGGGTCGCCTTATAAACGAACCCCCTTCTCGCTTGCTATCAGGTCCCGCAGAAGGTTTTATAGACCCGGTCCGGCGTCTCAGGCAACGTGGCATAAGCAACTTGTTCGGCAGAGTAGGCATAAGGATCGGCCAATACCGCCAGCAATTGCCGCAGCGCGCTGTAGTCGGCACGTCCGGCCGCTTCCAGCGCGGCTTCCACACGATGGTTGCGGGGTATAACAGCCGGGTTACTGTTTTTCATCAACTGCCCGGGAGAAACCGCCGCTTCCGGCTGTCTTCTCAACCGGAGCTGCCATAGTTCGTACCACTGTAGAAATTCAGCAGCATCAGATAAAACCTGATCCGCCGGCAGGCCCAGTGTCAGACTGCGGAAGGTATTGGTGTAATCGGCCTGGTACTGTTCCAGCAGCGCCAGCAGTCTCTTTATCAGCGCTTCATCTTCTGCCTCCGCGTTGGCAAGCCCCAGTTTTTTTCTCATCCCGGCAAGCCAGTAATCCTGATAGTGATTCATAAAACCGGCCAACGCATTCTCCGCCAGCTTAACAGCCTGCTTTTGCTCCGGGTGCAGCAAGGGTAGTAGCGCTTCCGCCAAGCGCGCCAGATTCCACTCTGCCATATGCGGCTGGCGGCCGAAGGCATAGCGGCCGCGAAGATCGATCGAGCTGAAGACCGTTGCCGGATCATAAACATCGATAAAAGCGCAAGGCCCATAATCAATCGTCTCACCGCTGACAGCCATATTGTCGGTATTCATGACGCCATGAACAAAGCCGGTCAGCTGCCATTGGGCGATTAACCAGGCCTGCCTCCGGACGACTTCCGTAAGCAGGGCCAGATAGCGGTTGTCCGCAGCCGCCAACCCGGCAAAATGACGTGAAAGCGTATAGTCTGCCAACAGCCGCAAATCCTCGAGCGAACCCCATTGAGCCGCATACTGAAAGGTACCTACCCGCAGATGGCTCGCGGCTACCCGGGTCAGAACCGCTCCCCGCTGCGCCGTCTCGCGATACACCGTCTCACCGGTAATCGCCACCGCCAGACTGCGAGTGCTGGGAATACCTAACGCAGTCATTGCCTCACTGATGATGTATTCGCGCAGCATCGGTCCCAACGCGGCCCGGCCGTCGCCCTGCCGGGAATAGGGAGTCCGTCCCGCACCTTTAAGTTGAATATCAAACCGTTCTCCCGCTGGCGTAATCTGTTCGCCCAGCAGGATCGCCCGGCCATCGCCCAGCATCGTGAAGTGGCCGAACTGATGACCGGCATAGGCCTGCGCAAGCGGCCAAGAGCCCGGTGCAGTCCGGTTACCGGTCAACAGCGCCGCGCCATCCCGGCTTTGCAGTTCCTGCGCGTTCAGTCCGAGATATTCCGCCAGTTGCCGGTTAAATAAGACCAGTTCCGGCGCAACGACCGGCGTTGGCAGTTGACGTTGAAAAAATAATTCCGGCAGCTGGGCATAACTGTTGTCAAAATTCCAGCCGATTATGTTTTCCCCCATAGCCATTTGCGATTCGCCTCCTCGATAAACGATTGCCAGCCAAAGCTTCGCCTTTAGTGTCTGCGAGTCTGAAATTTTTATGAATATATTGATCTTCTACTGAATTTCTGTGTTCGGATCTAGCTTCATCTTCTACTCGAAAAACTGGCTTACTTCGAAAGTTTGATAAAAAAATGCAGTTCTGATGGAACTGCATTTTTTTATCCACTTAACCGAATCGATAATTTCTTCGGATCATGGAAATAAAAATCGGTGCTCCTGCCAGCGCGGTTATCACACCGACAGGTAACTCTTCGGGGCTGAAGCAAGTCCGGGCAATGGTGTCTGCCCAAATGAGAAATATTGCTCCCAACAAGGCTGCCGCCGGTAATAATCGCCGATGGCTCACGCCAAATAGTTTTCGGGCGATATGGGGTACGACTAATCCGACAAATCCGATTACCCCCACTTTAGCCACAATAACTGCGACAAGGGATGAAGCCATTACAATCAAGCTCCACTGAATAGCGTGTACAGGAACTCCTAGTTTCCGTGCTTCGTCGCTTCCTAGCAATAGTAAATCCAGTTCCTTGTGGAGAAACAGCGCGCAGCTAAAAAAGACTAGCGCAAACAGTGCCGGCAATCCCAGATCAGCCCATTTAACACTGGCAAAGCTGCCCACCATCCAAAACATGGCACTGCGCAGTTGGGAGTCATTTTTAGCCAAATAAATAATCAGCGTCGTCACCGCACTAAAAAAAGCAGCAACTCCGATTCCGACTAGAATAAGCCGGACAGGATCCCGACTGCCACCAGCAAAGAGCACCAGTGCCAAAATGGCTGTAAATGCCCCAATGCAAGCGCCGAGTTCCACAGCCCTGCCACCGCCCCAGCTGAACAACCCCAGTACAATAACACCGACCGCACCGGCCGATGCCCCTGCCGAAACCCCTAACACGTAAGGCTCAGCCAGTGAATTCCGGGTTAATGTCTGGAGTAAAATACCAATCAGGCTTAATACGGCTCCAGCCAATCCGGCCAATAACACGCGGGGCAGCCGAAACTGCCAGATGATAACCTCACTGCCTTGTTCCCATGAAGGAGCAGCCGAAAGTTGGCCACTCAGTTTACTCCCAATAATAGCATACACTATATCCGCCGGAATGCCGACAGGGCCGTAGGCAACAGATACAGTGATCGACAGCAACGCAGCCAGCACCAATAGAAAATCGGCCAGCTGCGCCTGTCGTTTGCTCATAGAGGTTCCCCCTTATCAATCAAGTCGTTTATTCTCGTTGAGCGGCCAAACGCTCCAGTAGATCTACATTGCGAATACCAGGTACGATTTCTGCCAAACGAACACGGAGGAATGCCTGTTTCTGAACCGCTTTAATCGTCTGCAGCCGCGGGTTTTCTTTCAGATACTGCACTTTCGATTCATAGTCCGATTGCCCCCGGTTGGCAGTATCATACTCCACAATCAAAATATAATCGGGATTAGCGGCGATTACCTCTTCCCAATTAGCTTTTCCCCAGGTTTTTTTCACACCTTTGCCGGCCATGACATTTTTCATGCCCGCCTGGAGGAGCAGATGACTGGTAAATCCCTCGTAAACAGTAAACGGCTCCTGGTCTCCTGAATCAAAAATAAATACAGAGCGCGGCGGCAGCTTAGCAAGCTTCTCCTGAACAGTCTTAATTCGCTGCTGCTCTTGCTGTATATAGGACTCAGCCCTATCGCGAACATCAAATATTGCTCCCAGTGTACGAATATCTTCAAACAAAGTATCCATATTCGCATTCGATTCCGTAGTCGACTTTGGAATAAACACCTTGATCCCCTGGGAAATTACATTGGCAGCCTCCACACCCTTTTTGGAAAAAGCCACTTCCCAGCCAATAGCAAAATCAGGTTTTGCTTGAAAGAATACTTCCTGAGCCGGCCATTTCTCCGACAATACCGGCACTTTTGCATAAGCCTCTTTAACCTTAGGCGAAATCGGTTCTTCTAAAAAAGCTGTTCCAACCATTTTTTCCTGTAATCCAAGCGCTAACAACAGTTCAGTTGAAAACTGCGATAAGCTGACTGCTCTTTGCGGCACACTGTCAAACGTCATTGTATACGCTGTACCATTGATCGTTTCTTGCAACTGCACCGTTTTAGAGCTGGCAGGGCCGGTATCCTGCTTTGCTGTATTTTGCGTCCCGCAGGCGCTGACGGCCAAAAGTGAGAGCGTCAACAATCCGCTAACTAAAAACGTCATTATTTTTTTCTTGATATTCATTCCAGCCTCTAGCCTCGCTTCCTTTGTTTATAAAATTCTCCGGGTTTGACGCGCAAAAAAAGCCTTCCTCACAACAAGAAAGGCAAGTGACCATTAACACATCTGCCCACAACGTGGACAGTATTAATTACACCTCCTCCCATGCTCCGTGGGTTTGTGGTGATAAATTCACAGGCAGTTCTCCTGGCTCCGGATCATCGCTCTGCCATACCTTCCCAAGACAAGGTCTCAGTGGCATAATTATGGCTTTACTTCCCGTTACAGTGGCGGGACCGCGCCGGTTTTTCACCGGACTTCCCTATTAAGCCTTCTCAGGCACCTGTGAAATAGATTGTACATTCATATTACTACGATCACATGAAAATTGTCAAATTTTGTTTTTTTGAGTGATATTCACAACTGAGCAGCCTGTACAGCCCCCAACGCGGCTTATATGTCAATGGCCTTAAGGCTACTATAGTAAAGCTGGTAAACACGCACAGGTACATAAGAATTGTTTAATCTGGCGATGGAACAGGAGCAGCGCTATACCTCTTCTCTATCTCTTCCCGGCCAGACGGCAGCAGATCTTTCACATACATGGCACGCATGGCATTGAGAATGGCAATAACCGAAACGCCGACATCGGAGAATATCGCCGCCCACATGGAGGCATAACCGACAGCGCCAAGCCCCAGCACAACAAATTTAACGCCTAATGCCAGCCAGATATTCTGACGGACAATCGCTAACGTCTTCTTGGAAATCTTAATCACAGTGGCAATTTGCGAAGGCTCATCGGTCATGATGACGACATCCGCCGCTTCAATTGCCGCATCAGAACCTAACCCTCCCATGGCAATGCCAATATCGGCACGGGCCAGTACCGGCGCGTCATTAATACCGTCGCCGACAAAAACCAGCTGTCCGCGAGCGCTTTTCTGCCGCATCAACTCTTCTACACGCTCGACTTTATCGCCAGGCAGCAGTTCCGTATACGCTTTATCCAAGCCTAGTTCAGCGGCAACCTTACGCCCCACCGCGTCGACATCACCTGTCAACATAATAGTTTGCCGGATTCCGGCTGCCTTTAAATCGCCAATCGCCTTGCGGGCATCAGCTTTAATCTCATCTTCGATTAAAATATAGCCTGCATAGACACCGTCGACAGCCAGGTGAACAACCGTTCCCGCCGGAGAGCCGTCAGCATAAGCAATTTGCTCCGCCTGCATCAGCCTGTTGTTGCCAGCCAAAACGGTCATGCCGTCAATACGCGCCTTTATACCATGGCCGGGAATTTCCTCCACCGTGTCAATACGGCCGGAATCAATCGCCTTACCGTAGGCTTTTTTTATCGAGACCGAAATGGGATGGCTGGAGGAGTCTTCCGCATAAGCGGCCAGTTCCAACAGCTTATTTGAATCGAGAGTCTCGGCGTGTACTTCGCTGACCGCAAAGGCGCCTTTGGTAAGCGTGCCAGTTTTATCAAACACAACCACTTCCGCATCGGCCAGGGCCTCCAGATAATTGCTGCCCTTTACCAGAACACCGCATTTTGATGCGCCGCCGATACCGCCGAAGAAACTCAGTGGAACCGAAATCACCAGGGCGCAGGGGCAGGAGATAACCAAAAAGGTTAAGGCCCGGAAAAGCCATATGCTGAAATCCTGCCCGGTAACCACGGGTGGGATGATGGCCAGCAAAACCGCGGAAATGACCACGGCAGGCGTGTAATAGCGGGCAAATTTCGTAATAAAATTCTCCGCCTTAGCCTTTTTACTACTGGAGTTTTCCACCAGGTCCAGGATTTTTGCCACGGTGGACTCGCCGAACTCTTTTGTCACTCTTACCGTCAAACGGCCGGTTTGATTAATACAGCCGCTGATGACCTCATTGCCGGTTTCTACATCACGCGGCACAGATTCCCCGGTCAGCGCCGATGTATCAATAGCCGAATAGCCATCGGTTACAATTCCATCAAGAGGAATGCGTTCCCCCGGCTTGATGATGATAATATCATCAATTTTTACTTGTTCCGGATCAACCTGAACCAGTTGTCCATCCATCCAGATATTGGCGTAATCGGGTCGGATATCCATCAACTCGGCAATGGAACGCCGCGACCGGTTGACAGCGTAGGACTGGAACAGCTCTCCCACCTGATAAAACAGCATAACAGCTACGCCCTCTTCATATTCGCCCAGGATAAAGGCCCCGATCGTAGCCACCGCCATTAAAAAATTTTCATCAAAAACCTGACCGCTGCGGATATTGCGAATGGCTTTCCAAAGGACGTCACTGCCGATAATGGCATAACTGATCAGATAGAGGATTAGCTGCGGGAGCCCTTCAATGGGCAGAAAAAAGGCAACTACATTGATTGTTGCGGAAAGCAAAATACGCAGCAGTTGCTTCTTATGCTTTTTACTCACTAAATTCCCTCCCTTTTAGCCTACAGCGGCCGGAGCATCCGGCCGCTGTAGAAGTGGCCTGAGGCGGCCATATTCCTGTTTTCGGCCTTTTCTCAGCCTTGGATACTGATGTCCGGCTCAATTTTTTTAATCAGTTTCTTAGCTTCGTCTAATATTGCGTCAAATCTTTCATCCGGAGCTTCCAGGGCCATCTTTTGGTTGAGAAAATTAACACTGGCGCTGGTAACACCATCAAGCTTCTTCACGGCTTCCTCAATTTTGGCCGCGCAGTGGCCGCAATCCAGTCCCTGCAATTTAATCGTTTTTTTCATCAAAAAGCCCCTCCACTATTCATCAAATTCGTTTCAACGTATAAGCAATCATTTAATCGTTTATGTAAGTAAGTATAAGCGCCATTTACGCCAATGTCAATAGCCAAAGTGCGATTTGCTAAAAACGCAGACGCAGCCATTGCAACCGATGCTAATCGGCTGCAATGGCTGCGAAAGAGGCGCTGACCGGCATGTGCTGCGCAGCACCAATACCCCATCAGACTTAAAACGGTGAAAATAGCTCCCGCCAGTTTTCATACATTAGGCCTGACGGGCTGCTAGCGCAGATTCGGACAGCACAAAAGAAAAAAATCGTCGATCATTTGATGAATTAAACTCGCTTTCTGGTTGTCGGCCAGCGTATAATGAACTTCCTTGCCGATCCGCCTGCTGCTGACAAGCCCGTGCTGCTTCAAATTCCGCAGATGATGGGACACAGCCGGCCCGCTCATATTAACGGCGGCCGCGATATTGCTGACACATTCCTCGCAGTGGCAAAGCAGCCACAGAATCCGCAGCCGCGAACTGTCGCCAAGCTGCTGAAAAGCGGCAGCGGCTTCCGCAATCCGGTCGGCATTCGGCATTTTCTCCAGTGCCTTTTCAATATGATGACCGTGATCATGCGGCATCTTTATCTCTTGCATATACTCACTCCCCGGAAAACTCCTAATACCAACCACTCGCAATTAAGATGATTATTTGAATCATAATAGCGCGTATTCTGAAGCTTGTCAACTTAACCGGCAAGGCCAAAGACCCGCACCCGCAACCAGACTGTCCAAAAACCAAAAGCTTGACGAGAAGCAGACAGTTCGTTTAAATACGGGCGAGTTGAACGAACTGTAGCATTAACCGCCCGGCATTACGCCGTCCCTCTGGCGGTATTCAATACTGCTGGAAAAATCGCCCTTGAAAAATACAGTAACAGGATTTATAATTTAAACACATTTAAACTATTCGAGGTGGTATAGGATGGCCAGACCGTCTCAAGATCCCCAAATACGCATTACCGAAATTTTAGATACGGCGGAACACTTATTTACTGTTAAAGGCTATTTTGGCACAACAGTCAGTGACATCGCCAAAGGGATGGGCGTTACCCAAGGCATGTTCTACTACTATTTTAAATCAAAAGAGGAAATCTTGGAGGCGTTGCTTAACCGGCAAGTCGCGTTTTTCCTTGCTGAAATTAAAGAAATGACATATTCTCCTGCCGCGCCGGCCGATAAGCTGGGATTTATGATCAGCACTGTCATTAAAAATGTCCGCGCTCATGGCGAAGTACTGCTCCATACGCTGTACCATGAGCAGAATTTGCATATAAAAAACAAACTGTCCCGCGGTGTCACGCTCATGCTCACACCTTTGGGACTGGCGATCATTGAGGAGGGTAAAAGCCGTCACGACTTTAATGTTCTCCATCCTCAGACTGCTTTAAGTTTTATCATGCTGATTATAGAATTTTTGATCGACGCCCTGTATGAGAAGTTGTCTGAAGAACTTATGGCGCTACGTCTACGGATGGCGGAAGCTCTTGTCGAGCAGGCTGTCGGTGTGCAAACAGGAAGTATCCATATCTTACTGTAGCGTACTGCAACTACATATCGCAGCATTTTTAAACACACCCGCTTTCCAGATAATTTTAACTGGAGCGGTTTTTTCGGCCAGTTATTTAAACGTATTTAAATAATAAAGCAACCAATAATTTTAGCCCCGGAAAGGAAGCAGCAAAACATGTCTCACTTTTACTTAGTCCACCAGGAGCTCATGGTTAGCGTTCAGAGAAACGCTCCCTGAGGGGATACGGTCTGGTCGTTTATTCACAGATAGCAATTAAAGCTTAAATCTACCTGGATCTCCCGCTTTCCAAGCAATTTGGGCAAAGCGGTTTTTTCAGGCTAATTAATTAAACAAATTCAATTAATTAGCCTCTTGGTACTGTCAAACACCATTAAACAAAGGAGTGAAACTATGTATATACCCGCTTGGACAACCGCTGTCCCGAAGAAAAAGCTATGCTTTGCTTTAGCCGCAATTGCAGGCCTTGGCCTGCTCGGAGGCTTGATCTTAAAGAACCACAACCAGCAGCAGGCCGTTGTTAACGAGATTCCGGTAGTACGTACCGCCATCATCAACACCGCCAGTTCATCCCGGAACTATACCTACTCCGGCGAAGTGCGCGGACGCTATGAAAGTCAGCTCGCCTTTCAGGTAAACGGAAAGATCGTAAGGCGGAACGTACAATTGGGCAGCACCGTCCAAGCCGGTGAAGTCCTTATGCAAATCGACGCCAAGGATGTCCTGCAAACGGTAAATAATTATTCCGCTCAGGTAGCCTCAGCTGAATCGCAGCTTCAGCTGGCGGAAAGCAACCTCAAACGCTACCGCGAATTATTGGAAGGCGGCGCGATCAGCCATTCGCTGTACGATCAGTACGTCAACGCTTACCATGTGGCAGCTGCCGGCGTCCGACAGGCCCGGGCCCAGTATGAGCAGGGAGCAAACCAATTGGATTATACACTGCTAAAGGCTGATAAGGGCGGTATTGTATCAGCTATTACCGCTGAAATCGGCCAGGTTGTCAACGCCGGTCAGGTCGTCGCAACCGTTGTTCAGGATGGCGAACGGGAGGTAGAAATCAGCGTGCCGGAAAACCGGATTGAGGAATTGCGTAACGCGGCGAAGATCCAGATTTCTTTCTGGGCCCTGCGCCAGACGACGACTGACGGCCGGATAAGAGAAATTTCACCGGCGGCCGACCCGGCCACCCGTACCTTTAAAGTTCGCGTCACTTTAACTACACCGCCGCCGGAAATAAAACTAGGTATGACCGCCGCGGTAGCCGTGGCCGACAACAACACGGTCTGGTCAGCCATCAGCATTCCTGTAACGGCTGTTTATCAGACCGCCAATGCTACCCCTGGAGTTTGGATAGTAACATCTGATAAGACCGTAACTTTGCGCGCTATTCAGACCGGCAATTATGGAGGGGACAATACCGTCCAGGTAACAAGCGGCCTCCGCCAGGGTGAACGAATTGTCGTCGCCGGAGTACATAAGCTGACCGAGGGACAACAGGTGAGTCTGGACGGTGAAACGCTATGAAAGGATTCAACCTGACTGAGTGGTCTCTCAATCATAAACAGTTTATTTATTTTTTTATTGCCCTCTTTTTCGCCGCAGGCGTCTTCTCTTATCAAAATCTTGGCCGCATGGAGGATCCGGATTTCACCATCAAACAGATGATTGTCAGCGCTGCCTGGCCGGGAGCTACCGCCAAGCAGATGGAAGAGCAGGTTACCGACAAGATAGAAAAGAAACTGCAGGATCTACCAGGCCTTGATTATCTCAAAAGCTACTCCACTCCGGGAAGCACGGTAATCTACGTTCATCTAAAAGATACGGTCCTGCAAAAGGATGTGCGCGGCAAATGGCTGGAAGTCCGCAATATGGTCAGCGATATAACCGCTGCCTTGCCTGCCGGAGTCGCCGCGCCGCAGTTTAACGACCGGTTTGATGAGGTGTACGGCGTAGTGTTTGCTCTGACCGGCGATGGCTATACCTATGAAGATATGCGCGCAAAAGCGGAAAGAATCCGGCGGATTCTACTAGGGGTTCCCAGTGTAAAAAAAGTGAATCTGCTGGGAGTACAAACCGAAAAAATTTACATTGAAATTGAAAATACCAAGCTGGCGCAATTAGGCATCGACCCCGGATTAATTGCCGCCACACTGCAAGCGCAAAACGCCATGACCGCATCCGGCATGCTGGAAACGTCAACCGATAATATTCATCTACGGATTACCGGCATGTTTGAATCCCTAGAGGATATCCAGAATACACCGCTTCAGGCCAATGGCCGATCCTTCCGTCTAGGTGATATCGCTGCCATTACCCGTTCGTATAGCGAGCCCTCCGACCCCAGATTTTATTATAACGGAGAGCCTGGCATCGGTATTTCGCTGGCAATGGAACCGGGTGGCAATGTGCTCGTTTTAGGAGAGAACATTGAGAAAACAATCGCGCAGATAAAAAAAGAACTGCCCGCCGGGCTGGAAATTCACCAGACGGTTAATCAGCCCAAGGTTGTGGAAACTTCGATTGATGAATTTGTAAAGTCATTGTTTGAAGCCATCGTCATTGTCCTGATTGTCAGCTTTATCAGTCTGGGAGTACGTTCCGGCATCATTGTGGCGTTATGCATTCCGCTGGTTATTGCGATCGTATTCACCTTTATGAATTTGTTTGGCATTGACTTACAGCGGATTTCCCTGGGCGCGCTCATTATCGCGTTGGGGTTATTAGTGGACGACGCCATTATTACCATTGAGGCAATGGTCGTTAAGATGGAACAAGGCTGGAGCCGATTTGATGCCGCCTGCTTCGCTTATACATCCACAGCCTATCCCCGTCTAACCGGCGAACTGGTAACCTGCGCCGGTTTTATTCCTGTTGGCTTCGCCGCCGGAACTGCGTCGGAATACTGCGCCAGCATTTTTATGGTTGTCACCATCGCTTTGCTCATCTCCTGGCTGGTCGCCGGAACCGCTACGCCGCTATTAGGTTATTTGTTTATCAAAATTAAACCGAAGGGCGACGGTGAAACAGAGCACAATCCTTATGATACAAAATTTTATCAAAAATTCCGCCGGCTCTTGGTCTGGTGCCTGACCCACAAGAAAACCGTATTGCTTGCTACTGCAGCCGCTTTTGTGGCCGCAATTGGCTTACTGGGGCTGGTAAAGCAACAATTTTTCCCTGCTTCCACCCGGCCGGAACTGATCGTTCAACTGGAACTGCCGGAGGGATCGTCCATCAAACAAACTGATGCCGTTGCCCGTCAGTTTGCACAAAAATTAGCAGACGATCCGCAAATTTCTTATTACACCTACCATGTAGGCGAAGGCGCGCCCCGTTTTGTGCTGAGCTTTGACCCGACAGCCTACAAGCCAAATTTTTCCGAATTTATTATTGTCGCTAAAGACGCAAAATCCCGTGACGAACTGCAAGGAAAATACCAGGCGCTATTGACAAGTGAATTTCCTCAAGCGCAATTCCACACCAAAGTAATCAATAACGGGCCTTCGTCAGATTATCCGGTCATGCTGCGCGTAAAAGGCTACGATTCCGACAAGGTGCGGGAAATTGCCGAACAGGTGCGAACCGTGATGGCCGCTAATCCGCATACCCAAAATGTAAACTTAAAATGGAGCGAAAAAAGCAAGATTATGCATTTAGCCATCGATCAGGATAAAGTACGAAAGCTGGGCATAACCTCGCAGGCGCTGGCGACCGCGCTGCAACTGCAGCAGACGGGAACGGAAATTAGCCAATTCCGTGAAAATGACAAAACGATCAGCATGGTACTCCGGTTCGCCGCTCAGGATCGAAACGATCCAGCTTATCTAAAAAATTTCAATATTCCCCTGGGCAATGGGAAATATGTTCCGCTGGACCAGATCGCCACCATCAGCTTCGAGACAGAGGATGGTCTGATCTACCGGCGCGATCTGAAACCAATGATCTGGATTCAGGCGGAATTAAATTCCGCTGACGTCACCGGTGATGACGTGGCGGAACAGGTCTATGCCAATTTAGAGAAAATGCGCTCAGACTTGCCGTTTGGCTATAGTATTGAATATGACGGCGGTAAGGAAGACAGCATTAAAGCCGCAAAATTCATGTCACAGCCGATACCGGCCATGATCATCGCGATCATGATTTTGTTAATGATACAGCTGCAAAACATTGCCAAAATGATCCTGACACTGCTAACAGCACCGCTGGGCATGATCGGCGTAGCTGTTGGCCTGGTAGTTACCAACAGCCCGATGGGCTTTGTCGTTCAGCTGGGCATGCTAGCTTTATCCGGGATTGTTATGCGCAATACCGTCATATTAATGGACCAGATTGATCAACTGCTGGAGGCGGGCGAAACCCTCTGGGATGCCATTATTGACGCCACAATCATCCGGATGCGTCCTATCCTCCTGACTGCCGCGGCGGCAATTTTAGGGATGCTGCCGTTGGTCTCAAGTATCTTCTGGGGCCCAATGGCGGTCGCCATTGCGGCCGGGCTTATGGGAGCCACTGTCTTAACCCTGGTGGTGCTGCCAGTCATGTATGCCGCCTGGTATAAAGCCCAGCCGGGCGCCAAGCAAAGCCTGCTGACCGGCGACGCGTCCACCCCGTCTGTTTGATTTCCCCAACGGTAACCACCGCTGGCCATAAATCGATATAGCTAAGGAGTTGGTCACTATGAGCGTTTTGTATAAGAAGATTCTAGTCCCGGTTGATGGTTCCGGCTATTCCCTCAGGGCTTTGTCGCATGCAGCAGCATTAGCACGCTCCTTTGCCGCTGAAATCGGCATTCTTTACGTATCGGTTCTATCACAACAGGTTCCTTTATATGCCCAAGTAAAGGGCGTAAAAATCCCGCCTAACGCTTCCGCCGATCCTGCCAGCTTTGCTAAAGCAATTCTAACAGAAGCCGTCAAACAGATCCCGGAAGCCATTACTGCACAAACCTATAATGAGCTTGGCGAACCACGCACGACGATTACCGACTTTGCCGTCCACAACAAATACGACATCATCGTTATCGGCAGCAGGGGCTTAGGTACTATTTCCGGCCTGCTGCTGGGAAGCGTCAGCACCTATGTCCTTCATCACGCCCTATGCCCGGTACTGGTTGTTAAATAGGTCTAAAACGCCGGACTGCCACTGCGCAGTTTGCTCCTGATCGAGCCACTCCTCTAAAGAATAGCGTTGACGCGTGATGACGTCACCGGATATGGCTTAACACCGGCTTCCGGCGCTTGGCTCAGCAGCAGGCAAAACATCCGCTGGGCGGGCATCGTTTAACGCAATGGCGCACAGCGCATCAGACCGGCCAGAATAGTCACCTGCAGCCCTGAAAAACGATTACCACACAAGGTAGGAGTTGGTACTATGAAGCAGAATACGGCAAAGCAAATCCTGCAGACTGCCACGTTCTTATTTGCCACACTCGGATTTGAGAAGGTTACCTTAACAACATTGGCAAACGAGGCCAACAGCAACCCTGCCGCCGTTTCCTATTACTTCGGCGGTAAAGAAAGACTTTATCAGGAGGTCTTAACAAGGCAATTTTCGCCGGTCCAGCAGTCGCTGCAAACGGTGGACAGCAAGCCCGCGATAACCGCATTAGAACATTTACGCGGCTATGCAAAAATGATGGCCGATTTTCAGCGTAAGCAGCCGTGCTTAAATTCACTTTGGCATTACGAAATAAACCGATTGCAGACCAGCCATGGCAGCTTTGTCATGAAAGAATATGCCACGCTGTTCCATCAGTCTATTTTTCGCACTTTATCGCTAGGGATCTCTCAAAATGAATTTCTGCCTCATCTGGAGCCTGGCAGTACCGCCTCCGTACTGCTGGATCTGCTGCATACGCCATATGTTTCCCTGTCTCAGTTGGCCCGTCAAACAAGCATATCCAGACCTACAGCCAACAACTATACCGTCCAGGCTATTACCCTATTTTTACGGGGGATTCAGCGTATCCCGCAGTAAGCGCTCACATCTGCCTCTACAGCGGTCACACTAAAATTGCAGCAGCCAAATCTATATTACCGCCGTCCCCTGTTCAATGGCCGCAATCTGGCGGGGAGAATAAATGTGTACTCCTGTCTCCTGCGCCTGGGCAACCCGGTACATGGCCTGCGCCACAACAGTTGCCGCTATTGCTGCTTGACTGGATAACGGCCGATGCAACAAGCCTGAAAGAAGACTTATAGACTTGACTGCTAAATTTTCAAATAATCTAAACTCTTTTCTTGGCCCTAATAGTAACGAGGGACGGAAAATCGAGATGGCTGGATAAGGGAGGCCGGTGATTTCCGCCTCTAGCGTTCCCTTCAGTCTGCGATACCAGAAGAACGACTTAACATCGGCATCTGCCGCGCTGACTACCAGAAAATGAGCGGCGCCCTGCTCTCTGGCCAGTCTGGCCAACGCAACCGGGTACTCCACATCGACCCGGTACATCGCCTCTCGCGTCTTTGCCTTATTAATGGTTGTCCCTAAGCAGCAAAACACATCATCCACCGCTAAATGGCCTTTAAACGCCTCCAGCCTGTCAAAGTCGCAGACAACGACTTGCAGCTTCGGATGCGTTAGCGCCAATGGCTGCCTGACCAGTGCGCAAACATGTTCATATTGCTGTTCCCTCAGCAGGATTTGCAGCAGTTCGTTTCCGATCAGGCCGGTTGCACCGGCGATCATCGCTCTTTTCGGTTTCAAGTCCTCACTCTCCTTTTGATCAATTAGCATCTGTCCGTTATTGAACGCGCGGCTTGCACGTGGCAATGATAAGCAAATTAACAGCGGGTACTAAGCAGCAACAAAAAACAGTACCGTTATCTTAACGCAACGAATCCCTTACATCGTTCAACAGACTTCCTCTATTTTCCTTTTCATAAGCGATAACCGCGCTACTGTACCTATGCCGTTGCCTGCACTATGCCAAGAGGAGCTGAGCAGGCCCAGCCGCGGCCGTCACTCTCCTTAAGGTTAGTATCAAACAAAAATGTGCGTACTTGCTAAAATCCCCCTGTACGGTAAAATAAAATTATACTGTCGGTAGGCATGACGGAGCCTGGCCCACCTGACAAAACCGTTTATAGGGAGGTATTTATGAAAGTCCTGTTAATCAACGGCAGCCCCAATGAGCTCGGCTGTACCTATACTGCCCTGAGCGAGGTGGAGCAGACACTGCATAAGCACGGCATCGAAACCGAAATTCTCTATCTGGGCAAAAAGCCAATCCCCGGCTGTATTGCCTGTATGCACTGTGAAAAGACCGGCAAGTGTGTGTGGAATGACAAGGTCAATGCGTTAACCGCCGTTTTGGACAGCATCGACGCGATCATCGCCGGTTCCCCCGTCTATTACGCCAGCGCCAGCGGACAGCTGACCGCCTTTCTCGACCGTCTGTTTTTTGTCAACGGGTCGAGAATGGCCGGCAAGCTCGGCGCGGCAGTCGTCTCTTGCCGCCGCGGCGGCGCCAGTGCCGCATTTGACCGCCTGAACAAATACTTTACGATTTCCAATATGCCGGTCGTCTCCTCGCAGTATTGGAATCAGGTACACGGCTTTACCCCTGACGATGTCAGAAAAGACAAGGAAGGCCTGCAAACAATGCGTACACTTGGTGAAAACATGGCCTGGCTGCTAAAATCGATCGAGGCCGGCAAAGCCGCCGGTATTCGCAAGCCGGAGTATGAACCCAGAGAAAGTACCCATTTCATTCAGTAAACCCGGCAGGGTACAAAGCCTGGTCCACATCTTCTATTCGACTCCTGTTGCTCCCATCTGCCATTCTCAGCGGATTATTGGAATTCCTGCAGATAATCGTGGCTTCTGTCAGAATGCAAAGAAGCATTGGATAGTCAATCCAATGCTTCTTTGATTTAGTTAGACGACAACGCAGGTTACCTTTAATGAGTACGTTTCCCTGGCAAGCCTAAAAACCGCTTGCCTTTGTATAACGCAAAATCATACGATCTCCTGCTGATCAATTATAGAGCGACGGCGATTCGGTCTCCTGGAGCAATTACGAGAAATCTACCTCAGTGAGATTGTTTGCCGAGACTGAGGATCCAGCCCACTACCAACCCGGCCAGCATGGGCAAGACCCAGCCCATTCCTGTATCAAAATAAGGAACGAACATCCGGTAGCCGCCGAGAACAGCCTGGACCAACTCTCCGTTTCTCACACTCGCAGGCAAGGCATTGAGGCCATCGCCGATGCTGACCACTAATGTACACAGTGTCGTCAAAGCATAGACGATCTGACGGCCTTTGAACAAAGGTGATAGCAGCGCCAGCAAAATCAGCGCAATCGCCAGCGGATACAAGAACATCAGCGCCGGTATTGCCAAAAGGATAATTTGCGTCAAACCAATATTGGCTACCAGGCAGGCGAACAGGGTAAACACGATAACGTAAGCGCGATAGCTGCACAGGCGGGGAAATAACTCGACAAAGGTTTCCGAACAGGCGGTAATCAGTCCAACAGCGGTTTTCAAACAGGCGAGCGTGACAATAATCGCCAAGAGAATACTGCCGGCCGACCCAAAATAATAATTCGCGATCTGCGCCAGGGCGATGCCGCCATTGGCCGATACGGGGTATTGTCCCACACTCATAGCGCCGATATAGGCCAGGCAGCTGTAAATAATGCCCATTAAAACAACACTGACAAAGCCGGACTTAATCGTCGCAAGTGCAATATTACGGGGAGCGTTGACTCCCATTCCTTTAATCGTCTGCACGACAATAATGCCAAAGGCGAGCGAAGCCAGGGCATCCATCGTATTATAACCTTCCGTGACTCCCTTTAAAAACGGGTTTGCCGCATAAGCGCCTTGAACGCCTGCAGCCGACACATCGCCCATGGGGGTTAAGAAGCCGGCAATAATTAAAAAGGCCAGAAAAATCAAGAATAATGGATTAAGAACTTTCCCAACCCAGGTGAGAATCTCGCTGGGGCGCAGGGAAAACAGCAAGGCGGCCAAAAAGAACAGCAAGGTAAAACCGGCCAGGCCCAGGGCCTGATAGTCGCCGGGTATAAAAGGAGCCAGTCCAATTTCATAGGATACAGTTCCGGTCCGGGGCAGGGCAAAAAAAGGCCCGATCGTTAAATACAACAGTATCGTCATCAAGTAGCCGTAACCCGGATGAACCCGGCTGGCTAATTCGAATAAGCCGCTGCTTTTGGAAACGCCAATCGCCATAACACCTAAAAACGGCAAGCCGATGCCGGTGACGAGAAAACCCAGCGTCGCCGCGAATACCTGACTGCCGGCTTCCTGCCCCATATGCACCGGAAAGATCAGATTACCGGCGCCAAAAAACATGCCAAACAGCATGGACCCCAGCAACAGATAAGACGATGCCGTCAACTTCTTATCCAAACAAACACTCTCCCATCAGATTCAAACATGTAATCTGTTTCAGCCAGGGCCAGTCTTACATCAGGCGCGGCCGAGGCATTCACCAAAGCAATTATACCATAGCCTGTCTAGTGCTGCGCCGACTTTGAAACCGGAAGAGGATAGTAGGATATACCGTTCTTCTACTGCAGTCAATAAATCTGCTTTCAAGCACTGCCTCTCAATACCCAAGCTCCTGATTGACAATGATTACTTTTATTCTGTCTTGAACAAACTGTCCCGTAATTAAAACAAAGTCATTGCAAATTCTTTCTTTATGGCTGCAGTCAATACAGCGATTCAGCAAAACACACGGTGTCGCTTTACCTAATCGCTTTGCGTCTAACGGTGCGGCAATCTGTCTGGTCCTTTTTATCGCCAACTCCACATCGCCGGCAATTTTATTGATCCCTGCCACGACGACAACCTGTTTAGGTCCATAAAGCATCGGAGCTACACGACTCCCATTACCATCAATATTAAAAATTTTTCCATCCATGGTTATTGCGTTTGCGCCTGTAATAAACGTATCGGCAGTAAAATTCCGCAAATAAAGGTCTTGTTTTTCCTGTCGTGATAACAACGGGCTGAACTTATCCAGAAAGGTAATATCTCTTTTTCTTAAAAAGTCAAATACGCCTAATTGTTCAAGTGTAACAGAATCGCCACAGCCGACCAGTGTACCATCCACAATCAGGCAAAGTAATAAATCCAATAATTCCTTTTTATCATTTACAAAATAACCTGCCATATTATTTCGCTGCAGGCTCTTTATCAACTTGGCTATATCCAGCTCCATAATACCCCTTCTTTTACAATAATTGTACCCCCATAAACCCCAGATGCCACAATTGGACGCGTGATAAAATTCCTAACGCATTCAGACTTAATACAGCTCCAGTCACAGCTTGAAAAATTCGCCGCGCTTGGCCCGCTCGGCCAAAGTCGCTCCCTTGCAGCTGCCTTCAACCGTTTCCGGCGAGATCCCTAACTGCCCGGCAAGGATCTGACGTACTCGGGGCGCACAGAACGCCCCCTGGCAGCGCCCCATCCCGGCCCGGGTCCGCCGTTTGACGGCATCAACGCAGCCTACCGCTATGCCCCGCCGCATACAGTCGATAATTTCAGCCTCGGTCACTTGCTCACAGCGGCAAATAATCCGTTCCCGCGGATCTGCTGCGTCCACCGAACCAGTGAAGCCGGCCGGTTTCTTGCTGATAACCGGCGGACGCTCCGACTGGAAGGCCGCCTTTTTCACCAGGCTTAGGCCAGCCTTGCGGATAAGCTCCGTGACTTTTAAAGCAATTGCCGGCGAAGCCGTCAGTCCGGGCGAATCGATTCCCACCAATTGAATAAACCCCTTTATGCGGCTCGCTTCAATGACAAAATCCTTGCGGTTGGCAATCGGCCGGTTGCCGGCAAACGAGGTCAGTGCCTTGCGCAGATCAAGCCCCGGCACCGACTGCCTGGCCGCGGCGGCAATAAGGCCCAGGGTTTCGGCATCAGTGCCGACATCGTCTTTGTCGGCAATCGTTTCCGCGTTCGGACCAATCATTAAATTGCCATGGTAGGTAGGCGTTACCAAAATACCCTTGCCCAGTTCGGTTGGTACCTGGAAAATGACCGTACGGGCCAGATAATTCTGGTCTTTGTCCAGCAGCAGATATTGCCCCCGCCGCGGCGTGATCTGAAAATCGTTAATGCCCGCGAGCCGGGAAACCGCATCGCTGTAGATGCCTGCGGCGTTAACGACACAGCGTGCTTCCAACGCTCCCGCTGCCGCCGTATCAATAACGAACCGGCTGTCAAGCGCCTGTATGCCAGTCACCGTGGTATTGAGCCGCAGCTCGACCCCATTAGCGATCGCATTCTCCGCCAGAGCGATAACAAACTCATATGGCGAGGTTACGCCAGCGTTTTCGCAGTATAAAGCGGCTTTTACCTCCCGGCTTAGATGCGGCTCAATTCTCCGGGCTTGTTCGCCACTGATGATAGACAGGCCGCCAACCTCATTTTTTAAGCCTTGTAAGTAAAGCTGCTCCAGCTTAGGCAGATCTTCATCCCGGAAGGCTAATACCAGGGAACCGGTACGGCGGTAACCAAAGTGCAGTTCCCGCTCTAATTGCTCATACATCCGGTTGCCCTTGACGCACAACTGGGCTTTCAGCGTTCCCGGTTCATCGGAATAGCCGCCGTGGACAATGCCGCTGTTAGCTTTGGAGCAGCCACAGCTTACATCGGCCTCTTTTTCCAGCACACAGATCCGCAGGGTATACCGTGACAGTTCCCTGGCAATATTCATGCCGACTACCCCCGCCCCGATAACGCAAACATCATACATGAGACTTCCCTCCTGCTTATTAGACGTAGGGAGACCGCCAAATGATGGCTTTTAGCAGCTGCTTTCGGATTAGATAGGTTATCTATACTGGAGAAAGCTCCTGCGAATACACCTATCCCTCATAGGGAAAAGCTCCATTCCAGACTACATTTCGATATCCGACCGAATCGGTATCGCCTTCCGTGCTGATAATGAGAATTTTGGCAGTCTGAGTCAGATTCATTTTTTTCGCAGCCGCCTTAAGCTGCGCATTTTCAAACAGCAAGCTGGCCAGACCCAGGCCAACTGCGCCCGATTCTCCCGAAATGATTCGCGGATCAAAGCCTAACGGATTAGCCAGAATTCGCATACCGCGCGCAGCTACCGAATCCGGACAGGCAACAAACCACTCGGCGTAATCTCTCAAAACGCCCCAGGAGACTGTGCTCGGTTCCCCGCACGCTAAGCCGGCCATAATCGTGCTAAGCTCGCCGGTTACCGCATGCGGCTCAGCATCGGCCGCAGTAATTGATTGATACAGACAGGCGGCGTTATCAGGCTCAACAATAATTGTTGTCGGACGCGATTCACCAAATTCCGCTGCCAGATAGCCTAACATACTACCGGCAAAGGAGCCGACTCCGGCTTGCAGAAACACATGTGTTGGCAGCCCGTCTCCGGCTTCGGCAATTTGCGCTAATGCTTCCATGATAACAGTTGCATACCCCTGCATGATCCACAATGGAATCTGTTCATACCCAACCCAGGCAGTATCCTGAACTAATACCCAGCCATTTTCTTCAGCCCGCCGGCTTGCCAGTCTTACCGTATCGTCGTAATTCAGGCCGGTAATCGAGACATCGGCGCCTTCCGCCCTGATATGCTCGAGGCGGGCGGCCGCGGCTCCTTTTGGCATATAAACAACAGCCCTGTGCCCAAGCTGTCTGGCCGCCCACGCTACCCCGCGGCCATGATTGCCATCTGTTGCAGTAACAAACGTAATTTTGCCAAGTTTATCTTTAATCTCCTGTGACTTTAACAACGTTAAAGTCACTCTATCCATAGGAAGACCGAGTTTTCCGCTCAAATATTTGCCAATCGCATAGGAACCGCCCAACCCTTTAAACGCGTTAAGACCAAAACGCTGTGCTTCGTCTTTAACCCATATCTTCTTAATACCAAACGCTTCCGCCAATGCGTCGAGCGAATGCAACGGTGTTACAGCATAGTGCGGAAAACTGCGATGGAAATCAATAACCTCGCTGATACTCTGTTGCGACAGAAAATCGGTTGTCGTCCTTCTTGCCGGTAGTTTACCGACCTGCGGGTTGTATACCCATCTAATCGTGTTGTGGCTCATTGCTGCCGCCTCCCTGTCGTTCTGTATTGTCAATTGGCCGATGCCCTTTGTCAGCGGTTCGCAAGGCCAATAGCTTCTCCGCCATAGAGAGGGCGGCCTGTTCAAACACGACCAAATAAATCGTCATGGTGTTTTTCTGTAGAAAATCACCGATGACAGAGATCGCCACGGTTAACGCGGCGGCTTTAGGATAGCCGAATGCGCCGGCCGCTATCAGTGGAAAAGCAATACTGTCAAGCCGGTGTTCTCGCGCCAATGCCAGCGAGTTCCGATAGCAATCAGCCAGTAGCTTTTCCTCATCGTGGTCGCCGCCGCGCCAGACCGGTCCAACCGTGTGGATTACGTACTTCGCCGGCAGCCGGTAGCCCTTGGTCAGCTTGGCTTGGCCTACTTCGCATCCGCCCAGAGTCCGGCATTCGGCAAGCAATTCCGGCCCGGCGGCGCGATGAATGGCGCCGTCAACCCCGCCGCCGCCAAGCAGGGAAGAATTAGCCGCATTGACAATGGCGTCAGCCTGAACTTGTGTGATATCTTTGCATAGGAGTTTTAATGGCATTACCCCACCGCCTTATCATAATGCTGAATTATCTGCCTGGACGCGGGAACCCGGATAATAGGCCGGCACGTCGGCAATTCCGCTGGGAACGCGCAAATAGATGATTCCGGTCTCATTGTCGATACCGGCACTGCAATCGTTTTCCCGGCTATCTTTTAGCATTTTGAAATCCACTTTTCCGCAACTCCTTCTTGGCGGCTAAACCCCTCTACGTCACCTGTGGGTAATGTCGCGAATCCAGATCATGGCGCACCAATATGCAGGGTTTCTGCCCCTGACAGCCTACACCATCCATTATAAGATATTTTCTCCAAAGGAGAAAGAAGCTTCCGGAACTCCTAATCTTTTTCCTATCTACCTCCAGCGACCTCGCCAAAAAAACGGCAGCTACCGCGTGCCTGTTGATGAAATTGCTGCGGCAGCGCTTCCGGGTCTGTCCGGCATGCCTTCTCTTTCAGGCTATATCCCGCCACGTATGGTGGCTTTGCACCATTACAGGTTTCTCACCGATCATTTTTGTAATGACACGGCAGCGCGGAAACAGCCAACTTTTTATTAAAGATCATCATAACCCTTTATATTTTTCGGAGGCAATCCCAGAATTTGTCGAGCTTCCGCCGGAGTAGCAATTTTTTTGCCCATCGCCAGGGCAATGTTTTTTATCCGCCGCACTAACGCAACATTGGTGGCCAGAGTGTCTCGGGAGTAATAGATATTGTCTTCAATACCGACACGAACGTTACCGCCGAGGGCCATGGCGATGCTTGAAAGCTGGACATGGCTTTTGCCAATGACGGAAACGCCCCAGGTACAGTCCTTCGGCAGATTTTGATAACAATACATCAAGGCCTCAACCGTCGCCGGCTGCGAGCCGGTCATACCTAAAACCAGGTTGAAATGCATCGGTGTTTTAATTTCAGCCTTCTCTGCCAAGCGGATAGCATTCCAGATCATGGCTGTGTCAAAGACTTCAATTTCCGGCTTGACATTGTATTTTAGCATTTCTAAGGCCAGGTAGGATACGGTTTCCGGGTCATTAAAGTTGCATTGGGCCGGGAAGTTGGAGGAACCGGTGACAAGGCCCGCCATTTCGGGCGACAGGCAGAGCATTTGCCCGCGTTCCATGTAAGTTTTGCCGGCACGGCCATTGGTGGATAGCTGACGAATGATGTCACAGTCCGGATACTTATTCAGTTCTGCCATGACTTCACGGTTTACTTCGATATCCGACGTCGGATTGCCGGCTTTGTCACGCGTGTGGATGTGAACGACAGCTGCCCCCTCCTGCCAGCAGGCGTAAGCATCGGCGGCAATCTCCCGCGGTGTCAGGGGGACATGATGAGTGAGCTTTTTGGTTGGCACATTACCGGTAGGCGCAATGGTCAGGATGACTTTGTTGCTTACATCATTCATCGCAAATTCACCTCTGTTAGTATTTTTGCGGCTGGCGGAAAAATTCTGGCCAAAGCTGATGTTCTTCCTCCAGGCTACAAAATCCAGCCGGCCAATCATTTTTTGAAGCTGTCCATAGTAGATATATCAACTGAATAATCAAGTGAAACAAAAGCAAACGGGGGACTGTCTTTACGCGACAGCCCCGTTTCTTACACTATTCACCAATAGGAAACTTCATGACACCCCGCTCATGTATATCACTTGTTCCAGTCGTCGCGGTAAAGCCAAACCGCTCCCTGCTCAGCCCCGCTTACGCCATCCCTGTAAGCAGCTAATACGCCATGCAGTGCACGTGCCGGCCTCTGGATAGTTTGCTTGCGTAATTCCAGTTCGTCATCCGGAACTTTCAGCTCGATCAAGTTGCGTTCCAGATCAATTTCGATGATATCGCCGTCTTTTACTAACGCCAACGGTCCGCCAACCCATGCCTCAGGCGTAATATGCCCCACGCAAGGGCCGCGGGTCGCTCCTGAAAAACGTCCGTCAGTAATCATCGCTACTGAGGTGTGCAAGCCCATGCCCACCAGCATGGCCGCGGGAATCGATAGTTCTCTCATACCGGGACCTCCTTTCGGGCCTTCATAGCGGACAACCAGAACAGAGCCAGGTTCGACCGTTTTATTGAGTAGATAATCCCGCACTTCTTCTTCTGAATTAAATACAACTGCCGGTCCGACGTGATGATACATCTGTGGTTCGACGCCGCTCTTCTTCACAACTGCACCCATTGGCGCAAGGTTTCCCCTGATAATGGAGAAACAGCCATTGGGCAGCAACGCTTCTTCTTGTTTTCTAATGACAGTTCTGTCAATCGTCCCATCAAATTCATCAAGAAAGCCGCCCAGGGTCCCGCCCATCGCAAGCGGCGCGGAAAGATCAAGCTTATCTTTAATTGTAGCGAGCACAGCCGGTACTCCGCCCGCTTGATGAAAATCATTGATGTTCAAAGCTGCTGACGGTTTGAACTTGGCAACTACCGGAACTGACGATTGCACCTGGTCAAAATCCTGAAGATCAAACTTCACGTTCATCACTTTTGCCAATGCCAAGGTATGCAAAACCGCATTGGTCGAACCACCGCTGGCCGAAACATGCTTAATGCCATTTTTTAGAGAAACGGCATTCATGAAATGAGAGAACCGTTTGCCCTCCTGTACCAGCTCGACGATTCGTTCCCCAACATTTCTGCTTTGCCGGGTCTTTCGCCCATCGCAAAAGAGCATTGTTGACGATTCGAATGGTGCAACTCCTGTCGCCTCCAAAAACGCCCCCATCGTATTCGCGGTGCCATACATTGAACAAGTGCCTGCGGACGAACACATATTTTCCCGCCAACGATCAAAGGTTTTTTCGTCAATGTCTCCTTTCTTGAATCTTCCTATCGCTTCTTTTAAGTCACTGGTACAATAAACCTTGCCGGCGTCCTGATAAGGCATCATAGCTCCGGCAGTCAGAAAGATCGCCGGCAAATCAAGATGAGCAGCCGCCATCAGCATGCCGGGAATAATTTTATCGCATGAGCCTAAAAATACTAAGCCATCAAAGCCGTGCGCCTCGACCATTGCCTCGACAGAGGCCGCGATCAAATCTCTTTGCGGTAATACATAGTGCATTCCAGGCCCCTGCGCCATGCCATCACACGGCGCTGGAACACCGAACTCGCCCGGAGTTCCGCCTGCCGCCCAGATCCCCTCTTTTACATATTTCACAAGCTCAACAAAAGGCTTATGTCCGGGATTGACATCGGTATACGAATTAATAATGCCGATAATCGGCTTTTGAACATCTTTTTTTCTATATCCTGCCGCACTCATCAAACCAATAAAATACGCTTCTGTCATATCTTTTTCATTACCGCGTCTATTCATGGTGATCATCTCCTAGTCATATTTATGTAAAATATCTGAACGAACAATTACCACAAGCCGATTAATTTCCACCAGAAGGGGCCAAGGCCAAACCATATTACTCCATTGAACATAGCAAAAATCAAGCCCAACTTCCACCATTCTGTTTGGGTCACATAGCCGGGGGCGAATAATACCGGCGACGGCCCCATCGCATAATGGGTTAAGCTTGCGCACAGCACGCTGGCAAACCCCAGAAATAAAGCTGCATAATAGGGCGGCGCGCCAGCGGAAATCGCGACAGTTAAGAACGCTGCGTACATTGCTGTCACATGGGAAGATGTCGCGGCGAAAAAGTAATGTGTGGCAATATAGATAAGCGCCAGTACAGACAAAGCAGTTGTCCAGGATACCCCGGCAATCGATCCGGCAACCAAAGTAGCCAGCCATTTGATAAACCCGAATTTTTCCAGTAAGCTGGCGAGGCCGATTAGTGTCCCCATCCACAGCAGGTTATCCCATGCCATGGATTCGTTGGCAGCCTCTTTATACGACATAGCGCCCAGCCAGATCATCACAACTACCGCCAAAATGGCGACAACAGTAGCATTGAGCTGGGTGATTGAAGATGTAGCCCAGAGGATTAATGCGGCGATAAAAATAAAGAGGACGATTTTCTCTTTTCCTGCCATCGGCCCCATTTTCGCTAATTCCCCGGCAGCAAAACGCTTAGCGTCTGATGTTTCCTGAATTTCCGGTGGATATAGCCTGTGCATGATAAGGGGGATACAGGCTAAGCAGATGACGCCAGGCACACTGGCGGCAACAGCCCAAGTGAACCAGGATATCTCTATGCCAGTAACTTGCTTGGCAAACGTTACGACTAAAGAGTTGGATGCTATCGCCGTAATGAACATCATCGAGGTGACAACTACGCTTTGGTAAAGCGTCTGGGTTAAATATGCTCCCAGTTTTTTGCGTGTCTCGGGATTGGCCTCTGAGCCAAACGCGGAAGCCAAACTGCGCACAATCGGGAACAATATCCCTCCAGCGCGAGCGGTATTTGACGGCGTTGCCGGGGCGATAATCAAATCGCTGAGCAACATGGCATAGCCTAGCTTTATCGAACTGCCACCAATCCTTTTTACCAGCGTATACGCAATGCGAGTGCCTAGGCCGGAATTAATGAACCCTCTGGCAAACAAAATGGCGGCAACAACCAGCCAGATGGTTGAATTGCTATAGCCTGACAATGCTTCATTAAGTGAAGTCGTTTTCGTAAGCACGCACATAACCACACTGGTCAAGCCAATGGCCCCCATCGGAACCGGCTGCAAAATATAGCCTATAATTGTTGCTACAACAATAGCAAACAAATGCCATGCCTTTACCGACAGCCCGGCTGGCACAGGCAAAAACCAGATCACCAGCCCAATTGCCAGAATGACGGCAATGCGAAGCTGCTTGTTCATTCATTATGCCTCCTAACGCCAATTGCAAATTTTATAGCTCGAATACCTAAATCCGATACGTCTTTTTCCTCCTGATCCTCATAATCCATGCCGGCAAATTCATGATATTACAAATTTACCGAAAATAAAAACAATAAAACAGAGCCTCTGCCACAAGCAAACACTTGTGACAGAGGCTCTGTCAATGCTACAATAAACTCAAGTTTCAACAGGGAGCGGTGTCTGATGGATATACGGTTTAAAATGTTTTTGCTGGCAGTGGAAGAAATGAACTTTACCAAGGCTGCTTGCAGAGCTTTTGTTACGCAACAATGTTTGAGCTTCCATATAAAAAAAATAGAAACAGAGTATGGGCTTAAATTATTTGAGCGAAATCCGGAGCTGCATTTAACTCCGGCTGGAGAATCGTTATATCACTCATTGCGCCAGATACAGGTTGCCGAAACAGCCATGCTGGACAAATTGTCGGATATTAAGGCCGGAATTAGAGGGCAAATCATTTTTGGCATCAACGCAACAAGAGCCCGTATTCTACTGCCTGATCTATTTACAGAATACCATCAACGCTTTCCCTTGATAAAATTATCTATCATTTTAGACGATATGCGAAATCTAGTGCCTAAATTATTGAACGGAAAGATCGATATGTTTTTAGGCATTGATTGTACGTCAAATAATAACTTTAATGTCTTGCCACTGGGACATGATGAGGTATTCTTTATCGCCACCGAAACAATTCTACAGAAATTCGCCTTATCTCCTGACATCTATCAGCAAACCCTCGCCTCTGCCGAAATTGATTTATTGGGCTTTCCAAATTTGCCGTTTGCGGGGAACTATGAAGGCAGTTCCTTTAATAACCTTGTAAAAAGATATTTAGATTCCCGTAATATCCACCAGGAAATTGTTCTTTCCGTCAGCGATTACGAACTGCAAATAGGTTTATGTATAAGAAACCACTTAGCTGCATTTTGCCCCAAGTCGGTCTTAGATAAAGTCATTGAACAAAATAGCAGAAATGCATATGATAAGCCATTGCGAATTTTAAAGCTTTGCGGCATGAAAGATTCCCTGCGCATTGATTTAATTACACATAAAAATGCTTATCAACCATACTTCTCCAAAGAGTTTATCAGTTTATTACAAGAGCATATACAAAAATATGATCAATTAACAGCCCGATTTATTGGTTCCAAAAATATAAGCTATTAATCTTACTGGAATAAAGTGATTTAACCAAGCTGACACCGGATTTGCTTTTTCACTTCACTGTATTAAAACAGGCTGCCTGATCAGGCAGCCTGTTTTCGTGGTATCGGCCATCATCGCTCCATCAGCCGGTAACCAATTCCCGATTCTGTGACAATATAACGGGGCTGAGCCGGGTCCTGTTCAATTTTACGTCGCAGTTGACCGATGTAGATACGGATATAGTGAGTGTCTTCCTCATAAGAGCTGCCCCACCCCGCCTTCAGCAATTGCTTGTGTGTCAACACCCGCCCGGCGTGCTGAATCATAAATTTGATCAATTCATACTCTGTCGGCGTCAGTTTAATTTCCCGTTCATCCACGCTAACCCGGCGCTGCAGCAGATCAACAGCCAAACCACCGCAGCGCAGTATCGGTTCGTTGCCGCTGTCAGCTATTCGCCGCAGACAGACCCGTATCCGGGCCATCAGCTCGCCGATGCCGAACGGTTTGGTGATATAGTCGTCCGCGCCGGCATCCAGAGCGGCGACTTTCTCCTGCTCCTGCTCACGCGCGGTTAGAATAATCAGCGGCATCGCCGACCATTCGCGAATTTGCCGGATAACTTCTTTGCCATCCATATCCGGCAGCCCCAGGTCGACAATAGCCAGATCGGGTTTAAAAGCCGCCGCCTGCAGGATACCGTCTTGCCCGCTTGCCGCTTCTCCCAGTTGATAACCATGCGCGTGCAGGGAAACCTGCAGCAATTTTCGTATTTGTGGCTCGTCATCAATCACCAGAATTCTGAGGCCTTTCTCCGTCACTCCAGTCGTCCTCCTTTATCACAGGCCTGGCGGCGTTATCCGGCACTGCTATAGCAAACGCAACAATTGCGCCCGCTTGTGAATTATTCTCAGCCCAGATTCGCCCACGATGGGCTTCCACAATACTTTTACAGATCGATAACCCCAGTCCCGTACCGGCAACCTGTACTGCCTGCCGGGGCGCGCGATAAAACTTCTCAAAAATTTTGGTCAGATCCTGCGGGGGAATACCACAGCCGCTATCCTCCACCGCTACAATAATTTCCGGCCCGCTTTGCCTGGCGGCGATGGTGATTTCGCTGCCGGGAGGCGAATACTTCATGGCGTTATCCAGCAAATTGACTAACACATGCTCCAATAAGACGCAGTCGGCCCGCAGCAGCGGCAGTTCGCTTGCCACCCGGGTCCGCAGCACGTGGTTTTTCGTTGTCTCACCCATGCGGCGAATCGCCGTGCCGACAATATCCTCCACATCACACCAGTCAATTTTCAGCGTAAGCATCCCGCTTTCAATCCGGGCTGTGTCCAACAGATTGGCCACTACCCGCTCCATCCGATCAGCGCCGTTTTTGACTGTTTCCAGCAGTTCGCGCCGAATCTCAGCACTGTATTGCGTTCCCATATCCAGCAAAGTGGCGACCGCGGCGCTAATCGCCGCCAGCGGCGTTCTCAGTTCGTGCGATACCGAGTTAAACAGCGCTGTTCGCAACTGATCGGATTCTTTTAATAAGGCCGCCTGCCGGGCGTCTGCAGTCAGTTTCCCCCGTTCCACAGCGATTGCCGCCAGGCCCGCCCAGGCGGCAATGAGCTGGCGTTCCTCCTGCAACATCAGCTTCTGCCCCAGTTCAATCCCAAATACCCCTACCGTCCGGCGGTCGACGCTCAGTGGTACAAACAGAAAGCCGGCGCCAGGCAGTGTCTCAGTTGACCGCCCCGCTGCCTGGCCATTGCTCCACACCCAGTTAGCCACCGCATGTTCCGCAGCCGGCAATGGCATCTGTTCTCCGCAGCCATTCGCTGCAGCGGCATCATAGCAGGCTTCCAGTATTAAATTGTTTTGGGAGTCCGGCAGCAGCAGCACCGTAGTGCGGCCAAGCGCGACGCCGGTGTGCCTGACAAAGGTCCGGGCAATCCGGCTTACGTCAATAATCGCCGCAATCTGACGGCTAAAATCATATAAAGTGCGTACACTGGTTTCCCGCTGCCGGGTCAGCCGCACTTCCTGCTTCAGCGTTTCCGTCCGGCCGCCGACCACAAATGAAATAACCAGGAAAATGATAAAACTCCATAAATAGCGAATATCGCCTACTTTAAAGGTCAGCACTGGCGGAGTAAACAAAAAATCAAACGCCAGGACACTGGCCAGGGCGGTAATATAAGACGGCCAGCGGCCCCAGCGGACAGCGCTGCACAAAATCGGCAGTAAATACAGCAGGGCAATGTTCACCTGCTCTAACAGATCCCGCCCCAGCCAGCAGATTACCGTGACCGCCGCTGTCAGCAGCAGTCCGCCGGCAATCGGCAGCCAGGGTATCGACGCTGCTTCCGGCGGGATGGTCCTGCTGACAGACTGAGCTTCGGTCTCAGCTTTGCTTTGGATGACATAGACGTTGATGCCGTCACTGCGCCGGATCAGCTTGTCCAGCAGCGATCCCTGCCAGAATTCCCGCCAGCGGCTGTGGCGGGGTTTGCCGATCACGACGGCCGTGATATTCTCATTACGGGCAACGGTTAACAGTTCTTCTACAATATCATTACCGGCCACAGTGATTATGCTGCCGCCCAATTCCTCCGCCAGACGCAAATTACGCCAAACCCGCTCCCGCTCCTTCTCCCCGACAGGAAACCGGCGCGACGGTGTGTCTACATAAACAGCCAGAAAGTCGGCCCGTAATCCTCTGGCCAGCCGGTGGGCGGCCCGGATCAATTGCGCGGAAAATGGACTGGCGCCGACACAAACCATCACTCGTCCGGCGGCCGGCCAGGGACCGTCAATATGGTTCCGCCGCATGTAATCCATCATATCCTGATCGACCCGGGAGGCGGTAAAGCGCAGGGCCATTTCCCGCAGCGCGTTAATATTGCCGGGGCGAAAAAACCGTTTCAGCGCCTGCTCGGTTTGATCAGGAATATACACCTTGCCATCCTGTAAGCGTTTAATTAACTCTTGCGGCGAAATATCAATCAATTGGATCGTGTCTGCCTGTTCGACAAACGAATCCGGCACGGTTTCACGGACGACAATGCCAGTAATCTGGGTGACCACATCATTCAAACTTTCGATGTGCTGAATGTTCAGCGTTGTATAAACATCAATACCGGCGTTTACCAACTCCTCGACATCCTGAAAGCGCCGGACATGACGTGAGCCGGGCACATTGGTATGCGCCAGGTCATCCACTAAAACCAGCTCCGGTCTTTGCGCGAGAATAGCGTCAATATCCATTTCTCGCAAACGCTGGCCACGGTATGTCAGCACGTTGGCAGCAATTCGGGGCAAGCCCGCCGCTGCATTCTCCGTCTCCGCCCGTCCATGTGTTTCCACCCAGCCAATTGCCACCCGCATGCCTTCAGCCAGGCGCTCATGCGCGGCTTCCAGCATCGTGTAGGTTTTACCGACCCCGGCGGCAGCGCCTAAAAAAACCGTCAGCTTACCGCGTTCCTGTTGCTGAAATTGCGGCGGCAGCGCTTCCGGGTCTGGCTGGTGTTCCTTCTCTTTTTTCACAGACTGTACCAACTCCTCATTCCCCACCGCCTGTCGCCGGCGCTTTGTCAGCGCATTTGGCCGGCGAAGCGCAACGGTACTATTATTGTACCGCTAATCAGCCTAAAAACGCTATGCAGAAACAATAGCTCTGATAAAGTAAAAGCGCATGGATAGAGGCTTCTATACATGCGGCTTAAAGACATTTTCTTCGTTAAGAGGGGCCACTTAGGGAGAATGAGTGCCGCGGCTTTAAGCGTACAGGCTTTTCACATCTATTTTCGCAAATGAAAAGGCAGTGTGGTAACAGCCACATTTTTATTAAAGATCAGCAGCGTTCGCAGAATCAGCCCAGTCTGATTATGCAGCAGGCGATGCCACCATTTGCGGGTCTCAAACTCGGGAATGACCACGGTAATATAATCCTCCGGCTGTTTTCTCCGGGTCAGTTTCTCCACAAAGTTCAACAAGGGCTGAATGACCAAACGGTAGGGAGAATACACCGTTACCAGATTCACCGCCGGATTCCACTGACGCCATTTTTCCTCCACCCGCCGTGCCGCCTCTTTATCGGTCGCGATATGCAGGGCGATAATCTCATCGCCGATCTTTTTAGCATATCGCATTGTTTCCGCTACTACCCGGGTGGGACTGGCTACCGGCACAATTACGTAATGTTTTCCCACCGGCTGTTCCCGGTATGGACCTTCCTCCAGCGGTAGGTGCAGCTGCTCCGCCATATCCTGGTAATGTCCCTTGATTTTTTTAAATACAAACATCATCAACGGAATGAAAACCAGGACAATCCAGGCGCCGGCAAAAAATTTACTGACCGCGATCACCACTACGACAATGCCGGTGATCATCGCGCCAAAGCCATTGACCAAAGCCCGTCGCCGCCAGTTGCGTTCCCGCTGCCGCCACCAGTAAACGACCATACCGGACTGGGCGATGGTGAAAGAGAGAAACACACCGATGGCGTAGAGCGAAATCAGGTGTTCCACATCGCCGGCAAAGCTGACAATGAGTCCGCCCGCCACCAGACTCAGCAGCAGAATCCCATTGGAAAAGCTCAGCCGTTCTCCGCGCAGCCCCAAATAGCGGGGCATGTAACCGTCTTGCGCCAGCAGCGACAGCAGCGGCGGCAGACCGTTGTAGGCGGTATTCGCCGCCAAAAACAGAATCAGCATAGTAGTCATTTGGATGTAATAATAAATCCAGCCTCGCCCCAGCGTTTGCTCGGCGATCTGCGACAACATCGTCACATGGGCGACCGGCAGAACATGATAGTGAAGCAGCAAAAAGGAGATCCCGGTCAGCATAACGGCAAGCAGACCGGACATCCAATAGGTTGTCTTGATGGCGTTCACATGTTCCGGCTTCCTAAACATGGGCACCCCATTCGATATAGCTTCGAGACCGGTCATGGAGCTGCAGCCATTGGCAAAGGCTCTAAGCACCAATGCCAGCATCATCCAATCCAGTTCCTGCCGTTGTAACGACACCGGCGGAAAAATCGGCCCCGGACCGGTTAGCGCCTGATACGTCCCGGAAATGATCAAGCCCAGCATTCCCAGCACAAATAAATAAGTCGGCAATACAAACACGTGGGCCGACTCTCTGACACCGCGCAAATTGACCAGAGTAAGTACGGCGAATAAAACGGTTAGGTCAATGCTGACTTCCCGGCCTTGCAGCACCGGGAATGCCGATACCAGCGCCTGAGTGCCGGCGCAAATACTCACAGCCACAGTCAGCACATAATCGGCGAATAAGGCTGCTGCCGCCACCAGCGAGGGGTACTCGCCGAGATTCTTTCTGGCTACCGAATACGAGCCGCCGCCGCCCGGATTAGCTCTGGCCACCTGAGTATAAGAGACAGTGACAATGGCCAGCAAAAATAGGACTGCAAAAAACGCATAGGGATAAAAGCCATAGGCGGCAAGGCCCGAAACCGCCAGTACCAGCGCAATTTGCTCCGGACCGTAGCCAACCGAGGATAACGCATCCGAAGAAAAAATCGCCAGCGCCTTCCACTTGGGCAAGCGTTCTCCCTGGGCTTCCCGGTTGTGCAAAGGCCGCCCGATCAAGATCTTTTTAATGTTACGGAACAGAGTTATTACCTCCTGCTGCGATGCCTGTATTTTTCAAAACCACAGGTTCTGTTAACGTTATTCTTTAGATTTGATGCCGGTATGACCAATGGCGTCAGCGCCTCCCTTGCAGAACCATTCGCGTATGCGTCGCCGACACTTCCTTGCCTTTTGCCAATTACCGGCCCTAAAACAGAACACGAGTTTTCATCTGGCGTGCAATTCCTGATATCTTTTTTTATTGTGAAGTACATCAGCGATAAATTCTCTGGTCTCGGGAAACGGAATTTGCCCGATCTCGCTGAAGTCCATTGCCCAGCCGTATTGCTCCATCCATTTTTTTACATTCCCACGGCCAGCATTATATGCCGCGAGCATCAAGACTTCATTCTGATTAAATTCCTGCGCTAATGACGCCAGATACCAGCTGCCAAAGCGGATATTAGCGTCAGGGTTTTCTAAATCTTTTAGTTGAAAATCAGGATGATTCTGCTGTCCGGCAATCCACTTGGCAGTTTCAGGCATTAACTGCATTAAGCCTACGGCACCCACGGGAGACCGGGCGGTCAATCTAAACCGGCTTTCTGCTTTAATTACTGCGGCAATCAGCCAGGGATCCAGCTGATTTTTGGCAGCATGCGTAAAGATCAGTTCCTGATACAGAAAAGGATATGCAAATTTCTTTTGAAACCAATCGCTGCTATAAATCTGGCTTGCCGCTGACACAACCAGCAAACTGACGGCCAAAGCCTTTATCCAGCTATACTGTACGATAGAACCACCCCGTTGCTAAGGATTGACGCTCTTAAAAGCAGCCGGCACATCCACCGGGCTTCGCTGCCAGGGATTCCTGATCCGCGACGACTCCCGCAGTTTATAAAATGCCGACTTAGCAGGTTAACTGCGCGTATTCCCGATAACGCCTCTCCCTGTAGATGGCACTCTTATTCTACCCTTAAACACGGTAAAAATGATATTAAGATCCAAACCGCTATTGTAAAAAAACAGTAAAGATTACTTAACGTTAAACCACCCCCAGCTGGCGCCAGCGGCTGGAATATGTTTTTTTCTTGACATTTTTATCAGGCTCCTCTTATATTATATATATGAATACATACTAATATATATAATATAAGTAAGGCCAGCTGCGTAATTCGGGCCAGATCCACAGTTACATTACGCTCGCGCCGACGAAATGCACTGCTTACTAAGCCTGATAGGAAGTGAAAAAATGACTTTCAAGAAATTATCCGGCACCCAATCTCCCCGGAATACTACCTGCCAGTGCGACTGCTGTGCACCTGCGGCCGGACAAACGGTCAAACCGGTCTTAACGGCAGCCGGGCCGGACTGCGATTGTCCTGACGAAGCCGCCATTGCAGCTTCCGGAGCTTGCGGCTGCTGCGCTCCAGCCGGATCACCCCCGCAAAAGCCGCAGACAATAACAACGGTCACAACCGGCACCTTTACGGTGGCTGGTTTAGATTGCGCCGACTGCGCGGCTAAGCTGGAGAAAGGCATCGCCCACCTGACCGGTGTAATCAATGCGCAGGTCAATTTTGCCACCGCCAAGCTGAAAGTCACCTATAATCAAGATCAGCTCAAGCCGTTGCAAATTGAAAGAGCGGTCGCCGGCTTTGGCTATCAGGCCGTTTTCACACCCGTGCCAGGTGGGGGCGGGCTTCAGCATTCGGTCTTCCGGATTTCCGGCCTGGACTGCGGCGATTGCGCCGCCAAGCTGGAAAAGCGCATCGCCATAGTGCCGGGGGTAGTATCCGCTCAGGTGAATTTCGCTACCGGCAAGATGACGGTCGAGCATACCGCTGCGGTCGCCGGCATCCTGGCAGCGATTAAGCAAGCCGGTTATCAGGCCGAGCGCCAGATGTCCGGCCCGCACCGGCCGGACGTCAAAGCGGCGTGGTGGGCCAACCGGCGAACCCAGGCGACAATTGTATCCGGCGTTATTGTTAGCCTGGCCACGCTGCTTGAATGGTTGAGTTACGGCGATACCGTGCTCATCCCGCTGTATGCCGCCGCCGCCGTAATCGGCGGTTACAGCGCCGCAAAAAGCGGGATATATGGCCTGCGGTCACTTTCGTTTGACATGAACTTTCTTATGACCGTAGCCGTGATTGGCGCAGCAGCTATCGGTGAATGGAGTGAAGGCGCAACCGTTGCCTTTCTGTTTTCGTTCGGCAATACCCTGCAGACCTATACCATGGATAAAACCCGCCAATCGATTCGGGCTCTGATGGAACTGGCCCCGCCTGAGGCCCTGGTCCGGCGCGACGGCGTGGAGGAACGCCTGCCGGTGGAAGAGATCGTAATTGGTGATACCATGATCATCAAACCAGGCGAACGAATTGCCATGGACGGCATCGTAAAAAGCGGCCTGTCGGCTGTCAACCAGGCCACGATCACCGGCGAATCACTGCCGGTGGAAAAAGCGGCCGGTGATACGGTGTATGCAGGAACGGTCAATGAGCACGGCGCTTTGGAAATCGAGGTTACCCGGATTGCCGCCGATTCCACATTAGCCAAAATTATGCACCTGGTGGAAGAGGCCCAGGCCCAGAAAGCGCCATCCCAGCAGTTTGTCGACGTCTTCGCCAAATACTATACCCCGGCGGTCTTACTTACCGCCGCCGCGATCATGATTCTGCCTTGGCTGCTGTTCATGCAGCCGTTTGCTCCCTGGTTCTATAAAGGGCTGGTGCTGCTGGTTATTTCCTGCCCCTGCGCCCTGGTTATCTCAACTCCGGTATCGATTGTGGCGGCAATCGGCAATTCGTCCCGCAACGGCGTGCTGATCAAAGGCGGCGCGTATCTCGAACAAATGGGCGGCATTCAGGCCATTGCCTTTGACAAAACCGGCACCCTGACCCACGGCCGCCCGGTAGTTACCGAGATACTGCCGTTGGGTGAAAAAAACGAGCAAGAGCTGCTGGCTCTGGCCGCCGCCGTAGAAAAATGGTCTGAACATCCATTGGCCGCCGCTATTGTGGAAAAAAGCAAACCACTTCCCTTGCAGGAAGCTGCTAATTTCAAGGCGCTGCTGGGCCGTGGCGCCCAGGCCGATATCGACGGCCAAACCGTCTATGTCGGCAACCGCCGCTTATTCGAGGAACTGGGCCTGCGCCTTACACAAGCGCAAGCCGCTATGGTCCCCTTGGAGGACCAGGGAAAAACGGTTATGCTGGTTGGCTCTGCGCAGACTGTTTGGGGCTTGATCGCCGTAGCGGACACCCTGCGCTCCAACAGTAGAGACGCTATTCGGCAACTGCGTCAAGCAGGGATGAAACACATTGCCATGCTGACCGGGGATAATAGCCGGGTCGCCGCCGCCACCGCCGAGACCCTTACTCTCGACGTCTATTACAGTGACTTATTACCCCAGGATAAAGTGGCTACCGTGCAAAAACTTACCAAAGAATACGGCAGCGTTGTAATGGTCGGCGACGGCGTCAACGACGCCCCGGCGCTGGCTGCGGCTAACGTCGGGGTGGCTATGGGCGTAGCTGGCTCGGATACAGCGCTGGAGACAGCCGATATCGCTTTGATGGCCGATGATCTGGGCAAGCTGGCCTATGTCATTAACCTGAGCCGCAAGACGGTTGCGGTGATCAAGCAAAACATCGGTTTTTCCGTACTGATTAAAGCGGCATTTGTTATATTAACCTTTTTCGGTTATGTTGACTTATGGCTGGCGGTACTGGCCGACATGGGCTCCTCAATTCTGGTAACGCTAAACGGAATGCGGCTGATGCAAAAGCTTGGCTAGCCCTGACCGCGCAAAAGGACTGACGCACATACGTCAGTCCTTTTGCCATTTGCTCACCCGCGCTCATCTTGCCGGATATGATCCAGCCCCTGCTGCAGCAGGACGGCGATACTGTCATCATTAAGCGAGTACCAGGCCAGCGTCCCCTCTTTGCGATATTTTACCAAGCGGGCTCCCCGCAGCAGGCGCAGCTGCTGCGAAACAGCCGACTGCGAAATTTGCAGCACGGCCGCGAGATCGCAGACGCACAGCTCCCGTTTGGATAACGCCTGCAGGATTCTAAACCGGGTCATATCGCCCAACAGCCGGAACATTTCTGTTAGCTGCCGCGCCTCCGCTTCCGGCAGCATATCGCGCTTAGCGCGGCAGATCGTCTGGGGATGTTCACACAACTGTTCACACATGTCGGCATCACAGGTACACTTTTTCATCACACACCGCCTGAAGCTGTAGTTATATCAACTATAGGGGTTCTTGTCCCCGCTGTCAAGAAACGGTGGCAGGATTGCCCCGGGTCCAGACGTAGTTAGAGCTTCCCCCTCCTACTGCTTTCTTTCGCCGCTTCTGGCAAAAGCCCGCTGATACTGCCGCGGAATCGCTATCGGTTCCGCTAACCGCTCGCCGGCGTGCAGCGGCCAATAAGGATCATGCAGGAGGCCTCTGCCGACAGCAACAAAGTCAGCCCGGTTATCCCGGACGACTTGCCGGGCAGTATCGGGATCTTCCAGATTCCCCACAGCGATGACCGGAAGCTTGGTTGCACTCTTAATTTTTTCGGCTAATGCGACCTGATAGCCGGGAAAAATTTTAGCCGGTCCTTTTGGCCCCTCGCCGCCGCTGCTGACATGGAAAATATCTACCCCGGCGGTTTTATACTTTTCCGCCAGCGCCATGGCGTGATCAATCGCATAGCCGCCATCAGCATATTCGGTTGCTGACAGCCTGAACTGCAGCGGCATCTCTGCGGGAATAACTTGCTTGACGGCTGCAATGACTTCCACGCCAAATCTGGATAAATCCTGTCCATATTTATCCTGCCGCTTATTTGTCAGCGGCGATTGGAATTGATGAATCAGGTAGCCATGCGCTCCATGAATTTCAATAAAATCGGCACCGGCATCAACCGCCCGTCTGGCTGCCTGCTGAAACTTGCCGACTATTTCACCGGCCTCCGCTGTGGTCAATTCATGCGGCATCTTATAATCCGCAGAAAATCGTATAGGAGATGGCGCCACTGGCGCAAGAGCATCTTCCGCCTTTCTGCCGGCATGAGCAATCTGGATTCCGGTAACCGCCCCATACCGCCTGCACTCTGCAATTATTTTTTTTAACGGTTCGACTTGGCTGTCTGACCAAAGGCCCAAATCAAAATCAGTGATCCGCCCATCGGGGTCCACATCTGTCATTTCAATAATCAGCATCCCGACACCACCGACCGCGCGACTAACATAATGCTGGAAATGCCATTCATTGGCCACACCGTCTTTTTTTCCGACCGAATACTGGCACATGGGCGGCATGACAATCCGGTTCTTATACTTCAAATTCTTAACGCTAATCGAATCAAAAATATTCATCAGTTCTATCCTTTCTGTGCGAAAAACTGGTATTGGTGATTCTGGTAGGTACAAAGCAGCATATCGGTTCGCTTCTCAACCGCCAAACCCGCCACCGGCAGTTCTGAGCAGCAAAAAAAGCATGGCCCCGGAGCCCCGTCTAATAGCCCCGTTCTTATCTTGTTTGGTAAAACCTCCACATGAAAATGAGTGTTGCACCTAGGACATAAACAGTAAATCCATTGCTGGCAAGGCCAGGAAATGCTGGAATGACGCAAAACCGTTTCAGGAGAAATATCCGAAAAGCAGCCTGGACACAGCAGCTTATCTTCGACAATGGTATAGCCTGGATCGAATATATTTTGCATATAGCCTCCGCCTTCTCATTAGACGCACTGCGGCGTTTAATCAACTCAGCCCCCCTCACCTGCCGGGCAATCCTACCACTCGTTAACCGCATACAGCACCGCTAAGGTTAGCTGGGTACGCAATGCCGCCGATAATTGCTCATACTCTTTTCCCAGGTTCATCTCCTGGGCCACATAGGGGGGCGAATCGTTCCACGAACCCATGCCGCCAAAAACAGATGCGGCATCAGCAGCCAGAAACAGCCGGTAATTTTTTTCTGGCAAGTGAATCGGGATTTTAGGCTCAGCGACAAACACGCCTGTTGCCGCAAGTGCCGCCTTACGAAACAGGTGGGCAAAATTATCAAATTCGAGCCTGTGGGCCAGTTCCTCTATCGCATTCAATACCCGGACAAACGTTTCGGTATTATCAGGAAATCGCGGCTTTTGCGGCGGAGTTTCCCATATTGATTCGCTATAGGTAATGTCCCAGCCTTGCTGATATTCGCAATATCGCCAATCAGCGAAAAACCGGGTAACCCTGCCATTCGAATAGTAACAAGTCAACGCATTGGGGACGGTGTTCACAAAGGCCAGCAGGCTTCTGTCCTGCAGCTTTACCGGCGTCAAGAACTGCGCATCGACCAGCCCGCGCCGGCGGCATTCTGCAAACCAGGCTGCTACCGTATCAGTCCGGCAAGCTGTCTGCCCCCAATCCGCATGCTGAAAAACAATTGATTTTTCATACATAGCCGGCGTAAACACGATCGGCGTATTGTCTTTCAGAGCTAGTTTGGCGCTGACAACAATACGGCATATTTGTGACATTTCACCATTCATTGCTGCTTCCTCCTGATTCTGCCTGCCCCAGCGGCATCATCGCTGGCAACGGGAAGGGGCTCGACAAAACTTCGCCGCAATTTCAGAGATTATCAGTACAAGCGACTTTTCCAGACTGCAGGCAAGGGATCTGCACTGCCCTGACAAGCCCGGGCACGCCTGGCAGAGCCGCAATCAGATTATAAAATGTCCAGGTCTCGTAAAATCGCTTTGGCGATTTCCCTGGCCTTGCCGCCGGTTGCAGCGTCGGAGGCTTGAATATTAATGGCAAAAAAATAGCGGTTGCCTTGCTTCTCCACACTGCCAACAAACCAGCCCAGCTTCCATTTTCCAGCTTCGAACCCTGAGCCGGTCTTGCCCAGCAAGCGTAACTCCGGGTTATCCAATACGGTGATATTTCTCTTGACGACTGCAATGTTTTCCCGTGAAAAGGACAATTCGCCAGCGTACAATTGGCGTAATAGCTCCACTTGCTCACGCGCTGAAATTTGAAGCGAGGAACGCAGCCAAAAGGTTGTCAGCCCCCCGGAAATATCCCGATTGCCGTATTTAATCATATCCAGATATTCTTGCATTCTTTGCTCGCCAATACGCGAGGCGAGCTCCTGGAAATACCAGACGACCGAATCCCGCGTTGCTGACGCAAGGGTTTGGTCACGGTTCCAGGCGGGAAAGGCGTATTGCTTGCCGTTCCAGGGAAACAAGGTGTATATATCTTCCCTATCCAAAACACCTGTTTCCAGGCCAATCAAGGAATTATAAATTTTAAAGGTCGAACACGGCGATAAGCGGACGGTGCTTTGCGCTGGATTAAACACCGTGTATTGATCTTGCGCTTCATCATACAAGATAAACGTACCGGTAAAACCTGAAGCATACTGTTCAAAATCACGGCGCTCCACGACAGCAGAAGCATTTACACCGGCTGCAGCGCAGATAAGTAAAACCGCTGTCGCCACCAAAGCCAGAAATAGCCTTTTCACAATTAACGCCTCCCCTGAATTGCTGTTCAAGCTTAGTATAGCACTTACCGGTATATCCTTCCAATCCACAGACAATAGGATTCGAGTAATGATACAATGATGATATAATGATGAATAAGATCAAACCGGCAAAGCCGGCGGGAGGTGTAGCCGATGCAAGCTCTTTCCGATTTGTTTTATCCTATCATCGCCAGGCCCCGCCATACCTCGGATTATCGGGAGATTCCTCCAGATGACCGGCTCAAGCCGTATATCCGCTGTTTCTGGGGAACGCCGCCGGCCGCGGCGAAAAAGCCGCAGGCACCCACACTTGTCATTCCGGACGGCTGCATGGATATTGTCGTTACGATCAATCACAGTACAGGAAAACTAAACGCTATATTCTGCGGTATCAACGACGCCCCATTTTGGGCGGATACGGCTGACCCGACAGAGCTGACTTCAACCTTTGGCATCCGCTTTTATTTCTGGGCTGCCACTGTTTTTGCCGACACCGGCATGCGAGGAGCAATGAACCTGTTTGCCCATGTCGACCAGTATTTTGGCGACTTCCGGGCCAAAATGACCGAAACGCTGCTGGCAAGACCCGCTTTGAGCGACCGGATAGCTGCAGCCGAAGCCTATTTACTGCAGCGTCTTCAGCATCCGCGACCTGTAAGCCCCACTGCCCTGAATGCGCTGTATAGCATCATCAAATCCAGAGGCTTGATTGCCGTACCGGATTTATGCGCTACACTGACGGTCAGGCCGCGGCAGTTAGAGCGCCTGCTTGCAGACTGCACCGGCGCTTCGCCGAAAAAAATTGCCGATATTGTCCGGTTTCAAATGATCTGGCAGGACATGCTTTACGGCCGCAGTCACAGCTTCAGCGACCTTGCCTACCGCTATCGGTTTGCCGACCAGGCACATTTTATCAACAGCTTCAAAAAATTTGCGGGACATGCGCCATTGGCAGCCTTGCAGTATGCCCGGAGCTAATACCTTGCTGCTAATCCTGTCGTTTTTTTACAATACAATAGCCGGTTGCCAGGATAAAATTTAAAAAAACGACAAAAGGAGGCCCCTGCAATGAAGTTTGAAGCAACTGAACAAAAGCCGGCCTGTCTCCAGGAAGAATGGCCCGGACAGTATGAACTGTTTCATTGGTTTGAATTTGTCTGCGGCATTCCTCATCCCCTGTTTATGCTTTCAACCTGCAAAGAAAACGGACAGCCCAACGCCTGTCTGCACTCCTGGAGTTCCTTTGTCAGCGACGGCGGTGGCTTTTATGCAGTTATGCCGGGTTTGCTGCGCCGGACACATACATATCAAAATATCCTGCGGACCAAAGAGTTCTGTGTGAATTTCCTGCGTGAGGATTATTTCACACAATGCCAGCAGACCATTGCCAACAATGACTTTGAGATCGACGAATTTGCAGCCGGCGGTTTCACACCCGAGCCGGCCAAAACCATTCGGGTTCCGCGTATTAAAGAAAGCTTTTTAAGCCTGGAGTGCGGTCTGGTCACGGAACAAGATCTGTCGCAGCAAGGACTGTCGGCGCTGATTATCGGCAAGGTCCAGGCCATTGCCCTGGAGGCGCGGTATGGCGAGGATGTTGATGCCCGTTATGGACGGGATGGCTTTATGTTCAATATCCACCAGCCTCAAAACCCGTTGAATGGCCAGGGGAACCTGTCGGCAGTAGGTGTAATTGAGATAGTCAAGAAATATGAATAGCTATAAAAAGCTCCTGTCGCAAAAGTGCTGAATGCGAGAGCCTGCTGCCCACAGGGGACACGAAGTATATGGATAGCACAAAAAGGTTTACATAACCTAATAAGCAGGCAAAATACTTCCGTGTCCTCCGTGGCATCGTTCCTGTATCTGCATCAAATTTAAGTAAACCAGGCCTGTGGCAAGGGATTTTCCCCGAATGCTTGCATATTCTTATACCGATGGGTATACTATAAGAAAAGGACTGACGTGTTGCAAGCACGTCAGCCCCCACAGGCTGTCTAACCGGAAAACGGTTAGCCCGATTTGACGTTATTTAGAAATAATCGCCATCTGGCAAGGGGCGGTTATTTCTTTTTGGTAGTGATTAATACCATGAGAGTGGCAAATGCAATCGCAAATGTCAATGCTTCATAGATACTCATAGCACCACCCCCTTCCTGAAAAGGAAGGGGCTAACCGTCCCCCGAGCAGCCTGCACCGTCAGTATAACATATTTTCCCAAAGCCAAGAAAGATTTTTCATTTCGCTAGAAACACTCGCCCGTTTTGATAAGGGCGAGTGTTTTCTTTACCCCAAGCAGTCCAGTCTTGGTTACGTGCAAGGTCATTTTATCTGGAAGCTGCTGTCACCACTGCGTAAGACATGAAGTTATTTAAGGAATGCATGATGATACATGGCCACAATGAATTAGACTTTCTGAGTGACCAGCCTTCCGCTAAACTGAATCCGAAAATAAAGGCCATTAGCAGCAGCCATTCAAACACGCCTTGCGCCATCTGGGCCGAATGCGCATACCAGCCCGGAAAATGGATGAGTAGAAACAATACCGAAGTGATGACATTGGCCATCCAGAACGGAAAGCAAGTAATTAACCGCTGCAGAAAGTAGCCCCGAAAAAGCACTTCTTCAGTAAAGCCAACCAGAATTACCCCACCAAGCCATTTGTGCCACGCAAAGAACGGATTGAAGAAAAAGTCCTGATAAAACAAATGACTTACCAGGAGATTATAGCCCACAATAGCTATGCCGCTGATTATACTCCAGCGGATACAATTGTCACTATTCTTATACAGTTTTAAGCAGCTAACAATATCCTTTTTTTCTCTGCTGAGAATAATCAACACAGGAGCCGTCCAGACCAGTAATTTGATAATTGGACTTATCAGGTTAAACAGAAGGTTGTTTTGTCCTTTAACGTACGGGGCAATGAAAACGGCGTATATTGACCAGAATGCAAAAAAAATGACGATATGTGCAATAAGTTTTTTGGAACGGCACAGATTCTCTCTTGCCATAAAAACCTCTCCAATATAAAATATCATGCTGAAAGCAGCGTCAGAAATACTTTACTGCCAAAACTGCGGTTCTCTTTAGCAGCTTGCATCGTCCACAGACGAAGGCGGCGTTTCTTTTGACTATATTTTCTGCGCCGCCAAAGCAATCCAGTCCCCGCCGTCCTTGTAAGCTTCCCCGGTGAGACTATTCCACCGCTGCAAAATCCTAAAACCATGCCGGGCCAGTATTTCGGCTATTGAATGCAGTGAATAGTCATGAAACCACATATGATAATTTCGGCATACTCCGTCTTCGCGAAGGATTGTATATTGGTCCACCCAAGTATCAACCTCCGGATAATCGAATCCCTGTTCGAAAACGATATGTCGGCCCGAATACCAAAGACCGCCCTCGCACCATCGCCAACTGTTCTTTAAGCCTTCGCGTTTTCTTAGTGCACGGGTGGAAACATCAAAAATAAACAGGCCATCTTGTTTCAATGCTTTGTGAACCATTCTCAGCAACCGGTCCCGCTCTTCGTCCGAGAAAGTACACAGTTCTCCGTATACTTGCAAAACGCTGTCAAACGCCTCATCATAGTTGATATCGAAAAAATTGCCATGAACATAATCAATCGCTAGTCCCTGCTCCTGCGCCTTGCTCCGGGCGTATTCAATTGAACGCCGGGAAAAATCGATGCCGGTCATACGGACGCCAAATTGACTAAGTCTGCTGCAGTATAAGCCGGGACCACATCCCAAGTCCAATACATAATCATCAGGTTTTAATAACCCTGTTTCGGTAAGATGCGCAACCGTCTTCTCAATTGTGGCTAGGGTCCGGCTCGCACCGTCAGTTTCGGGGTTTAAATGGGCCGCTAGCAATTGCTCAGAAATGTACGGTTCGTCCCAAAATGCAACCGTACTTTTTTCAAACAGGGCCGGTCTTTTAACAGCTGCGCCAATTTGTTCAAACATGTGTGTTACTTGTTGTTCTAGCGTGGTCACTGTGTCATCCCCTCCGAAAACCTGTTGCTAAACGCTTTTAAGAACCGCCTCTTTGCTTCTATCATACTGCTAACATATCCATAATTCAATTCGCTTTACTTAGCTGGCCGCAGAACGGCATTTTACAGGACTTCCTTTGCCCCTGGCGAATTTATCCAGAAGAATAGCAAGGGAGGATTTTCTATGCCTGCATTACAGCCTGAGAAGAGTCATTTCCCGTATCCGCTGCTTTTTGCCGCCGGCCTGAGCGCCGCGCTGTTCTTTTTCTCCACCGGTTTTTACGACAACTGGCCGCTGACCTGGCTGGCCCCGCTGCCGGTCTGCCTGTACGCCTTCCAGACAGGCGCCGGCCGGGCGGCGCTGGCCGCGCTTATGTCCTGCAGCCTTGGCGCGCTGAATTTGTGGGGCTATTTGCCTTTACCGCTTTTTATCGGCTCAACCATACTGAACGCAGCTGCCTTTGCCGCGGCGGTGCTGCTGCTGCGCAGCCTGGTCCGGTCCGGGCAGACCGGTTTCGCGCCATTGGCCTTTGCCGCCGCCTGGACAGCATTTGATTATGTCCGTTCCCTGGCATCCTCGTTCGGCACGTTTCCAAGCCTGGCCTATACGCAGGCGCTCAATCTGCCGGTCATTCAACTGGCTTCTCTAACCGGCATCTGGGGCGTAACCTTCCTGCTCATGCTGGTTCCCGCCAGTCTGGCGGCTGCCTGGCACTGCCGCCGGCACGGCAGCAGGTATCGTCCTGTCTTGCTGCCCGCTGGCTGCCTGCTGGTGTCAGCACTGCTTTTTGGGGCCTGCCGGCTCTATCTGCCGGCCGATGGTCCGGTAGTAACCGTCGGCCTGACCGCTATTCCGGCAACCAGGACGGAACTGCGCAGCCAGGACGCCGCAACCGTAAACCGTACTCTGCAGAACTACAGCCGCAGCGTGGACGCGCTGGCCGCTGCCGGAGCCCAGGTGGTCGTGCTGCCGGAAAAGCTGGCGTTCTTAACGCCGGAAAACCGCGCAGCGGGAATGGCGCTGTTAAGCCGGACAGCGGCCAAAAACAGGGTTGTCCTCATTGGCGGCCTCAGCCTCCAGCAGGAGCGGCTGAGCAATACAGCCGTCGCCTTTGCACCAGACGGCTCGCCGGCTGCCGCCTATGACAAGCAGAATCTGCTGCCGCCCTATGAAAACCGCTACACGCCCGGCGACAGCCTGGCCTGGCTGGAGATAGCCGGGACCGCCGCCGGGCTGGCGATCTGCAAAGACATGGACTTTGTCCGGCCGGCCAGGAAATACAGCAGACAGGGCGCCGGCCTGCTGCTGGTGCCGGCGCTCGATTTTCATGACGACGGCTGGCTGCACGCCCGCATTGCCATCCTGCGCGGCGTGGAAGGTAATATGGCCGTCGCCCGCGCCGCCCAGTGGGGCCTGTTGACGCTCAGCGACAGCCGCGGCCGTATCCTGGGCGCGACCGCCACCAATGCAGCTGCAGGCGAAGCGACCCTGCTGGGGCAGCTTCCCGCCGGCGGCGGCCGCTCGCTGTATAGTCTGACCGGCGACTGGCTGGCCTGGCTGTGCCTCATTGTAACTGCCCTGTCGTTGCGCGCCGTTGCAGCCGCGCAGGGGTTCAGCAGTCGTATAAGCAATAACCGGCATTAACAAAGGACTGCTTCAAAATCTATCGCTTTTCCGTTTTGACCTGCCGCCGGAATTGCTTCATCTTTCCTTTGCTGCCGAACATTCTGTTGATTTTTTCCTGCTCCAACTGATGCGAAGCTAAGCCTTGATAGGCGATTTCTCTTTGCAGTTTCAAATAGCTTTCGAAGCGACTTGCAGAAAGAGGGCCTGCCGCGACGGCCGCCTTGACTGCGCAGCCGGGTTCTGCCATATGGGCACAATCTTTATAGTTACAGGTTAAGGCCAGCACCTCAATTTTATCCTCCTGCGCATATTGGGCAAACATTATTGGAGCCTTTTGCGTGTTCCCATGAATTAATTATAGCCGCTGTTCGGAAAAAGAAATTCCCTCTGGCTCAGAAATGAAATAGCGCCACGCAGTTAACGCGTGGCGCTTTCCATGATCAGCCCGGCCGGCCGGAAACAATAATTTTATAAATAGTCTTGATGGATAAGCAATATTGCGCGGACAGCTTCTTAACAGACATTCCCGCCTGATGTTCAGCCCGTATCGCCGCATTTCTGACCGAAAAATATTGCTTGCTCTTGCTAAGCGTTCCCCACGCTTGCTTATTGCATTCCTTGCGCGGTATATAGAGATATTCGCCATCAATATATGCTTGTACTGCAGCCAACAGTCCCTGCGGCAATATATTGCCGGCATTTTTATAGCCCATTTTTATGCTCCCTCCTATACTGGAATCAGGATTGAGCAAAGGCTATTCCATTTTATTTGTCTTTCCTGCAATAGCCCTTGCTACGCACAAAAGACAGACTGCGTTATACCGATAAGTCATGCCCCTTTCGAGTAAGATATTAGCTATAGCCTAATTCATACTTACCGGAAGTGTCAAGCCGGATTGATCGCCCTCCGCAATTCCTCTTTAGCCGCTTTTGGGTCTTGCGTTCATAGTATTCTTCTCTGTGCTTATCAGACTATTCCGAGGACTAAAGGACACGGCAACGCCAACCTTTGCTATTTCCGCAGATTAGAGATCGGTGATGCAGCAGTTTTCCGCTTATAACAAAGCATCATTCTTTTTTCATTATCTCCCGTGTCTGGCAACAGGGATAACCAGCACAATATGTTATCAAATTGTAATTGCAACAATATATATTAGTAAATAAAGTTCCGTTCATTCCTCCGTACTATTTATTCTATGGAAGTGGTATTTTGTATAATTGTCATAAATACGGAATGCCGGAATGAAAAGGAGAGATGCTTTATGCAGAAAAAATCACCCCAGAGTGAGCGAATCAGCTGGATAAGCTATGCGGTATTCGCTTTCGCGATTGTATTTTTTTCTGGCGTATTCGCTTCTGCCAAAGATTGGACTCAGGTGCTTGACTTTAGTGTTCTCAATGGCAGCTTCGGCAAAATTGCCGGCGAAGCTGGCAAGACGTTTACGTTCCGGGGAAGCGGCGGCGGCGGTGCGCGCGACGGCTTTATTTTTGCCATTGAATTGATGCCTGCCGTTATTTTCGCGCTGGGGGTCATTGCCGTTGTCGATGGGCTGGGCGGACTGAAAGTGGCGCAAAAAATTATGTCACCGCTGTTAAAGCCGTTGATGGGAATTCCCGGTATTTGCGGCTTAGCGCTGATTGCCAACCTGCAGAGTACGGACGCCGGCGCCGGCATGATTAAGGAATTGGTGGAAAGCGGTGATCTGACCGATGACGAGCGGACAGTTTTTGCCACATACCAGATCAGCGCCAGCGCGACGGTGACCAATTATTTCAGCTCAGGTGTCGCATTATTTGCTTTTATTCAGGTGCCAATTTTACTGCCGTTAATCATGATGTTCGTTTTTAAAATCATCGGTGCCAATATGATTCGATTTTATATTAAGGCAACACAAAAGAAACAAATGCCCACTAGCCTCGGGGCAGGGCACTAGGAGGTATGGCGATGTCTACCAGCAATACCGTGGTCAAGAAAAACGTTGTCGATCTATTTGTCGACGGTGCCCGGCGCGGCTTTACCATCGCAACGACAAACATGCTGCCAAACGTCATTATGGCGTTTATCTTTATTAAAGCGTTACAGGTTTCCGGCCTGCTTACCGTAATCGGCAATCTATTCGGTCCGGTTATGGCCTTGTGGGGCATGGCGGGGGAAGGCGCCACAGTACTGGTCGCCGCATTCATGAGTATGGGTGGCGGCGTTGGCGTAGCCGCCAGTTTGTATACGCAGGGAATACTGACCCCTGCCGATGTGACTGCGCTGCTGCCGGCAATTTACATCATGGGCAATCCGGTGCAAAATGTCGGCCGTTGCCTGGGCACTGCCGAAGTTGATACGAAATACTTTACCGTCATCACCCTGATTTGCATAGTCAACGCATTGATTTCCATCTGGGTAATGAAAGCCCTGCTGCTGTTTTTTTAGTGGAGCAGCCGATTCTGTCTATAACCCTGGACCGTCAGGTATTCGCTGTGGGCGGTAAACGGGCGGTTTAGCTCTTAGGAGGTTATCAAATGCTATTTACTGTATTAAAAAACTGTGACGTATATGCACCGCAGCATCTCGGCCATCAGGATATTCTTATTATCGGCGACAAAATTGCCAAAATCGCTCCCCGGCTAGACCTCTGTACAGCCGTGTTCCCCGTGGAGGTCATCGACGTCGACGGCGGCAAGGTGGTTCCAGGCTTTATTGATCCGCATGTCCATATGATCGGCGGCGGCGGTGAGGCCGGTTTTTACAGCCGCGTTCCCGAAATCATGCTTTCCGGCATTGTCAGCGCAGGCATTACCACCTTAGTCGGAGTGCTTGGCACAGATGGTACCACCAGACACCTTGAATCCTTGCTGGCGAAAGCCAGAGGGTTGGAGACTGAAGGTGTTACGACCTATATGTTTACAGGTTCTTACGAACTGCCGGCTAAAACAATTACCGGCAGCGTCCGCAACGATATCATCATTGTTGATAAAGTAATCGGCGTTGGCGAAGTGGCCATTTCTGACCACCGGTCGTCAGAACCCACGGTCCAGGAACTAAGACGGCTGGCAACAGAAGCGCGTCTGGGCGGCATGTTGAGCGGCAAGGCGGGAATTGCCCATTTCCACATGGGCAGCGGCAAAGACGGATTAACGAAAATCACGGAAGCGATACATACCAGCGAAATTCCGGCCCGGCATTTTTATCCGACCCATATTAACCGCAAACGCGAATTGCTTGACGAAGCAATGGATTTTGCCAAACTGGGCGGTTATATTGATATGACGGCCGGTGTCAGCCCGCAAAATGGTTTTGCCGGTACAATCAAGCCCAGTTCGGCAATTATTAACTGTCTGGATAACGGTGTTCCGCTGGAGCGAATCACCATGAGTTCAGACGGCAACGGCAGTATGGCGGTATATAACGAGTCGGGGCAGGTAGACCGGCTGCTGGTTACCACTCTCGACTCAATCCATAAAGAATTCAGGGATTTGGTATTGGCAGACGGCTTGGATCTGACCCGCGCTTTGCATACCGTCACCACAAATACCGCCCGCCTATTAGGTCTATTGCCGCTTAAAGGCTGCATCGGTATTGACAGCCAAGCAGACATTATTATTCTTGACGATCAGTTGAATATCCGGACGGTATTTGCTAAGGGGATTAAAATGATAGAAAACGGCGCAGTTATTCGCAAAGGCACCTTTGAATAAGGCAACTGCCGGCTCAATTGATTGGGGAAGATAACGGGATACCAGCCTGATTCCCAAAAGCTTCCGGCGGCCGCCGCCCCCGTCTGCACAAATATGACCGAAACAGTAAAGAGGTGTAGAAGACAGATGAACCACATGTCACTTCAGCAAACTGAATTGACATGTGGTTCATTTCTGCCTCTCCGGCTGCTTATGCTATAGCCGGAGCTTTGTATTTGAGCCTCCCTGAGAAGTCAGGGACAAAATAAATATTGTCGATAGTATAAATGCAAAGCCCACAAAATCCACGACTTCAAATGATACCTTCAGCCACAAAAGGGATAACAAAGCGGCAGATACGGGTTCCACACTGGCGTACATGCTTGCATGAGTTGCTCCGATCAGCTTGACCCCTTGCATATAGAAGCAAAAAGATACGATGGTGCCCAATAAAATAATTGCGGTCAACGCCAGTATTGCTTCTAAATCAATTAGCGGCGAATAGATCCAGGGGGTAAAAATAATGCAGAGTACTGTTCCGCCGATTACCATAGCCCAGGCAATCAGAAGCGGCGTGCTAAATTGCTTCATTAGATTTCGCGGTTGTATATTATAGATGACCACAGCGATAGCCGTATTCACGCCATAGAACAAAGCTTCTTTGGAAATGACCATCTGATGAACATTTCCATGTGTCGCAATCAGAAATACGCCGAGCAGTGCGCAAGACATTGCCACTAATTCTGCCGGCTTAGGTAATTTCCTTTCCATAAAGCACATGACCGCCATGATCATAACAGGTGATAAGTATTGTACAACCGTTGCTGTTCCTGCGTTGGAATTCTCGATGGTAGCAAAATACGTATACTGGCACATCATCATTCCGGCAAGACCATAAAAGAGAATATCCAGCGCGTTTTTCTTTGTTTTCCAGACGCTTAGGGCAGTTTTCCTGTCCTTTATCAGAAAAAAAGCCAGCATAACATATCCCGCCAATGCCAGCCGGATCGGAACCAGCCATTCCGTGGTTGCGCCTTTATAGTCAAATAAATATTGCCCGCAAGCGCCTGATAGCCCCCAAAAGGCTCCTCCTAACAGGGTAAGTAAGATTCCCGCTATTTTTTTGTTTTGTTCAGTCATTTGACTCCCTGTTCCTGCTAATAAGATTAATTTATTTATAGCTAAAATTCACTACATCGTTACTTGCTCCGGACGGTATTTCTTCAGCAGGGGAAACGTGATGGAGAATTGTAGACCCAAGTACAAATTTCCTAATCTAAACGGTTATTTGCGTGCCGCTACCTCCTCTGTAAAAATTATCTCCATCGACTATTTTACCGCTCTTGACGCAAAAAGCAAGATCTATTGCAAATAAAAAAAGACAAGCTTGCTCTTTCCTGTAAAATGCGATACAGCAATAGCATGACTGCCAAAAGCAGCAAACTTGTCTGATTGTGAAAATGTATTTCATCTACTCAGGGAATGCCTGTTTAATCATGCAATAGTAAGGCCAAAAACACCAAAAGCGGTCAAGAGGGATTATCCATCAGACCGCTTTTGGTGCCGCTATTGAATAGCAAATCACCGATACGAGTTTCAATGATGCTGGCGTTACATCTCCTGATTTATGCCGCTGGAAGCCGCAGGCTCTTTTGGCGGCTTACCGGCAACCCGTGTTTCAGTGGTCAGAACCATGGCAGCAATACGGGCCGCATGCAGCGCCGAACCGGGTTACTAGTTCCGGGACGAAGATGGCGGCGGCAATTCTGTCGACATACACTTCTGTAAGAGAGTTTAGTAAATTACCCTTTAGCTCTGACGTACTCGATCGCTTCTTTTCCAGTTATGTGTTCGACGTCAATCGCAAGCAGCAAGGACTGCCTGCATCCGGTTATTTCCTTATGTTTGGCTGCTTCCGGCTGGTCTCCCGAATATTTTTCAACTAAAGCCGTAAACGCGGCCAGCCATTCATCGCCTTCTACAATTCTTGCCTTGCCAAAAGCAAGAACACTGCGGAAATAAGTGGTATATTCTTTACTTACGATTGTATCTTCATCGATTACCGCAAAAGATACCTTTGCGTTCTTGGTAATCGCATCAATTTTATGGCCTGCTTTTGCTGAGTGAAAATAGATTTTGTCCTGGAAGTAAACATAACTAAGCGGAACTGCGTAAGGATACCCTTCATCACCTAAGCATGCCAGAACGCCATTTGTGCATCTGTTCATTACAGCCACAGTGTCTTCCCTTGATAATAATTGTCGTCCTCTTCGCATATCTCGAAACATTGCCGATTCCCCGCTTTCTAATGGTTTTTAAACGAACCCAGTTACTTTGACGAATTAACACCACGCCCAGCACAGGCGTTGTCATAGAATCCCGGCAAAAAAGATAAAAGCCTGGGAAAACGAGCTGCTATCGCAGCCATTCTCCCGGGCTTTTATCCCTCCATGCCACAGTCCGTAGACTGCCGTCTTCTCTCGGACCAGCCAGCGAACTGCGGAACCCTAGAAAACTATTTACTTTATTATACATAATCAGTTCGCATTGTCAAGAATTCTGCCGAAAGCTTAACTTCTGCATGCAGTAGTCCACTAGCCCTGTTCATCTTGCCGATCTCCGATCACGGCCAGAGCTATGCTTGGTTAACACTAAACACGCGCTTGCTTAGGGGACTCTCCCATACTTATACTTTTATTGCCTTCTCCCGAATCGGCAGGTTAACCAGCGCTGCCAAACAGGCTAAGATAATATCAGCATACCACATCCATAAATAATTACCATCATGGGCCATCGCAAGGCCGCCAAGCCAGGCGCCTAAAAAGCCGCCAATCTGATGCGTGAGCAGCGTCAAGCCGAAAAGGGTAGCCAGATATTTTGTTCCGAATAGCTTTCCTACAAGACCGGCGGTTGGCGGTACTGTCGCCAACCAGGTAAAGCCAAGAAATGCCGCAAAAATATAAAACGTCAGATCAGTTTTGGGGGTTAGCAGATACAAAGCGATCATCACAGCGCGACTGCCATACATGACAGCAAGTATGTATTTCATCCGATAGCGAGTGCCAAGAGAACCGGCAAACAAACTGCCTGCTATATTAAATAGGCCAATGATCGCTAAGGAAGCCGCCGATACATTTGCTGAATGCCCGCATAGCGCAACTTCGCCCGGCAAGTGTGTCACCAAAAAGGCAATATGAAAGCCGCATGTAAAAAAACCGGCATGCAGACAAAGGTAGCTTCTGTCTTTGATTGCGAGCCGGATCTGCTGCAGCAAGCCGACCGGATGTGGTTCTGTTGCAATTATCGCTTCCGGGGATGGTTTCGCGGTTAACAGTGAAGCAAGCGGAATTGTCGCGAGAGATGCTGCCGCCATAGTGAACATGGCAGCAACCCAGCCAAAACCGTTAATGACAGCCTGTAATAAAGGTGCAAAAATAAATTGTCCGAGCGAACCTCCCGCATTGATGAAACCGCCGGCGAAAGAGCGTTGCTCCGGACGCAGCTGTTTGGCGGTGGCGCCAATCAGTACCGAAAAGCTCCCGGCACCCGCTCCTGCCGCACTTAAAAATCCCATCGTTAATAGCAGCGACCACTCTGTATTAGCAAACGGAGTAAGCGCTAATCCTCCCGCAAGCAGGAAAGTCCCCCACACAAGAACGCCGTAAGAACCTCTTTTGTCAGCAATCGCTCCAAAAACAGGCTGGGCAAGGCCCCACATAAACTGTCCCACAGCGAGAGCAAAGCTAATTGAAACGATGCCTAAACCTGTAGTCGCATCGATTGGCGAAACAAAAAGCCCGACCGATTGTCTTGCACCCATAGTAATCGCCAGAATTGCGGCCGCACTGAGCATTATCAGCCATGTTTTCCGGTTTGAATTAGGTTCCATCTATATCTCCTTTCTATATCTCCTTTGGTCAATTATTGCATCGGACAGTATCGCAACCCTTTGCCGGCATTTACGGCCACAGTGTATATACACCTATCTTCTTGCACTGCGACTGCTGATCTCGCCTGCCAGCTGACGACAGTATAGCTTAAGGCACTAATGCCTCCAGCTTTGCCAGCAGCTGTTTAAGCGTGGCCAGATCCTCGTTTCCCAGGTATTCCTTCATCGTTTTTTGGGCCTCTTTCCATAGTACCATCCCGGAAGCAGCCGCGTCTTGCCCGCGTTTTGTCAGCGTTATTTGCCGGGTACGCGAATCTTTGCCCGGGTTAATCTCTATATAGCAGGCATCAACCAGCGGTTTCATATTACGGTTCAGAGTCGTTCTGTCAACACGCAGGATTTTTGCCAGCCCGTTTATGGTCACAGGTTCGGCTGCCGCCAGATTGCTCAGCAGCGCCAACTGCGCAACGGTAAGTCCGCTAGGCTTCAAGACCGCATCATAAAGCTGGGTGACCGCCTTGGATGCCCGTCGTAAATTTAAGCAATAACAGGGACTAGAGGATTTAGGATAAACCGCTTTAATCGGGTTCATAGCAGCCTCCCTTCACATACCGGCTTAATGTGTATATACACATATTCAAACTATACACTTTGCCGTCGATACTGTCAATTTCCCAGGAAAATTTTTTCCGCCATGCAGCCGCAAGCGAACGGAAATAGTTAACGCCACTACAGATTGTCGCTGTAGTGGCGTTTTGCTCCTGCAGCAGCCATTGAAGCGTTAACATGTCAGTCATTTTCTACGTGAAACTTAGCCACTTCGGCCTGGACTGCTTGCGCCAGCTTGGACAGCGCTTCACTGGAGGTTGCGATTTCTTCGATTGACGCCAACTGTTCCTCAACGGCAGCCGAGACGCTTTGCGACTCGCCGGATGACATCTGGCTGAGGTTGTCTATTGTTTTGACAGCCCCCACTATCCGTTGACTTTCATCGGCTATTTGCTGAATAGCCGATGAACTCTCGTTCATTTGGGTTGACACAAGCGACACCATTGCGACAATCTCACGAAAAGCCAGACCAGCAGCGCTAACGACCTCTGCCCCGGCTTTGACTTCCCGCGTGCCGTCGTTCATTGCCACGACAGCTTGTTCCGTGTCTCCCTGGATTTCTTCAATCAGTTCCGCGATCTTTTTGGCTGCTTCCTGGGACTGCTCGGCAAGCTTGCGGACTTCCTCAGCCACCACGGCGAAACCACGTCCCTGTTCACCCGCTCTGGCGGCCTCGATCGCCGCATTAAGCGCCAACAGATTTGTCTGGCCGGCAATGCCGGCAATCGTATCGACAATCTGGCCAATTTCCTTTGAGCGCTCGCCCAGCTTGGTAACGACCTGGGCGGAAGCGTTAACCGTACCTTCTACCTGAATGATTTTGGCAACTGCCGCCTCAACGGCCTTGCCGCCGTCGTGGGCCTTTTCCGACGCCCGGACAGCCTGCTCGGCAACTTGATTGGTGCTGACTGATACCTGCTGTATGCCGCTCGACATTTGCCCAACTATGGTAGTGGTCTCACTGGCTGCGGCTAATTGCTCACTGGCACCGGCAGCCACGCTGGTAATCGAAGCCGCAATTTGCTTGGTAGCCTGGGCCGACTGTTCCGAATTGGCGGTGAGCTCTTCCGATGCTGCCGCCACTGTAGCGGCACTGTCCTTAAGATTACCGACAACACCCCGCAGAGCGCGCTTCATGCTGATGATGACCTCGGCCATGTCGCCAATCTCATCATTGCAGGTAGCGTGGAAATCCTGCCGGGTTAAATCCAGCATGCCAACCGCCGCCACTTCTGTTTTTAAGTTATTCAGGCGGACAGTCATTCTTCTGCTATACCCAAACACAATACCGATTATCACAATTGTTACTGCCAGGCTGGCCGTCATCCCCAATTGGCTTTGGCGTTTAGACTGATCAATGAGAAATTCACTATCGGCGTTGATGGCATCCCCCTGCTTTTCTGCGACAACAATAAACTGCCCATCAATCTGGTCAACCAATTGCCGTCCCGAACCCAGTAAAGCATTGAGACCCGGCTCATTATTTTTTTTGGCCGCTATCACTTTATCCCCTAGCACCAGGTACTCAGCCAGCAGCCGTTCCAACCGGCCGGCGTCATCGCTGCTCTGAGCAGTCAGATTATATGATTTCACAGTCTCATAGCTGTTCGCGAAATTGCTGCGATATTCTTGTTCGTATTGCGCCGCTCCGTCGGCATAAAACAGGAAGCCCCGCATACTTAGTAACGCCCGGGTAAAATCAGTATGGGCGTTTTTGACCATAATCAATCTGGACGAGGCTGTGTTGACTTTATCACTGTATTCTACTGTCGCAGTCGTCGTATTTGCATAACTGTAAAGCATATAACCTAAGATAGAGAGAAACAATAAAATGGTTGTCGCAAAGATAGCAGCCAGTTGTACAATGATTGGATATCGCCGTGTCGTCATTTCAGCATCTCCTTAGCTTAATCAGCAGTAAAAAGAGTTGGTTGCGTTATGTATATATTATGACGCAGATGCTGTTATCGGAAGTTATCAAACAATTAAGGTTCCGTTAATATTTTCCCATAGATTTCCCTTAAAGCAGCAATGCCGGACGTACTATCGGCTAAATTCAGCAGCAATTAATAAACGGCGCTCACTGTCATTGGAGACAGTGAGCGCCGTAAAATGATCCAGCGACAAAGTTTCACTGATAATAGTCGTCGATAATCTCGCAGCCCTTCTTAAGAAAGGCCTCATCCGAATAAGCCGACCGGTCCAGCGTTCCTGCTTCTATCGCTTTAAAAGTTGCCTGTTCCTTTTGCTTTTTAGCTTTTGCCTTCTCGGCAACCACCGCCGCATCCTGAGGCCGGATTACGACAATACCGTCAACATCGCCGACTAAAATGTCGCCCGGGTTCACCACCACTCCGCCACAGCTTACCGGCACATTAATTTCGCCGGGGCCGTCCTTGTATGGCCCTTTAGGCGTCACGCCGGCAGCATAAATCGCCATATCCATTTCCCGCAGCGCTTCCAGATCACGGATGGCACCATCAATAACGATTCCAGCCAGCCCTTTCTTGAGGGCCTGACGCATCATGATTTCGCCGGTGACCGAGTTAACCAGATCACCTTGCACATCTACTACGATAACATCGCCTGGCAGAGCCAGATCCAGGGCTTTGTGAAACATCATGTTGTCGCCGATACGCGCCTTTACCGTAAACGCCGGACCCAGCAATTGCGCTTTATTAACCGGTTTAATCCGCGCATCGACACAGCTAAACCGGTTCATTTCATCCGCAATGTTAGCCACCGGCAGACCGCGGAACTGCTCGATTAAGTCCTTACTGGGACGGTTTACTTTCTTAAAAATACGAAATCCTGCATTTGACATAGTGAAATCGCCTCTTTTCGTTATATTTTATTGCTTATTTTATTAAATACTGACCATTGACAACATCACTCTGCCGCAAGTGCTCACCGCGGCTAATTCTGCTGATATTATCGATACAACGCTTAACCATGCTGACATTAATATCGAAGGTACTTCCCCCCATATGCGGCGAGAGAACAACATTCTGCAGCTTCAGCAGCGGGCTGTCTACAGCAGGCGGCTCGTGTTCGACAACATCAAGTCCAGCCCCCAGAATTCGGTTATTTTGCAGCGCTTCCACAAGCTCCGCTTCGTTGATGATGCCGCCCCTGGCAGTATTGATAATAATCGCGCTGGGCTTCATAAGCCGGATTGTTTCGCTTGATATCAGGTGTTTAGTCTTGTCATTTAAGGGCAGATGCAGGCTGATGATATCAGATACTTTTAACAGATCCTCCAACCCGGCATAGGTAACGCCCCTTGCCGCCTCCTCTTCCGGCGATAGGCGAAAGAGGTCATAATATACAACCGTGGCGCCGAAAGCCCTGACTTTTTGAACAACCTGCTTGCCGATAGCTCCCAGACCGATTAGCCCGACTGTTTTGCCGTCGATAACATAGGACGAGCTTGCAATCCCCGCTTTTCCCCGCCACTTTCCATTCAGTACATTGTGATGCAGCAGCGGCAGCTTTCGATAAACGGCAAGCATGAGGAGCACTGTCATTTCGGACACAGAAGGCGCGTTCATACCGGAAGTAATGGCTACCGGAATATTTCTGTTTCCTGCCGCTTCAATGTCTACGGTATCATAACCGACACCCCATCGCTGTATTAATTTAAGATTAGGGATCGAATTTATCGTTTGTTTGGTAAGCGTGAGTGTCCTGAGGATAATATAATTCGCATCGTGCAGCTGACTATACTCACTCTCAGCCGATAGTTCTTTGAGCGTAAACCCCGCAGGTATTGACTGACGGATCATTGTTTTAATCTGCGGATCATACGGTCCGATCAGCGCAATGGTTTCCATCTCTACTCCCCCTATTTTTATTGCCAATTTTTCTTAAAGCGGAACCAGTCCCATTAAAAGCACGACAATCAGCATGACAACAGATGAACCGTTGGCCCACAACAAGGAAAACTTTTGGAACTCGCCATAATTAACCCCTGTCAGGTTTACCAACAAGTAGGTTGAAGCAACCATCGGACTTAAAAGGTGCGCGCATTGTCCTACCAATAGCGCCCTGGCAATTTCAGCCGGGGTTATGCCATAGGCTGCCGCTGTTTTTACCACGACCGGCATAATGCCGAAATACACCGCGTCGTTAGTTAGGAAATAGGTTAGCGGCAAACTGGCGACAGCCATAATTACGCCCAAATGCGGTCCCAGTTCCGGGGGAATAATGGCAATTAACAGGCTTGCCATTTGATCCAGCATTTTTGTACCGCTCATGATCCCGGTGAGGGTTCCGGCGGCAAAGATCATACCAATTACCGGAATAATATTCTCCCCTTGGGCGGCAATCCGGGCTTGCTGCTCCTTAACGTTCGGATAATTGACCACCAGCGCTAACGCCGATCCAATCATGAATAAAACCGCTAGTGGCATAATGCCTGCAACCAGTCCGGCAAGAAGGACGAGCGTCAGCGCAGTATTAAACCAAAAGCGTTGAGGCCGTTTTAACTCTTCGTCGCCGAAGGCAACCGCAGCGGCAACTTCGTGTGCGCCAACCGGATTACCCGGTATATAGCCCAACCGTTTACGCTCTTTCAAACCAAAATAATACGCCACTGCTAAGCTGTAAATAACCGCAACAGCCATTCCCGGTATCAACGGTATGAATACCTGACTGGCATCAAGCGACAGAACTGTCATGACACGGGCCGTAGGACCTCCCCAGGGAAGAATGTTGGTGATACTGGCTGGCATCATTGTCACAGTAGCCGCCATAAGCGGGTTGAGTCCAAGGTGGCGTACCAGCGGCATCATCGCCGTACAGGCAACCATATAAGTTGTAACGCCGTCGCCGTCTAAAGAAACACAAAAAGCTAATATGCTTGTGCCGACCAGTATCCGTACCGGATCGCCTTTGGTTGCCTTTAATATCGCTGCGACCAGACGGTCAAATAAGCCCGCGTTGATCATGATGCCAAAATACATAACTGCAAAGACAATCATTATCCCTGTCGGAGCGACTTTTTTAACACCGTCAAAAATCATCGTACCCAGCTTAGGCCCAAATCCCAGGCCCAGCGCAAAAAGTATCGGAACGAGTATTAGACCTACCATAGCAGTCGTTTTTTTGGCCATAACCAGATACATGAACACGAGCAGCATAATAAAACCTACAATTGCCAAGGTAAACACACAAACCCCTCCCTATTTACAACTCCCAGGCAGCATCACCCGGCCGGTTTACGCTTGACCCCCAACTGAGCTATCCAGTCGTTACAAGCCCAGATTAACGTTTTTGACGCCCTCCTTTCGGATCAATTTGACACAAAGTATATGCATAACGCGTGCCAACATCCAGATAGTTTCAAAAATTAAAATTAATTTGTGAAATCTCCCCATATTTGCTGACTTTCCAGTCCTGACAGCAGTAAAAATAAAAAACAGCTTGAGACTCCCCCAAGCGGTTTGATACAATCAGCTCATACACATGATACTTTTTGCTACAAACTGATGCGGAGCGAAACAAATGGCTAACATCCTGTTCTTAGTTTCCGATGCGGCAATGATCAATTATGCCAAAGAGGTCCTTGCCCCCGGCTATCCGGATATTGAGCTGAAAACTGCATTTCACCGGTCAGCAGTCAAACTGCTGCCAAACCATATCGCGCAAGGCCTGGAAGTGGTGGCAGCCAGAGCGGGTACTGCTTTGGCGATCAAGCAAGCGCAACTAAACATATCGGTTGTTGAGATTCCTATCACTAGCTTTGATATTATCCGGGAAGTTAATGAAGCGAATTTATACGGAAAGAACATTGCGATTGTTACTTACTCTACTATGATTCTTGGCGTTGACTCTCTTACCGAAATTATAGACGCGAAAATCTGGCAGTACACGATGCTTTATGGACAAGATTATGAGGCCGCGGTATTGGAGGCCGTTGCAAGCGGAGCGGAAGTAATTCTGGGCGGCGCCAGAGTAGTAAAAGCGGCTAAACGGTTATCTATCCCTTGCGCTTTGATAAAAGTCGGTAAAGAAAGCCTGCTGCAGGCGGCGCGGGAAGCTAAGCAAATCCAGCAAGCGCTTGAAATCGAGGCGGCAAAACGTGGTTTTCTCAGCAGTATTTTAGATTACGCCTATGATGGTATTGTTACCATTGATAAGGAACAAAATATCACGGCTTTAAATCCAGCGGCTCAAAACCTTACTAGGATCAGCAAAACAAAAGCATTGGGACTGCCCATAAAAAAAATTATGCCACAACTGCAACTAGAAAAAACTTTTCATACCAAACAAGACGACATGCACCGCATCATTGATATTAACGGAGTCAGGATTATGTGCAATAAAGTACCAATCGTCGTTAACGGCAAGTCGTTCGGAGCTGTCGCTACCTTCCAGGAAATCAGCAAAATTCAGCAAATGGAAGCAAAGATTCGGCAGGAGATTTACGCGCGGGGCCATTTTGCCAAATTCAATTTTGAAGATGTAGTGGGAGAAAGTCCGGAAATAAAATCCGCGATTGAGACAGCGAAAAATTTTGCAGCAACGAATTTCAATATATTGATCCTGGGAGAAACCGGGACCGGCAAGGAAGTTTTTGCTCAAAGCATTCATAACGAAAGCAAGCGTCCCAAAGGCCCCTTTGTAGCCATAAACTGTGCCGCATTACCGGCTCACATACTGGAAAGCGAGTTGTTCGGCTATGTTGGCGGAGCATTCACCGGAGCCAATAAGGAAGGCAAACCGGGGCTTTTCGAAGTCGCTCACGGCGGTACAATTTTTTTGGACGAAATTGCGGAAATGGACTACGTTAACCAAGGAAGATTATTGCACGTATTGCAGGAAAGAACGGTGGTACGCTTAGGCAGCTATAAGGTGTTGCCCATAGACGTAAGAGTAATTGCTGCTACCAACAAGGATTTAGATCTATTAGTGCGTGAAAATAAATTTCGCGATGATTTATACTACCGGCTGAATGTGCTAAGCTTAGAACTCCCTCCGCTAAGAGCACGTAAAAAGGATATCCGGTTATATACGGAAACGTTTTTACGTGAATTCTCTATAGACGCAGGCAGAAACTTTAACCTGAACCGTGATGCGATGCAGCTATTGGAGGAATATCCCTGGCCCGGCAACATCCGTGAGCTTAGAAATCTCATGCAGCGCATCGCCGCAACCGTAAAAACCGACACAATAAGCGGCGCTTCATTACAAGGAATGTTTAGACAAAGAACCCGCAGCACGGAAACGGTTGCAACCCCGAAAGAGGAAAGACTGGCAAGCGAAATTAAAGCAGCGCTGGCAGCGTCTAAAGGTAATTATTCGGCTGCAGCCGGCATATTAGGTATCCACCGTCTGACTTTACGCCGGCGAATGAAAAAACTGCAAATAGAAGAATATTAATGTTTTCCAGTCTTTGAAAACGCTGCCGGGGCCGCCGGCAGCGCGCCGCAAACTCGCTTGGCCTTGTCGCTAACACATCCGGTGCCGAAAGCCGATGCTAGCTGCGCCAGGGGAGCCATTCCCCCTTTATACCCATAACCATCCATATGGATCGTGCCTAAATCACAATGGATGCCATCTAAATATAAAAAAGCACCTGCCTGAAATTCAGCAGATGCCGCCTTTTGTTTACTTAAATAAAGAATTCCGGTTCCCGGCGATCGGAAAAATCAACCTCCAATTCTTCCTTATGTCGTATATAATTCTCATCGTCATAGTACTTCGCTTGCACAGGACATATTTTTACACACGCTCCACACTTAATGCAGATCCCCGTAACCTTGCTCACATCTTCCCTATCAATGGAACCCATGGGGCAAAAGCGCACACACAACAGACAATTCGTACAGCGGCTATTTGTTTTCGGCGTTACTTTTCTAATATCGACAGGCTCGTCATGTTCGTTTTTGGGAATATAGTAGGAGCGATAAGGTCTATTCCCCTTGACTGCGACTGGCTCAACCTTGTTTTGATCAGCTATCTTGACTTTTAGTTGACTGGCAAATTCCATAGCGATTGCCATATCGTTAGCATCCGGCCTGTTCTTTGCCAGAATTTTCGAGAAGGAATGTTCGCCGATAAAAGCACCACCCGCAATAACCGTAAATCCGTTTGAATTCAAAATATCCGTTAATTCAATTAAAGCATCATCATAGTTCCGATTTCCATAAACGGTAACTGCGATGGCCAATGCCCCCTTGCCATTAACCGAATTAAGATATTTCAATAAAACATTCGGCACTCTCCCGGCATAAACCGGAACACCGAAAACAACAATATCTCTTTCGGTAAACTCGCGCGGCTCCCGCCTGGCGCCCGGCAACGTAAAGTCCACCATATTTACAGCACTATCGTCATTAATGTTTTCGGATAGTTTTTTCGCTATGCCCAGGGTTATTTTTCTTGTGGTTCCTGTCGCGCTAAAATACATTGCTGTAACGTTGCCAGCCAATACGATCTCCCCCTCTATATCATCATCCGATCCCGGCAAAGACCGTGAGCGCTATGTCTAAACATCCTGAATCAAGATTCAGCTGCAAGCTTCACTTTAAAATTAATTTTCCGCACTGTTTCGAGATCATCAAATTTGATTACATAGGCGGCTTTGTCCCGGTCAATATCGACCACTGCGCCGGTCCCCATTATACTATGGACAACCCTGTCGCCCGGCTTGAAGGCAGGGCCGGCAGCTTGCGCAGCCAGAATCTTTTCGCTGCTGGCGATATGCCAGTTTGTTTCATATACCAGGCTGTCGTCCAATTCATTCGTGTAGGCAAGCAAGGGCTTGTCCACGTTAAAGATGAAACGGGACGGATAGCGATAGGAGCCGTTAAAGTTACGCCCTTCCGCATCGCTAATGAACAGGCTGGTCTTCGCCCGGGTAAAGGCGACAAAGGCCAGCCGGCGTTCTTCCTCCATTCCCTCGACGGTTGCCGTCTTCCTTGATGGAAACACGCCTTCCTCCAGGCTGCAGAGAAACACATGAGGGAACTCCAGGCCCTTCGCCGTATGCACAGTCATCAGCTTGACGGCGTTCCCGCCGGAAAGAACATCGGTGTTTGTCAGCAGCGCCACATGGGCCAGATAGTCTGGCAGTGTGCATTCCTCGCCGCTGGCTAATTCATACTCATAAACCGACTGCTTCAGTTCCGCCAGATTATCCAGCCGTTCCTGACTGCCCTCTGTCCGCAGCATCGCCTCATAGCCGCTCTGGTCAAGGATTGCGGTCAACAGCTCGGAGACAGGCAAATCCTGATAGCTTGCCACAAAACGCTCGATCAGGGCCAGAAACCGTTTGGCCTTGGTGTTCTTGAAAATTTCATTATCAATTGTCTGCTCGAAGGCATGGTAAAGCGAACACTGCTGCTGCCCGGCGTAGTCCTGCAAAAACTTCAGGCGCCGTTCACCGATATTGCGCTTGGGCACGTTAGCCACCCGCAGGAAAGACAAATCATCCTTATAGGCGATCAGCCGCAAATAAGCCAACGTGTCCCTGATCTCCATCCGGCCGAAAAACTGCACGCCGCTATAGATCTTGTAAGGCACGTCTTCCTTCAGCAAGACCTCTTCCAGCACGCGGGAGACGTAGTGAGCACGGTAGAGAATAGTAACATCGCCGGATTTCACGCCATTTGCGGTGAGTTTTTTTATTTCAGCCGCTATCCACCTGGCCTCTGCCTCCGCTGTTTTTGCGTGATGATAGACAACCCGGGAACCATCCGGCAGCACCGGCAGCAAATCCTTCTTGATACGGTGTTTATTATTCCCGATCAGAGAATTGGCAGCGGCCACAATCTGCGGCGTGGATCGATAGTTAGCCATCATCATGATTGTCTGGACATGGGGAAACTCTTTGTCAAAGTCCAATATATACCGTACGCTGGCTCCCCGCCAGGTGTAGATGGTCTGATCAGGATCGCCTACAATAAACAGGTTGTTGTGGTAAGCACACAGTACCTTCATTAAACGATACTGCAGTTCATCGATATCCTGATATTCGTCGATCATGATATACTCCAGCCGCTTTTGCCACTTCAACCGGATCGCCGCGTTGACGCTGAAGATATGCAACACATATTTGATCAGGTCGTTATAGTCCAGCCCGAAGCATTTTTTTTGCTGATAAAGATAGCCCCAAAAGATAATGTCGTCTGCTTCCACGGCATCCAGATACTTTTGCCGCAGCTCGTCCAAAGAGAACGCTACCATATGCGCATAATACTCGGGATCTTTAAATATCTTGCGTATCTCGATCATGTCCCGCGCTTTTGAAAAGGTCATATGGCGCAGCGTAAGACCGCGCTCCTCATAAATGATTTTCAGCATAGCGTCGATATCGGCATTATCCAGCACCAGAAAACTCTTCGGATACTGGACAGCATTGATATCCTCCTGCAAAACGGCTACGCAAAAGCTGTGAAAGGTGCTGATATAGCCGGTATCGCTGTCACCGGTGAGCCGGCGAATCCGTTGCTTCATTTCGTTGGCGGATTTATTGGTAAAGGTGACGCAGAGAATGTTAGCAGGCATGATGCCAATCTCGTTTACCAGATAGGCAAACCGGTGCGACAGCGCCCGCGTCTTACCGGATCCGGCGCCGGCGATCACACGGATAAAGCCTTCAGTAGTTGTTACCGCCTGCCGCTGCTGCTCGTTGAGTTCCGCTGCTATATCGCTCATTCTTACACGTCACCACCATAAAAATTTGCCAATTTTAACTGCTGCGTGTTAATCTGACCAGGCATATTTATTCTTCATATTACATTATAGCAAAGAACCTTAAATTATAAAGACTCCGGTCAACTAACACGCTGCGCATTTTTATCGCTCTTTTTGGCATTTTATCATTATAAATTGTAATGGCGGTTTATTGGGCACGTCCTTATGCGGCTCAACAATTTCCCCAAATTCCATCAAGCCATATTTTCCAAACTCTTGTTTTATCGAATCAGAATCATAAAAAAACATTTTCACCCCTTCCATCACCTCAAAATAGTCTTTGCCCAGCCGGATCCCCTTGCCAAACATAGGCGCCTCTTTTGAAATAGCAGTAAAAATCATATATCCGTATGGCTTTAATTGGTTATAGCAATCTTTAATAAATCTTTTCCGCTCAGCGTTATTCAATAAGTGAATCAGCCCGTAGCAGAAGATACCGTCATAAAATCTGTTATCAAAGGGCATTTCGGTTACCGACCCCTGATAAATATTGCTGGCAATGCCATTTTGTCTTGCCAGTTCAATTGCTGTTTTTGAGATTTCAATGCCGGTTACAGTAATGCCGCTGTCGATAAAAACCTTGGCATTCCTGCCATAGCCAATGCCCGGTATTAATATGTCCTGCACTTTTCTTGCCAGAAAAAAGTCTTTTGCCAGGATTGCCGAGTCTGACGGTTCAAATCCCCACATTGTTTGTTTTTCGATAAAACTCGACTCCCAGAATTCGCTCATCAGTCTGTCTCCTTGCTATCACTTCAAGCATTTCCAGTACTGTTTCTGCACTGATCTGCTCCTATTTTATCACAATCCAAGACAGACAATACTTTTAGCTGAGCATGTGCTTGCTACCCGGACAATCCGCAACTGAGAATACCTCCCATACCTGACAGCAGCCTTCACAGCTGTTCATTGAAACAGAAGCCCCGCCTGGCTTCATGGGGCTGTATTGCCTGCTCAGCCGAAAGTATCACTCGTACTGGACCGGCTCGACGTAAAAAAAGCCGCCTAGTTGTGGCGTCACAAAATCCGTTGAGAGCTATTACCGTCATTTGATTGCGTCCTAACCTTTTCCCGTTAATAACAAAACCATCAGACCCACGGCCTGATGGTTTCCAGGCCGTTGATAAAGCCCCATCTACGTTGTTGGCCTCGCGATCCCATTGCTAGC
>UQPB01000003.1 GCA_900542835.1 uncultured Pelosinus sp. | reverse complement strand
GTGCCGCAGGCGGCGGGGTGGCTGGTTGGCGTTAAGAACCGTCTGTGTTTGAGCACAGTGAGCAGGTGGCGAACCGCCCCTGCATCGCTATGCCCTGATGGTCGATTTTAGAGCAAAGCAGAACAAAAATTCCCGTTTTGCCTCCGTGCCCTCTGTGTATCCTCTGTGTACTCCGTGGAATCGGTCTTCCGCTGCTTGCCTTTTCCCTCGCTCACGGCGGCAGCTCGCCGTCTCGCCCGTCTCGGTGGAATCATCGTTAAACACCTGCCTTTTGGTAAGCGATTGCCCTGTCGATCCTGCCGATTTTCTTGAATGAACGGATCGGCAATGATATACTGGTTGCAGTAGATAGGAATGAGGGATTGATAATGAATCTGGACGGATTATCGCTTTCCGCACTAGTAAGCGAATTGCAGCAAACCTTGTACGGGGGTAGAATTGAGAAAATCTTTCAACCGGATGCCTATAGTCTAACGGTATATGTCCGGATTCCCGGTCAAACCGTTCAGTTAGCCATATCCGCAGACCCGCAGCGGCCGCGGCTGCATCTGTCCGGAAACAGCAGTGAAAATCCGGATACACCGCCAACCTTCTGCATGCTGCTGCGCAAGCACCTGACCGACGGCCGCATTAGCGCTATTGTTCAGCATAGTCTTGACCGGACGGTGATGCTCAATATCGACGTCCGCGAAGAAGGCGGCACCATTGCGGTAAAAACGCTGGTGATTGAATTGATGGGCAAACACAGTAATATTATATTCGTGCAAAACGAAACGATAATTGACGCAATCCGCCGCGTCGGTCCGGCAATGAGCCGGTTCCGGCTGGTTCTTCCCGGCCAGAAGTACCAGCTTCCTCCCGGTCAGGATAAGCTCAATCTGCTGCAGGCCAATACCGCCGCTCTGGTTGAAGCTGTCTGCAGCCAGCCGGCAACGCTGTCCAAGGCGATTATGAATCTGACAATCGGCATTGGTCCAGTAACAGTCAAAGAGGTCTTATGGCGGGCGGAACTTGCTCCGGAATCGACGGCAGCGGCGCTGGACGCGACAGCCCGCGACAAACTGCAGGCCGCGTTTGACTCTGTTCTCACTCCCTTGAAAACGGCTGCGGTCATTCCTCATGTCCGCGTCACTCCGCTGCAGAAGGTGAGTGCTTTTGCCGCCTTCCGTCTGCATTACCTGCCTGACGCCTGTCATGAATTTACCAGTATGAGTCAGGCGGCTGACTTTATTCTCTCGCTTACGCCGCAGGCACCGCCTGCCAGGGAACGTCTGCAGAAATTTGTCGCCAGCGAATTGAAGCGGCTGCAAAGGAAAAATGCGGTGCTGAACGAAGAGCAGGAACAAGCCGATGCCGCCGATGAATGGAGGCGCAAAGCCGATATTCTAATGACCTTCTTATCGGAGCTGCAGCCGGGACAGCCGCGTGTTACACTGCCCGATATCTATGCTGATCAACCCGGGATCAGCGTGGAAATTGAGCTGGAGCCGCTGGCGACACCGGCTCGCAATGCGCAGCTGTATTACACCCGCTATCAGAAACAAAAACGGGCGCAGGAAAACCTGCGCACCCAATTGGAGCAGCTAAGCCAGGAGCTTGCGTATCTGGAAAGTGTTCAGTGCATGCTTGAGCAGGCGCAGTCAGCGCGTGAGACCCGGGAGATCGAAGAAGAGTTGATCGCCGGCGGCTATTTGAGCAGGCGTTCCAAGCGCAAGCCGGAAGCCGTGTCGGCGCCGCTGACGCTGGCGCTTGCCGGCGGCGGTGTTATCATCGTCGGCAAGAATAATCGGCAAAATGACTTGGTTACTTTTAAATTGTCGCGGCCTGACGACATTTGGTTTCACACCAAAGACATCCCCGGTTCGCATGTTCTGCTGCGCCCGTCCGGCGCTCCGGATGCGGCCGCGCTGCAAACCGCCGCCATGGTAGCCGCTTATTTCAGCAAAGCCCGTCATTCTTCCCAAGTTCCGGTCGATTACACGCTGCGCCGTTATGTGAAAAAGCCCAGTGGTGCCAAGCCAGGCTTTGTGATCTACGACAGACAGACTACCCTGTTTGTAACGCCGCAGGAAGCCGCCGTAACCGCCCTGCTCAATAGTGGCCAGAAACCGAATCGCGACCAATAAAAAAAGAGGACCGGCCGGTCCTCTTTTTTTATTGGTCGCTTAATTCCTGCAGCACCACCTGCTCGGCGGTATCGACTGCCGACAGCTGAACACTGACAACTTCCCGCTTGGAGGTCGGCGCGTTCTTGCCGACGTAATCGGCCCGGATCGGCAGCTCACGATGACCGCGGTCAACCAGAACCGCCAGTTGAATCGAAGTTGGCCGGCCAATATCGATCAACGCATCCATCGCCGCCCGGACCGTGCGGCCGGTAAACAAGACATCATCAACCAGAACAATTTTCAGATTATCCAGTACAAATGGCAATTTCGTTTCGTGGACGATCGGCTGATGTGCCAGTGTCGACAAATCATCACGGTAGAGAGTAATATCTAGCACGCCCACAGGCGGCCTCTTGCCTTCGATCTTCTCGATCGTATCAGCCAGCCGCGTCGCCAGCGGCACCCCGCGGGTACGAATGCCGACAAGAGCGACATCTTTCGTGCCCTTGTTTTTCTCAATTATTTCATGAGCAATGCGGGTCAAGGCCCTGGCGATCCCCTGGGCATCCATCAAGGTTGTTTTCTCAATCAGTTTGGCCACTATATTCACCGACCTTTCCGGTTGCGCAGAACCGATATAATAGTTTGCATATCCCGTGGCATAGGGGCGGTAAACAGCAGGCGTTCGCCGCTGACCGGATGATAAAAGGACAATTCGGCGGAATGCAGCGCCTGTCCGGCAATCGCAAACGGAACCTGCTTCGGCCCGTATTTCGGATCGCCCACTAACGGATGGCCAATGTAAGCCATGTGCACCCTGATCTGATGGGTACGTCCCGTTTCCAGGCGGCATTCGACAAAGCTGTAATCGCCAAACCATTCCAGCACAGTGAAGTGGGTAATGGCGTTTTTGCTGTTGGCGGCAGTGACAGCCATCTTCTTCCTGTCGACAGGATGACGGCCAATCGGCGCGTCGATGCGTCCCTGCCGCTCCTGCAGATTGCCGTAAACAATCGCCAGGTATTTGCGGCTGGCGGTCCGGCTTTGAATCTGAGCGGCGAGACTGATGTGGGCCGCATCATTTTTGGCGACCATCATCAGGCCGGATGTATCTTTATCGAGGCGGTGCACGATTCCGGGGCGGGTAACGCCGTTAATGCCGGACAGATCTGTACAGCGGCCCAGTAAAGCGTTGACCAGAGTGCCTGATTCGTTGCCTGCCGCCGGATGGACAACCATATTGCGAGGTTTATTGATAACAATAACATCCCCGTCCTCGTATACGATGTCCAGTTGAATTTGTTCTGGTGCGGCTGCCGGCGGAACCGCCGGCGGTATTTGCACGGTAATCCGGTCTCCCGGCCGCAGCCTGTAATTAGCTTTGGCAGTCTTGTCGTTGACGCTAATATGGCCGGAGGCGATCAATTTCTGTACATGCGAACGGGATAGCTCACTCATATCAGCGGCTATAAACACATCCAGACGCTGATCGGCCAGTTCCGCTCCGGCGATGATAACACGGGTCGCTTCATCCATGCTGCTTTTCCCTGTCCTGCGCTCGCAGAATGGAAAAAATGATCATGCCAACACCACTGACAATGGCAATATCGGCAATATTGAATACCGGCCAAATCCTGAAATCAAAAAAGTCCACCACATAGCCGGTTTTGACGCGGTCAATGAGGTTGCCGATGGCACCGCCGACCTGCAGTCCCATACCGGTCCGCAGCAAGACATAACCCGGCGGAATTCGCGGATAAAAATAAACAACGGCCGCTACCAGCAATGCCGCAACCATAATAAAAAACGAGGTACGATGCTCAAGCATGCCGAAGGCGGCTCCCGGATTCAGCACATAAGTCAGATGGAATACATTCTCAACCAACGGAATGCTCATGCCGAGATGCATATGTGTTTGTACATAAAATTTTGACCACTGATCAAAAATGACGACAATAGCTGCTAACAGCAAGATGGGCAAAACCATTCTCTCCTATCCATGCTTGCCGCGCTTATGTCGCCGCGGCAAGTAATAACAAATGCGCCCCGCGCGTATTGGTAGCCACGGGAATATTGTGAACATCGCATACCCGCAGTAATGCGGTTATATCCGGTTCATGCGGCTGAGCCGTGAGCGGGTCGCGCAAAAATATGACCAAATCAACTTCCTGGCTGGCAATCGATGCCCCGATCTGGAGATCGCCGCCGAGTGGCCCTGATAGATAGGTCTTTACCGACAAGCCAGCGTTCTCCGCTATCAGCCGGCCGGTAGTGGCGGTCGCGATCAACCGCTTGTTCTCCAGCAACTCCTTATGTTCCCGGACGAATAGCAGCATTTCTTCTTTTTTGCGGTCGTGAGCGATTAACGCGATGGTAAGCAACCTGTCATCATCCTTCTTTCACCCGATTTGCGGATTTGATGTACATGCTATTATGATACCTAATTTTTGTGCGGTCGTAAAGCGTAAGCGGCAAAATGCAGGACGTTTTGCAAAAGCAGAGCCGCATCAGCTGTCGATTTATCAGTTGCTAAAACGGTAAAAAGTCCAGCATATGCTGGACTTTTTACCGTTAATACGCGTCAGTCCCGCTTACTCGCCGGGACTGATAGCGGCTACCGGGCAAACCGCGGCACAGGAGCCGCAGTCGATACAGGCTTCGTCAATTATGTACTGGGACTCGCCTTCAGAGATGGCGCCGACTGGGCAAACGGATGCGCAGGCGCCGCATTTGACACAATCACTGTTGATTTTATACATTTGCTCACCTCCTCTCCACTTGTTTATACCATAAAATCCGATGAATATCCGTGATGGCGGTCACGAGGAATCTTTATTGCAGGCAAAAAGCTTTTCAAGCGTCCGGCGATAGCGATACGCAGCCACGCCTCCTGCAAGCAGCAGCAGAGTAATCGCAGCAGTTACCGGCAGGTTGCTGCGCAAATTCTGTCCCAAAATTGAGTAAACAATAATCGCCGGCGTCTGGCCTATTGCTGTCGCCAAAATAAACTGACATGGCGACAGGGTCGTCAGACCGGAGCCGTAGCTGACCACTTTGAAGGGAATGACAGGCGTAAGGCGGGTAATAAAGACGGCGATTACGCCATGTTTTTGAAAAAAAACGTCAAACACAGCCAACTGCGGCAAACTGACGACTTTTTCAACAAGCGGCCGCCCATACCATCTCGCCAGGGCGAAGTCCAGCGTAGCCCCTAAAGCCGCCCCCAGCCAGGAATATAAGGCGCCCCACTGCCAGCCGAAAATCCAGGCATTGAGCAGCGTAACCGCCAGACCGGGAACCAGCGGTACTAGAGACTGCAGCACCATCAGCAGAATACTGCTTACCGGAGCCCAGACGCCATAGCTGAGAATGAACAGGCGCAGACCTTCTACATCACGCAGGCTTAAATAGGCCACACCCCTGTCAATAAAGCGATTGACGCAAGGCAATTGCCAATAAGCCAAAACCGCCAGCGCCAGCAGCGCCAGCCGCCAGAAACGGGTTGTCTTGCCAGTTCTCATCGCTCTACTCTCCGCTACAGGCTGTATTTCTATAGTATATTCGACACGCAGTTAATCGACCCGCACCCGACCTCTGCCCAATAACGGAACAGTCCTCGCGGTGCGGTGAATGCAGGTTTGTTTAAGATACTACTTCCGTATGACGGCGGCAAATCCTGCTCAGTCGGCGAATTTATGCCGCCCGGAATCACGGTTGATGGATTCTGACTGATCATAAGACCCGTCAATATGCGCCGCCAGTTGATCGGTCGGTTCTACAATACCGGCACTTGCCTCGCTGTCTGCATCCAGGCTGCGATAATCATGACAGCCGGGAAGATCCTGGGGCGAATCGGAACTGCCATAGCGCCAAACCGCCTCCAGACTGTCTTCGCCGTCAAAACCGGTATCGCCGTCTGCATCAGTATCCAGGAATGTACGGGAAAAAGGAACTGCCAGGCTCGTCTCCTCCAGCGGTCTGGCCGCGGCATCGCTCCGCTCCTCTTGGCGTTGGCACTGAATACAGGTCGTCGCCCAGGGCAGGCTATGCAGACGCTCCTGCGGGATTTGCCGGCCGCAGAGATCACATACGCCATAGCTGCCGGCTTCAATTTTAGCCAAAGCGCGATCCATTTCACTAATTAAAATTTGTTCATTATCGCGCAAAGCAATATCTTTGCCGCGCTCGAATACCTCACTGCCGATATCGGCCGGATGGTTGTCGTAAACAGACAACTCGCCGCTGCTGTTCCCCAGGTCCTGGTCAAGGCCGTTTTCTTCCAGATTGTTAATAACAGCGAGCCGCTTCTGCTTTTCCGCCCGCAGCCGGGCAGCGGCTTGCGCCAGGGTTAATTCATCCATTTGAGGCCTCCTTTTTGAGTACGTATGGCGTGTCTTAAAATCGTGATTACCCAGGAAACATCGGCCGCACAACTCCGCTAAAACGTTCCGCCATTTTGTGTTTCGACGATCCTGACAATTTCGGCAATAAAATAGCCAATGCCGGGAATATTCAGCAGAATCAGCCGGCGCAGCAATTCCACCATCAGGGCGAATACCACCGTTGCACCTACGGCTATGCCGAAGCCGCGGGCCAGACCGCCGATAAAATTCAGAAACAGCAGCCGGCGCGGCTTTTGCAGCAGTTCCATATATTCGCCAATACGCATTTTTTCCAGCTGAATTGCCAGTCTCCGGACCTGCGATAACAGAACTTTGCCGCCGCCGATTCTTCGCATCTCTCCTACCTCCGCCGTTAGTATTGCCGGATTTGCATAAAAAAAACGGACCGGCATCAGTATGCCGGTCCGGGATCGATGTTTGTTATATTTGTTTAACAACTGCGGCGCAGCGGGGACAAAGCGATTGATGCTCGTCGTCGCTGCCGATTGCCGGATCGAAGATCCAGCAGCGCTCGCATTTTGCACCGGCGGCTGCACTAATCACAGCGGCCAGTTCCATTCCTTGTGCCGCCCTAAAGGCATCGGCCGGAGCCTGTGCCAGCGGCTGTACGGAAACGCCGGAAACGATCAGAATGGCCGCCAATTCGCTGCCAAACTGCTGAAGTTGCTCCCCTTCCCGCCCTGACGCGTAAATTGCGATGTTAGCGTCCAGGGAGTGGCCGATGACCTTGTTTCTGCGGGCAGTCTCGAGCGCTTTGGTCAGTTCGCTGCGGATCGCCAGGATGCCGGACCATTTCGCTTCCAGCGCCAGATCAAGATACTCTGGATTATCCTTTGGCCAGGAGGCCAGTTGCACGCTTTCCGGCGCATCGGCCATTTTAGGCATAAACTGCCATACCTCTTCCGCGGTAAAGGTCAGTACTGGCGCGATCATTGGCACCAAAGCCGTCAGAATCTCATAAATGGTTGTCTGTGCCGCCCGCCTTGCCGTTGACGCGGGGCTGGATGCATACAGCCGGTCTTTTAAAATATCCAGATAAATTGAACTGAGATCAACCGCGCAAAAATTATGCACCGCATGGAAGAGCTGATGATATTCATAGTCCTCATAGGCTCTGGCGACCTTCTGCTTAAGCTGCTCCAGCCGCAGCAGCGCCCAGCGGTCGATTTCCGTCAACTGCTCATACGGCAGCCGGTCTGTCGCCGGATTGAAGTCGTAAAGATTGCCGAGAATATAGCGGAAGGTATTGCGGATCTTGCGATAGACCTCGGCCATTTGTTTCAGGATGTCATTGGAAATCCTGATGTCGGCTTTATAATCAGCCGAGGAGACCCACAAACGCAAAATATCGGCGCCATATTGCTTAATGACTTCTTGCGGATAAATCGTATTTCCCAGTGATTTTGACATTTTTCGGCCTTCACCGTCAAGAACGAAGCCATGCGTCAGAACCGCTTTATAGGGCGCCCGGCCACGGGTCGCGACCGATGTCAGCAAGGAAGACTGGAACCAGCCGCGGTGCTGATCACTGCCTTCAAGATACAGATCAGCCGGCCAGGCCAGCTCGGGACGCTGCTCAAGCACGGCGGCATGGCTCGAGCCGCTGTCAAACCAAACGTCCATGATATCGCTTTCCTTACGGAAGGAATCGCCGCCGCAATGCGGGCAGACAAATCCTGCCGGCAGAATCTCTTGTGCTGTCTTCGCCCACCAGGCATCCGATCCCTGCTCCGCAAACAGCTCCGACACCGCTTTGATCGTGGTATCGTTGATGATGTGCTCATGGCAGCTGTCACAATAGAAGATAGGAATGGGAACACCCCAGACACGCTGCCTCGAGATGCACCAATCATGCCGGTCTGCCACCATGTTGCGGATGCGGTCTTCACCCCAGGCGGGAATCCACTGCACCTCACCGATTGTTTTCAACGCGGCATCGCGAAACCCGTCAACCGATGCGAACCATTGCTCGGTGGCGCGGTAAATGACAGGATTTTTGCAGCGCCAGCAATGGGCGTACTGATGTCGCAGCGAACCTTTGCCTGCCAGCATACCGCTTGCCGCCAACTCCTTAATAATCGGGACATTGGCGTCCTCAATCAGCATGCCGGCAAATTTACCGCCCTCCGCGGTAAAACGGCCGGCATGATCAACCGGATTGATGACAGGCAGCTGATACTTTTGACCAATTTCAAAATCTTCCTGGCCGTGGCCAGGGGCCGTATGCACGCAGCCGGTACCCGCGTCCAGCGTGACATGATCGCCCAGAATCAGCAAAGATGTCCGTTCCAGGAAAGGATGCTTGAAGCGCATTCCCTCAAGTTCCTCGCCTTTAATTGATGCCAGGATTTCATAGGATTCAAAATGGCAGGCAGCAGCGACCGATTCCACCAATTCAGTGGCCAGCAGGTACACCTCGCCATTAGCCGCTTTTACCCAGGAATACTCCAGGCCGGCGTTGATCGAAATAGCCACATTGGCTGGCATCGTCCAGGGCGTGGTTGTCCAGATGATGGCAAACACTGGCTGCGTTTTTATCGCGTCGCTCAGCTTGCCGCAATCGTCGGTTAAAGGAAATTTGACATAAATAGAGTGTGATTTCTTTTCCGCATATTCAATTTCCGCTTCCGCCAGAGCTGTTTCACAGCTGGGACACCAGTACACCGTTTTCAACCCTTTATAAATATATCCCTGCTTGGCCATTTCACCGAAAACTTCAATCTGCCGTGCTTCATAGCCGGGGCGCAGCGTAACATAGGGATGATCCCAGTCGCCGTTGACTCCCAGGCGTTTAAAATCCTCCCGCTGCCCATCCAGGCATTTAAGCGCGTAATTTTTACATTCACGGCGAAGATCAAGCGGATTCAACTCATGACGGTTCAAACCAAGAATTTTAATCGCCGCGTGTTCGATAGGCAGCCCGTGAGTATCCCAGCCGGGTACATAAGGCGTATCGTAACCGCGCAGCGATTTATATTTAATAATGATATCCTTGAGAACCTTATTTAATGCGTGGCCAATATGGAGATTGCCATTGGCATAAGGCGGTCCGTCATGCAGTACGAACTTAGGCTTGCCGTTAGCCGCCTGCAATTTCTTCTCATAAATTTTTTCCGTTTTCCAATAGTCAAGCATTGCCGGTTCGCGCTCCGGCAGGCCTGCCCGCATCGGGAATTCTGTTTGCGGCAAATTGAGTGTTTTACTGTAGTCCAAGCGGAGCACCTCCAAAAAATACGTCCCTCACGCAGTGGTGAGGGGTACGAACAACGATTGCGCATTAAATTTATTATATAGACTGAAGCTGTAATAGTCAATTTTTGTCGTAAGAATTAACGGCCATCTCGATCACGCTCGCTGAGATTCCGTTGATTTTAACCGTTTTTATGCGGCTTTTCTGTCCGGCCAGCAGTGAAACACTGCTTTTGGGCACCCGCAGCCAAGCGGCAATCAGCGCGATACAGGCCTGGTTGGCCGCCCCGTCAACCGGCGGAGCGTTAAGATAAACTTTAATACTGTTGTCTAGAGGGTCTCTCACGATACGGTTACGACTGGAACGCGGCTGTACTTTCACGGTAAGAACCACTTCGTCAGGCGCAGTTTTCATCCGCTCAGGCGTTTTCCTCTTCCGCTGCGTTCAGCATATCGAGCTGCGCCTGCAATAAGGTTCGCATCCGGCCGCGGTAAATGTGCGTCTGTCGCTGCAGGTCCTCAAATTCGCCGGTCAGCTTCCTGGCCTTGCCCCTTGCCTCCTCCACCGTGCGGGATGCCGCAACTTCGGCTTCCTTAAGGATCAGTTCCGCTTCCTTCTTCGCGTTCAGCTTGACATCTTCCGCTGTTTCCTGAGCGACAACCAGGGTGTTGTTAAGGGTGGTTTCAAGGTTTTGATAATGCTCCAATTTGGCGGAAAGACGCTCGAGCGTTTCTTTTAATTCAATGTTCTCACGGTACAGCTTTTCAAAATCTTTAATGACCTTGTCGAGAAATTGATCGACATCATCTTCGTTATAGCCGCGAAAGCCTTTTTTAAATTCCTTGTTATGAATGTCCAAAGGTGTAAGCATGACGAGCCCTCCCGTAAAATACGCCGCATCCAGGCAGCAAGTTAAAGAAACCGTTTCAGAACGATACTAATGCGGCCCTTCTTGGTCTGCCCGATAATATCGCTGATTTCGACACGGCCGCGTCCGCGCATGGAAATAATATCCCCCGGCTTTAGCGTCTGCGAACTGCTTTTGGCATCCTGCCAGTTGACCTTCAGCTTGTCCAGCGCAATGTCGCCGGCCATTTTGCTTCTGGAAACACCAAAGCCGGCGGCTGCGACCACGTCCAGCCGCAACGAGGCAACCGTTGTCCTGATTTCCTTCTGGCGTTCTTCTTTCGCCGCCAGTTGTTCCAACGGCAGCAGCTCGCTTTTAGCCGGGGCAGTACCGATTTTAGACAGCTGCTGCAGCGCAAATGCCGCCATGGCCGCGTCAATAATAACCTGACAGCCGTCCGGCAGCATGATGATGTCGCCGATCACTTCCCGTTTCAAGCCGAGACCGGTTAGCGCTCCCAGCACATCGCGATGTGTTAACTGATAATAACGCGGATCGAACTCAATCCGCAGAGCGGCGATGCCATAATCCGCCTCGCCGGCAAAATCTTCATCCGAGAACACTGCCCGCACCCGCTCCGCAGCGGCGTACCCGCCGCTTGCGTCTAAGCGCAGTCGTGGATAATGGGCGGCAATTGTTTCGGCCACTGTAAACCCAAATGGGTCAAGGAAATCCGTAATTTTGTATTTGCGATAGCGCAGCGCGGCCTCCGCCGCATCCAGCAGCTTCGCCGCCAGTTCGGCGTCGCCGCTGGCCCGGTAGTAGCGGATAATTTTTTCCCGTTCACTTGCCCCCATCAGTTGTTCAGCTCCGTTGAGCGGCTGCTGGCGGCGACAACGGCGTCAATTAAGGCAGCGCGCACCTGACGCTGCTCCAGCACCTGGATGCCGGCGATCGTCGTTCCGGCGGGAGAGGTAACCAAATCCCGCAATTTCGCCGGATGCTCGCCGGTGTCCAGTACCATTTTAGCCGCACCCAGCAGCGTCTGCGCCGCCATCAAAATTGCCGTCCGGCGATCAAAGCCAACCCGGACGCCGGCATCGGCCAGAGCGTCAATCATAACGAAGGCATAGCCGGGACCGCTGCCCGATAAACCGGTAACCGCATCCATAAGCGTTTCCGGTACCAGAACCGCCCTGCCGGCCGTTTCCAGAAGCCGTACGGCTATTTCGCTGTCGGCGGCAGTTGCCAGCTTGCCGGCGCTGATGGCGGCCATGCCGGCGCCGACAGCGGCCGGTGTATTGGGCATAACCCGCAAAATCCGGACCCCCGGCAGCTTTTCTTCCAGTAGGCTCAGACGGATGCCGGCCGCAATGGAAACCACCAGCGTACCGCTATCAATCACCTGGCTGATGTCAGCCAGCACGGATTTAATTACCTGCGGCTTAACCGCTAAAAACAGAATGTCCGACTGGCGGGCAAGCGTGGCGTTATCGCTGACAGCGCCGACACCGTAGCGCTCAGTCAGAATGGCAAGACGTTCCTGCGAAACATCGCTGAGCATACACTGCCCCGGTTGCAGCAGGCCACCGTTTAAAAAACCCTTTATTAGCGCTTCGGCCATAGCGCCGGCGCCAATAAAGCCGATCCGTTTCGATGCAAGCATACCTGTCCTCCGCTTATTTGTTCATCCAGGATAAGACCGATTTATCGGCACCGTCCTCGCGTCCGCTATAAGTAATATCGACATTGCTGGGAACGCAGAAAAAGATATTATTGCCGATTTTTTGAATATTACCGTTTAAGGCATAGGTGGTACCGCTGATAAAATCAACCATACGCTTGGCAATTTCCTTGTCCGTATTTTCGAAATTAACGACAACAGGCTTGCGATTCTTCAGATGATCGGAAATTTGCTGCGCATCATCAAACGAATGCGGCTCGACGACAATAACCTTAATCGGCTTCTGGGAATTGTTTAAATTAACCAGGTTGTTTTTCTTTGACAGCTTCGAGTCCGGCTCTTCTTGCCGCAGACGGTCTTCCTCTGTTTCCACGGGCTCAATGATGCCAAGACTGCCCCAAACTTTTTCCATAATTTTCATTTCCGCGCTACCTCCTTAGTATCTCAGCCACGTTTTCCAAATATACCTGTGCCAATACGAATGATATTGGCGCCTTCTTCAATTGCCACCGGGTAATCATGAGTCATGCCCATCGATAGCCACTCCAAGCGGCTGTTAGGCAGGTTCAGTGTTTTTATCTCCTGAAACAAATAAGCCAGCTCCCGGAAAACCGGCCGGGTTTCCTCCATGTTCTCGTACAACGGTGCGATGGTCATACAGCCGCAAAGACGGATATTGGGCAGCGAAGCGGCAAATTTAGCCAACTCGACAGCCTGTCCCGGCCTAACGCCAAACTTGGTCGCTTCGCCGGAGACGTTGACCTGCAGCAGTACATCCTGACGCTTATTCAGCTTAGCGGCGGCCTGATCAATGGCGACAGCCAGCTCCTGACGGTCCAGGGAATGAATGAGCTGACAAAACGGAACAACCTGTTTAACCTTGTTGGTTTGCAGATGACCGATGAAATGCCACTCCGCCGCTTCACCGATGACAGCATGCTTCTGCAGCGCTTCCTGTACACGGTTTTCGGCAGCAATCCGCAGGCCTGCAGCCAACGCGGCTTTAACCGTTTGCGCGCTTTGATTTTTGGTTACAGCAGCTATTCGAACGGCAGGCAGCTCCGGGAATGCGTCCCTTCTCGCCGCCGCTAGACTATGTACATGCTCCAGCAGGTGGGAAATAGCCTGATCAATGGACATACCTCTACCTCCATTATATGTGTTATTCGCTGATAAACAGAATTTCCCTCTTCGCTGCCGCCATGATTTGAAAAAAAATCGCGAACATGACTAAAGTCCGGGGTATGGCAAAAGCCGCCTGAACGGCGGCCTGAAACCGGTTTAACGCCTGCATGCTCTGCCGGCCTGCCCAACGCTATTCGACTAGTTGCGAGGCAAACACCAGTTGAACGCCGGCAGCCTCAAACTCCGGCAGCATCGCAGTCAGTGCCGTCGCCGTTGCCGGCCGGTCGTGACCAATGACGATCAGGCTGCCGTGGCGCAAGGACAGCTGTATCGCCTGCCGCAGTTGCTGCTTGATCGTTTCCGGATCCGCGACATTATCAATAAACAAATCGTTGGCGGCGGTGCGAACCCCCGCCTTGCGTGCGGTAGCGGCCGCTACGGAAGCGGCTGACGTACGGCTGTCAATAAAAAATAAACTGGCAGGCTTGAGCGCAGTCATAACCGCTTGCATCACCCGGGCATCGGCCGTCGCTTTCGATCCCTGATGATTATTGAGGCCGCTAACGCCGGGAATGGAAGCAATCGCCCGGGTGACAGCCGTTTTAATCTCCGCATCGCTCATTGCCGCGGAAAGCATCACCGGTTCACCGGCGCCATTCATCTGCAGCGGCTCCATCGGCATGTGCAGCATAACCTGATGCTTGGCCGCCAGTGCGTTGGCGGCCGCCATATTACTGTAGGGGTGATAGGGCAGAACCGAGAAGGTCAATGGCTGTTTGATCGCGGTAAACGCGGCGATATGCTCCGCCGAGTAGCCAAAATCATCAATAATGATCGCCAGCTTGGCCTTGGCTTTAGCCTGCGTTCGCGGCGGTTCAAGGATAAATATCTGATCGGCAATAATCGTAACTGTATCCTGCTCCAATGGCTCTTGCAGGCCGATATCAACCCGCCGCGCTTTTTGGCCGGCGAAAGCGTCGTCCTCAACGCCGAGTATGCTGCCGCGATAAGGCGCGACAACGGTTTTCAGCGCCTGCAGCAGCGCGTCTGTCGATACCGAGGCTGGCTTTTCAATCAACAGCTGTCGCGCATGCCAGCGCAATTCGCCTTCCACGCCTTTGCGCGGCACTTGCCGGACAAATTCCTGCTTCTGGCGAACGGTGACGCGCTGTTGGGCCAACGCCGCATCCACCGCCTGATGCAGGTCATAGCAAGCCGCCGAGTAATCGGCGCTGCTGCCGGCGCCAGTCTTGTCCAGTTTATATGGTTGCGGCGCCGGCCGCTGGTCTTCACTGGCCGGCCAGAAAACCACCGCCAGGACTGCTGCCAGCAGTGCCAGCAACAGTGGCCAGCGGCGAGATTTTTTCCGTCTTGCCATAGCCTATTACTCCTTAAAGCTGTATTACCGCACCCAGCCGCCCCGTTCTTCCCCCGTCAGCCCGGTAGGAGTAGAACAGATCCCGGTTGCAGGCGGTGCAAATACCGCTGACGATGATATTGGCGTCGGCGGCGCCGGCAGCAATCAGCTGACGCCGGTTGACCTCCCAGAGATCAAGCCGCCAGCGATCACCGGCGGGGGTGACGAATTCCTGCCAGTCGCTAAACTCACGGCGCAGCCGGTCAATAACAGCTGCGTCGACTTCATAGCAGCACTGGCCGATTGAGGGGCCGATGCCAACCAGACAATCGCGGGGATCGACCCGGAACTCCGCTTGCAGCCGTTGCAAGGTTTTGGCGGCAATGCGGGCAACGGTTCCCCGCCAGCCGGCATGCGTGACAGCGGCAACCCGGCGTACCGGATCAAAAAACAGTACAGGAACGCAATCAGCGAAAAATAGCATAAGCGGAATATTCGGCTCGGCAGTCACCAGCGCGTCTGTCGCCGCAATCGCGCGGCGATAGTCTCCGCCGTCTCTTGTGATAATGGCGACGGTATCTTCGTGGACCTGTTGGGCCGTCACTGCCGCCGCCGCGTCAAAACCAACCGCAGCGGCGAAGCGATCACGATTGGCTGTCACTGCCGGCGGGCAGTCGCCGCAGTGCAAGCCTAGATTCAGGGACTGCCAGGGGGCTTCGCTGCATCCGTTAAGCCGGGTTGAAACGCCATGCACAAGCCCGTGAGCGGCAAAATGGCTGAAAACGCCATACCAGATACCATTATTCGCATGGCGCAGCACAAATTGTTCGTTCATTTCTGCTCTCCTTTTTCGCATAGACTTCCTGCTGGTCCAGGCCGGTACCGGCAGCCGCTTTTAACTACAGACACCGCAGCGCTTACATTCGGCAAAGCAGGGCGGCGTATACTTCTCGTCAAGCGCAGCCTGGCACTCCTGCTGCAAATAACCGGCTGTGAGGCCAATATCATAGCGATGCCAGGGAAACACTTCCGCAACGCTGCGCTGACGGTATAGATAGGCGTTTTCATCCAACTGTACCTGCTTCATCGCCTGTTTCCAATATTTCTTGCCTCCCAGCGCCTGGGCCTGGGCCAGCGCCTCGGCCAGCCGCCGGTCGCCTCTGGCCAATACGCTTTGGATGTAGGCTTCCTTCGGCGATTCAATCAGCACCTCAATTCCCTTCTCCGGCTTCAGCTCACGCTCAATCGATTTAAGGCGCGAAACGACAATCGCGTAATCGCACATTGGCAGCCATTGAAACGGCGTAAACGGCTTGGGAATGAACGGATTTACACTAAGCGTCAGCCGGCCTTTGCTGCCCAGGGATTCCATGCGGCGCTTAATCTGCCTCGCCATCACGGCGATAGCGGCAATATCCGCATCGGTCTCTGTTGGCAGCCCGACCATAATGTACAAGCGTACGTGCGCGATACCGGCACCGATAGCCAGGTTGACCGCCTCGGCCAGATCCTGGTCACTGATATTCTTATTAATGACCCGGCGCAACCGTTCACTGCCGGCTTCAGGCGCAAGCGTAATTGTCTTATGGCCGCTGGCCGCAAGCGAAGACACCAGCAGCGGGGTCAGCGAGTCGGCGCGCAGGGATGCGACCGACATTGACAAGTCTTTGGCAGCGATATAGGAACATAAAGTGTCGATTGCCGGATAATCGGAAATGGCCGCTCCCATCAGTCCGACACGGGCCTGCCTGCGGGCAGCATTATCAACACCCTGTTTCACAACCTCCAGACTGCGGCTGCGAGGCCGCCGGAAGCAGTAGCCTGCCATGCAAAAACGGCAATGGCGGCCGCAGCCACGGGCAACTTCAACCAGATGCATATTGGAAAATTCGGTGTTAGCGGTGCTGATGACCGTCTCGCCGGGATACGAATCGAGATCGCGGATCCAGCGGCGGCTTACCGCCGGCGGTGCCTGACCCAAAACGGTACTGCCGGTTAGCGCGCCTTGCTCATCATATTCATGGCGGTAAAAGGCGGGAATATAAATGCCGGGTATTCGCGCCAGCGCCAGCAGCAGTTCCTGACGGGAAGCGCATCTGTCCCGCTCGCGGTAATAGGCGTCAAGCAGTTCATGGATAACCTCCTCGCCCTCGCCGACAATGCAGATATCAACGAAGTCGGCCAGCGGTTCGGGATTAAAGCTGGCGCAGGGGCCGCCGATGATAACCAGCGGATCGCTGTCAGAACGGTCCCGGGCCAGCAACGGTATCCGCCCCAGTGCCAGCATATCAAGCAGGTGAAAATAATCCATCTCAAAGGAAACGGCAAAGCCGATCAGGGGAAACTGATGCAGCGGCCGCTGCGTCTCCAGGCTCAGCAACGCGGTTTTACTGCGCAGATATTCGCGCAGTTGTTCGGTCTCCGGCAAAAAAAAGCGTTCACAGGCGGTGTCGCCCCGCAGGTTAATTTGCTGATAAATGATCTGCATGCCCAGATTGGACATGCCAACATGATAACGGTTGGGATATGCCAGGGCAAAAGGCTGGCGGGCTCCCGGCGGGTAGACGCTCGCGCCTTGCTCGCCCGCCAGCAGCTTTTGCTGCTGTTTGATCAAATTCCACGAGATACTGCATCACTATCCTGATCCGGCAGGAACTGCCGTAAATTTTTACACGGAAATAACTTGATAAGGGTCCTGCCATAATACAGCGCGTCCGGCCGCAAGCGACTTGGGCACATCAATCAGGCGCTGGTTGCGCGAACCGCAAAATGCTAATCGCAAGTCACGCTCGGCTTTGATGAAAGGCCCGTCAACAAGGATATCGGTCTGCGCCAGCAGGGCTTTGACGCCAGCGTCAGCCAGCGTCAGCAGATGTTCATATAAAAAGCCGGTATAAGTCACAATATCCAAGCCGCGGCGCTTGGCGGCAGCGGCGATGGAAGCCAGCGCCGCCGCCTGCAGGAAAGGCTCCCCGCCGGAGAAGGTGACGCCGCGGATCAACCGGGCGGTTTCAACCATCGCAATTAATTCCGTACTGTCCATGCTCTTGCCTCCGTCCGGATCATGCGTTTCCGGATTATGGCAGCCATCGCAATGATGCGGACAGCCCTGCGTAAAAATCACCAGCCGCAGGCCGGGACCATCGACAATACTTTCGCGGATAATACCCGCTACTTTAATTTCCATAAACAACCCTTCTTGCTGGATCAACGCTCTGTCATTCCTTCACACTATCAAATTATCGGCGTAGCCAGGCCTCTGTCCGGGCTGAGCCGGCTCGCCCGTCTGACCGTCGCCACACCGCAGCCCGGGCAGGTATCGCCGTCGATGACGCCAAAATAGCCGCAGGCGTCGCAAAAATCAATGGGAAAGTTAATACCGGCATAACCGATATCGCATTTTTGCATTTGCCGCAGGATATCCTCAACGGCGCTCAGATTATTGACTGGCGGCGCACTAAACTCGATATAACTAATATGGCCGGCATTGGCGTATTTATGATACACGCCCTCAATTTTCATCTTCTCAAATACACTGACCGGATAATCAACAGGCACATGGAAAGAATTTGTATAAAACTCTTTATCGGTTACGCCGGGAATCAGCGAATACTCTTTCCTGTCCAGCTTCACAAACCGTCCGGACAAGCCTTCCGCCGGCGTCGCCAGCAGCGTATAGTTCAGATCATATTTATCGGCGGCGCGATCAATCTTGTCGCGCATAAACGCCACAATCTCTTCGCCCAGTACCTGGGACTCCTCGCTTTCGCCGTGGTGGGAGCCGGTAAGCGCCACCAGCGTTTCCGCCAGTCCGATAAAGCCCAGAGACAACGTGCCGTGTTTGACCGCCTCTTCAATCGGGGCGTCGGGTTCGAGGTTCTCCGAGCCGAGATACAGGCCCTGCCCCATGAGAAACGGCATGTCCCTGACTTTGAGCTTTGCCTGAATCCGGTAACGGTGATACAACTGCTCACAGGTCAAATCGATCATTTGCGACAGACTTTCGTAAAACTTCATTAAATCGCGTTCCGCCTTGATCGCCAGCCGCGGTAAATTAATGGTGGTAAAGCTTAAATTGCCCCGGCCATCGGTGACGGCAGGACCACGCCGGTTGTCCATTACCCGCGTACGGCAGCCCATGTAACTGATCTGATCGCCATAAGGCGCGTTAAACGAGGAATCCATAAAGCTGAAGGTCGGGTTCAGACGCTGGGAAGCAACGCGGATTGCCAGCCGGAACAGATCATAGTTAGGATCGCCGGGATTAAAATTCACGCCTGCTTTAACCCGGAAAATAATATTGGGGAAAATCGGGTTCTCTCCCCTGCCCAGCCCCTTCTCATAGGCCAGCAGCAGATTGCGGGTAACGGAACGAGCCGCCGGCGAGATGTCGCTGCCGACATTAAGACTGGAGAACGGCACTTGCGCCCCGGCGCGGGAATGCATGCTGTTCAAATTATAAATCAGTGCTTCCATGGCCTGATAGACGTCGTCTTCCGACGCCCCCTCCATAAACGGCGCCATATCGCGATCGAAAAAGGCGAACGATTGCCCGCCATGCATGTCGTTTTGCGAACTTTGCAGAATAATGGCAGCCAGAGCCGTGGCTGATGAGGGCCGTTTGGGAGGACGGATAAACCCGTGGCCGTTGGAAAAACCCTCTCGCAGCAGCCTTCCCAGCGGTATTTGCACACAGGTCAGCGTCTTGGCATAAAAATCCAGGTCATGGATATGAATATCACCGCGGCGATGCGCCAGGGCCATCGGTTCAGGCAGCAGCCGGTTGAGATAGTAAGCTTTGCTGGCGGCGCTGGCAATTTGCAGCATTTTGGCTGAAGGCGAGTTGGAAACATTGGCGTTCTCCCGGCTGGTTTCCACCAGAATCTCCGCCACCGTATCCATCAGGTCGGAGCGGCCCTCGCGGATGCGGGTCCGCTGATCGCGGTAGAGAATATAGGCCTTGGCGGTTTTGGCATGTCCTTTGTCAATGAGGATCTTTTCCACTGTGTCCTGAACATCTTCGACGGTGAATACACCGCCGCTGTATTTTTGCTTTAAAAACCGCAAAACATCCAGCGTCAACTCCATCGCCAACTGCTTATCCGCGCCGCCGACAGATTTGGCGGCCTTGAAAATCGCTTCGGTTATCTTGGCCTCGTCAAACGCCACTTCCCGGCCGTCGCGTTTTTTTATCTTCGCAAACATCGATTTCCCTCACTTTTTTATTTCAGTGCCATTCTGCGGCTTCATTAGCGTTTCCAGTTCCTGCATAAAATTGTGAATGTCGGCAAACTGACGATAAACCGACGCAAACCGTACATAGGCGACCTGATCCACGTCCTTTAACAGACGCATGACTGTCTCGCCGATCATTTGTGTGGTTACCTCGCGATCCATGCCATTTAGCAGTTCCTTTTCAATTTGATCGGCCAATGCCTCGATCGTCTGCAGGGCGATGGGACGCTTTTCGCAGGAGCGAAGCAACCCGTTCAGCAGCTTGCTTCTGTCAAACATTTCCCGGCGGCCGTCTTTTTTGATAACCATAAGCGGCGTTTTTTCCACTACTTCATATGTAGTAAAGCGGCGCAGGCAGCGCAGACACTCGCGCCGCCGCCTGATCGACGCGCCTTCACCGACAGAGCGGGAATCGATTACTTTGCTCTCCGGATAGTTGCAAAAAGGACATTGCACGGGATTGGCCTCCTCTTATAAAAAATTCAACTGTATATACTATATATCGTGTATACAGTTACATATACTCCATATCTAGTGATTCTCCTGCCCTCACGACATTTTTATTCACCGCTGCCGGTACTGCCGAAACCGCCGCGCCGCAGCGCCGGCGGCTGGTCATCCTGATCGGTAATGCCATAGGGTTGAAAGATCCCCTGCGCAATGCGGCTGCCTTTGGCAATCGCAACGCTGTCCTGACCGTGATTATAGATGGCAATCAGGATATGCCCCTCATTATCGGCATTGTTATAGTAATCACTGTCAATGATCCCCTGCCCGTTAATCAAGCTCAGCCTGGATTTAACCGACAAACCGGAACGGATGTGCACTGCCAGATATTCATTCTCAGGCATATAGGCCTTTAGCCCGGTGGCGATCAGGGCCACCGCGCCCGGCTCGATGACCGCGTCCTCGGCGGCGGCAATATCGTAGCCGGCGCTCGCTCTGGTCTTGCGGGCCGGCAGGATAATGCCGGCCTGACTGTAGGCGCTGATTATTTCAAAGCCTCGTTTCCTCATAGCTGCCTCCTAACCGAAATGTACCGGCGTTTGTTCCGGGCCCAATACAAAGCAGCTGATTAACTCCGGCTGAAACAAGCTGCCGGCGACGGCGGCAATATCGGTTGCCGTCACCCGATCGATTTTGGCGATTACCTCGTCGAGGGTAACATATTTGCCTACCGTCATTTCCTGCGTGCCCAGACGTGACATCCGGCTGCTGGAACTTTCCAGCCCGAGCAGCAGATTGCCTTTAAGCTGCTCTTTCGCCTTGCTTAATTCAGCAGCGGAGACGCCGTCGCGGCCCAGCTCTTGTAGATTAAGCCGGATCAACTCCAGTACTTGGCTGACATTTTCCGGCCTGGTGCCGGCGTAGATGGTCAATAAGCCGGTATCACGGTAGCTGCTCTGATACGAATAAACCGAGTAAGCCAGCCCCCTATCCTCGCGAATGCTCTGAAACAGCCGCGAACTCATGCTGCCTCCCAAAAGGTTGTTGAGCAGATGCAGACTGTAAATTTCGTCGGCCTCATAGCGATAACCGGGAACACCGAGACAGATATGCGCCTGTTCCGTATCCTTAAGCCGCTGCGAACTGGCGGCCTGATAACAGGGCTGCAATGCCGCCGGATCGACCGGATTGACGGTGCTGCCGCGCATACAGCCGAAATAGCGCTCACACAGCCTGACAACCTGAGCGTGCGTCAGATTGCCGGCGGCGGCGATAACCAGATTGCCGGGAATATAATATTGCTGCCGGTAATCGAGAATTTTGGCGCGGTCAAATGCCCCGATCGATTGCCGGGTGCCGAGAATGCTTTGCCCCAGCGGATGATTCCGCCAGATTTCCTGTACATACAGGTCATGCACCAATTCATCAGGAGAATCTTCGTACATATTGTACTCTTCCAGCACAACCCCCTGTTCCTTATTGATATCGTCAGGATCAAAGCGGGCGTTGAGCAGCATATCACTAAGCAGGTCTACGGCCAGTTCAAGATGAGTATCCAGCGATTTCATATAAAAACAGGTATATTCCTTACTGGTAAAGGCATTCAATTGGCCGCCAACAGAATCGACCTCCTCGGCGATTGCCTTCGCGGAACGGCTGGCAGTGCCTTTGAAAACCAGGTGTTCGATAAAATGCGATATTCCCTGATTGCCGGCATGCTCATAACGCGAGCCGGTTGCTACCCAGGCTCCCAGGGTAACGGAACGCAAATGCGGCATCGTTTCCGTTACAACCCGAATGCCGTTGGCTAGAACTGATTTTTCGTACATAACTGCTCCTTTATATATGCGTAATCCTCTATATATTTATCGCCGATGGCAAAAAATCCTGCTAGTTGACAGAAACTGTCCCCACAGAGACGAACGGCGGTGGTGGTGAAGGAAAAAAACGATTCCACCAATATCCTGTTTTTCCCGGCCTGCTACACAGCACCAATTGTTAATCAGCAATAGCCGGTAATTGTAGTTGCCCCGGTTAGACAGGAGATCGCTGCACACCCGCGCGGGGTTTAAGCAATCGCTTAGGACCAGCCTGCTGACGTCAGCGAGCTAATTTTGCGGCAAAAACGACGCGCTCCGCCAGCAGAAAAAAGATTTTGTATATGAGAAAAAAGAGCCGGAGCGGCTCTTTTTTTCTCTATCCTTGCTGCAGATAACGGACAATGCCGCTAAAAATACCTTCCGCGACTTTTTCCTGATAAGGAGCGGCTGCCAGTTGTGCCGCTTCGCGGGAATTGGTTAAGAATCCGGTCTCAACCAGAATACTGGGCATGTTAGTGTTGCGGAGGACATAAAAGGTGGCGGGCGAAACTCCTTTATCCACGGCCTGTGTCTGAGTGACCAGACTGGTTTGAACGGCCTGCGCCAGTTTGGGCGATTTGTTCTGTGGATAGAAGGTCATGGCTCCGGCAATAGAAGTATTGGGATTGGAGTTGGCGTGAACGCTTACAAACAGATCAGCCTTGTTCTTCTCGGCAATATCGACGCGTGCCTGCAGTTCCGGTCCCAGGCTCTTGGTGTTGCTGGCCACCGCTTTATCTGACTGGCGGGTCATTACGACCTTGGCGCCCTGACCCTGCAGCTTGTCCTTTAACAGCGTAGAAATCGCCAGGTTGACATCGGCTTCTTGGACGCCGTTGGCGACAGCGCCGGGGTTATGGCCGCCATGGCCGGGATCGACCACGATTACCTTGCCGTTGAGAGAACCGCTAGTGCCGGCACTGTTCTTGGACGGCATTGGCTTAACTACCTTGGAGTTATTAGATGAGGGTTTATCTGAACTGCCGAATAGTCCCAGAATCGGCCCTAAAATACCGTCAAAGATCAGGCTGAACAAACGGTCAATCAGGCTGCCGCCGCTCTTGCCCGCCGAAGCTGTGGCTGCGGTGGCATCAGCGGCCGCGAAAGCTTGTACCGGAGCAAACACCCCAATGGAGAAGAGCGCCAACAACAGACAGGATATCAGTTTCTTGTTTTCTAGCACGGCTACCTCCTAATGTGTTTGATCCAGAGTTATGTAAACACGATAACACACATCAGGAAAATAGTCAATAAAAAAGGCAGGGTAAATCCTGCCTTGAAAAGTCACTTTATGATATCGGTTACCGGTACAATCGTATACCCCTTCTCCTTAATCAACTTGATCAATACTGGCAGCGCCTGAATTGTCGGCTCTGTCGGATGCATCAATATAATGCAGCCATTTTGCAGTTTACCTTCAATCCGTTTGACAATCGTTTCCGGACTGGGACGGCGCCAGTCAATTGTGTCCGCCGTCCACATAATCGTCAGGTAGCCGAGTTCTTCGGCCGCGGTGAGGACGGTACGGTTATACTCGCCGTAAGGCGGCGCGTACAGGCGCGTTTTAACCCCGGTAACTTCTTCCACCAACTGCTCTGTACGGCTGATCTCTGCCTGATTCTGTTCTTTGCTGAGACGGTTGGGATGAGGATGAGTAAAGGAATGATTGCCAAGCTCATGCCCGGCATCGGCAATGCTTTTCAAACTTTCCGGATGGCGTTTCGCCCAGCTGCCGCCAATAAAGAAGGTGGCTTTTACCTGATTATCGCTTAGCACGCGCAATAGATCAGGCATGATATCCTCGCCCCAAAAAACATTACAGGCAAAGGCGACCTGCGGTGAAGCGGGATTGCCCCGGAATACCGGTCCGCCTCCCTGGTGCGGCGTCGGCGCATAGCCGAGGTCGGCGAGAAAGTCGCTAAAAAAGACTGTCGCCAATGTAACAACGGTAAACATTACATACCAGGAGCGAATGCGGGCGCTGAAAAAAATTTTCACGGCATGCACCTCGTTTATTTCTCATTGGTATCAATGTATTACCATTAATAAGAAAACATGAAAAAAAGAAGCATAAACAACGTTTATGCTTCTTTACCTTGCAGGTAGAACGTGTCAGTCCGCCTTGCCTTGCGCCGCCCGCAGCAATTCTTTTCTCGATAGGTTGATACGGCCCTGCCGGTCGATCTCCGTAACCTTCACGGTTATTTCATCGCCAATTTTTACAACATCCTCAACCTTATTCACCCGTTCCAACGCCAACTGTGAGATGTGAACCAGCCCTTCCTTGCCGGGCAGAATCTCAACAAACGCGCCAAAAGTCATCATGCGGGTAACCTTGCCGTTGTAAACGCTGCCGACTTCGACTGAACGCACCAGGTTTTCAACGATCTGTACCGCCTTTTGGCCGGCCGCCCGGTCCACAGCGGCGATAAATACGGTGCCGTCGTCCTCAATATCAATGGTAACGCCGGTTTCGTCGATAATCTTTTTGATCGTCTTGCCGCCCGGTCCAATGACATCGCGGATCTTATCGGGATCAATGGAAAGAGTGATAATTCGCGGGGCAAACGGGGAAAGATCAGCGCGCGGCGCCGCCAATGCCTCCAGCATGATCTGGAGAATATGCATCCGGCCCTGCTTGGCCTGCTCCAACGCATCGTGGAGAATATCCTTGGTGATACCGGCAATTTTTATATCCATCTGGATGGCGGTAACACCTTTGGCTGTGCCGGCTACTTTAAAGTCCATATCGCCCAGCGCGTCTTCCATGCCTTGAATATCAGTTAAAATCGTGTAGTGATCGCCGTCTTTTACCAGTCCCATCGCCACGCCTGAAACAGGCGCCTTGATTGGCACGCCGGCATCCATCAGCGAAAGCGTGCTGCCGCAGACGCTGCCCATCGAGCTTGAGCCGTTTGATTCCAAAACTTCCGATACCAGCCGGATTGTATAGGGGAAATCGGTGGCGGGAGGAATGACGGGGATCAGCGCCCTTTCCGCCAGCGCGCCGTGACCGATTTCACGGCGTCCGGGGCTGCGCATCGGCCGGGCCTCGCCAACACTGTAGGGGGGGAAATTATAATGGTGGATATAGCGCTTAGAATCTTCGACGCCAAGCCCGTCCAATATTTGTTCATCGCCAATCGCACCCAGTGTGGTAATTGTCAGCACCTGGGTCTGTCCGCGCGTAAACAGCCCTGAGCCATGCGTTCTTGCCAACACGCCCGCTTCGCAGCTTACCGGACGGACTTCATCCAGTTTTCTGCCATCGGGACGAATCTTGTCGACGGTAATCATCTTACGGACAAGCTCTTTTAATACCTTTTGCATCACATAAGAGACATCTTTTCTATTGTCGGGAAAGAGCTCCGCAAAGTAAGCCGCTGTTTCCGTTTTGACCTGTTTGATATTTTCTTCCCTGGTCAGCTTGTCGGAGTTAGAGATTGCCAGCCGCAATTTATCGGTGCAGTATTCCCGTACCGCCTGATTGATCTCTGGCAACGGCTCATATTTTTTCAGCTCTTTTTTCGGCAAGCCGATTGCTTCGCGTATTTTTTCCTGGAAGGCAACCAACTCACGAATTACTTCATGCCCGAACAGAATCGCCTCGAGAATAACCGTCTCCGGCAATTCGTTCGCGCCGGCCTCCACCATCAGCACCGCATCTTTTGTCCCGGCTACAACCAGGCTGAGTTCGCTTTGCGCCTGCTCGTCAACAGTGGGATTAATCAAAAACTGGCCGTTAATCAGGCCGACACGAACGCCGCCGATCGGCCCGGAAAAGGGAATGTCGGAAATAACCAAAGCGCAAGAAGCGCCGATCATTGCCGGAATCTCCGGAGCGTTATTTTGATCCACAGACATCACTGTGGCCACAACCTGTACATCATTGCGGAAGCCTTCATCAAACAAGGGCCGGATCGGACGGTCAATCAGCCGGCCGGCTAAAATCGCCGCCTCGCTGGGGCGGCCCTCCCGCTTGATAAAGCCGCCGGGAATTTTCCCAACCGAATAGAGTCTTTCCTCGTAATCAACCGTTAGCGGAAAAAAGTCGATTCCTTCGCGCGGGTCTTTGGAAGCGGTTGCGCTTACCAATACCGCCGTATCGCCGTAACGCACCAGGACGGCGCCGTTAGCCTGCTTGGCCATCTTGCCGGCTTCAATTGTTAATTGCCTCCCGCCCAGCTGCATTTGAAAACTATGCATTGCAGTTTTCCTCCTCTATATTTCCATCTTTTTTCAAAGCCTATTACTTCGACATTTTTTGTAGTATTCCCTTTTTTGACGGCAGCCAATCCCAAATAATCTGTGCGGGTTTGATTGCGGACATGAGAAAAGACTTGGCATACGCCAAGTCTCGCCATTACCTGCACTATTTGCGCAGGTTTAATTTCTGCAGAATCGTCCGATAGCGTTCAATATCGTTGTCACGCAGATAGTTAAGCAACCCTCTGCGCTGGCCAACCATTTTCAGCAGGCCGCGACGGGAATGATGATCCTTTTTGTGTTCTTTCAAGTGGCCTGTCAGATAATTAATCCGTTCGGTCAGAATCGCAATTTGGACTTCCGGTGAACCGGTATCATTCTCATGAATGCGGTAGGTTTCAATCAATTGTTGTTTTTGATCCGGCGCTAGCATAGTACACCTCCTTTTAGGTTGATCCCCGCTAGCCAAGATGTCGTCGGAGCTTCGGCCATCCTCGCTATGGTTCATCATGCAGCCGCAAGAGACAAGCTTAACGGCTATTTATAGTTTAGCATATCGGCGGCGGCAAAGCAACGTTCAGCAGAAATTATCTGCCGTCAAAATAAGCTCTGGCCTCAGCCACATCAAGAGCGATTCGCTCCGTCAATGCTTCCACACTGGTAAAGGTCAGCTCGGAACGCAGCCTGCGGCTAAATTCCACGCCAAGCTCGATGCCGTATAAGTCAGATTGAAAATCGAGAATAAACACTTCCAGCCGTCTGGTCTGCTGTAAAAATGTCGGATTGCTGCCGATATTGGCCAGTGCCGGCAGCCGCTGGCCATCGATGAGTGCATAGACTGCGTAGACACCGTCGCCGGGCAGCAATTGCTCGGGAGGCAAGGCGATATTGGCAGTGGGAAAGCCAAGTGTACGGCCGCGTTTATCGCCGTCGACAACCTTGCCGGCAAGCCGGAACGGACGCCCCAGCAATTTTGCCGCCTGCGACACATCACCGCTGCCGATATAGTGACGGATGCTCGTACTGCTGACCATGCTGCCATCAACATCAACAGCCTCCTGCACATGCACGGAAAAGCCTTTCTCGCGGCCGATTTCGGTCAATAGTTCCGGCGTTCCCAAGCCGCGGTAGCCGAAAGAATAATTAGGACCGACAATAATCGCCGCCGGCAAGAAAACCGACAGCAATCTGTCGATAAAAACACGCGGCGCCAGCCGCAGCAAATCGCCGGTAAACGGAATACGGCACAGAACGTCGATCTGCAATTCAGCCATCAGACGCTCCTTTTCCGCTGCGGCAGTAATCAGAAGCGGGCAGTGTCCGGGGGTCAGAATCGAGAGCGGATGATTGCCAAAGGTCACGACAACGCTTTTTGCCCCTGTTCGTTTGGCGCATGCCGCCGCCCGGCCTATAACCCGTTGATGCCCCAGATGAACACCGTCAAACGTCCCCAGCGCTACCGCCGCTCCGGCAATACCGTCCACCGCTTCCAGTTGATTAATGACTATCATGCTAACTCCTCTGCCTCACACATCCGGTAAGAACACTTTTTGTGGAATAAGCGTATCACCGTCGATCTTGGCAATGCCGATAAAAATCCCGTCAGGATCGTAGACTCTATGCGTTGCGTCAGATTCTGCCGTCGAGGCCGCATTGATTTTTTGTCCATTGAGAAATCGTGCCGCATCGCTGCCAGACAATAGCAGTTCCGGCAATTTCGTTAACAACAAATCGGCCGGTTCTATCGCCTGCAGCGGATTATTGCTGATTTCTTCCAGCGAAACCGCCTTTTCCAGGCGGCACTCCCCCACTCTGCCGCGAAGCAGAAATGTCATCGTTGCCGCGGACTGACAACGCAGGCCAATCTCGGCACACAAAGTGCGGATATAAGTTCCTTTCGAGCAAACAACATCAAATAAAGCGCAGTCACCGCTCATCTGCAGCAGTGAGATGGCATAAATCGTAATTGGTCTCGGTTTGCGCTCCACGACAAGCCCCTGCCGCGCCAGTTCATACAGCTTGCGGCCGCCAATTTTGATTGCCGAATGCATCGGCGGAATCTGGCTGCCTTGCCCCAAAAGCGAGGCCAAACTGCGGCGAACGGCTTCGGAGTCGGGAATCAGTTCACTGGTGCGGATTACGTTACCGGTATCGTCGCCACTGTCGGTCTCCTGGCCGAAACGGAGTTCGACCCGGTACTGCTTGTCATCCTCGGCGAGATATTCCACCAGTCGGGTGGCTCTACCGAGAAAGACAGGCAAAACGCCGGCGGCGGCTGGGTCCAGCGTACCGGCATGCCCAACCTGTTTTTGTCCATAAACCCGCCGGATAAAGGAAACCGCATCATGTGAAGTCATACCGGGAGGCTTCAGCAGATTGATTACGCCGGAAATCATGCCTGACCTGCCAACGATTCGGCGACTGCCGCCAGCAGCCGCGCTTTAGCATCTGCCAGCGGAGCGGCGATCGAGCAGCCGGCGGCGCGCTGATGGCCGCCGCCGCCGAATCGCAGTGCGATCGCGCTGACATCGACTCCGCGCGACCGCAGACTCACACGGATCAGATTGGCTTCAGCCGCTTTAAACATAATAGCAACTTCCACGCCGGCAATACTGCGGGGATAATTAATAAACTCATCCGTACTTTCAGCAGCTTCCATCACGGCTGGCGGTACGGTGACCCAGGCAATTTTGCCATCCGCGGAGATTTCCAGTGTTTCAAGTACCTGAATCAGACAGAAAACACTGCCGGCCGGTTTGGTCTCCAGCGCCTCGGCAATTGCTGCCGGTTCCACGCCGCAATCCAGCAATTCGGCGCCATGACGCAGTGTCTCACCGCTGGTATTGGCATAACGGAAAAAGCCGCAATCAGTAACAATAGCCGTATACAGACAAATGGCCGTCTGTTTATCCGGGCGAATGCCAAGATGACAAAACAGCGAGTAAATGATCGATCCGGTTGCCGCTGCCGCCACGTCTAAAAACAGGTAATCGGCAAAGGCAGTGTTAGAAATATGATGATCAATATTCAAAACCGGCGCCTTGACACACTCGCCAACGCGGCCGATACGCTCCGCATCGCTGGCGTCTACGACAATAAGCAGATCCGCCTGCACCGTTCGCTGCGGTTTTTCAATCCTGTCAACATCAGGTAAAAACCGGTAAGCCGCTGGAATATCATCATCCAGCAGCAGCAGCGCCCCGATCTGGCGCTGCTGACACAAACGGTATACAGCCAGCATGGAGCCTAGGCAATCCCCGTCAGGATGGACATGTCCGGTGATGACAACATTATTCGCATTTACAATATAGTAAGCTGCCTGCGCTAATGTAATGTTCATGTCAGTTTTCCGGCTCATCCTGCTTGATTTCATCAAGCAGCTTTTGAATACGGACACTGTAATCAAGCGATTCGTCAGCAGCCAGACTCAACTCGGGCACCATTCGCAGCCGCAGCCGTTTGCCAATCTCTGTCCGCATAAATCCCAGCGCTCGCTGCAACCCCTGCAAGGTTGCAGCTTTTTGCTCGGCGCTGCCCATCAAGCTGACAAAGATTTTTGCCTGCTGCAAATCGCCGGTAACCTCAACCCGGGTGACAGTAACAAAGCCAACCCGGGGATCTTTAAGGTCGGTAAGAATAATCTGGCTGATTTCCTGTTTAATGAATTCCTGAACTTTTTCAATCCGTAGTTGACCCATATCCTTACCTCCGCTCGCTCACTCACAATAGCAGGCCTGCCGCTTAGTTGCTCGGCTTAACCTGTTCCATCGCGAAAGCTTCAAGAATGTCGCCCTCTTTGACATCACGGTATTTTTCGATGGAAACGCCGCATTCGTAGCCGGCAGCCACCTCTTTGACCTCATCCTTAAACCGCCGCAGCGATTCGACCTTGCCTTCATGGACAACAATCCCGTTGCGGACAATTCGCAGCTGTGAACTGTTGGCAATTTTTCCCTCTAAAACATAGCAGCCGGCAACGACAGCCTTTGGTATCGAAATCACCTTCCGCACTTCCAGACGTCCTTGCACTACCTCTTTGAATTCCGGCGCCAGCATACCGGTCAGCGCCGCTTCTACATCATTGACGACGTCATAGATGACGCGATAGGTGCGGATATCGACCTTCTCCGCTTCCGCCGCTTTGCGGGAATTGGCGTCAGGCCGGACGTTAAAGCCAATAATCAATGCGTTGGCGGCAGAAGCAAGCATGACGTCAGATTCGTTGATGGCGCCGACGCCGGCATGAACCAGGCTGACGCGCACTTCCTTGTTCTGCATGCCCTCAAACGCCTGCCGCAAAGCTTCGATCGACCCCTGCACATCGGCTTTGATAACGATGTTGAGATCCTTAAGTTTGCCTGCCTGAATCTGGGTAAACAGATCGTCGAGCGAAATTTTCTGCATCTGACCCATGTCTTCTATGCGTTTCTTCGAAACCCGTTTTTCCGCGACCGAGCGGGCCGTATTCTCATCGACAACCGCCAAAACATCGCCTGCCATCGGTACATCGGATAAACCAAGTACCTCAACCGGCATCGACGGCGTCGCTTTCTTGACTTTGTCACCGCGGTCATTGACCATTGCTCTGACCTTGCCATAAGCGGTGCCGGCAATAATGGTATCGCCGATCCGCAGCGTCCCCTTCTGTACCAGGACGGTCGCTACCGGACCACGGCCTTTATCCAACTGGGCCTCAATAATGGTGCCTATCGCCAGACGATTAGGATTCGCTTTCAATTCCTGCACTTCGGCAACCAGCAGAATCGTTTCCAGCAAATCAGTAATGCCGGCCTTGGTCTTAGCGGAAACCGGAACCACGATCGTGTCGCCGCCCCATTCTTCCGTTACCAGTCCCTGCTCGGTCAGCTGCTGCTTGATCCGGTCGACATTTGCGCCGGGACGGTCGACTTTATTGACCGCAACGATAATGGGAACCTTTGCCGCCTTGGCATGGTTGATCGCTTCAATGGTCTGCGGCATTACACCGTCATCCGCGGCGACAACCAGAATAGCGACATCGGTGACCTGGGCGCCGCGGGCGCGCATGGCGGTAAACGCCTCGTGGCCGGGAGTATCCAGGAATACGATTTTATTATTTTGATAATTGACCTGATAGGCCCCAATATGCTGGGTAATGCCGCCGGCCTCCTGCGCCGATACGTTTGTCTGGCGAATTGCGTCCAAAAGCGACGTTTTGCCATGATCAACATGCCCCATGATGGTAATAACGGGAGGCCGCGGCAGCAGGCTGTCCGGGCTGTCCTCGATCTCGGGGATTTCGGTCGGATCTTCCTCCGGCGGCAGTTCCTCGACGGTAATGCCAAACTCGCTGGCGAGAATTCTGGCGGTGTCCATGTCAATTTCCTGATTAATGGTCGCCATAACGCCCAGCATCATCAACTTTTTAATGATCTCGCCGACTTCCCGGCCAAACTTGGCTGACAATTCCTTTACCGACATCGACTCGGTGCCGAGTTTAACGACCTTAGGTCTCACCGGCTCGGCTTTTACCTGCGGCTGATTATGCGGCCGGTTGCGGTTCTGCTGGCGATTTTGCGGATTGTTGCCGCGACGGTCCTGCGGGCCGCCGGGACGGCGGTTTCCCTGCTGCTGGCCGGGGCGATTGCCACCACGGTCATTGCGTTGGCCGGGAGCCTGCGGCTGGAAGGTACCGGTCCTGCCAGGCTGAGCTCCCTGAGGGCGTCTCTGTTGACCGCCCTGTGGCTGTGACTGCGACTGCGGCCGGGTTTCGCCCGGGCGTCCGGTCGTGGCGTCGTTGCGACGGAAATTAGCGTCCTGCGGCCGTTGATTTTGCTGTGGCGGCCGCTGCGGCTGACCGCTGCTTCTCATCCCCTGAGGCGCAGCCGCCTGATTCGCCGGCCTTGACTGCTGCTGCGGCTGTTGATTGCGGAATGGCTGCTGCGGCTGGCGTTGACCGCCAAAACGCTGCTGCTGCGGCTGCCCGGGAGCGGCTGGCCGTTGCTGATTCTGCGGTTGATGCTGATTCTGCTGCGGATACCTCGGCTGGTTAGACTGGTTCGGCTGGTATTGCTGCTGCTGTTGTTGACGCTGCTGCGGCTGGTGCTGCTGCGGTTGCTGGTGTTGTACAGGCCGAGGCGGCTGCGCCGGCGCCTGACGATGCTGCTGCCCCACTGCCCCCGGCCGCTGCTCCTGTACCGGCCGCTTGGGCTCCTCACTGGCAACCTCTGCCCCTGTTTTCCGGGCAAAAGTTCGTTCAACAACGGCTTTTGCCGCTTCATCCACACTGCTCATATGATTTTTGGCCACCATATTATTGCGGGCCAGGATATCTATAATTAATTTACTCGTGGTATTATAGTCCTTCGCTAATTCATATACTCTGTATTTAGACATCAATCCACCCCCATGTTTTTACTGTGTATCTGATAAGAGTTTTTTCAGGGCCTGCGACATTCCCGCATCAGTGATAGCGATTGCCGCCCTGTTTTCGCGGCCGATTCCGCCGCTAAGAGCATCCTTGGAAAGAGCCTCAACGCAAGGAACAGCATAATAGGTTGTCATGTCCCGGTATTTCTTGCGGGTATTTTCAGCGGCGTCCGCCGCAACAATCAGACAATGGACTTTACCGGCGCGGATTGCCCGCTCGATGACGAACTCGCCCGACAGCGCTTTGCCGGCCCGTTGCGCCAACCCCAGTAAAGACAATAGTTTCCGCTCATTCATTGGGCTTGATACGGGCAACCAGATCTTCATAAACCGCCGGATCCACAGCCTGTTTCAGCGCCCGTTCCAGCCTTTTTTCCTTATAGGCCTTAGTAAAGCAGGCCGCATCCTGGCAAATATACGCGCCCCGTCCAGCCAGCTTTCCGGTAGGATCAAGGCGGATTTCCCCCGCCGGCGTCCGGACGACCCGCAACAATTCCTTTTTTGTTTTGCTGGTCTGGCAGCCCACACACATCCGGTTGGGCGTTTTTCTCACTTTCATCCCCATCACCTCAGGTCAGCACGGCTGCTTGTACTTGCGATTCGCTTTTTATATCAATCTTCCAACCGGTCAGCTTAGCGGCCAGCCGGGCGTTCTGCCCTTCCTTGCCGATTGCCAGTGATAACTGATAATCAGGAACAATGACTTTTGAAATCTTCTCCAGTTCATTGACATCGACTTCCACAACCTTTGCCGGGCTGAGCGCGTTAGCGATGTATTTAGCCGGATCCGGATTCCATTTGACAATATCGATCTTTTCGCCCCGCAGCTCATTGACAATCGTCTGCACCCGCATCCCCTTATGGCCGACACAGGCGCCAACCGGATCCACATTTTCATCGCGTGAATACACGGCAATCTTTGAGCGCATGCCAGGCTCGCGGGATACGGATTTGATCTCGACAACCCCGTCGTGAATCTCCGGCACCTCTAGTTCGAACAGGCGCTTCAGCAAGCCGGGATGCGTTCTCGAAACGAGGATCTGCGGCCCCTTGGTCGTTTTGCGGACTTCGGTAATATAGGTTTTCACCCGGTCCCACTGCCGGTAGCTTTCGCCGCTAATCTGCTCCGTCGGCGCCAAAATCGCTTCAGCCTTGCCCAAATCAATAAATACGTTTTTTTGTTCGATACGCTGTATGATGCCAGTGACAATATCGCCTTCCCGGTTGGAAAACTCCTCGTAAATAATTCCCCGTTCCGCTTCGCGGATCCGCTGCACCACCACCTGTTTGGCGGTCTGAGCGGCAATGCGTCCAAAGTTTTTCGGCGTTACCTCAAGTTCAATCACGTCTTCAAGCTCGTAACGCGGGTCAATCTGCTTGGCATCTTCAAGCGAAATGTCCAGCCGCGGATCCGCCACGGCATCGGTCACTGTTTTACGGGCATAAACATGAATCTCTCCCGTGGAGCGATCAAGCGATACCCTGACATTCTGAGCGGACGCAAAATTGCGTTTATAGGCTGAAATTAAGGCCGCTTCAATCGCATCAAATAAGATCTCCGTAGAGATTCCCTTTTCCCGCCCCAACTGCTCAAATGCCTGCATGAATTCGGCATTCATCTTTCTATTCCCCCTATGTAATCAGCTGCTCTTAAAACTCAATATATAAACGGACCTGCGAAGCTTGCTCCCTGGGGATGCTGGCCTCCGTCCCGTCAATATCCAAAATAATCCGGCCGTCGACCAGGCCTTTTAAGACGCCGGTCAGCAGTTTTTTGCCATTGACCGGGGCAAAGGTATGAACCTCCACTTTTTGGCCGGCATGACGGACAAAATCCCGCTCCTTTTTTAGCGGCCGGTCAAGTCCGGGAGATGATACCTCCAGATAATAGCTGTCGCGGATCAGATCGGCCGCATCCAGCTTCTCGCCAATCTGTTCGCTGAGCCACTGGCAGTCGTCAACGCCAATGCCGCCCGGCTTATCAATATATATCCGCAGGAACCAGTCGCGTTCCCGCACATATTCAATATCGACCAATTCGATGCCGCTGTCCTCAAGACACGGCAGTACAAGCCGCTCAACCTCTTGCTCAATGTGATTGGCCATTTAATTCCACATCCTTTTTTCATTTGCTTTAGTGTTACCCGTTCAAACCGGTCTATGCCAACCACGTCCTGCGTTCAATAAGATGAAAGAGTGGGTAAATACCCACTCTCATCACAAACCGCACAAACTAAACTAAGTATACCACGAAAGGATGAATTTTACAACTGTCTCGCGGAAATTATGCGAATAGCAGCATTTGGTCGGTAGGCGGCAGCCCCTCCAGACAACCGTGGTTTTCCAGCATTTCTATCACTGTTTTAGAAATTCGCGCCCGTACCCGCAAATCTTCAATTGACGAAAACGGTTTGCCCTGTCTGACCTGCGTCAGGCTGTGAGCGGCGGCAGAGCCAACTCCCTGTAGAGAGCCGATTGGTGGCAGCAATCCGTCTTCACAGACCAGGAACCGTTCCGCATCAGAACGATAAATATCGATTTTATGGAAACAATAACCCCGCAGCCGCATTTCCAGCGCCATTTCCAAAATCGTCAGCTGCCCTTTTTCCTTGGCGGACTGGGCGTTGCCTTTTTGCTCAAGTTCCTTGATTTTGGCACGCAGGAACGATTCGCTGGCGCCAACAATCAGGTTTGCGTCAAATTCCGTTGCTCGTACGCTGAAGTAAGACGCGTAAAAAGCCAGCGGATGATAAATCTTACAATAGGCAATGCGGAAAGCCATCATCACATAGGCAACCGCGTGCGCTTTGGGAAACATGTATTTAATTTTCTGGCAAGAGCTGATATACCATTCCGGCACATTCTTCTCTCGCAGCTTGGCGCAATCGTCCGGTTTGACACCCTTGCCTTTGCGGACGCTTTCCATTACCTTAAACGCCAGCTTAGGAGCAACGCCCTTATGAATCAAATACAGCATGATGTCGTCACGGGCCGAAATCGCTTCCGACAGCTTGGCCACACCGGCTTTGATCAGGCTTTGCGCATTATTCAGCCAAACGTCGGTACCATGCGAAAAGCCGCTGATGCGCACCAGCTCACTGAAGGTTTGCGGCTTGGTATCCTCCAGCATCTGCCGGACAAATTTCGTGCCAAACTCAGGTATGCCAAAGGTACCTACGCTGGAATTCAACTGTTGCGGCGTCAAGCCGAGCGCCTCGGTGGAAGAAAACAAACTCATTGTCTTGGCGTCATCAAAAGGAATCGTCTTGGCGTCAATGTGGGTCAGATCTTCAAGCATCCGGATTACGGTCGGATCGTCATGGCCGAGTATGTCGAGCTTGACTAAGCGGCTGCTGATGGAATGATAATCAAAATGGGTTGTAATTGTTGATGAATTTTTATCATCAGCCGGATATTGAATCGGGGTGAAATAGTGTACGTCCATATCACGGGGAACGACCATAATGCCGCCGGGATGCTGACCGGTAGTGCGTTTGACGCCGGTGCAGCCGCCCATCCAGCGCTCGACAAACGAGTTGCGGACTTCGAAGTCGCCTTTATCGGCAAAATAATTTTTAACAAACCCGAAGGCAGTCTTATCGGCAATAGTGGCAATCGTTCCCGCCCGGAAAACATTATCTTTACCGAATAGTTCCTCCGTGTATTTATGGGCGACAGGCTGATAGTCGCCGGAGAAATTCAGGTCGATATCCGGCACTTTGTCGCCTTCAAAGCCAAGAAAAACGGCAAACGGAATATCATGCCCGTTCTTGGCCATCAGCGTCCCGCATTCGGGGCAATTCTTGTCCGCTAAATCAAAGCCGCCGCCAATGCTGCCGTCAGTCACAAACTGCGAGTGCCGGCACTGCGGGCAAAGCCAGTGCGGCGGCAACGGATTGACTTCAGTAATACCGGTCATAGTGGCGACAAAGGACGAGCCGACTGAGCCACGGGAACCGACCAGGTAGCCATCGTCAAGCGATTTTTTAACCAGCTTGTGGGCAATTAAATAGAGAACGGCAAAGCCGTTATTAATGATCGAGTTCAATTCGCTTTGCAGCCGGTCCGCCACCAGCTGCGGCAGCGGATTGCCGTATAATTCCTCCGCTCGCCGGTAAGACATGGATCGAATCTCTTCTTCGGCCCCGGGAATCTGCGGTGAATATAATTCATCAGGAATGGGCTTGAACGACTCGATGCTGTCGCTGATCTTACGAGAGTTCTCCACTACGACTTCAAAAGCTTTTTCCCGGCCAAGATACGTAAACTCCTCCAGCATCTCGCTGGTTGTCCGGAAAAATAACGGCGGCTGATTATCAGCATCGCTGTAGCCCTGTCCGCTCATTAGAATGCGGCGGTAAATTTCATCTTCGGGATTGAGAAAATGCACATCGCAGGTGGCGACAACCAGCTTGTCAAGCTGACGGCCCAGCTCGCAGACCTTGCGGTTGATATCCATCAGGCCTTCCCTGTCGGCAATTTTCCCTTCCCGCAGCAGGAAGGCATTATTATCTACCGGCTGGATCTCCAAATAATCGTAAAATGAGGCTATTGCCAGCAGCTCATCGTCAGTAGCGCCCCGCAAAATCGCCTGAATCAATTCGCCGGCTTCGCAGGCCGATCCGATTATAAGCCCTTCACGGTATTCGGACAGGATGGCCCGCGGTATGCGCGGCATCCTGTGCAGGTATTTCAGATGGGAGATCGAGATCAGGCGATACAAATTATAGAGTCCTGTACGATTTTTTGCCAGAATAATGATATGCCTGGACTGATTATTTTCTTCCAGCAGATAGCCTTCCACACCGTAAATCAGCTTAATGCCGTGTTTGGCAGCTTCTTCATAGGCCTCGGGAAACGCCTGAACAACCCCGTGATCGGTAATCGCAATCGCCGGATGCCCCCATTTGGCGGCGGTGGCGACCAGCTGCTTGGCAGGAACAATGGCGTCCAGCGCGCTCATTCGCGTATGAGCGTGCAATTCCACCCGTTTCAGTTCGGCGTCGTCAATACGCGCAGTCGTTACCTTTTCCACAGCAACAATGCTGTCGACAAAAAAGGCTAAATCATTGTTGGCAAATTTATCTTGCTGCGCCTTGCCCTTCAGCCGGACAGTCATGCCGGTCTTCAAGCTGCCCGCCAGTTTGGTGTATTGCTCCTGCTTCTCCAGAAATAGTTTAGCGGAAATGCCATTGGTGTGGTCAGCGATATCAAAATTAATCAGGAAACGGCCGCTCTTCAACTCACGGCAGTCGATTTTGACCAGCTCGCCCTGAATAACCAAATTGCGGTCTTCCTCGGTAATCGCACAGATCAGCCTTGGCTCCTCTTTAATATTGCGGCCATAGAGGAGCGGGCTGCTCTTTTCTTGTTTGGATTCGGCAACGGTGGCCTGCGACAAGGCTGCAAGATATTCCGGCGTGAGGATGTCGGCCCCGCCGGCCGCATCCTCGCGGCGGGAGGCAATAATATCCACCGTGCAGGTGGCGCCGAATTCCCGCAGCAGATAGTCGCGAATGCGCAGCGCCGCATCCCGCTCCAACAGCATTTGTGCCGCCAGTTCCCCATCGGTTTCAATCCGCAGCGCATCACCATCAAAGCTGCGCGCAGCTTGCAGCAAAATATGCCGCAGCGCCGAGCTGTCAACAGATTCGGCGGCGATCTTGGCCCAATGCTCGGCAATACATCCGCTCAAGTCAGCCTGCTCCTGCTGCCAATCCAGTGTCACCGCATTCAGCTGACAATTCCTGGCGAGATGGCTGCACAAAGCGGTTTGCAGCGCCGGCGGCAGCTGCTGCCGCGCCTGTACCGACAGCAGCCAGCTGTTGCGGTCCGGATTGACGGTGACTTTGGTAATGATGCATTGGTTCAGTAAAGCGCGATCAGCGGCATTTAGCGGCATATCTGCCGTGAACAGCTGAAAATCCCGCTGACTTTCAGGTATGATGCAGTAATTGTTCATACGATTCTCCTCTGAGCTTCGTGCTATCACGAAAGAAAAGCGCAGCGGCGCGGAGTCTACAGCGCCGCCAGCATCGATCTCAACACAGCAATATAGTCCTCCGCCAGCGATAAAAAGCGGATTTCTCCCGTCTTGCGCACCTTGACCTCCAGCATTTGCTCGCTGATGGTTTTGGGACCAACGGTAATCTTAAGCGGATAACCAATCAGATCAGCGTCTTTGAACTTAACCCCGGGCCGTTCGTTGCGATCATCCAGCACTGTCTCGATTCCTGTCGCCGTCAGTCTGTCATAGATGGTCTGGGCCAGTTGCAGCTGGGGTTGGTCTTTGGCGTTGATGGGCACAACAACAGCGTGATACGGTGCGATTGCCGCCGGCCAGATGATGCCGTGCTCATCATAGTTTTGCTCGATAGCCGCCGCCATAGTGCGGGAAATACCGATTCCATAGCAGCCCATGACCATCGGCTGCTCTTTACCGTTTTCGTCTAAATAGGTAGCCTGCAGGGCCTTGCTGTATTTAGTGAACAGCTTAAAAACCTGACCGGCTTCGATGCCACGGGCGGTTTTGACTGCGCCGGCGCAGCGGGGGCAGGGATCATTCTCCTGTATCAAGCGAATATCAGCGACGATAGTGGCCTTAAAATCCCGTCCGGGATTGACATGAAGATAATGGGCATCCAGCTTGTTGGCGCCGCAAACAGCGTTCTGCAGCAGCATAACCGTCTCATCGGCCACGACCGTCAGAGTGGCTGAAACCGGGCCGATATAGCCGGGAATGCAGCCCAGGGCGGAACGGATGGCCTCCTCGCCAGCCAGCTCCAGTTGCAGGCAGCCAAGCTTATTCTGCAGCTTGATTTCATTGACGGCATGATCTCCCCTCACCAGGGCAAGCACCAGCCCTTTTTCAGTTTGATAGGCAAGCGTCTTGATCATCCGGTCAGCGGTAATATTTAGAAAGGCACTGACTGCCTCAATCGTCTTGGCGCCCGGCGTCGCCGCTTCTGCCAGCGGCAGCGGCGCTTCCGGCTGCGACTGCAGCGGCTTTAATTCCGCCTTTTCGACATTGGCGGCGTAATCGCAGGCGGGACAGTAGGCAATAGCCGCCTCTCCGGATTCAGCAATAACCATGAATTCATGCGATCCACTGCCGCCAATCGCGCCGGAATCGGCTTCGACGGCACGGAAGGTAAGTCCGCAGCGGCTGAAAACATTCATATAAGCGTCGTACATCTTTTGATAACTGCTATCCAACCCTTGTTCGTCACGGTCAAACGAGTACAGATCCTTCATAATGAACTCGCGACCCCGCATTAAGCCAAAGCGGGGACGGATTTCGTCGCGGTATTTGTTTTGGATCTGATATAACATCAACGGCAGCTGCCGATAGGATCGCACATCAAACCGGACCAGCGAGGTAATCATTTCCTCATGGGTGGGACCCAGACAAAAATTACGATTATGCCGGTCTCGCAGCCGGAACATCTCATCGCCGTAAACATCCCAGCGGCCTGTTTCCTGCCACAATTCAGCAGGCTGAATAATCGGCATCAACAATTCCTGACCGCCCTTGGCATCCATCTCCTCACGGACGATCGCCTCAATTTTTCGCAATACCCGCCAGGCAAGCGGCAGATAGGAATAAACGCCCCCGGCGGCCTTGCGGATCATTCCCGCCCGCAACATCAGCTGATGACTGATAACTTCGGCTTCTGCAGGTGTTTCCCGCAGTGTCGGTGCGTACAATTGTGTTGCGCGCATTACTGTTCCTCCTCGATCAAATGATTGATTTCGATAAATAGTTCATCCAGCAGCTTGTCCTCAGGCACCTTCTTGACAATTTCGCCTTTACGGAAAATCAGGCCAAATTCCCGGCCGCCGGCAATGCCGATATCGGCTTCCCGGGCCTCACCCGGGCCGTTGACGACACACCCCATCACTGCAACTTTAATCGGTTTTTTCACCGCTGCCAGCTTCTGTTCAACCGCCTCGGCGATATGTACAAGATTGATCTGGGTCCGGCCGCAGGTCGGGCAGGAAATCAGGGTCGGCCCGTATTGGCGCAGTCCCAGCGATTTTAAAATTTCATTGGCAACCTTGACTTCTTCAACCGGATCGCCGGTCAGCGATACCCGGATCGTGTCGCCAATTCCCTGTGCCAGCAAAGCACCGATGCCGACTGCCGATTTAACGACACCAGAACGTACCGTTCCAGCTTCGGTAATCCCTAGGTGCAGTGGATAATCAACGGTTTCGGCCATTAATTGATACGCCCTGATCGTCATTGGCACATCGTTGGCTTTGAGCGAAATTTTTATATCCTGAAAGTCATGTTTTTCCAGCAGACGCACATGTCGCATCGCGCTTTCCACCATCGCCTCAGGCGTAGGATGGCCGTATCGCAGCAACAAATCCTTCTCCAGTGATCCGGCGTTGACGCCGATACGGATCGGAATCCGGCGTTGCCGGGCTGCTCTGACTACCGCGAGGATGTTCGCCTCAGCGCCGATATTGCCGGGGTTGATTCGCAGCGCGTCAATCCCCTGCTCAACAGCCTCCAGTGCCAGACGGTAATCGAAATGAATGTCACCAACCAGCGGCGTCTGCGGCTGCCGCTGCTTAATCGCTCCCACCGCTTTGGCGGCGGCCATATCCGGGATTGCCACCCGGACAATATCGCAGCCCGCTTCCCGCAGGCTGGCAATTTGCGCTGCCGTTGCCGTCACATCATCAGACGGAGTATTGGTCATTGACTGGATGGCGATCGGGGCACCGCCGCCGATCGCCACACCGCCAATTTTTACTTGCCGCGTTTTATGCGATTTCATTTTATCACCTACATTGCCGCTCAGTCGTCTAAAACAGCTTTAAGCGGGTTAAATCTTTAAATGTGGCCAGCAGCATCAGCAGGATTAACAGGCTAAAGCCGATCATCTGCACAAACTGAAGACTTTCCTTTGACAATGGTTTGCGCCTGACAGCCTCAATCGCCAGCGTGACGACATGCCCGCCATCCAGCACCGGTACCGGTAATAAGTTAATCAAACCAAGATTGATGCTAAGGAACGCGGCAAACTGCAGCAGCGGCATAAAACCCATCTGCGCTACTTGTCCGGCCATCTGCGCGACTCCGATCGGTCCGGCGACATCTGCCGGCGCCTGACCGGTAATCATTTGACCAATACCTGTCAGCATTGTCGCCGCCAAAAGATACGTCTGCTTTGCCGCCAGTCCGGCAGCCTCGGCCGCCCCAGGCTGCTTATGATCAATTACGGGCATAACACCGATAATACCCCGCTTGGCGGCATCGTCATATTCCGGCGTAATGGCAGCCGTTGCCGTCTGGCCGTTGCGTTCATAGACCACATGCAGTTCATGGCCGGCATTGGCCTGCACAACCGCTACGAAATCCTTCCAGGCTGTGACATTCTGTCCGTTAACGGCTTTGATTCTGTCTCCCGGCTGAAAGTTGGCCCGGCTGGCCGGCCTATCGGCCATTACCGTTCCCATTACCGGTTCGTTTGAGGGAATGTCAACACCGTTTGCCAGAAATACTACCGTGAACAAAAACACCGGCAGCAGCAGATTCATCGCCGATCCGGCAATAATAACCAGCATTCTCGCCCAGACAGGCTTACTCAGATAGGATTTTTCATCCTGCGGCTCATCCGGATCCATACCGGCAATTTTATTAAAGCCTCCCAGCGGAATCAGACGCAGTGAATAGACTGTTTCACCATATTTTTTACTGATGATTTTCGGCCCAAAGCCGATGGCAAACTCATGAACGCCCATGCCAACCAGCTTGGCAGTAAGAAAATGTCCCAGTTCATGCACCATGACCAGTAAACCGAAAACAAAAATTGTCGCAATTATGGTTATTGACAAAAACACCACCGTCCTTAATCGCTTTTATAGAAGCCGGTTATTCCGGCCGCATGCCGCCGGGCCCAGGCGTCGGCTTGCAGCAAGCTGTCGAGCGTAAATTCGCCGCCAGCGCTAAATGCCTGCAAGCTGCTGCGAATGACCCCGGCAATATCAGTAAAGCCGATTTTCCCTGCTAAAAACGCCTCGACCGCTATCTCGTTGGCAGCATTAAACACGCAGGGATATGCGCCGCCCTTACGCCCTGACTCGTAAGCCATCGCCAAAGCGCTGAATGTCGCGGTATCAGGCTGCTCAAACGTCAAGGCAGTTGTTTGGGCAAAATTAAGCGAGCCATAATTGACTGCCGAGCGTTCCGGAAAGGTCAGGGCATATTGGATAGGCGCCCGCATATCCGGCAATCCCATTTGCGCCAGAACGCAGCCGTCCGTCAATTCGATCATGGAGTGAATGATGCTTTGCGGATGCACAATCACCTCAATTTGATCGTAATCGACGTCGAACAGCCATCTGGCCTCAATGACTTCCAGACCTTTGTTGGCCAGAGTCGCCGAGTCAACCGTAATCTTTCTGCCCATGGACCAGTTAGGATGCTTGAGGCAGTCGGCAATACTGACTGTTTTCAGCCGCTCGCCGCTAAAGCCGCGAAACGGTCCGCCGGAGGCGGTTAACAGCAGTTTGGCGACACTGCCTGGCTTAACTCCCTGCAGACACTGAAAAATAGCGCTGTGTTCGCTGTCCACAGGCAATATGGCGACATGGTTGTCGGCAGCCGCCCGGGTCACGATTTCGCCGGCGGCAACCAACGTTTCTTTATTTGCCAGCGCAATCGTTTTTTTGGCGTTAATTGCCGCCAGAGTCGGCCGCAAGCCGGCAAAGCCGACCAGTGCGGTCACAACGACTTCTGTTGCCGGATGAATCGCCGCTTCCAGCAGGCCTTCCTCACCCCACAGAAGCTTTGTCTTGCCAGTATAGCGGCGGGCGAGACGGTCAGCCGCTGCTTTATCGGTTAAAACAGCCACATCTGGCTGAAAGCGTTCAATTTGCTCCTGCAGCAACCGGTCGTTGCTGTTGGCAGCCAGAACCCGAACGGAAAATCGTCCCGGATTGGCGGCGACAACTTCCAGGGTTTGCGTGCCGATCGATCCGGTACTGCCTAGTATGCCGATATGTCGCAAGCCGCATTCTCCTTTCTAGTTTAAAACAATAAGCTGCACATAATAGTAAACGGCGGGAACACTGAACAAAATGCTGTCAAAACGGTCAAGCACACCGCCATGACCGGGGAGCAGGCTGCCGGAATCCTTGACGCCGCAAAAGCGTTTCAGTGCCGATTCAGCCAGATCACCAACCGGCGAAACCAAGCCACCGATCAATCCGGTCATCAACCGGTGCATCAGCGGCATCTCGGTAAAATAACCAAAGATCAGGACGGCTACAACCGCCCCTAACACGCCGCCAATAAAGCCTTCAACCGATTTGCGGGGACTGATCGCCGGACAAAGCTTGCGGCGTCCCCATAAGGAACCGACAAAATAGGCAAAGGTATCGCTGCCCCAGGTAGCCAAAAACGCGGCCCACAAATAAACAGTACCAACGCCCATCGTCGCGGTGGCATCACCGTTTAACTGACGCAGCAGCAGCAGGTGCAGGAACGAGAAGCCGATATAAATAACCCCAAACAGGCTGAAGGCAGCGGCGACAAACGAGGGCTCACGCGACCAGCGCAGCAGGGTTCGCAGCAGCGTCAGCAGCAGCAGCAGCCACACTGCCAGCAGCAATTCCTCGGAATTGCCGCACCAGCCGCTTAGCAGCAGCAGAATGATCATACCCGCCCCGCCCGCCATACCGACTTCAATCTGACGGCAGCGCAGCATCTGGCAGTACTCCCGCCAGGCAAGGAGAGCCAGAATAATAATCGCTAGTGAGAACAGCCAGCCGCCCGACTGGATCAGATACACGGTAACAGGTATTCCCACCGCGGCTGTCAAGATACGCTGTAATAGCATATGGCACCTACTTTATTTTCAGTCCGCCAAATCTGCGGTCGCGTTGTTGAAAGTCGGTTATTGCCTGCAGTAAATGCGCCGGCGAAAAATCGGGCCATCTTACATCTGTAAACCATAATTCGGCATAGGCGCTCTGCCAAAGCAAAAAATTACTGATGCGATAATCGCCACTGGGACGGATCAACAGGTCGACATCGGGTAAATCCGCCGTATATAGATGTTGCTGCAGATCGGCTTCTGTCAGGCTTTCCGCAGCCAGCCTGCCGGCTTGAACGTCGGCGGCCAGTAATTGCGCCGCCCGCAACAATTCAGCCCGGCCGCCGTAATTGATCGCCGCATTGAAAATCAAGCCGCTGTTAACTGCCGTACGCTCCTGCGCCGCCAGAAATTTGTCGCGCAGCGCCGGCGCCAACGCGTCAATGCGGCCAATAAAACGCAATTGGACGTTGTTGGCATCCAGTTCGTCGATATCGGCAGTCAGATAAGTTGAAAACAACTCCATCAGCAAATTCACTTCTTCGTGCGGCCGTTTCCAGTTTTCCGTGGAAAACGCGTAAACAGTCAGCGCCTGCAGGCCCAGATTACTGGCCGTACGCACGACCCGGCGCAAGGCTTCCACACCGGCGCGATGGCCGAATACGCGCGGCAGGCCCTTATCCTTTGCCCAACGCCCGTTGCCATCCATAATAATCGCCGTATGGCGCGGGAGTTTAGCTTTATCTAATTGGTTATCGGCAACAACATATTCTTCTGTTTTACCAAACCATTTTTTCCACATTTTAAGACCTCCGCATTGTGGCCGGAAACTGTCTTCTAAATAGAAGCCCCCTCGCCAGAGGGGGCTTCTATTCAAAGAAACCTTACAAAAGTACAATCAAGGCGCTTCGATAGCAGAAACAGGACAAACGGCGGCACAGGCGCCGCACTCCACACACTCTTCGGAAATTACATAAATCGGGCTGCCTTCGCTGATAGCGCCCACCGGACAGGTCGCGGCACAGGTACCACAGGAAACACAGGCATCGGTAATTTTGTAAGCCATTCAAAACACCTCCTTTCCCATCTTGGCAGCAGCCAAAAGACAGACAGTTCCGTCGGGCATCTGGCGCTGCCGTAGCACATACCAGACATCGCTGGTTATAAAAGAACGGCTGTAGGGGCGGGTACTGTCGACCGAATAGGCGATCCCCAGAGCCTGCAGCCGTTTTTTTGCTGCTTCCAAAGGCCAGGCGACAACATCCATGTCAAACTTCCATGATTTCTTTTTCTTTTGCCTGCATAACCTGGTCGACTTCTTTGATGAACCGGTCAGTAGCCTTTTGGATATCGTCCAATGCCTTCTTGGCCTCATCCTCAGAAATCAATTTGTCTTTTTCCGTCTTTTTCAGTGCGTCATTGGCGTCCCGCCGCAGGTTGCGGACAACAACCCGGCAGTCCTCCGCCTTCTTGTGAATGACTTTTACCAGCTCGCTGCGGCGTTGCTGGGTTAGCTGCGGAATCAGCAGTCGGATCACAGAACCGTCGCTGGTTGGCGTCAAGCCTAAATCAGATTTCATAATTGCCTTCTCAATCGCACTGAGCAGGTTTTTTTCCCAAGGCTGAATAACGATCATCCGTGGCTCCGGCACGGAAATATTACCAACTTGATTCACTGGCGTCGGCGTGCCGTAGTAATCGACAGTGATCTTATCAAGCAACGCCGGGGTTGCCCTGCCGGCGCGCAGGGTTGAATAATCTTTGCGCAACAGATCAAGAGCCTTTTTCATCCGCGTCTCATGTGAAGCCATAATTTCTTTAACCATCACGCTTTGTCCCTCCCACGATAGTGCCAATGTCATATCCCAGCACAGCTTTCAGGATATTGCCCGGCTCATCAATACTAAACACAATAATCGGGATTTTATTATCCATGCACAGACTGGTCGCAGTCGAATCCATTACGCCCAGCCCACGCTGCAGTACTTCTTTATGCTCCAGTTCCTTAAACATCTTCGCGTTGGGGTTATTGCGGGGATCGGAATCATAAACGCCGTCAGCATTGCGTTTGGCCATCAAAATGATATCCGCTTCAATTTCCGCCGCCCGCAAGGCCGCTGTGGTATCTGTGGAAAAATAAGGATTGCCTGTGCCGGCGGCAAAGATGACGACCCGTCCCTTTTCCAGATGCCGGATTGCCCGGCGGCGGATATAGGGTTCGGCAACTTGCCGCATTTCAATCGCGGTTTGCACCCGGGTATCCACACCGCATTCTTCAAGCGCATCCTGCAATGCCAGGGAATTCATAACCGTAGCCAGCATTCCCATATAATCGGCGGTTGCCCGGTCCATACCCTTGGCACTGCCGGCCAGACCACGCCATATATTGCCGCCGCCGACTACTATGCCGATTTCCAATCCTTCCACTTGCGCTTTTACATCTTTAATCTGCGACGCAATAGACTCCACGACTTCAGGATCAATACCGAAGCCTTTATCACCGGCCAGCGCTTCACCGCTTAGCTTTAAAATAATCCGTTGATACTTGCAGGGCAGCAAGTGACAACCCCCCTATTATCCTTTTCTACAGCAACAAGCCAAATCCTGTTTTTTTTCACAAAATTCATCTCTATTGGCAAAAAGAGAACACGTTGGTGTTCTCTTCGCTTGTGTTTACTTCTTTACGGCAGCCATAACTTCAGCGGCAAAATCAGACGATTTCTTTTCCATCCCCTCGCCGACATGGAACCGGCTGAAGCGGCGAACCGAAATCTTTTCACCAATCTTGGCAATATTCGCATTGACAACATCTGTAACCGTCTTATCCGGATCCTTGATAAAGCCCTGCTCCATCAAGCAGTTTTCTTTATAAAACTTTTCAATGCGGCCAACAATCATCTTTTCAACAATATTGGCCGGCTTGCCTTCATTCAACGCTTGCGCCCGCAGTACTTCCCGCTCATGCTCAACAATCTCGGCGGGAACTTCCTCACGACGGACATAACCCGGATTCGCCGCCGCCACCTGCATGGCAATATCTCGCGCCAACGCGTGAAACGCATCGGTCTTAGCAACAAAATCGGTTTCACAGTTCAGTTCCAGCAGAACGCCAATCCGTCCGCCACCATGGATATAGGCTTCAATAATGCCTTCGGCGGCAACGCGGCCGCTCTTCTTCGCCGCTGCGGCCAAGCCTTTTTCCCGCAAATAGTCAATTGCCTTCTCCAGATCGCCCTGCGTTTCCGTCAACGCCTTCTTGCAATCCATCATTCCGGCGCCAGTGCGTTCGCGCAGCTCTTTAACCATTTCAGCCGTAACCATATGTAGTGAATCCTCCTGTCATCATCACGAATTGTACTCGCTAAGTTCACGAGGCCCGCCGACGCTTCGTTCCACGATATATCGAGGCAACAATTTGCCGGCCGGCCTCATGGCACGCTCTATTATTCTCCAGCCGCGGCGTTCATTTGCTCGCCCTGGCGTCCTTCCAGAACCGCATCGGCCATTTTACCGGTCAGCAGCTTGACGGCACGGATCGCGTCGTCATTGCCCGGAATAATGACGTCAACTTCGTCGGGATCGCAGTTCGTATCAACAATAGCGACAATGGGGATGCCGAGATTGCGGGCTTCAGAGACGGCAATCCGCTCTTTGCGGGGATCGATGACAAACAGCGCTCCCGGCAGCTTCCGCATATTTTTAATACCGCCGAGGAACTTCTGCAGCCGTTCCATCTCATGGCGGAGAGTGATGACTTCTTTTTTCGGCAGAACTTCAAACATGCCTTTGGCTTCCATGTCTTCAAGCGCGCACAAACGATTGATGCGTTTCTGAATCGTCTGGAAGTTGGTGAGCATACCGCCCAGCCAGCGCTCATTGACATAGTACATATCGCAGCGGCTAGCCTCGTCTCTTACTGCCTCTTGCGCCTGCTTTTTCGTGCCCACAAACAGAATTGTCCGCCCTTCAGCGGCAATCTGGCGCACAAAATTGTAAGCGTCCTCAACCTTTTTTACGGTCTTTTGCAGATCAATGATATAGATTCCATTGCGTTCCGTAAAAATATAGGGCGCCATTTTCGGATTCCAGCGACGGGTTTGGTGACCGAAGTGAACACCGGCCTCTAAAAGTTGTTTCATGGATATAACTGACATAATACAGCACCTCCTGTTTTTCCTCCGCATTCCTCATCTTTGCTTTTACCGTTTCCGGCACAGCCGCAAAATTAAAATGCGTGTGTATTTTACACCGTAGGATAGTATATCACAGACAAGATCAGATCTCAAGACTGTCATCAATTTTTTTCCGGAAACACGATAGATTTGTCAAAATTATGCTGGTAGTATTTACAATTTAATGCGTTTTATGCAATTCTAAAATCAGCATGACCTCACCCGTACCCATGGAGGTGGCCCTGGCAATATCGACAATTGATTTGCCCTCCTGATAAAGCCGCATGATTTGCTGCCGCTTTTCCTGCGCAACCGGGCCGACTGGCTCCGTCCGCAGCGGCGGCGTCTCAACTGGAGCTGCCGCTGTAGGGAGGTTCCCGCTATTTTGACCGGCAGCCATAGCGGCATTGCCGGCAGCTGCGGCCCGCAGATTCTGCAGCGCCTGCTCCGACTGCTGCAGCTGGCTTCCTAACTGTACTATTTTATCATCGGCTTCCGCCAGCAGGTATTCAAGCTGCGCCATCTGCTCTTCCAGCCGTTTAACCGCCTGATTAGCCGTTGCCTCCACCTGGGCGCGAAAACCTTCAGTTTCGGAAGCCATATTAAAGGTAAACTGTTTCAGCAGCCATTGGCGCTTATAGACGGCAACCGCCCCAACAGCCAGTACCAGCAGCAGTGTCAGCATTCCTTCAGGCACAGCGGCACCTCCTCATGTCCTGATATCAATAGTATGCCCCAAAGAAGAAGCGGGAAACGCCGGCGACGCAGCTTCTGTCTGCGCGTCAGATTCCTTAATCGGCTTTCCTGGTGACGCCTTTTGCTTGCGGCGCTTTTCCGCCTCTTCCTTGCCTTTCTCTTTAACCCTGCCGCCTTCAGAGTGGTTGACCAGTTGCACCTGCTGCTGCCGCTCCTGCGCCGTCTTTTGCCATTGAGCCGCAAATTCCTGTTGCTGTGCCAGCGGCTGCTGATTGCCGCTGTGCTGCAGTTTGCCAACCTCGGCCGAATGGGGGATAAGTACCTGAAGATCGATTGACCGGATGTTCATACGATCCCGTCCTATCTATTGCTTATTTGTAAGCGCCGGTCTGCAGTTCGCCATCATCGGCATGGAAGCTGACGAAACGCACCGTTTCCCGTATGGACTTGACATGAGTGCCTACAACAATCTTCACACCGGGATATACCGCATCAGCGATACGAATGCGGCCGTGCCGGACCTGATCCAGCTCCACCTCAATTTCGGCAATGCGGCTGCGCATGGATTCGGCCTGTCCCGCCAGTTGAAACTGCGCCTTAGTCATTTTCAACAACATTTCCCGCCGTTCCGGTGTCAGTGAATCGGGATTGGCTGCCCGCAGGATTTGCAGCGACTTTTGCGTTTGATCAAGCGAGGCCTCGACCTTGTGAATATCCTTGCACAACAGATGGTATTCCTCCCGCAGTACCGGGGTAACGCCCACCTCCAGTTCGGTGACGATAGCCAAGTGGTTCCCGGCCGCCTTGGCTCTGATTTCTTCGCCGGCGCTGATTTTGCCGCCGACGATCATCCCCCGTTTGCCTTCAACGATAACCTTGCGGCGAGCGCTGACACGGCTGTGCAGGATCGCATCGCTGACATGGATGTCGCCGTCAGCCGATACATTGGAATTTTCAATGAATTTCGCATATACATGCTCCGAAGCCTTTAAGTGGCCGCGGAACATGCCCTGGATTCCCATGCGGATGGTCACATTGCGGCCTTCTACCACAGCGCCGCTAACGGTTCCCTGTACCTCGATATCACCGCCGGCCTTGACGGAAAATCCCGGCTGAACCGAGCCTTTTATCGTCACATTACCGCTGAATTCAATGTTGCCGCTGGAAAAATCAACATCGCCGTTAATGACAATTAGCGGCATGACATGAATCTTTTTGTTAATCAGCGTTACCTGTCCCGCAATAGCGGCAACGACCTTGCCGTCTTTTTCGGCGACATTCTTGCCGATCGGCAGCGGTAAATCACGTCCCGGCTTAGGCTGCAGCACATTGCCCAGCACATCGGTTCCGGCTTTGCCAGGGATCGGCGGCAGTTTTTCCGCCAGTAAATCACCCTCGCGAACAGTGGTAAACAAATTAATGTTTTTATAATCAACGCTGCCATTTTCATTTTCAACCGGCTTAACGTTTTTCTCCAGTGAGAAATGATAGACAATCCGGGCATCCTGCCCATTTACCGCCGCCAGTCCGGAGGCCACGGCTGTTTTGGGACCGGGCCGCTGACAGGCGCGGGCGATGTTTTCTTCTTTAATGCCGTAGCGTACACCAGCAGCTTCCAGCTTCGCCGTAACCTCCTGCGGCGTCGCCAGGCGGATACCGGGGCCACCGGTAATAATCACAAACGCTTCCATCCGGTCGCGTTCGACCAGGACCTGAATATCGGGATCCTGACGGGCTGATTCGCCGATTTTCAAGGGGACTCCCGCCGCTGCTTTCAACGCGTTTACAATTGCCGGCAGCTGATAGTCGAAGATATTCATTGCTTGCAGCGACGCAACCACTTCCGGTTCTGTTACCGCAACAGAACCTGCCTCCGGATATACCGTCAGGAAAACGCCGCTGCTGTCACTGGTAATGGCGAAACGCTGCTCAGACGGTTCACTTTGCGGCTCAGTGGCTTCACGCCAATCGTCTTTATCCATTCCCTACCCCTCCGCTCCAATTCATAATAGGCTGGATTGAATACGAGCTAGTGCCCCTCTCAGACGAAGAATGGCCTTGGTATGCAGCTGGGAAATGCGTGCTTCGGTTAGTTTAAGGATCAGACTGATTTCTTTTAAGGTCAATTCCTCATAATAGTACAAAGAGACAATAATCCGTTCTTTTTCCGGCAGTACCTCAATTGCCTCGGCCAAGGTCGCTTTTACCGCCTCCGCCTCGGCATGCCGCAGCGGATTATCGGCTGCGGCAGTCAGCGCTTCGTCCTGAATAAAATCGTCAAGGGGAATGATAGCAGCGGCGTTCAGCTGTGTCAGCAGGCTATACAGCTGGTCAGTGCTGATTGCCAGCGCCGCCGCGATTTCCGCATCGCTGGCCGAACGGCCCAGTTTTGCCTCCAGCGCTGCCAGCGTCTGCTCATACTTTTTGGCTTTTTGCCGGACACTGACCGGAGCCCAATCCTGGGCACGCAAAGCGTCAAGAATCGCGCCGCGGATCCGGGACATTGCGTAGGTCTCGAACTTGGTATTCCGCATCGGGTCAAACCGCTCGATCGCATCCAGCAGGCCAAAAAAACCGGTGCTGATCAGATCTTCTTTATCGATATGCAGCGGCAGGCCGATCGCAATGCGCCCGGCCGCCAGTTTGACCAGCGCCAAATAATGAATGATCAATTTTTCCCTGATTTCAGGCCGTCTTTGCTGCTGATAGGCCAGCCAAAGATCGGCTTCCGTCTCCTGCGGACCAGTACGTTCTATCATGGCCAACCTCCAAGCGCTTGCGATCAGGACCTGCTTATGCGATCAAAGCTGTCAGGCGTAAATGGATCAAAGCCGTCAGCCTTCTGCTCCGGCTCGCTCACCGCATCCAAGTTTTGTCCTTTCTCCTCAGACTCCTGCAGCGCCTGTGCTATTGCCGGCGAAAAATGCCGTTCCAGCCAAATCCCCCCCAGATAGCCAGTGACAAGAAAGAAAATAGCGGATGCGGTTATTCTCCACAACAGACTTAACCAGGGGATTTGATAAAAAATGCCTGCCAGCAAAGTAAAAATAAGTGCAGTAATGGCGGCAATCAACGCCAATAGGCGTGGAAACGTTATCTGCATAGCTTAGATTTCCTTTTCACCTTTATCAATCGTTTTGATCCGAAACATCCCGCTGTCTAACTTCAACTCTACGGTCCGGCCAAAATTGCCGCCGGTTTCATCGGCAATGACGGCAATGTCAAGACTTCTCAGAACGCTGCGCACACTCTCGGCGTTGCGCTCACCAATACGCATGATATCAGTCATATTGGAAAAGGTAAACATTTGGGCGCCGCCGGCAATTTTGGCCCGCATCCGGATCTTGCTGGCACCTAGCTTAACCAGTTCGTCGATCATCAGCGGAATCGCCGTATCGGCAAACTTTGCCGGATTTTCCGCCGAGCGGGCTTGTTTGCTGTCAGGCAGCATGATATGTGCCAGACCGCCAATCTTGGTCATCGTGTCATAAACGGCGATGCCGATGCAGGAGCCGAGACCGTAGGTGATCAGGCTGGCGGGAGCGCGACCGGTTTTATAATCCGCCATACCGACCTTGATCAGTTCCGACATTATTCCTTCACCCCGATTGCCTTCAGAATGATATCCAGCGAACCGGGATCGGGAATGAGGAAAAAGTGTCCTTTTACGCCACCGCCGGCAGAAGAAAACTCGGTTTCAATGACCAGGGCGTGATCGCCCATTTGCCCCAGCTGAATCAGGATGATACTCAAAATAGCGCCTGCCATATCAACAGCCAGCGCTGGAATGGAAGGCAATAGCGTAAACTTTGTAAAATACGAAAGCGCATTTAAGTAGGCACCGGAAAGAATGTTGCCGATTTCCATTAAGGCAGACTCATCCAAAGAATCCAGGGACTGTGTATGCCCCATTTCTCTTCCCATCAGCATATCCACCAGAGCAAAAGCGCTTTCCCGCGGCAGCAGGAACAGGATGCTGCCGGGAGCGGGCCCGAAAACGCGGAAATAGACGCCTGCCACCATTGCATCCGGGCCGCCGACAACATCTGGGACATCCCCCAGCGGCATAATCGCCACCCGCGGCACGGACATGTCAATTTGCCGGTTGATAATTTGCGACAGAGCCGTCGCCGCATTACCCGCGCCAACGTTGCCAACTTCCCGTAAGGCATCGATTTGCAGGTCCGACAGGTTCAATATTTCTTCAGACATACAGTCCACCTCTTCCCATGGCTATCAGGCCGGATTTTTTTCGTCCTGGCTGCCGACTATAATCGTGTCCAGGTTAAGCAGAATCAGCAGACGGTTATCTTTTTTGCCAACACCGCTGATGAAATGAGAACCGTCGACGCCAGCGACAGACTGGGAAGAATCAATTTGTTCAGCGGCAAGCGCCGTCACTTCAGAAACGCCGTCAACAATCAGGCCAATCGCCATGTCGCGGACATTGACAATAATAATACGGGTATTGTCGGTATATTCACTGTCCGGAAGGCCGAGCCGCTTCTTCAAATCCAATACGGGCAGCACACTGCCGCGCAGATTGATAACCCCCTGAATATAGCCGGGAGTATGCGGAACCCGGGTAATGTCAGTCATTCGCTTGATTTCCTGCACTTGCAGTATGCTGATCCCGTAATCCTCGTTGCCAAGCTTGAATACAACCAACTGCGACTCTTCACCACTATATGCCTGCTGCATTGCCCTACACCTCCTATTGCATTAATGCGCCTACATCCAGAATTAAAGCGACCTGACCGTCGCCAAGAATCGTTGCTCCGGCAATCGACTTAATGCCGGCCAACAGATTGCCCAATGATTTAATAACAATCTCTTGCTGCCCGATCAGGGTATCGACAATGATACCGGCACGATGATCGCCCATGTGAACGACAACAACAAATAATTCCTGCTGTTCGCTGGCCATGCCGGGGACGGACAGGATCTTGCCTAAGCGCACAATCGGGATGATTTGGCCCCGCAGCAGGATAACTTCCTGATTCTGCACAGTTTTAATATCATCGGGCTGAATATTGATCGTACTGTCGATTGACCCCAGCGGAATCGCATATTTTTCTTCACCGACCGCGACCAGCAACGCCTGAATGATTGCCAGCGTCAACGGCAGGCGGATTTTAAAGCGGCTGCCCTGATTGAGTTTGGTTTCGACTTCCACAGTCCCGCCCAGCGATTCAATTTTGGTCTTGACGGCATCCATACCGACGCCGCGGCCCGAGATATCGGTAACATTATCCGAGGTGGAAAACCCGGGCAAAAATACCATGCGGACAGCTTCCATATTATCCATCTTATCGGCCTCGGCCTGCGTGATCAGGCCCTTCTCCACCGCTTTCCGCCGGATAATATCGGCATTTATGCCGCTGCCGTCGTCCTCTACGGCAATCACTACATGGTTACCCTCATGCCGGGCAATCAGGCGGACTTCGCCGATCGGGTTCTTACCCTGCTGCCGCCGCAGCGACGGTTCCTCAATGCCGTGGTCAATAGCGTTGCGCAGCAAGTGAACCAGCGGATCGCCGATTTCATCAATGACAGTCCGGTCCAGTTCGGTCTCCTCGCCCTGAATAACCAGGTTAACCTCTTTCTCCAGTTCATGTGACAAATCGCGCACCATGCGGGGAAAACGGTTGAAAACCTGTCCGACCGGAACCATCCGTACTTTCATAACCACTGCCTGCAAATCGGTTGTCACCCGGTCCATCTGCTCAATCGTCTCCACCAGGTCATTCAGCTTATGTGTAATGCCAATTTGCTCCAGGCGGGTTTTATTTATGACCAACTCGCCGACCAGATTCAGCAGACTGTCGAGTTTATCAATATCCACGCGTACCGACTGGCCGCCTTTAATTTTCCGGTCTTGCGGGACCGCGTTAGCCGGCGGCTTATCGGCAGCGGGTTTATCCTGCTTCGGAGCGGCACCGGCGATGGCGGCGACAGCGACTGGTGCCTCGTCCAGCTCACTGCAGGGCAACACAGTCACTTCTTCAATTTCAGAGATGGACTGGATTGTCTGAGCAATTTTGTCCGGCTCTGAGCCGCTAAGCAGAACAACCTGAAACGAATAGTCAAACTGTTCCTTTTCCAGGTCTTCAACCGGCGGCAGGGTTTTGATGACTTCGCCCAATTCTTCCAACGCGCGCATAACCATATAGGCGCGCGCCGATTTCAACAGGCAGGTCTTCTTCAGGGATATTTGAAGGTCAAACGCCTGGTAGCCCTTTTGCTCCGCCGATTTAATGACATACCGCTCCGATTCATTCAGATCAACGGCTGGCCCTGCAGTTGCCACCGCTGCCGGCGCCGCCGTTACCGGCTCCGTCTGCTTAACAGGGGCGGCCGGCTTTTCGCCTTTGGCCAGACTGTTTAAGCGGCTGACCAAAGGTGCAATATCCGGAGTGTCGCCACCGCCGTTGGTTACGCTTTCCACCAGTTGTTCCAGCATATCGATGCAATTAAACAAAGTATCAACAATATCGTGATCTGCCGTCAACTGCGATTTACGCAACAAATCAAGGATATTTTCCATGTCGTGCGTCAACTCGGCGATCGGGGCGAATCCCATTGTGGCCGACATGCCTTTAATCGTGTGCGCGCTGCGAAAAATTTCATCAAGCAGCCCTAAATTCTGCGGATCATTTTCCAGATCCAGCAGGCAGCGGTTTAAGGTTTGCAGATGCTCCCGCGATTCTTCGAGAAACATGCCCATGTATTGATTCATGTCCATACTACTCATATCAAACGCCTCCTATTTTACGTTGCGTTCTTCTGACAATTTCTGCTGCAATATCGTGAAGCGGCATGACCACATCAACAGCTCCCAGTTCAATTGCCGATTTGGGCATACCATTGACAACAGTAGTTGAAGCGTGTTCAGCGATGGTGGTGCCGCTTTGCTGTTTAATCCGCTGCATGCCTTTAGCGCCATCATGCCCCATGCCGGTCAGCAAAACGCCAACCGCGCCGGCGCCGTACAGTTTTGCGACTGACTCCATCATCGGATCGACAGCCGGACGGTGGCCGCCTATCGGCGGTTCCTTCCCCAGAACAATCACAGTCTGGGTACCGCTGCGCGCCAGTGTCAGATGATAATCACCGGGGGCGATCAACACCAGACCCGGCCGGATGACATCATTAGGCTCCGCTTCCTTTACTGTCAACGCCGACAGACTGTTCAGACGGTCAGCCAAGGACTTAGTAAAGCCTGGCGGCATATGCTGCACAATGACAACGCCGCAGTTGAGACTGCCGGGCAGACGGGTAATAATTTCCTGCAGCGCCCGCGGACCGCCGGTCGAGGTGCCGATGGCGACGATCCTCTCCGATGCTGTTGGCAGCACGGCAAGGGCAGGCGGTGGAACGGCGGCCGGCGCTGGCGGCAGGCTGCTGACCCGCGGTGCTTTAGCCGGCGAGAGCCGTCTGACATCAACCCGCGCCGCCGCTCTGCATTTATCGATAATTTCCTGGCGGATGCCGGCAACGTTAGAAATCGGCCCCGAGCTTTTGGCAATAAAATCAACCGCTCCGGCTTCCAGCGCCTGCAGGGTTGCTTCGGCGCCGGCATGAGTCAGACTGCTGAGCATAACGACCGGCAGCGGACACTCGGCCATGACGGCTTCCAGTGCCTTAATCCCGTCAAGAACCGGCATTTCCACATCCATAGTAACAATATCCGGTTTCAATTTCTTTATCTTATCAATCGCATCTCTACCGTTGCGGGCAGTATCGATCACATGAAAATCCGCTTCTGCAGCGAATACATCAGTCAAAATTTTCCGCATAAAGGCTGAATCATCGACAATAAGAACCTTAATCATATTTTCTCACCTCGCTTTAGCTGCTAAAACCCCCGGCGATGCCGTTCCAACTGCTTTTGAAAAATAAATTTAACGATTTTATTGCGCTGCTTTTCCGGCAGCCCCACATACCGGACACCAAGCCAGTAGACGTTCAAATCCGACTGCGGATGCTCGCTGCGTACTACCAGTCCCCCCGTCTCAATCAGCTCCTGGCCGGGAAGTTCAAACGCGATCCGGAGCTTCGTTCCCAGCGAATATGGCTTCTGCGCGATTAACCGCAGTCCGCCGCCGCTGATATCGGTGATCAAAAGCGTCTCCTGCCGGTCATTGTCCTGTTCCTCGAGCGTAACCTGGGCGGAAATTTTGGCGTCGATACGGACATATTCACGCTGCTGCAATTTAATCATTTCAGTTGGCTGGGAGATCAGCCATACCGGCAGGGGATCCATTCGTTTGTCAATATAGCTGCCGACAAATACATACGGCGAGGATTCTGTGATAATTTTGCCGTAAACCGGCGTTCCTGGCGTGACATAAACCGGCGATCCCTTTTCAAACGGCATGGCCAGCACCAGTTGCCGGTCATGAATTTCCTCGATCCGGCTGTGGTAGCGTTTACCGCGAAGATTACGGGTTAAATAGATTTCAACCAGCTGATTGACCTTTAAAACAGCAGACGGTTCGATTGTTTTTCAGCCTCCTTGCCAAGTTACCATCGCTTTAGCAATTTATCAAAAAAGCCTCTGATACCGCGGGAGTGCAATCCGGTCTCGCCATAGAGCAGGCGATTGGCAATTTCGCCGATGCTGCGGCTGGCGGCGGAGTCAGGATAGGCTAAAACGAACGGAGTTTGTTTTTTGACAGCTCGTATCACATTCGGGTCTTCCCAAATGAGCCCCAGTTCACTAATCGGCTGCTGCAGAAAGCGCACGGCGACTTTATTGAGAGTATCGACAACCCCCTGTCCTTCCTCCCGGTCAAAAACCCGGTTGACAATCAGCCGCAACGGCGCTGTCCCCCGGTTGCCGACATAGGCCTTCATCAACGCGTAGGCATCAGTAATCGCCGTCGGCTCCGGCGTAGTAATGAGCAACACTTCATCCGCAGCAATGACGAAGTTTAAAACATTCTGGCCAATACCGGCTCCGGTATCGATTAAAATGATATCGGCCCAGTGATCAAACGCAGCAATTTGAGAAGTAAGCCGCTGCAACTGAGCGCCAGACAGATTTGCCAGTTGATAGATACCGGAACCGCCGCTGAGAAACTTGATGCCGCATGGCCCGGTGGTAATCACCTCGTCCAGCGTCCGCCGCCCGTCCTCCAGCAAGTCCAGCAGCGAGTAACGGGCAGCCGTTCCCAGAATAACATCCACATTGGCCATGCCCAGATCAGCATCAATCAGCAGGACGCGCTGCCCTTTCCCGGCCAAAGTCAGCGCCAGATTGGCGGTAATATTGGTTTTACCGACACCGCCTTTGCCGCTGGTAACCGTAAGCACTCGCGGTGCTGCCAGCGCTTCTTTTTTGATAAGGGGGCTTTTGGCAGGCAGGCGATTGGTTTTGACGAGCTGGCGAAGTTTTTCAGCCTGATCATGCATGGTCAACTTTCCACCAGCCGGTCGGCCAGTTTTCCGGGATCGGCAATCTCAATATCATCAGGCACGTTTTGGCCGGTAGCTATATAAGAAAGCGCCAGGGGAAAACGGTAGAGAAGATTGATAATCGTGCCAATATTGGCCGATTCATCAACTTTGGTAAACAAAAATTTTGACGGTGAGCAACAGCTAAATCCGTTTACCATTTCCAACGCGTCCCTGTATTTTGCGCCGGTATTGATTACCAGATAGGTCTCTATCGCCGGCTCAACAGCCAGCAGTGACTGAAGTTCCTGGATCTGCTGACGGTTTTTCGGACTGCGGCCGGCAGTATCAATCAGGATCAGATCCTTGTCACGGTGACGGGCAATCGTCGCTGTCAGTTCATCGGACGAATAGACGACCTCCAGCGGGATGCCGATAATATCGGCATAGGTTTTCAATTGTTCCATGGCGGCAATGCGATAGGTGTCGGCGGTAATCAGCACCAGCCGCAAGCCTTCTTTAAGGGTAAAATTCGCCGCCAGCTTGGCAATTGTCGTTGTCTTGCCGACACCGGTGGGGCCAATAAAAGCCGCAATCTGACAAGTGTCTTTTCGAGGCACGATCACCTCAACCCGGTTAAAGCATTCCCTAAGCCTGTCCTTTAGCTGTTCTTTCACCAAGGGCAGCCGGGTTTCATCTGTAGCCTCGGGAAAGCCTTGGATCAGTAAAGCAGCCGCCTCTGCTTCCACGTCATTATCCAGCAGCAGCCGCTGCAACGGAGAAGCGGCTGAACGCTCCGGCAGAGCCTGTACCACTTGCTCCATCAATTTTTGCAAATGAGAAACATCCCGTCGCAAACCGGCCAGCCCTGTCCCTTCCTGAGCGGGGGCTGCCGCCGGAGGCTGGGGACGGTAAGGCGGATTTTGCGGTAGTGGGGCAGGCGCTTTTGCAGCGGGATCAACAGCTGCCATTACTTCAAAGCGCTCTTTGCCGAAAAGGCCGAACAGACCGCCCTTTTTCAGCCGCCGGGTCTGAAGAATCATCGCATCGCGTCCTAACTCGGCTTTTACCTGGTTAATCGCCTCTTGCATGCTATTGCCGCAAAATACTTTGACCTTCACTTATAGTTTCACCATCCCTAACGCCTGTACCTCTATTTGCGGTTCAATTTCTCCGTAAGAAAGCACCGTTAAATTGGGAGCGGCCCGTTCCGTCAATTTGCGGAAATACAGCCTGACGCCGGGGCTGGTCAGCACAATCGGCGGATAGCCCGCATTTGTCAATTTCGCGAGTTCACTGGAAAGATTGTTTATAAACACCTGCAGCACTTTTGGCTCCAGCGCAACATAAGACCCTTGTTCGCTGCGCTGAGCCGCCGCATTGATGGCAGCCTCCAGTTGCGGATCGACAGTGACGCAGGTAAGCACGTTATTGACAACATACTGTTTCGATATTTGCCGTGCCAGAGCGTGGCGGACGTATTCGGTCAAAATTTCCGTGTCTTTGCTCATTGGCGCATAATCGGCCAGCGTCTCCAGAATGGTTACCATATCGCGGATCGACACCCGTTCCCGCAACAGATTGGCCAGTACCTTCTGCACATCGCCGATGCCAAGCAGCGTGGGAATCAGTTCTTCAACAACCGCCGGATAATTCTGCTTGACCGTATCAATGAGTGTCTGCACTTCCTGACGGCCGAGCAGCTCATAGGCGTGCGATTTCACGACTTCCGTCAAATGTGTGGTCAGGACTGACACCGGATCGACAACAGTATAGCCGGCCAGTTCCGCGTTCTCCCGTGTCGCCTCCGGCACCCATTTGGCAGGCAGGCCAAATGCCGGCTCAACAGTCTCAATACCGGCAATCTCCTCAAAGGCGCCGCCGGAATTCATCGCCAGATAATGGTCAGGCATTAACTCGCCCTTGGCGATCTCCACCCCTTTTATTTTAATGACATACATATTGGGTTTTAACTGGATGTTGTCGCGGATGCGAATTGTTGGCACAATCAGTCCCAGCTCCAGCGCGCACTGCCGCCGGATCATCACTACCCGGTCGAGCAGATCGCCGCCCTGACCGGCATCAACCAAGGGAATCAGGCTGTAGCCAATCTCCAGCTCCATCGGATCAACCTGCAGCAGATTCAGGACGTTCTCCGGCTTGCGGACATCCTCGATCTCCTTTTCCTCCTGCCGGCTGATTTCTGTTTCGGCACTGGTTTGCTGGGCTGAATACAGGACGTAGGCTATTCCCGCCGTTACAGCCGCCAGAATCATAAACGGCAGCGCCGGCAGACCCGGAACCACGGCCAAAAACGCCAGTACGGCGCCGGAAATGGCGAATACCCGGTAATTAGTCAGCAGTTGCGTGGTGATGTCATGCCCCAGATTGGCATCAGAGGCGGCCCTGGTAACAACAATGCCGGTAGCTGTTGAAATCAGCAGCGCCGGGATCTGATTCACCAGTCCCTCGCCGACTGTCAGCAGCGTATAGTTCTGCAGGGCCTGCACAACCGTCATATTGCGGTCAATCATGCCAATGGCAAAACCGCCGACAATATTGATAATAATAATAATAATAGCCGCGATCGCGTCGCCCTTAACAAATTTACTGGCACCGTCCATTGCGCCGTAGAAATCGGCCTCACGCTGAATTTTGCGGCGGCGGTCTCTCGCTTCGGCATCACCGATCAGGCCGGCGTTGAGATCGGCGTCAATACTCATTTGTTTACCCGGCATGGCGTCAAGCGTAAAGCGGGCCGCCACTTCAGCAACCCGTTCCGCGCCCTTGGTGATAACAATAAACTGGATAATAATCAAAATGACAAAGACAATAAAGCCGACAACCGCATTACCGCCGACGACAAAATTACCGAAAGCGGTAATAACCTCGCCGGCATAGCCTTCCAGCAGAATCAGCCGCGTTGACGACACATTCAGGGCCAGCCGGAATAGCGTCGTGATCAGCAGCAGCGAGGGAAAAACGGAAAATTGCAGCGGCTCGACATTGTAAATGGCCACCATAACCACAATCAGTGCCAGGGTAATATTTAGCGCAAGAAAAATATCCAGAATAACCGGCGGCAAGGGAATAATCATCATCACCACAATAGTAATGACGGCAAGCGCAACCAAAATATCGCTGTGCCGCATTAAAGCGGAAAACGGAGAATTTTGTGCAGCCACTGACGTTCGCTCCTTTTATCCTAAGACAGCTTTTTATTCAGACGGTAGACATAAGCCAATACTTCAGCAACCGCTTGGTATAAATGCGGCGGAACGACATCGCCAACTTCCGCCGTACTGTAGAGAGTGCGCGCCAGGGGTTTATTTTCAACAACGGCAACTTTATGGGCGCGGGCAATTTCCTTGATCCTGGCAGCAATCAGATCCTGCCCCTTGGCTACAATCACCGGCGCGGACATGTCTGGCTGATATTTAAGCGCAACCGCGAAATGGGTGGGGTTGGTTACCACCACCGAAGCGGTCGGCACCTCCTGCATCATTCGCCGCATCGCCATCGCCCGCTGCCGTTCTTTGATCTTGCTCTTGATCTGCGGGTTGCCTTCCGTCTGCTTAAATTCTTCCTTAACTTCCTGCTTGCTCATTTTCAGGCTTTGATTGTGCTCCCACCATTGATACGAATAATCAATCGCGGCCAGCACCAGGATAACGCCGCCAATCTGCAGAGCCAGATCAATCGTCAGAGAGGCAATATACTGCAGCGAATCAATCAATTCGACTCCCAGCAGCCCGGGAATGAATTCGATCTCACGGTTAATGAACCGGTAGACAAAATAGCCAATAATCGCTATCTTCAGCAATGATTTTGCCAGCTCCACCAGTGAGCGCTTGGAAATCAGCCGCTTCACCCCTGCCAGGGGATTAAGCCGGTCGAACTTAAACAACAAGGGTTCAAAGGTTAAGGTAAATCCCACCTGCATAAAGTTAATCGCCAGAGAGATAACGGCAATGGTCAGCATAATCGGGATAATAATGCGAAACAGGACAAGAGAAATTTCGAGGAAGAGCAGACTGACCATCTGCAAGGTTACGGTTTGCGTCGAAAAGTCAGCCAGGCCGGAAAAAATATGCCGCATGAAGTCGGTCAGTGAACCGTAAATGTACGGCCCCAGCATTTTCAGCGCAAAGAACGCGCTGAGCAGAATAAAAGCGGAGTTGAGTTCCGTACTCTTAGCTACCTGTCCCTTTTGCCGGGCCTCTGAACGGCGCTTGGGTGTGGCCTCCTCGGTCTTCTCGCCATTAAACCGCTGCAGGTCAAAGGAAAATGAAGCGGGTCTATCTGGCGAACAAGGCGAAAAGGCGATAAAGGTCCTGATACATTCCATGCAGACCGGCCTCCAAAAACAGCATAAAAAACGGCAGCGTGACAGAGAGAACAAAAAGACCGACAATGATTTTGGCCGGCACCCCCACTACAAACACATTCATTTGCGGCATCGTCCGGGCCAGAATGCCTAAGCCAATGTCGGTGATAATCACCGCGGCCAGGATAGGAACAGTGATTTGCACCGCAAACGTGAAAATGCCGCTGATCATGTTTACCATCATCTCACTGATGGCGCTGCTAAAAACGACTCCCGTAACCGGAACCAGGCGAAAGCTGTCGACAATCGCGGTTAGCAGAATATGGTGCCCATTGAGGGTTAAAAACAGCAGCAGGGCTAAAATGTATTTAAAATTGCCGATTAACGGCACTTGTTGTCCAACTTGCGGATCGAATATATTGACAACGCCGAATCCAACCTGCATATCAAGCAGACTGCCTGACATCTGCACCGCGGCAAATAGCAGCGAACTGGCGAAGCCGATAACCAGGCCAAAAATCAATTCGCTCCCTGCCAGCAGCAAGTACGGAAACAATGTCTGCGGCAGCGGCCTTGTGTCGGCAGCCAGCAGCGGCAGAACCGTCAAGGCCAGAAAGAATACCAGACCGGCCTTTAACATCCCCGGAATATTGCGGCTGCCAAAAATCGGCGCCGGCAGCAGCATCCCGCTGATGCGGACCAGAATCAGCAAAAACAGGGCCAGTTGATTTTGCAATGCGTTTAATAATTCCACCCCGTCACCTGCTCAGCGAACCATCTGCGGTAAAAGCAGAAAAATAGCGCGGGTATAATCGACCAGCATGCGCAATATCCATGGTCCAAATAAAAGGATAGCGACAAAAATCGCGATAATTTTAGGAATAAAAACCAGCGTTTGTTCCTGTATCGACGTTGTGGCCTGAAAAATACTGACCAGTATGCCGACTAACAAGCCCAGGCCCAGCATGGGAGCCGAGACCATCATCACCATTAGCAGGGCATCGCGCCCCACCTGTACAGCAAAATCGCCTGACATCGTACCCTCCTTAGTTAAAGCTCAGTATGGCGGAACGTACGATCAAATGCCATCCGTCTACTAAAATGAATAACAGCACCTTAAACGGCAGGGAGATCATGACCGGCGGCACCATCATCATGCCCATCGACATTAGCGTGCTGGCAACAACCATATCAATCACAATAAACGGTATATAGATTAAAAAACCGATCTGAAAGGCTGTCTTTAATTCACTGATGATAAACGCGGGAATCAGCGTTGTTGTCGGGACATCCTCCTGGGATGCAGGGCGTTCCCCCTCGGAAAAGTTCACAAACAGGGCAATATCATTCTCCCTGGTCTGCTTAAACATAAATTCCCGCATCGGCTTCAGCGCTTCTGTCAGTGCGGCGTCCTGCGGCAGGGAACCGGCCAGATAGGGCTGCAGCGCGTTTTGATTGACCTGGCTCAGATAGGGCGACATGGTGAAAAAGGTCAAAAACAGGGCTAATCCCACCAGCACCTGATTGGGAGGCATTTGCTGCGTTGCCAGCGCGCTGCGGACAAATGACAAAATGATGACAATACGGGTGAATGACGTCATCATGATCAGAATCGAAGGCGCCAGTGTTAAAACAGTTAATGTCAGCAGGATTTGCAGGCTGAGGGCCACATCCTGCGGCTCAGTGGCGGACTCTACGCCGACATTCAACAGCGGCAGCGGAATGAGGGGCGCTGCACCGGCGGCGGAGTGAGACCCCAGCAGCAATATAATTACGAGCAACGGCCGCAGCCAATATGATCGAACCGACACGTCCTACCTCTTCTCTCTTTCGCGTTTAGCCGGCGAATCTGCCGCGTCGCCGCCAAAAATGTGCGGAAACCGGCCTGACATCTGCCGCAGCGAAGCCAGTTGGGAATCAAAAACGGCCGCAAATTGCGGCATTACGGCAGACTGGAGCGGCGAGCCTGCCAACAGTTCAGCCGCGTCAGGGGCGTCGGTTAGATCCGCCAGCAGTTCGATCCGCTGTTCAGATACGCCAAGCAGCATCAACCGTCCGGCAAACCGAACCAGATACATTCCCTTGTTAGGTCCCAGCGCCAGGGAACGCAAAACTGCATCGCCATCCGCCCCTCTTGGCTGCGTCTGCATTCGCGCGCCGATAAAGCGCGAAGTCAGATAGGCCAGACCTAAGATAAATGCAAACATCACCAACAGATATAAAACGCTATCCAGGCTTGACAATACGGATCCCGAAGACGGGGGCTCCTGATACTTGAGATATTCATTGCCTTCAGCAAACACGGCGCCTGCATGCGCAATTCCTATACAGGCGAAAACGGCAGAACGCCGCACTGCTGCCAACAAGCCAGTCATGCTAGCCAACCACTTTTCGCACCGCTTCCAGCACCCGGTCAGGTTGAAACGGTTTTACGATGAAATCGCGGGCTCCTGCCTGGATTGCTTCAATCACCATGGCCTGCTGCCCCATCGCGCTGCACATGATAATTTTGGCGGCAGGATCAGCGGCGCGGATTTGTTTTAGCGCCGCAATGCCGTCCATTTCCGGCATCGTAATATCCATTGTGGTTAGATCCGGTTTTACCTCCTGATACTTCTCTACTGCCTTTGCGCCGTTTTCTGCTTCGGCGACGATTTCATAACCGTTTTTGCTCAAAATATCTTTAATCATCATTCTCATGAACGCTGCGTCGTCGACCACCATAACCTTAACTGCCATATCGTCATCTCCTCTTTTTTTGCAATTATATTACTGCAGATTTCCCAGTCTCTCCATGTGTCCGGCAATTTCGGTTACCCGCACGCCGAAGTTCTCATCAATGACGACAACTTCGCCTTTAGCGATCAACTTGCCATTAACCAGCACATCGACAGGCTCACCGGCAAGCTTATCCAATTCGATGACAGAGCCCTGCGTCAGCTCCAGGATCTCGCGGATCAGTTTACGGGTCCTGCCCAGTTCTACTGTCACCTGCATCGGCACATCCATGATAATACCAAGGTTGGCATCGCCAACCGCGGAAAGCGTCGGCTTCAACGGCATGAACTGCGCCGGTTGAACCTGCTGCGGCGCTGCCGCCGGCTGCGGTTTTGCGGCCACCGGCGCCGGCTGCGGCATTGCTGCCGGTGCGCTGCGCGGCGGTTCTGACGCCTTCGGCTGAACCGCTGCCGCTACCGGCGGCTCGTTCAGCGGGCCCAGTAAGGCGGCTACCATTTCTTTGGTGGCGTCCATCGATAAGATCTGCATGATCTCACTGTCAATGAGGTCTTCCACCTCCATCCGGAAATTCACGCTGACAATCGGTTCATCAGCGGGAAAGGTTTCCGTAATCGGCGAATTGGCAGCCAAATCGATCAGATTTACCCGCGGCGGCGAAATGTCGACTTTTTTCTTAAATACGGTCGACATGGAAGTCGCGGTTGACCCCATCATCTGATTCATCGCTTCGGTTACCGCACTCATATACAGTTCGTTCAATTCCGTCGGCGGGTTCAGACCGTCCCTTCCCATCATCAGATCGGCAATAATCAAAGCGTCGCTCTCGCGAATGGCAAGCAGGTTTTTGCCGCTTACCCCTTGGACATAGCCTACCTCGATAATTAAATAGGGTAACGGATATTGATCGCGGATTTGATTGAGATTAGTGATTGAAACGCGCGGTGTCGTGATCGAGACTTTCCGCGATAATAATACCGACAGCGTAGTCGCCGCGCTGCCCATGCAGATGTTGCCGACTTCGCCAAGCGCGTCTTTTTCAACATCGGTAAGACTGGCGGCCGGCGCCGGTGAAGCGGCTGCCGCAGGGGAGACAGCTGGTTCGCCTCGCAACAAGGCGTCTATTTCTTCTTGAGACAGGAATCCTTCACTCATGTTCATCATCTCCCTTTGCAATACTTCCAGTTATCTGCACAGCAAGCCGTTTGCCCGACAACCCGGGCTTGCAGGAAAATTTTTCTCTCTGCCCGATCATCACATTTAAATCGCTGTTTACTCCGGTTTCCAGCTGTAAGACATCGCCAACCGCCATATCGAGAAGCTCCTGCACGGTAATGGATACGCGCCCCAGTTCGACAACTACAGGGATCAAGGCCCGTTCCAGTTTGCGCTGGACGAAATTGATGCTCTCCAGCGATGATTGCTTGGCAACCGATGAAGCGACCCAATAGGTGGTTGTCAGCTTTGACATGATCGGCTCGATCACCAGATACGGTATGCAAATATTGATAAGACCCTCGGCCTGGCCGATTTTTGCCTGCAAAGTAATTATGACGACCATATCGTTAGGAGGCACGATTTGCGTAAACTGTGGATTGGTTTCAATGACCTCCAGCTTGGGATCAATGCTGATAACCTGACGCCATGCTTCCTGAAAGTTCTCCATCGTTTTGCCGATAACACGCCTGATAATGGCCTCTTCAATATCGGTAAGCGGCCGCGCCTTTGACGGCGGCAGCCCCGGTCCGCCAAACAGGCGGTCAATAATTGAAAACACAATATTAGGGTTTATCTCCAAAATAGCGGTGCCTTTTAACGGCTTCATTTGAAAAATACTGATGACACTGGGATTTGGCAGGGAACGGACAAACTCTTCATAGGTCAGCTGATCGACCGATGCGACATCAATATGAACCAGGGTCCGCAGATGTGCGGCAAGATAGGTATTCAGCAGGCGGGCGAAATTTTCGTGCAGCATATATAAAGTCCGAATTTGATCCTTGGAAAATTTATCCGGCCGTTTAAAATCGTAAACCTTAACCCGGTGCTGCTTCTGCTCGTTTTTCATTTCCTCCGCCGAGACAACCCCTGTGGAAATAGCCGACAGCAGCGCATCAATTTCCGCCTGACTTAAAACTTCGGATCCAGCCAAAATTCCCCCTCCTTTCCGGCTTAGAACTGCCGCTGCTTATCACTGCACGACCAGATTGGTGATATAAACATTGTATACCCGTTCTTCGCCCAGTTTCTTGTTCATTTCCTGTTTCAGCAAGTCTTTGAGGTTTTCTTGCTTGGCCGGCTCAAACTCATCAGGCTTTAAGGACCGGAGGGTATGGATGACTGTGTCGAGCATTTTAATTTCTTCAGAAGACGGCGATTTTCCTGCCGATTCCTGTTGATTTTTGTCCTGTGCGATTTCGGCAATCACACTGATTTTCAGGTAGCGGCCGCTGTTGACACCGCCGATATTGACAATCAGCCCTTCCTTGGGATCGCCCAGCTTCATTAAGGTACTGGGCCCGCGGACAATAACCTGCTTGACATTCTGGTCACCGACAGTCTTGGTCGCAATAAAATAGGATATGCCGCCGGCCAGGGCCAAACCAACCACGACCATAACCGCGATCATTACCGTTGAAATCTTCTTCTCGCCTTCCGCCACTGTTATCCCTCTCTTTCATGATTGCGCTCTTAACGCATGCCTCGCATCAAGGCCCGACGGTATTCCATGACTTTGCGTACAATCCCGTCCATTGGTTCGTCAACAATGAGTTTTTTACCATTGGTCAGGGTAATTACCGTATCGGGGGTCTCCTCAATGGTTTCAATCAATTCCGCGTTAAGAATAAATTCATCCTGGCTTTTGAGCTTGGCTAGTTTGATCATCATAACACCTCATTGTAATGGGGGGAGGATTAATCTGCCTCACTAATCCTCCCCGCTGTCATTAGCGTTTTAAGTTAGCCAGTTCTTGCAGCATTTCATCGGTGGTGGTAATAATCTTAGAATTGGCCTGGAAGCCGCGCTGGGTGATAATCATGTTGCTGAATTCCTGCGCCAGGTCCACATTTGACATTTCCAGGCTGCCGGGGTTCAGGCTGCCGCGGCCGCCGGTGCCGGTCGTGCCGATCTGGGCTTCGCCAGAGCTGGCCGACTGGGTAAACAGGCTGCTGCCGGACTTGGTCAGACCACCGGGGTTGTTAAACGTCGCCAGAGCCACCTGCCCCAGCACTCGCGTCTGGTTATTGGAGTAACGGCCGGTAATGACGCCGTTGATGTCGACAGACTTGGTCGACAGCTGGCCAGCGGCATAGCCGTCCTGGTTGAGGATCTTCATCGTAGTCGCACTGCCGTACTGGGTGATGGTGCTCATGTCAAGATTTAAGCTAATCGGCAAGGCACCGCCTTCAGGGGTAAAAGTCATAGCCGCCTGAGCATCAGTTGAATATGGCAAATCAATAGCCATCGTGCTGCCAGTATTAGTAGGAGTGCCGGCCGGTAAGTTCAAAGTTATACCGTTGAAATTCAAAGAACTGCCTGAACCATCAACATCATAAGCGCCCGCAGTCCACTCGATATCGCCGCTCTTTATTGCCGTCGCATTCTTTACGCCAGCCTCTTTGACTGAGTAACTCCATGCAGTACCGGTACCGGTGGTAGCTTTATTGGTAAAGGTAATGTCATAAACATGAGGATTACCGTCAGCGTCAAAGGCAGTAACGGATTGAGTAAACACAGAGCCAGCAGTCTCATTCAACGAAAAGCTGGTTACATTCAGTGTGTTTGTAGGAGAAGTGTCCGGAGTCAGGTTCCTAATCGTATCCACCGCGCCGTTGGATTGGAAGGTTATTTCCCCCAACCGATTAGTAAGCGTCCCGGTCGCCGCGTCCGGCACTTCCATTGAATACACCCATTTCCGCTCGCCGATACGGGTAAACGTAGCCTCGACCTGATGGGCAATACCCAGGGAATCGTATACCTTCAGTGACTCAACCACAGGTTCTCCCAATGGCGTGTTAGCCATCAGATTGTTGCCAAAGGTCATGCTCTGCGTAGCCTTAGCCGGCATGGTATCGCCGACGGGAATCTTAATCGGTCCGGTGTCGCCGGTAACGGTAATATTGCCGTCGGCGTCAGCCATCCAGCCCTGCACCATGTAGCCGGTGCCGGGGACAACATAGTAGCCCTGATCATCAAAGTCAAAATTGCCCGCGCGGGTATAGACTTTATTCAAACCGGCGGCGTCGTTCGACAGAACGAAGAAGCCCGAACCCTGAATCGACAGGTCGGTTTCCTTGCCGGTCGGCTGGAAGCTGCCGTCCGTGAACAGGGTATCAATGCTGGCAACGCTCATGCCAAGGCCAACCTGCAGCGGATTGGTGCTGCCGCGGCCGTTGCCGCCGGCAGACGGGCCCTGCAGTGTCTGACTGAGAACATCCTGGAACTGTACCCGGCTGGCTTTGAAGCCGGTGGTATTGACATTGGCAATATTGTTGCCGATGACATCCATACGGGTCTGGTGATTGCGCAATCCGGAAACACCGGAAAAAAGCGAACGCATCATATTTGAATTCGACCTCCTCATATTATGCTTGCATGGTGAATGGCTGCTTCGGTCAATCGGCAGCCGGCAGGCTTCCTCTGGCGAGGTCCGGCCTGCTAAACAATAACGGCACTGTCGATATTGGTAAAGACATTGTTCTTCAGACTGGCACTGTCGACAGCGGTAATGACGGTACGGTTCTTCACACTGACCACCAGCGCTAGATTATCCATCAGCACCAGTGATTCACGGGCCCCCTTGGCGGCGGCTTTATCCAGCGCAGAACTCAGCTTGCTTAGTTCTGACCGGCCCAATGAGATATTGCGGGTCAACAGCCGTTCCTGCGCATGCTGGGAGAACTTAACACCGGCTATTTCCTGGTTCAGCACCTGGCCGAAAGCGGGCATGCCTGCCGCTAGAACAGGCTTGGCGGCTGGCTTGAGCGGGACAGACGCCGGAGCGACTAACGGTGGTGAGAATACAATTTGTTTGTCAACCATTTTATTCCGCAGGCGCGTTGCCGACAGACAGAACGTCGTCCAGCGCGATTTGCTTGTCACCGACATGCAGAACCGCCCTGCCATCAGCGCTTGTCGCCGACTCAACCATGCCGCCGACTGCTTTGCCGTTCTCCTGCCAGGTGATATATTTGCCCACCAATAGCTTAGCCTGGGTAATCTGCTCGGTAACCGACAACACCTCGCTCAGCTTTACGCTGCGGTTGCCAACAAGCAGTGTAGGCTCGCCATTGACAGTCAAGGTTGCTGTAACAATACCGCCAACCTCATCACCGTTTTCACCCCAGGTGACAAACTTGCCAATCATTGAGGATGCCCGCACTGCCGACATGCTGGTATTCAGATTGGTCATCTGCTCCAGTGCGGAGAACTGGGCCATCTGGGCGATAAAATCGGTGTCGCTCATCGGGTTTAACGGATCCTGATTGCTTAATTGCACCATCAGCAGCTTTAGAAAGGCGTCCTTGCCCAATTCATCAGTACCGCTTTTGGTTGTTGTTTTATTCGACGCAGCACTTTGGCTGCTAGCCGTGATATCTGCTATTGTTGTCGCCATATTGGCATCCCTCCTTGGTTCAGATACGATAGTCCACGCCGTCGGCGTCAACCGCAGCCGCCTCTACCGCTTCCATCGTTTCAATCAGTTGCCGCCGGTTCTTGCGCAACGGGATCTGCTGTTGCGTCGCCTGCTGCTGACCGCGGTCAAAGAACTGGGTAGTGCCGCTGAAAACGCCGACATTATCCAGCTTGATTCCCTGCTGCGACAATTCCTGCCGCAACTGCGGCAAAGCCGCTTCAATAACCTGACGCACCTCAGGGTTGTCGGAGTGAAAGGCCGCGTTAACCACGCCGCTTGCCACACTGATTTTTACCGTCAGCTCGCCAAGATGTTCCGGGCGCAGTTGCACAACCATTTCCGATTGATTGCCCGGTCGCAGATACAGACGGGCCTGGTCGACAATCTGCCGGACAACACCCTGTTGGTCCGGTGCGGTCGAAACAGGTTCAAAAGCCGGCGCTGCGTCTGTAGTTGCAGCGCTCTTTACCGCGCTGGCCGCCCCATTGATGAAACCAGCCGTATTATCGCGATTCTGCATCAGCGAAGCCTCGGCATCCTGCTCCGGCGCAAGCGTCTGCGGCACCAGCAGCTCTGCTGCCGGTTCATTGACAGCGTCCTGTTGCAATGCATGCTGCTCAGCTTGCTGGGGCAAAACCGGAGTCTGAACAGACGGCAAAACCGACTGCTGCGCGGCAACCGTTACTGCCGGCTTGAGTTGAGCCGAAAGCGCCGCGGCTGTGTCAGTCAACGGCAGACTGGCGTCTGGTTTCTGGACTGCGTTTCGTCCAGCATCGGTGACAGCGATCGGCAGTTGTTGGGCTTGTCCTGACTGCACACTGTCTTTGGCTGGTTCAGCTGCTTCGGGAATCGCACTGGCAGCAACACGCTCCGGCACTGCCGGCAGAGCCGGTTGAACTACCAGCGGCTGGGGGGCGGGTTGAGCCGGTAAAGCTGCAGCCACAGGCTGTTCTTCTGCGGCTGCAGTTAGCGTCTGCGGCAGTGTAGCGTCGCCGCTGTGAGCGGCAGCCAGTCCGGCAGAAGGCAACGCCTGCTGCCCGGGCAACGTCACCAATGTTGAATTGACGTCTGGCACCGCAACCGCATCGATCGTATCGACCGTGAGGCCGGCCTCTGCCGCCACCGTCACAGGCAGCGGTGGCGCGGCAATTGCGGCCAGCGCCGCCAGCAAGGGGTTCAGCATTTGCTGCTGCGCACTGTCAGCTGTCGCAGCGGCCGTATTGGCAGACTGCTCCGCCGTTGACAGTGTCTGTTGCAGCAGGCCGCCAAAAGGTGATGCCGTTTTTGCCATCCCGCTGCCCTGTTTTGGCATAGTCGCTGTATCGGTCTTTGCCGACGGGAGTTGGATCGTAATCATTTCCATTATTTCACCTCCTTTCACTGCCGTTGCCGGTATCGGGCTAACCGTTGCTGCGTCCTTTCAGCATCGCGTCGCTTAAGCGGGCGGCACGTTCGGGTTCCAGCAGGGTTAGGATCTTAGCGACCCGTTCCTCTTCCATCTTGCCAAACAGCAGCAGCACAGTCGCATCGTCCATTTCATCAAAAATTTTCACCGCTGCCTCCGGCTTCATTCCACCATAGAGACGCGCCACTTTCGTCAGCCGCTTTTGTTCAGCCGCCTGTTGCAGCGCCGCCTGTTTCTGTAATTCAGTGTCATCAACCGGAATCCGCGGCTGGCGAACCGGCTGTGGCAGAACCGGTTGTATCGGCGGCAGCGTCACCGGCGCTGCCGGCTGCTCTGCATCAGCCGCAACGGCTGGCGCATCGGCCGCATCAGGCGATTCCGGCCTAAGCGCATCCACTATGCGCCCGGCTAATGGATATTGACCAATGCCCCAGGCATCCAGTTGTTCGCTGTCAACATATTGATAACGGACAGCGGCCGCAGCCAGGGCAATCGCGGCGACAGCGACTAAAAGCAGCAGCAGGATGACGCGTTTTAGCCATTTTTTCAGCAATGCTGCTTTGTTCACAGCGGCAGGCGGCGGTCCAGGCCGGCCGTCTGCCTCAGGTTGTTTTACCGCAGTTGACGCCATTTCGCACCCCGCCTTTATTTGTCATCAGCAATTTCGTCAAAAATCTTTTTGACATAATTCTGAGTTTCCGCATACGGCGGTACGCCGCGATAATGTTTAACAGCTTCAGGACCGGCGTTATAGGCGGCAACCGCCAAACGCTCGTCATTAAACAGTCCCAGCATCTGCTTCAGATAACGGACGCCGCCGTCAATGTTCTCACCGACGTCAGCGGCATTGCTAACACCAAGCGCTTTCGCGGTGTCCGGCATCAGCTGCATAACACCGGTAGCGCCGGCCGGCGATACCGCGTCAGCGGCAAAGTTCGATTCCGCCCGCGCCACCGCCACCGCCAGCGCCGGTTTTACGCCATGCCGGAGAGCGGCGGTCTGAACCAGCTGTTTAACCTGGTCCTGACTGTTGTCAAGCGCAGCCTCAGGCTGCTTGCCGCCTGCATTCATGGCTTTGGATAATTGGCCGGCAAAATCGTCCTGTACCGGTTTAACGCCAAATCTGGCCTCAATCGTTTGTATTCGGTTTAAAACCTGAGCCACACCGTTTAGCATACTCGTTACTCTCCCCGCGCATGAAGCTGGAGTCCAATCTCATCCAGTTCCTTTTGCTCCAGCCGCAGCAATTCTTCATTATATTGCTGCAACCGTTTTTCTTTTAGCTTTTCCACCAGCTTTTGCCGTTTCAATGTCTCGGCAAGCTGCTGACGGCATTCTTCGCGCTGTGCAGCCGCCGTGGCAACCGCTTCTGTCTGGCAGCTAATTTTATTCTTCAACATTTGCTTGTAGGCATGAAACGCAACAAAGTCATCTGCCGTTACCGGCGTTTGCTGAAGCTGACGGAAATAGACCGCCGCCTCGCGTTCCTCCGACTGCAACGACTGCAGCGTCTGCGACTGCTTTTGCCATTCCACAGTCGCTTCTCCCAGGCGGGCCTGGGCCTGTTCCGTCTGCAGTTTACGGAAATGAAGCAAAGCCTCGAGCCGGAAGCGAAACCGCTGCATCTATGCCCCTCCTGTCAACCGCCAAGCTGTCCAAGCCGTTCAACCGTCTGCGTCATCGTAGACTGTTCATATACCTGCTGCTGCAGAAATTCCCGGATCGGCTGAATCGAGGCAATCGCCGCATCAATTGCCGGATTGCTGCCCGCCGCATAGGCGCCGATATTGATCAGATCCTCCGCTTCCCGGTAAGTGGCCAGCAATGACCGCATTTTTTGCGCCGATCGCAAGTGCTCGGCGGGAACAATCTCCAGCATCAGCCGGCTGACGCTGGCCAAAATATCAATCGCCGGAAAATGATTGGCGGCGGCAATGGAACGCGACAGGACAATGTGTCCGTCAAGAATGCTCCGCACCGCATCGGCAATCGGTTCATTCATGTCGTCACCGTCAACGAGAACGGTATAAATACCGGTAATCGAGCCTTTTTCCCCTGTTCCCGCCCGCTCCAGCAGCCGTGGCAGCATGGCAAAAACCGACGGTGTATAACCACGGGTTGCCGGCGGCTCGCCGACCGTAAGACCGACTTCCCGCTGCGCCATCGCAAACCGGGTTACTGAATCCATCATCAGCATGACATTTCTGCCACTGTCGCGGAAGTACTCGGCAATTGCGGTAGCCGCCATTGCGCACTTTATCCGCAGCAGCGCCGGCTGGTCGGAAGTCGCCACAACCACGACAGACCGTTTCAGGCCGGCTTCGCCCAGATCACGTTCGATAAACTCCCTGACTTCGCGGCCGCGCTCCCCCACCAGGGCGATGACACTGATATCGGCTTCCGTGTTGCGGGCAATCATACCCAGCAGGGTGCTTTTCCCCACGCCGCTGCCGGCCATAATGCCGACGCGTTGTCCCCTTCCCAGAGTCAACAGCCCGTCGATAGCCCTTACGCCGACAGACAGCTGTTCGCTGATCCGGGGCCGGCTCAACGGCGAAGGCGGCGGCGCCTGCAACGGATACTCAACCGGACCAAAAATCGGCCCTTTGTCGTCAAGCGGATTGCCCAAGCCGTCAATAATCCGTCCCAGCAGTTGCGGACCGGCTTTAACACCGCAAAATTTGCGGCCGGCGCGAACCTCACAGCCAGGCCCGATCCCCTGCATTTCTCCCAACGGCATCAGCAGCACGCGATCACGACGAAAACCGACTACTTCCGCTGGAACAGGCTCGGCGGCAGCCCGGGGATGAATCGTACAAAATTCCCCCAGTTGAGCCAGCGGTCCCTGCGATTCAATCAACAAACCAATGATTTGTGTAACCTTGCCGTTCATTTGAATCGGCTGGGCATTACGAATCAACTCCAGATAGGGAGCCGGGTTAAAACCGCTCATGACAGTGTTCCCCGCAGCAGCGTTCTAATGGCTTCCAACTGCGTTTCAATGCGGGCATCAGCGGCGCCGAACGCCGAGTCAATGACGCAGCCGCCGCAGCCAACCGTCTGATCGGAGGCAAATTCGACCGATTGCTCCCGTTGCAAGATAGCTTCCAACTCGGGCTTTACAGCTATTGCTGCCGCAAAATCAGCCGGATTGACCCGTACGGTAATTTGCGGCTGATCGCGTACCTTATCCATCGCCTGTTTAATCACCGCGACCACAACTTGGGAATCACGCTCGATTTCAGCGGCGAGGATCTTCTCCGCAACCGCCAAAGCGATTTCCAGAATCTGCTGCTGCGCCGCCAGAATCGAAAGGCCGGCCTGCCGGTTAGCTTCGGACATGATTCTGGCAGCCTCGGCAATTGCCTGATCCACCGCCGCCTCCATGCTTTGAAACACTTCCGCCTGCCCCTGCTCAAATCCCTCACGCTGACCGGCCGCCTTGCCTTCGTCGTATCCAGCGGCTTTGCCTGCTGCATAGCCTTCATCCCGGCCTTCATTATAGCCTTTTTGCTTGCTTTCCTCATAGAAAGCCGCAGCCTGTGCTTCCATTTCCCGTTTGGCTTGTTCAACAGCAGCAGCGACACGTATCTCCACCTGCACCGCCAGCAGATCGACCGGCGGCGCCGCCGGCTCATTCCGGGTTATCCGCCCGACAACCGGTACCGGTTCCGGTTCCGGAACCGCCAGACAAAGATTATCAATTACAACAGGCAAAGTATGCACCTTGACTTGTTTAATAATCTTAGACAATAATCTCGTCTCCTTTTCCTCTGGAAACAACAATTTCGCCGGATTCTTCCAGGCTGCGGATCACATTGACAATTTTTTGCTGTGATTCTTCCACGTCGCGAATGCGGACAGGCCCCATATACTGGATCTCTTCTTTAAGCATTTCCGCGGCCCGTTTTGACATATTGCGGAACACTTTCTCGGTTACCTCACTGGAGGAAGCTTTCAGGCTTAGTGCCAGATCCTTCGACTCCACCTGTCGCAGCACCAGTTGCAGCGATCTGTCGTCAAGCAGCACGATATCTTCGAAAACAAACATCCGCTTCTTGATTTCTTCCGCCAGTTCCGGATGCTGGACCTCGAGATTTTCGATAATCGTACGTTCGGTCGCTCTGTCGACCCGGTTGAGGACTTCGACAATGGAATCGACACCGCCGGCCGTCGTAAAGTCCTGATTGGTCATTGTCGACAGCTTGCGTTCCAGAATCCGTTCAACATCCTTGATAACGTCAGGAGACGTCCTGTCCATTGTCGCGATACGCCTGGCAACCTCCACCTGCCGTTCCGGCGGCAGTGCGGAAATAATCGTAGCCGCCTGTTCCGGCTGCAGATAGGCCATAATCAGCGCCAGTGTCTGCGGATGCTCGTTCTGAATAAAGTTCAGCAACTGCCCGGGATCGGTTTTACGGGCAAAATCAAACGGCCGGATCTGGAGACTGGAAGTTAAACGGTTGATAATCGATACCGCTTTTTCTGATCCCAGTGCTTTCTCCAAAATTTCTTTTGCATAATCCAAGCCGCCGGCTGTAAGAAAATCCTTGGCGAGACACATCTGATGAAACTCGGCAATAACCTTATCTTTTTGCTCTTGCGTAACCTTGCGTTGATTGGCAATCTCCAGCGTCAGCTTTTCCAGTTCTTCTTCTTTCATATGCTTAAAGACCTGCGCGGAGATATCCGGCCCCAGAGCGATCAAAAGGAGAGCAGCTTTTTGTTTACCCGATAGCTCAGACTGATACATCGCCTCACCCCTCTCCTCTAATCATTCGTCGCCCAGCCAGGCCCGGATCAGCTGCGCGACCTCTTCCGGTTTGTTCTTCGCCAGACGTTCTACGGTTTCACGCTGTTCAAGCCGTTCCTTCTCTTCCGGACTCATGACCGCTTCTGCGGCCAGTTCCGTCAATTGCGGCTCAAGATCGGCGGCAGTCTCGTCAAAACTGGCCGCGTAGCGGGCCTCTTGCTCCAGCTCTTCCGCCTTGCGCTTACGCGCGTACCAGCGCATAGCCAGGAACGCTAACAGCAGCAGCAATGCCGAACCGCCCAGAATGGCGTACAGTCGCTGTCTGTCCTGCTGTGCGGACAGTTCCTCCTGGCGCTGCCGGTCGGAAGCGTCCGTATTAAACGGAATCAATTCCACCGCAATGGCATCGCCGCGGGCAGGATTTAGACCGACAGCGGACGACACCACGCGAGCGATGCTGTCCTGCTGTGCTCCCGCCAGACTGGCATCTACCAGTACAGAAACCGTCAGCCGCTTAATTGAACCGGGCGCGGCGACAACTTTTTCTTTGGTTTCATTTATTTCATAATTGCGGGTGACTTCACGTTTATCATAGTTTGACTGCGTATTGGCGTTGTTGTTCGCCACATAACCCGGAATGTTAGCGGCCACTCCCGGCGTTCCTCCGGGCATGGCCGAATTGCCCTGATAGGCTTCCGTCGTCTCTTGCATGCTGCGGACAATCCCCTGGTCATCGACAACCGGTTGAAAAATCTGCCGGTCCACTACCCGCTGATCAAAATCCAGTTCCACACTGACCCTGACCGCTGCCCGGCCCGGCCCCAGCACCTGCTCCAGCATGGTTTGCGCACTCTTTTGCAGGCCATCCTGGACTTTTTTCGTTAATTCGTAAAAAGCCAGCTTCGCCTTGGGATCAATCGGCTGTGACTCGGTTTCCTCCCCGTTTAAGACGCGGGCAAAATTATCGACAACAGTGATATTCTCGGGCTTCAAGCCTTGAATACTGTGCGCGACCAGATTAACCACGCCGCGAATCTGCTCGGGCGACAACTGCGTATCCGGGCGCAGCTTCAGCATGATCGACGCCGTCGCCGGTTTTTCGTTCTTCTTGTACAGACTGTCTTCCGGCATGACAATGTGGACTCTGGCCTTTTCCACCTCAGCCATCTGCTCAATGGTACGGGACAATTCCCCTTGCAGCGCCTGCAGCAGATAGACCTTATTCTGAAACTCGGTCACACCGAACTTATTCTGATCAAAAATTTCAAACCCCTTATTGCCGCGGGGCAATCCCATACTGGCCAGTTCAAGCCTGATCCGGTACACATCACCGGCATTGGCCAGAATGGCGGTGCCATTGCTGCCGATTTCATACGGCACTTTCATTTCCTTCAGTTTTGCGGCTACCTCACCCGCGTCTTTCGCCTCCATATTGGTAAACAAAGGCACCATGTCCGGCCGGCTGCCCCACCAGTAGCTCCCGCCCAAAATCGACAGGAACAAAAGTATGGCTACGCCACCAAGAATATAGCGCTGACGTTTATCAATATTTCGCCAAAGCCGCAGAGACTGTTCTTTCCAGTCGGCCATCGTCTCCACCCTTCCAAGCAATAACTACCCGCAGCTAAGCGTTACATCTGCATTCTCATAATTTCCTGGTATGCGTCAACAACCTTGTTGCGGACCTGCATGGTAAGTTGTAAAGCTACCGTCGCTTTTTCGGAGGCGATCGTCACTTGCGAGATATCCTGAATCCTGCCGGTGGCAAGATCGACGGATGCTTTCGCGGAATCCTGCTGCAGCCGGTTCACTGTATTCAACGCCGCAGACAATACTTGTCCAAAATCAGCCTCGCCGCTGACTGCCGTTTTCTCAGGCGCGGCAGCTTCCCGGATGAATTCAACCGGCTTAATCGCATCAATTTTCATCAAGTTCTCTCCTAACGCCCAATTTCCAGAGCCTTCGTCGCCATACTCTTAGCTGCGTTGACAACAGCGGCATTGGCTTCGTAAGCTCTGGTTGCAGTAATCATATCGACCATTTCTGAAACAATATGTATATTCGGCATTTCCACATAACCGTCAGTATTGGCATCCGGATGCTGCGGATCATAAACCATCCGCAGCGGCGCCTCATCCTGCCTGACGCCGACAACCCGTACGCCTTCGCCAACAGACAACTGTCCGCTTAATACCTGGCGGAACGACGCCTGTTCGGTCCGCGGCGCAAATACGACCATTTGACGCCGGTAGGCGCCGCCGCCAGCGGTGCGGGTGGTATTGGCGTTGGCAATATTATTGGATATGACGTCTAGCCGCAGCCGCTCCGCCGTCAACCCCGAACCAGCTGCGTCAATTGCGCTGAACATTCCCAAGATCAATTCCTCCCTCCGTTAATGACCGATTTAATAGACGAAAAATAACGACTGAGCTGTTGAACCGTTGCATCATAATAAATCGTATTTTTGGCCATATTCGCCATTTCCACATCAATGTCAACATTATTGCCATCGGTTCTAAACGAGTTTTCCGTTACGGTTCGAATCCGAAGAAGATCCGGATTTGATTGTCCCGGCCGGTTAAGATGGCGTTCATGTGTCATTGCCAGCGGCAGGCGTTTCTCGGTTGACGCATCCAGCTTTTCGCGCAGAACATCTTCAAATTGGACCTCGCTGCGTTTAAACTGCGGCGTATTGACATTGGCGATATTATCGGCAATGACCTTATGCCGAACCGAAGCGGCGGAAATCGCTTTTTCAAGCAGTGCCGCATGAGGCGCTGATGACAAAATATTCACGAAAGCCCTCCTCCACAACAAGCAAAATCGGCAAGTTTTAATCTTTATCTACACACCATACCATAATTCTACAGGAATTACGCATTTCCTTCAATCCAGAGTTTGTCTCAACGATATCGCCGCAAAATAGGACATAGGTCTGACTTGAATCATAACACAAAAAAGCCGCCATTCTGACGGCTTTTTTGTGTTACGGCAATTATTTTTTCATTTTTTTCAGTTCATCCAACAGGCGCTCATTGAGAACCCGGATGTAGGTTCCCTTCATCCCCAGCGATTTTGACTCAATTACACCCGCGCTTTCAAATTTTCGCAGCGCATTGACAATAACCGAGCGGGTAATGCCGACTCTGTCGGCGATTTTACTGGCTACCAGCAATCCCTCACTGCCGTCCAGTTCACTGAGGATATGAATGACCGCCTCCAGTTCAGAGTAAGAAAGCGTTCCCAACGCGACTTGAACGGTCGCCTTTTTGCGCGCCTCCTCTTCAATCTTGTCGCTGCGGTCCCGCAGAATCTCCATCCCGACAACAGTTGCGCCATATTCGGCCAGCATGATGTCATCATCAGTCAGTTGATCGTGAAATTTAGCCACCAGCAGTGTTCCCAGCCGGTCGCCGCTGCCATAAATGGGAATGATCGTGGTGAATTTGTCGTTGAAGATGCAGGCTGTGGGATCAGGACTAAACGCACACATGCCATGCTGCAGCTGCAGATTGGGAGAGGTTTCCGTAATTTTCAGCAGCCATTCGGTGTAACGTTCCGGGAACAGACGCTGCTCCAGAACCAGTTCCTTCATCATGTCACATTCAAAATCATCCAGCAGTGCGTAGCCAAGCACAATGCCCTTCTTATCAACAATGTAGATATTGGCATTAATTACATGACATAAGACTGAAGATATTTCCTCATACTCAACCTTTTCCGATTTCTGCAGCAATTTGTTAATTTTGCGTGTACGTTCCAGCAATGTTTGCATTTCGTTCTCCTGCCTTTCAAAATGATGAGTGTATTGTAGCGGTTCATAAAATATAGTGACTTAGATTCTGATCAACTATGATATGGCTGAGCATCGTCCGGACATAATCCCGGTCAATACAGATTTCCTTTTGCTCAAGCTCGGGAGCTTCATAAGATAGTTGTTCCAGCAGTTTCTCCATCACTGTGTATAACCGGCGGGCGCCGATATTTTCTGTATTGGCGTTAATGGTACAGGCAATATCGGCAATTTCGTCAACAGCGTCATCGGAAAAGCTGACCGTGACTCCCTCTGCCGCCAGTAAACATGCGTATTGTTTGATCAGCGCCTGTGAAGGCTCGGTAAGAATTTGCCTGAAGTCCTCTTTCGATAAACTGGTTAATTCAACCCGGATCGGAAACCGGCCCTGCAGCTCGGGAATCAGATCGGACGGTTTGGAAATGTGAAATGCGCCGGCGGCGATGAATAAAATGTGATCGGTTTTAACCGGCCCATATTTGGTGACAACAGTCGAGCCCTCAACGATCGGCAAAATATCACGCTGGACTCCTTCGCGTGATACATCGGGTCCGTTCGAGCGGCCGCGGCCTGCGACTTTATCTATTTCATCCAGAAAGATAATGCCCGTGTTTTCAGCGAGCTGAACGGAGGACGAAATAACCTGGTCCATATCAATCAGCTTTTGGGCCTCTTCCTGTATGAGAATTTTCCTGGCATTGGCTACAGATAATTTGCGTTTTTTGGTTTTTTTCGGCAGCAGACTGCCCAGCATATCGCCGAGATTGATGCCCATTTCTTCCATACCGGAACCGGCAAACATGCCGAGGGGCGGATGGTTGTTATCTTCGACGGCAATTTCAATCAGTTCATCTTCCAATTCGCCCTTCTGCAGGCGGTCGCGCCAAAAGGCGCGTTCAGTTTGATCATCGGTCTTGGCCTCTGTTTGGGGATCGCTGTTTGCCGCCGATGCGGAGAACAGCAGTTCAAATGGATTGCGGGCTGTTTCCTTGGGTGCGGGACAGAAGCAGCTGACAATATGCTCATCCGCCAATTCCTTGGCTTTATCCGTAACCGCCAGCATCCGCTCCTGTTTAACCATGCGAATGGATATTTCGACCAAATCCCGCACCATCGATTCGACATCACGGCCTACATAGCCGATTTCGGTAAACTTTGTGGCCTCCACTTTAACGAACGGGGCGTTAACCAGCTTGGCCAGACGTCTGGCGATTTCCGTCTTTCCCACCCCGGTCGGTCCGATCATCAGAATGTTTTTCGGTATAACCTCATCCCGCATCGCTTCAGGCAGCAGCCTGCTGCGCCAGCGATTCCGCAAAGCGATTGCCACCGCTTTCTTCGCCTGGTTCTGCCCGACGATATACTTGTTAAGCTCATCGACAATCTGCCTTGGCGTCAACTCGGTCAAGTTCACCCCTCCCTGCTTTGCAATTCTTCCACAGTAATCTGCTCATTGGTATACACGCAGATACCGGCCGCGATCAGCAAAGCCTGACGGGCAATTTCCGCTGCCGGCAATGCTGAATAGCCGACAAGCGCCCTCGCTGCGGCCAGGGCGTAGGGACCGCCGGAGCCGATAGCGGCAACACCGTCGTCAGGTTCGATAACCTCGCCGTTACCGGATAAAATCAACAGACGTTCGGAATCGGCAACAATCAAAAGCGCTTCCAGCCGGCGCAAAACCCGGTCAAGCCGCCATTCCTTCGCTAACTCGACAGCGGCTCGCATCATATTGCCGTGAAACTCTTCCAGCTTGCTCTCGAATTTTTCAAACAGGGTGAAGGCGTCGGCAACAGAGCCGGCAAATCCGGCCAGCACCTTGCCGTGATACAGTGTCCGTACTTTTCTGGCATGATGCTTCATAATTGTATTGCCGCCAAACGTCACCTGACCATCACCGGCAAATGCGGTTTTACCCTGATGCCGCACAGCGATAATCGTGGTCGCATGAAACATATAATCCCTCCCGCTGCCATTTTGACTGGAAGCGAATGTTGCTTGCCGGCGAGCTAAGCTATGCCCGGGGATGAGCCTGACGGTAAACCGCTTTCAGCTTCTCCTTGGTAATGTGTGTATAAAGCTGAGTTGTGGAAAGACTGACATGCCCCAAAAGCTCCTGCACAAACCGCAGATCGGCGCCATGATCAAGCAAATGAGTGGCAAAGCTGTGCCGGATCGTGTGTGGTGTAACATGCTTGGCGAGAGCCAGCTTGTCAACATAACCTTCCAGGATGCGGCGGACGCTGCGGTCCGTAAGCGGCCCGCCGCGGTTGTTGACGAACAGCTTTTGATGTTCCCGCCCGGAGTTGCGGGCATAAAGCCGGGGCCGTGCCCGCTCAAGATAAGCGGTCAGCGCGGCAATGGCTTTTCGGCCGACCGGCACAATTCGCTCTTTGGCTCCTTTGCCGTATACCAGAACCAGGCGGCTGTCAAAATCCAGGTCATAAAGATTAAGTCCCGCCAATTCGCTGACACGAACGCCGGTAGCGTAAAGCAGTTCCAGAATCGCCAAGTCACGCAGGCCCAGCGGATCAGTCCCCGGCAGAGTGAATAAAGCATTCAGTTCCGACTCGTCGAGAAAGGCGGGCAGACGTTTTTCCAGCTTAGGCGTATGAATCAACTGGAATGGATTGTCCTCAAGCGCATTCTCACGGCAAAGAAAACGAAAAAACGAACGTAATGCCGCAATACGGCGGGCAATCGTGCGCCGTCCGTATTCTTGCCGTTTCATATGCGCCAGATATGACCGGATCAACATCGGATTGACAGCATCCGGCCTGTCGTCAAATCCCGGCTGCGTGCCCGCATATTGCCGGAAATCGGCAATATCCGTCTGGTAGCCGCTGACAGTATGCTCCGAGGCGTTCTTTTCCAGTTTTAGATACAGAATAAACTCTGCAACGGCTTTGTCATATCTATTCATCAGCATTACCTTTTATGAATTTCCAAATTGAAATTCACACTTTATAGTAACATATAACGACAAACTACGCAAGAATATTGTCAAACTTTTCTATAAATTCACACAGACTGGTCAATGCCCGCTCGGCAATTTGCCGGTTTTTTTCTTTCTTGATTTTTACCCGGCGTTCAAGCGGCGGCAGCAAACCAAAGTTGATATTCATCGGCTGAAACACGCCCGGATCGGCATGGGTAATATAATGTGCCAGCGACCCATGCGCCGTTTCGCGGGGCAGTGTGAGAACATCCTTGCCCTTGGCCAGCCGGGCGGCGTTAATTCCTGCCATAATGCCTGCTGCCGCCGACTCGACATACCCTTCAACGCCGGTCATCTGCCCGGCGAAAAAGAGGCGGGCGTCGGTTCGCAGCTGCAGGCTGGGCAGCAGCACGAGCGGCGAATTAATGTAGGTATTGCGGTGCATAACGCCCAGGCGGACAAACTCGGCATTGCCCAGGCCCGGTATCATCCGGAATACCCGCTGCTGCTCCGGCCACTTCAGATGGGTTTGAAAACCAACCAGATTATAAAGCGTCGCAGCCGCGTTATCCTGGCGCAGCTGCACCACCGCCCACGGTGTGTCGCCGCTGCGGGGGTCGGGCAGCCCGACCGGCTTTAACGGACCGAACCGCAGGGTTTCAATACCGCGGGCGGCCATAATTTCAACCGGCATGCAGCCCTCAAAATAAATCTCTTTTTCAAACTCCTTCACCGGGGCGGTTTCAGCCTGGACCAACGCCTGCCAAAACTGCTCATATTGCTCACGGTTCATCGGACAGTTCAAATAATCGCTATCGCCCTTGCCGTAGCGCGAAGCACGGTAAATCACGTCCATATCCAGCGAATCGCCGCTGACAATCGGCGCGGCGGCATCGTAAAAGTACAGGCCTTCGCTGCCAGTCAATTCGCGGATAGCCAGAGAAAGCGTTGGTGAAGTCAGCGGACCGCTGGCAAAAACGACAATTCCCTCCGGGATTGCGGTGACTTCCTCGCGAACAATGCGCACCAGCGGATGCGCGGCCAAACGGTCGGTTACATAGGCGCTGAACCCCTCCCGGTCTACGGCCAGAGCACCGCCGGCGGGCAGGCGGTGGGCGTCTGCCGCCTCCATGATCAGGGAGCCTAGCTGGCGCATCTCTTCCTTTAACAAACCGGCGGCATTCTCGACACCGGCGGCCCGTAGTGAATTGCTGCAGACCAGCTCGGCGAATTGGTCCGACTGGTGGGCCGGCGGCATGGTGCCGGGGCGCATTTCATAAAGAACGACCCGGACGCCCGACCGGGCAATCTGCCAGGCAGCCTCACTGCCGGCCAAACCGGCGCCGATAACGGTAACTTGTTCCATACTATCCCCTCTTTACCTGCTTTGTCGCGCGTTTGGATTTTGTGGCCGTCTTAGCTGTCTTAGCTGTCTTGGCCGTTTTTCCCGCCTGACTGGCTCTGCCGGCTGTTTTGCCTGTTTTTGCCGCAGCCGGTTTTTGATTGGTAACGCAATCGGCATTGCTGCAGCGCACGACAACCTGGCCTCGCGCGTATTTGTGAGCAGCCATAAACGAATGGCATTCCACGCACGAAGAAGGCAGCGGCTCGTCCCACGTGACAAATTTGCATTCCGGGTAGTTTTGGCAGCCATAAAACACTTTGCCGCGCTTACTCTTCCGCTCAACAACAGCACCGCCGCATACCGGGCAGGAGGCACCGGTTTCTTTGACAATCGGCTTGGTGTTGCGGCAGGCGGGAAAACCGGGGCAGGCGAGAAACGCGCCGTAGCGGCCTTTTTTCACAACCATCATCCGGCCGCAATGCTCGCAGGCGACATCGCTGACTTCCACCGGCAGTTCAACATGGCCGATTTCCTCTTCCGCCTGATTCAGCGTCTCCATGAATGGCTGATAAAAATCGCGCAGCAATTTGACCGGCGACAACTCGCTGTCAGCCACTTCATCCAGCTTGCTTTCCATGCCGGCCGTAAAAGCGACATCCACAATATCAGGGAAATACTGCTTTAAAAGATCGACGACAACAAAGCCCAGCTCTGTCGGCCGCAGGCGCTTCTCCTCTTTGATCACATAGTCTCTGGCCAGAATTGTTTCGATAATCGGCGAGTAGGTACTGGGACGGCCAATACCTTTTTCCTCAAGCGTTTTGACCAGTGTCGCCTCCGAATAACGCGGCGGCGGCTCGGTAAAATGCTGCTTGGGCAGCAGCTTATGCAGCTTCAATTCCTGCCCTGGCGTCAGTTCGGGTAAAATGACATCCTTCTCTTTATCCGCATCCCCGTCTTCTCTGCCTTCGGTGTAGATGGAGAGAAAGCCGGGAAACTTCAACTGCGATCCCAAAGCCCGGAAAGCTAAGCGTCCGGCGGCAATATCGACAGTCAGCGTATCATAGACGGCGGGACTCATCTGACTGGCGATAAACCGTTGCCAGATCAGCCTGTACAGATTCAGTTGATCCCGTGTCAGATAAGCGGCTACCGCTTCCGGCGGCAGGTTCAGGCTGGTGGGACGGATGGCTTCGTGCGCGTCCTGGGCTTTCTTTCCGGCCGCATATACGGGCGCCTGCTCAGGCAGATAAGCCGGGCCGAATTTGTCGCCAATCAGCTGGCGGGTCTCTTCCTGCGCCGTTGCCGCCACCCGGGTCGAATCAGTACGCATGTAGGTGATCAAGCCAACCGCGCCGGACGTGCCAAGTTCAAGGCCTTCATACAACTGCTGCGCCAGCATCATGATTTTGCGGGAAGTAAATCCCAGCTTGCGAAAGGCGTCCTGCTGCAGCGTGCTGGTGGTAAACGGCGGCGCCGGATTGCGGCGCCGTTCCCGTCGCTTAATCTCCCTGACCAGCCAGCTCTGTCCGGCAGCCTCATCCACCAGCAGCGCTGCCTGGGCTTCATTGGCAATTTCCGGTTTCTTGCCGTCCACATGCGTTAACTCGGCGTCAAACAGGCCCGATTTACTGTGGGCGCGCAGCCGGGCCGCAATCGTCCAGTATTCTTTGGCGACAAAAGCGTCAATTTCACGCTCTCGATCGCAAATCAGCCGCACGGCAACAGATTGCACCCGCCCGGCGCTTAGTCCCTTGCGGACCTTGCGCCACAAAAGCGGACTGAGTTTATAGCCGACAATCCGGTCTAAAATGCGCCTGGCCTGCTGCGCATCAACCTGCGGCAAATTAATCGGCCGGGCTTTTTTCACCGAGCTTTGAATCGTCGGTTTCGTAATCTCATTAAAGGTAACCCGGCAGGAACTGTCGGGTGAAATGTTCAATAAATGCGCCAAATGCCAGGCAATCGCCTCACCTTCGCGATCCGGGTCAGTTGCCAGATAGACTTTGCCTGCCTTCTTGGCTTCCTCCCGCAGCTGCTTGATGAGATCGCCTTTGCCGCGAATGTTAATATATTTAGGCGAAAAATCGGCGTCGACATCAACCCCGAACTGGCTTTTCGGCAGATCGCGCAAATGACCCATTGACGCTTTGACCGAATAGGTTTTGCCGAGAAACTTTTCTATGGTTTTTGCTTTAGCCGGCGATTCGACTACCACAAGTACCTTACTCAATAAATTCCCTCCCAAGCGCTTCGCACATAGCGTTGTCCTTCAGCACGGACAAGCCCCTGCAGCTCAAACTGCAATAATATATAGGATACGTCAGCCACAGCCAGATTGGTTCGCATTACAATTTCTTCCACAGACAACGGCAGCTCTGCCGATAAAGCATTGTGAACGGCGGTCTGAGCAGGACTGAACTGAGGCAGCGCTTTGTTTACACAGTATTCTATTTGATATTCTTCCAAAATATCGGCTGCGCAGTCAACCAATTTTGCTCCCTGCTTAATTAACAGATGCGCACCGCGGCTTTGCGGCGAAAAGATACTTCCCGGCACAGCAAAAACATCGCGATTTTGCTCGAGGGCGGCGTCAGCGGTAATCAGTGCGCCGCTTTTTTCTGCGGCTTCAACAATAACGACGCCGCGCGCCAGTCCGCTGATGATCCGGTTGCGGGCAGGAAACAGACCCGGCAGCGGCTGGGTGCCGGGAGGATATTCGGATACAACCGCGCCGGTGGCGGCAATTGCCTCGAGCAGGCGTGCGTTTTGCCGCGGATAGCTAACATCGACGCCGCAGCCAAGAACAGCAATTGTCCTGCCGGTTTCAAGCGCGCCGTGATGCGCTGCCGTATCAATGCCGCTGGCCGCGCCGCTAACCACCCAGAAACCGGCCGACGCTAAAGCAGCCGCCAGCTGCCTGGCCGCATTCTTTCCATAAGCGGAAGCCCGCCTGGTGCCGACAATCGCCAGCAGCCGGTCGTGCTCAGGCAATGAACCGCGATAAAACAATAATTCCGGCGGGTGATAGATGGTTTTCAGTCCGGCCGGATAAGCGGCATCCCGCCGCGCGACAACAAAAATTCCCTGCTGCCGCCAGCCGCTGAGCAAATCAGCCGGCGCAAGCCGGCGTCGCACCTCCAGCAAGCTGTCAACAACGGCGGCGGGCAGGCAGCCGCAAGCGCTTAAAGCGGAGCTGTCGGCAAGCCAGCCGGCGCGGGCGCTGCCAAAGTAGCGAACTAAGGCTCTGACCCGTTCCTGGCCTATTCCCTGAACCGTAAGTAATGCGGCAAGATAAGCAGTTTCCATCGCTCCTCCGATCAATACGGCTGCTGCCGACAGGATTTACGATAATTTATTATAACTATCTGTAAAATATAGGTCAAGGAATTCGTGTAAAAAAAATCCTGGCTGCGAATTATTTCACAACCAGACGGCGAATTAGCTGAGCTATGGCCGCCGCGGCAGCCGGCTTGGCGGCGCCATAGGCCTTACGGCTCATTTTTGTCAGGTTTTCCCGATCAGACAGCAGGTTAGCGGCCAATGCTGCCAGCTGTGCCGCTGTATCAGCCTGCACCGCAACGCCCTGTTGCACCAGTCGCTTGGCATTCTCTGTTTCCTGCCCCGGTATCGGACGGTAAAGCAGCAACGGCAACCCGCAGCAGAGGGCTTCGGCGCAGGTCAGCCCGCCCGGCTTGGTGATCAACAAATCGGCGGCTTGCATCAACTCGTCAACCTGCTCGACAAAGCCGTAAACCAGCAGGCGTTGACGGCTTGTCGCCGCCTGCCGCGAAAGCCGGTCATACAGTTTGCGGTTGCGACCGCATACCGCCAGGATTGAAACCGGTTCCGGCAGTGAGTTAAGCGAGGCGACAATTTCCTCCATCGGCAGCAGGCCAGCGCCGCCGCCCATGATCAGAATGGCTGGCGCAAGCTTGCCGGAACGGCCGGCGGATGCAGCGGCGAAGGCGGTGGACACGGGAATGCCGCTGGCACTGCTTTTAGCTGGCGCGATGCCGGCGTCAGCCAGTTCCTGTTGCAACGTCTCATTGGCTACGCAATAATGGGTGATCTCCGGATACAGCCACAGGCGGTGCGCGACATAATCGGTAACGACAGCCACTGCCGGTACGGCAATTTTTCGGCGTCGCAGCAGATCAGCCACCAGACCTGCCGGAGTAGCATGAGTACAAACGATTGCGTCCGGCTGAAACGACTGAATATAGCGCGACATTTGTCCGGCGAGAAAGCGGCTGATCAGGGTTCTTCCCCATAGCGCCAGGCTGCTGCTGTTGCCCCAGCCATAGGCAGCGGCGTAGGCCTGGGGAAAAACGGCCAATACTTTCAGATACACGGTCAAAATGCTGCCGCCAATAACAGCTGGAAAAAACGCAAATACATCGGCATAATCGATTCGCACCTGCGGATCAGCCGCCTGCAGTGCAGCCCCAATCGCCTGGCCGGCCCTGATATGTCCCGAGCCGACCGGGGCGCTGATAATCATCACCTTCACCCCGGTTCACCCCCGTCACAGTCAAAACGCTGATAAAACCGGACTGCTGCCGGCTCACATTGTGCCAGCAGGGCAGCCGCCGTGAGTCCGTTTAACACCGGGAGGTCCCCTGTCAGTTCAGCTAACGGCACCAGTACAAACGGGCGCAGATGCAGATAGGAATGCGGAATCACCAGGTCCGGCTCACAAACCGTCAGTTCATCAAACAGCAGGATATCAATATCAATCGTACGCGGCCCCCAGCGAAGCGACCGCTTCCGCCCCAAACGCCGCTCTGTTTCCAGACAGGCTGTCAGCAGCTGCCGTGGCGTCAATTCCGTTTCAACAGCGGCAACGGCGTTGAGAAAAGCGGCCTGATCGGTATAACCAAACGGCTCTGTCTCATAGATCGAGGAACAGGCGCTGACGCGAATGCCGGGGCAAGTGCGCAGCAGGCATACCGCCCGACGCAGATAGGCTTCCCTGTCGCCAATATTTGATCCCAGTCCCAGATAAATCATTTTCGCCTCGTTAATGCCACCTGGACAAAATCAAATGCGCCCGGCAGCGGAGCGGCCGGCTTGCGAACGCGCACAGTCACCCCGGTAACAAGCGGAAATTGCAGGACACAATCGGCAATCCGCCCGCTCATCGCTTCAATCAGCCGATAGTGCTCCTGTTCGACAATGTGTTTAATGGCGGCATAGACGGCGGTATAATCGACTGTCGCCTCCAGATTGTCGCTGTGAGCAGCCAGATCAAGCGCTGCGGTCATTTCCACATCGACCTCAAAACGCTGTCCATGCTCCTGTTCATGGGAATAAACGCCATGACGGCCAAAAAAAATCATATTCGCTAGCGTAATCGTATCATTCATGAGCATCGCTCCTTGTCATCGCATCCATCATGCGGGTCAGCCGGGAAATTTCCCTCACATCGTGCACCCGGACAATATTTGCCCCCTGCATGATGCCCCAGGCAGCCGTCGCCGCGGTTCCCTCCAGCCGTTCGTGCGGCGGCAGCCCCCCCAGAGCCTCGCCAATAAACCGCTTGCGGGATGCAGCCAGCAGGATCGGACAGCCCAATACCTTCAATTCGCTCAGCCTGGCCATGACCTCCAGATTTTGCAGCGAGGTTTTGCCAAAGCCAATGCCGGGATCAATAATAAACTTTTTAAATGGAATACCGGCCTGCAGGCCGTTTTCCAGACCGGTTTGCAAAAAGGCAATCATCTCCGCCAACATATCCTGCTGATAAACCGTATCCGTACGGTTATGCATGACAATGACCGGCGCTGCGTAGGCGGCGGCGGCTTCGGCCATGCCGGGACGATGCAGCCCCCAGATATCATTGAGGATATGGGCACCGGCAGCCAGCGCCGCCCTGGCCACGGCCGGCTTATAGGTATCGATGGAAACCGGCAGCTCCGTCTGCCGCAGCACAGCTTCCAAAACCGGCAGCAGTCTCGTTAATTCCTCCTGCTCGTCAACAGGCTGCGCACCGGGACGGGTCGACTCAGCGCCGATATCGATGATATCCGCTCCCTGCTCGGCCATAATTTGCGCCTGCCGGACAGCCGCGTCCGGATTATGGTACTTGCCGCCGTCGGAAAACGAATCAGGCGTCACGTTCAGGATGCCCATGACCAGCGTGCGGCCGGGGCGGATCGACAATGAGCGTTCTCCCCATTGATAATGCCGCGCCGGAAATACCGCAGCCGCCTGCAGGGCGGCGTCAATCCGCGCGGCCAGATCCGGCAGGCCCCACGGCTGCAGCTTAAGCTGCTGTAAAGCCAGACGGTATTGCTTTAGTGTGGCCATAATCAATACGTCCGTATACTCGATACTGAGATCGGCTGTGCCCCGAGCCACCGCTACCTCGCCGCCCTTGGCCAAAAAGGTCTGTTTGAGCAGATTTGCCGCTTTCGCAGGCACGGATTCGATTTTTACCGCCTTAAACACGGCTTTGGCCGCCATAATGGCGATTCCCCGCGGATCGCAGTCCAGTTGCCGAAGCTGGCGGACCGCGGTTTCATCGCTGTCAATAACAATAACTCTGGGCATTGTCGGCTTCATATCTTCACTCCATCTGTAGCTGTTATCATTTAGCATAACCCTTGCAACTGACTGCGATACTGCACCGCTTCGGCAACATGCCTGTCTGCAATCGCGATCTCGCCGTCAAGATCAGCAATGGTTCTGGCGACTTTAATGATCCGGTCATAGCCCCGGGCGCTCAGATTCAATTTGGCGAACGCCTGCTGCAGCAGCGCCTGGGCCTGCGGCGTCAACGGACAGGTCTGCTTGATATGCTTGTGCTTCATCTGCGAATTGGCAAACAAGCCAAAACAACGAAGCCGCTCACGCTGACGCGCCCGGGCCGCCTCCACCCGCTCACGGATACTGGCCGATTTTTCCTGCGGCCGGCTGCTGACAATATCCTGATACTCAAGCCGGGGAACATGGACATGCAGATCGATGCGATCCAGCAGCGGTCCCGATATTTTTTTCACATAGCGCCTGATATCCGCCGGCGTGCAGACACAATCATGCAGCCCGTCACCCAGCCAGCCGCACGGACAGGGGTTCATCGAGGCAATGAGCATGAACCGGGCCGGATAGGTAAGAGAGGCGTTGACGCGGGCAATATTGACCTGGCCATCCTCCAGCGGCTGCCGCAGCACCTCCAGTACCTGACGGGGAAATTCCGGCAGCTCGTCCAGAAACAGAACGCCGTGATGACTCAGTGTCACCTCGCCCGGGCGCGGGATTCTGCCTCCCCCCACCATGCCGGCATCAGAAATGGTATGATGCGGATTGCGGAACGGACGGCTGTATATCAGGCCGGAAGCCCCTTGATTGAACTGGCCGACAACGCTGTAAATCTTGCTGACTTCCAGTGCCTCCTCGTCGGTCAAACGCGGCAGAATCGACGGCAGCCGCCGGGCCAGCATGGTTTTACCGGAGCCGGGAGGACCGACCATGAGCGCGTTGTGGCCGCCGGCGGCGGCAATTTCCACCGCCCGCTTGGCAACAGTCTGGCCCTGAATATCGGCAAAATCTTCCTCCGTTGGCTGCGGCTGCGGCTCCGCGGCCGGCATCTGCGCGCAGGGCAGCGGCCGCCGGCCGGCAGCGTGCAGTACCGCTTCCTCCAGGGTGACGGCTGTATACACAGCCAGTTTGCCGACCAGCAGAGCCTCAGCGGCATTCGCCGGTGCCAGCAGGATCGAGGCAAAGCCCTGCTGCACAGCCTGAGCGGCAATCGGCAATATGCCGGAAACGCCGCGAAGCTTTCCCTCTAGCGACAGCTCGCCAATAAGCAGGCTGGAGGCGCAAGCCTCGCGGTCAATAAAGCCGCTGGCCGCCAGTATGCCCATGGCGATTGGCAGGTCCAGACCGGAACCATCCTTACGCAGGTCCGCCGGCGCCAGATTGATCGTAATTCGCTTGGCCGGAAACTCGTAACCGCTGTTCTTTATTGCCGCCCTTACCCGCTCCCGCGACTCCTTCACCGCCGTTTCCGGCAGGCCGACAATCTCAAAGGCAGGCAGACCGTTGGCAATATCCACCTCAACAGTAATCAAAATGCCGTTCAGTCCCAGTGTCGTAGCTCCACAGATCTTGGCAAACATCTCGCAAGCCTCCCCGCCCCAGCGCAGGCAGCAGACAGTTGAGGAACCGCCGGTTCCTGCGCTCATTCCCTGCCAAAAGCGTTGATGATATGGCTGGCTACCGCCAGCCCTCCTGCAGCCGGCAGCACCTCCACCACGTCAAAGCGGGCGGGAGAATCATCGGCGCCGCGGCTATGTAAATAACAGAGTGCCGTCTTCAGCAGCTTTTGCCGTTTGCCATAGGTGACAAAAGCGGCCGGAGTGCCGAAATCAACACTGCTGCGGGTTTTTACCTCCACAAAGACAATTACCTGACCGGTTTGGGCGATAATATCAATTTCGCCGGCGCGGGTCCGATAATTCCGCGCCAAAATCCGGAATCCTCGGGCAGTCAGATAGGCCGCCGCCACCTGCTCGCCCTCCTGTCCCCGCCGCAGCATCCGGCTAGGGCTTTCTTTGCCCCAGAGCCTGATCCAGACGGTAGATATGGGCAAGAACCTCCGCCATTGTCTGATAGAGTTCCGGCGGAATTTCCCGGTCCAGTTCAACCGCCATCAGCATGCCCGCCAGGGTTTGATTTTTATAGACCGGAACGGCATGCTCCATGGCCCGGGCAATGATCTGCTCCGCAACCGCTCCTGCTCCCTTGGCGACGACTTTAGGAGCCGAGTCGGTCTCACGGTCATAAGAGATTGCTACCGCCTGCGGTCTCGGCGCTTTTTCCTCACGCATCCGTCTTCCCCTCTCAGATTACACTGATATCGCCCAGCAGGAACGGAAATTTCCCGCAAGCGTCGCGGATCGCCGGCACCGATTCGGTAAACAGCAGCGAAGCCTCTTTATTGGCAAACACGACTTTAATGTCGAGAATGTTTTCTCCATAGAAATGAAATACGGTATCCACCTGGCCGGTATGTTCAGGCTGTACGGTAACCCGGATCCAGGTATCCCGTTCCCAGCCGCCGTCTTTCTCGCGTTCCTTTTCATGATAAATGTGAATATGCAACGGCTGCAGCCGGGCCGGATCCGCGTTAAACGGCAGCTGCAGGCTGAACAACGCCGCCTTTCCCTGCTCGTCACTGGTCGTCTGAAAGGCCCGGCTGACCGCTTCAGCCAGTTGCCTGACCGTCGCGGCGCTGTGCTCAAGCTGTTCCGGCGCGGCCTTGGCGATCAATGCCGTCAGTTCCCTGTCAGGCGGCCGCTGCGGCAGTTCCGGAGCGGCCATCGGCCGCGATCCCGCAGACTGCGGACGGCTTAGTTCCGCCAGCGGGTCAGACGGTTGCGTCTCAGTCCGCCCTGCCGGCCGCTGCTCTGCCGCCAGACTGGCCTGGGACTGAGCGGGCTGGGAGGGCACTTGCCGGTCATTGCCGGCTGGTACCAGCAGTTGAGCCGCCTGCCGCAGCAGTTCCGGCATCGCGGACAGGATCTGGCCGCGCAGTTGCTGCAGCACAGCCGGATCGGCTTCGTTCTCTGGCAGCTGGGCCAAAAGCACTGCCGACTGCTGCCGGAACTGTTTGAGCGCGACCTGCAGCTCATTTTTGAGCTGCAGGAGCGCGGGATCCGCTGCCGCTGGTCGTGTGCCAGCCGTCTCCGGTGCCTCTACCTGCGTTCCAGCCGTATCCGGCCGGGTTCCGGGGGCTGCGGCGGCCTGTTTAACGGCTTGGGCAATCGTCTCCAGGGCTTCGGCGTTATCAGCCACTTGCCACAACCGCGCTACCCCGGGTAACCCCAGTTGCTTAGCCGCAGCTGCCAGCTGTGGCAGCTGCAAGGCAACCGGCTGGGACTGGGACTGGGGTTGGGGCTGGGGCGTGGACAGCGCTTCTGTCCTGGCTGCGGGCAAAGGTGTCGCAGTGACAGCTGATCGGGGACTGGTCAGTGGCACCGGCGTCTCTGGCTGAGAGCCGCGCGCAAGCGAACGTGGCTGCGCGGTCGCGTCCGCTTGCGCCTGATCAGGCGTCTGAACCGGTTGGCCGGCAGCCGGCTTAGAAGCAGCTGCCGGTTGCTCCTGTGTCGGGCGGGAAGCGGCCGCCTGTAATTGGTTAGCCAGTTGCAGCAGTTCATCGACACTATTTCGCCGTGACTGCAATAAGGCAGCCATCCCGTCACCCAGCAGCGTTTTATCCGGCAGGGTTTGCACGAGAATTTGCCTGGCGGCATCCCTGACCGCCGGCGGCAGCGATTGCAGCAGCTTCTCCTGCTGAACCAGTCCTGCGGCGGCTTTATCAAACAAGCCGTTTAACAGGGAAGCGATGATATCAATTGTCAAAACAGCGCCTGTCTGCGGCGCAGGCTGCGGCATAGCGCCTGTAGTCAGCCTGGCTCCGGTGGCATTAAGTTGCGGCAGGCCGGCTATAATTGTTTTCAAATCCAAACAAACCGCCTCCTGACTTAACGGGTTCAAAACTGCGCCGGTGCGCCGGCGACGGTCCCAGATCCTGCAGAGCAGCCAGGTGCTCTTTGGTGGCGTAGCCTTTGTGCTTTTCAAAGCCATAGCCGGGATAGCGGCTGCCCAGCTCCGTCATGATCCGGTCCCGCTCAACCTTGGCGATCACCGAGGCAGCGGCGATTGAAGCACTGAGTGCGTCGCCGCCGACAATCGCCTGCCAGGGAACGGTCAGTCCCTGCAGTTTGACGGCGTCGATCAAAACCGCCTGCGGCCCGGGCTCCAAACCGGCAACAGCCTGGTACATGCCTTTAACAGTAGCTTGATAGATATTAATGGTATCAATGATATCGACATCAACAGCCTGCCAGCAAACCGCCAGCGCCGTTTGCCTGACGCGGTCATACAGCACCTCCCGCTGTGCAGCCGACAGTTGCTTGGAATCGTTCAATCCGGGCAGATAAGCATTCTCCGGCAGGATGACGGCAGCTACAACCACCGGTCCAGCCAAAGGACCCCTGCCGGCTTCGTCAACGCCTGCGACCAGGTTCAATTTCTGTTGGTAATAGCTGGCTTCATAGCGATACAGCGCCTGCAGCCGCTGATCCTCCTGCTGCCGGCGCTGCCGCTGCCGCAGCCAGGCGTCGAGCAGGCGGCGCACGGTTGAGCGCCGGTCGCCGCTCAGACTGTCAATAAGCTGCTGCGGCAATTCACGCTGCCGCAGCAGCGCACTGATTTCCGTGATTTTCAAGTCAGTGATATTCATCCTTTTTCTCTCCGGTCCCGGGGGTGTTGCAAACGTAAGCAGGGAACGATTCCACGAACGCCTCCGGCATTCCCGGCTTTTACGCCAGCCCCTCTTTATACTCTTTTCTGACTTATTCTGCCGCTAAACGGCAAACACCTGCCGCCGTCAATAAAAAAAGGCCGGCCGGAGCCAACCTATTCTGTATTGCCTTCAGCCGGCTGATCCAGTGTCACCCTTCCCAGCTTGCTGGAACGGAACTCAGTCAGCAGAATCCGTCCCGCCTTGTCAAAGTCCACACCGCCACCACCGCGGAGACAGCCGCGGCGCCGGCCGATATCGGCCAACAGTACCGCGTTATCCGCATCTAGAAGCGGTAATTGATAGCGTTCGGTCAGCATAGACCCATAATAGCTGCGAAGCAGCGTTAACAGCTTATTAACGACTTGTTCGCGATCATAAACCTCGTCCGGAACAGCCCCCGTAACTGCCAGTTTAAACGCAACTTCCTGATCATCCATCTTGGGCCATAAGACACCCGGCGTATCAAGCAGCTCCAGATTGCGGCCGATTTTTATCCACTGCTGCCCTCTGGTCACGCCCGGCCGGTCGCCGGTACGGACTGTGGCCGTCCCCAGCAGGCGGTTGATCAGCGAAGACTTGCCGACATTGGGAATGCCCAAAATCATCGCCCGTACCGGCCGTGGCCGGATGCCCTTGGCGGCAAGTCGCGCGAGCACTGGCGCGGCGGCGTTCTCGATCAAAGCGGTTAACGGCTTGAGGCCCTTACCGGAAGCCGCCTCCAGAGCAACGGCAGTAAAGCCTGCAGCGGCATAATAACCAATCCAGCGTTTAGTCCACTGCGGTTCCGCCAGATCAGCCTTATTCAGGGCAATAATGCGCGGTTTGCCTGCGGCGATCTCATCAATCATCGGATTGGAACTGCTCACTGGAATTCGCGCGTCCACTAGCTCAACAACGACATCCACTAATTTCAAATGTTCGCCGATAACGCGCCGTGCTTTGGCCATATGGCCGGGAAACCAATGTATATGCTGTTGCGGCATACTTCACACTCCTTGCAGCGGCGTCCGGGTTAAGGCAGCGACTTTAAATGATCCAACGGCCAGAAGATAACCATTGCCTTGCCTTTAATCAGCTCATAGGGAACAAAGCCGACGTCCTTAAAACGGCTGTCTTCCGAATTATTGCGGTTATCCCCCATGGCGAAAATATGACCTTCGGGAACTTTCGCGGCCGCATAGCTGCCGCGGATACGCTCCAGGATATAGGGTTCGTCCAGCGTCTGTCCGTTACGGATAACATGTCCGTCTTTGACCTCAATGGTATCGCCGGGAACGCCGATGACCCGCTTGATAAAATCGCGGCTGGGATCGCGGGGATAACGGAATACGACAACCTCATCCCGCTGCGGCGCTTTGAAGCGGTAAATAAATTTATTGACAACCAGCCGTTCGCCGCTGATCAAAGTCGGGCGCATTGACGGTCCCTCCACCATATACAGCTCGACAATAAAGGAGCGGATAAAGAAAGCCAATACGACAGCGATCAGAATGGAAACGGCCCAGTCTTTGATTTCATTGTAAAAACTTGACTTGCCCACAATTCTGCCTCCTCAATAAGTGAAGGGACTGCAAGCAGTCCCTGTTCCTTACCGTTTTTCTTTGATGCGGGCTGCCTTACCCGTGAGGTTACGCAGGTAGTACAGCTTAGCGCGGCGGACAATACCGCGGCGCAGCACCTCGATTTTGTCAATACGCGGCGAATGTACCGGGAAGGTACGTTCAACGCCGACATTATAAGAAATGCGGCGGACAGTGAAATTCTCGCGCAGGCCGCCGCCTTTGCGGGTGAGGACAACGCCTTCAAACGCCTGGATCCGCTCACGGCTGCCTTCGACGACTTTTACGTAGACCTTTACAGTGTCGCCGGGGCGGAACGTAGGGATGTCATTGCGGAGCTGCTCGCGCTCCAATACAGAAATAATATTCATTCTTTCTTCCTCCTTATCAGATGTTCATGCCCCGGAAAGGACAGCGGACCACCTGTGTTACACGCTAGAAATTGTACCATACCGGCCGCCCTAAAAGCAAGCTATTCTTGTCTTTGCCACCAGGCTTCGCCGGCAAGCCGGTCAAGAATAATCGAAACGGCCGATCTGACGGATAAATGATTATAGTCGCCGCTGCCAAGAACCGGCTCCAGGATATAATCAAACTGCTCCATCACCGTGCGCTCAATCCCCCAGCCTGTCCCGAACAGCAGCAGACAGGGCCGCGCTTGTGTCTCAAGCTTTGCCCGCAGTGCCCGGTAAGAAATACTGTTGGCAAACTGGCGGGCATCGGTGGTCACTACGTAAGGGCTCTTGCCATGTTCCTGCTCAATCAGTTTCGTGCATTCAGCAATGGAACGGGCAGTCTGCACGACAGACAGGGCATCGCAACGGTCTGGATTATAAGCGGCGCCATAGCCCTGTCGCCAATAACCGAGCACCTCATCAACAAGCTCCAGCTGGCTGTCCAGCGGATGAATGATAAAATAGCGGCGGACGCCGTAAGTACGGGATGCCCGGGCAATGTCATGGATATCAAAATTGGTCACGGCAGTTGCGACAATTTCACTATTCTTATTATAGATGGGATGGTGCACCAGCCCCAAATAAAGCAGACTCATTCTCAGTTCCCGCTGCCTTCTGACAGTATTTCTGCCATCAGCCTAGCATCTTCTTTCGATAATTCTCTATCCGCCAACAGATCCGGCCGGCATTGCAGTGTAATCCGCAGCGATTGCTTGCGCCGCCAGCGTTCGATTTGGGCATGATCGCCGGAGAGCAGCACCTCCGGTACCGCCCAGCCGTTGAATTCGCGCGGCCGGGTATAGTGGGGATATTCAAGCAGTCCGTGATAAAAAGAATCCTGCTCGGCGGCATCTGCCGATCCCAGAACCCCGGGAAGCATCCGCGCCACTGCGTCGACAATCACCATCGCCGGCAGCTCGCCGCCAGTCAGGACATAGTCGCCAATGGAAATGCACTCGTCAATCACATGCTCCCTGATCCGGTCGTCAATGCCTTCATAATGGCCGCAGACAAGGATAAGCTGCCCAAACTGCGCCAGTTCTTTAGCCTTCTGCTGGGTAAAGGGAGTACCGGCAGGCGAAGTCAGTACAATCCGGCGGCTGACCGCCGCCGACTGCTGCTTGCAATGCTCCACCGCGTAAAATAATGGATCAGGCTTCATCACCATGCCCGAACCGCCGCCAAAAGGTGAATCATCAACGATTTTATGCTTGTCAGTCGCGAACTGGCGCGGATTGGTAATTGCAATCTCAAGCAGGCCCGCATCGCGGGCGCGCTTTAAAATACTATGCCCGAACGGACCTTCAAACATGTCGGGAAAAAGTGAAACCACATCAATCTTCATCGGCATCCCACACTTGCGGATCGGCGATAACCATACGCTTGGCGGCGGTATCCAGTTCGGCGACGATCGTTTTCAACGCCGGCACCAGCAGCGGGCGGCCACTCGGCCGCTCAACAACATACACGTCATTGCTGCCGGTTGCCAGCACTTCCGCCACCTTGCCGATCGCCCTGCCGTCAGTTGTATAGACATCCATGCCGATGAGGTCAAAAATGTAATACTCGCCGGCCGGCAGCGGCACAGTCTCGCTGCGCGGCACATACAACAACCGGCCGCGCAGTTCCTCAACCGCGTTACGGTCGTCGCGGCCGCCAAACTTCAATAGCAGGAACTGCTTATGCATTTTGGCGCTTTCAAGCGGCAGCAGCTGCTCACCGGCCAGCACCTGCTTCATCGTTAAAAACCGCTCGGGAAAATCAGTCAGGGGATTAACACGAACGTCACCCCGCACACCGTGCGGGGCAACAATCTTACCAATAATAATCAGATCCGGCTGCATTAGCTGCGGAAAGCGATGATCTTGCCGTCCTCGATTAAAATCTCGGAGGCCATCATCTGATGCAGGTTGTCACCCATCGATACGGTCAGAACCCGTTCCACATTTCCCTGAACGATTTCTGAACCGAGCTCGAGCTGAGCGGTTTCTTTCAGTTTTTCATGCATATGGCTTTTAAAGTCCAGCCGCTTTTGCTTCTCGGCATCGACTTGCTGGCGCACGGCAGTCAACCCCTGAATATCCTGCTTCACCTGCTCGGCCATAATCCGCTTGGCATGAAATTCAATCTGCTGCAATTCCATGTCGGTTTTGCGAATCGCGTCCTGAATTTCTGCAGCCAGCTGCTTTTTCAATCCTTCGGTGACCTTGGCTTTGACGGTAATCGGACAAATTAAGGTAACGTTTTCCATACCGGTTCCCCCCTAAACAATTTCCACAGTGGCTTTTTTGTTTTCACGGGTAGCGGCGGCTTTTACAACAGTCCGTATCGCTTTGGCGATACGGCCCTGTTTGCCAATCACCTTGCCCATATCCTCAGACGCCACACGCAATTCATAAACAGTGACATCTTCCTCGTCATTGGTCAGAACAGTCACATCGTCGGGATTTTTAACCAGTGCTTTAGCGATGACTTCAACCAGCTCTTTCACTAGCATCACGCTTCCTTTTTAGTGCGCTTAACTTCATCCCATTTTTTCATTACGCCAATCTGGCTGAAAAGGGATTTTACAGTGTCGGTTGGTTGTGCGCCTTTTTGCAGCCACTCAATGGCCTTTTCTTCATCAATATTGATGACCGCAGGTGCTTTAGTCGAATCATAGTTGCCCAGGTTTTCGATGAAGCGGCCATCCCGCGGCGAACGGGAATCGGCAACAACCACGCGGTAGAACGGATTCTTTTTCGCGCCCATGCGCATCAGACGGATTTTTACTGCCATGCTATTCACCTCCTTTATCGAATCTACTTAGCTTCTGTCAAATATCTGTTTGCAACTGCTGCCCGTTGCTGCTGCAAAACTCCGGCAAAATCACTATTTCATAAATGGCAGGCGGAACCCGCTCATCTTCTTGCCGCCCTTTTGCATCTCCTGCAGCCGTTTCATCATCTTTCTTGCTTCCACGTATTGTTTCAGCAGACGGTTTACATCCTGAACCTTGGAGCCGCTGCCCAGCGCGATGCGTTTGCGGCGGCTGCCGTTAATAATGCTGGGGTCGCGGCGTTCCTTGCGGGTCATGGAGCGAATAATCGCTTCGACGCGCGCTAACTCTTTGCCGTCCAGCTGCGCCCCCTCAAGCTTCTTGCTCAATCCGCCCATACCGGGAATCATGCCGAGAATCTGCTCGATCGAGCCGAGCTTCTTCACCTGCTGCAGCTGCTCCAGAAAGTCGTCAAGTGTAAACGAGTCCTTACGCAGCTTTTCTTCCATTTCCCGCGCTTTTTCCAAATCAACGGCAGACTGGGCTTTTTCGATCAGACTCAGGACATCGCCCATGCCCAAAATACGGGAAGCCATGCGGTCGGGATGAAACGGCTCAAGCGCTTCCGATTTTTCACCCATGCCGATGAATTTAATCGGGCAGCCGGTAACCGCTTTGACCGATAAAGCCGCACCGCCGCGGGCGTCGCCGTCAAGCTTGGTTAAGATTACCCCGTCAAGTCCCAGTCGGCCGTTAAAGGTTTCGGCAACCGAAACCGCGTCCTGGCCGGTCATAGCATCAACAACCAGCAGAATCTCATGCGGTTTGGCCTGCTGCTTGATCGCCACCAGTTCGTCCATCAATTCATCGTTAATGTGCAGCCGGCCGGCGGTATCGATAATCACAACATCCCTGCCCATGCTGACAGCATGCTCAACGCCTCTTTTGGCAATCGTAACCGGGCTTTCCTGATCCCCCAGCGAGAATACCGGCGTCGACAGCTTTTCACCAACAACCTGCAGCTGTTTGATGGCGGCCGGACGGTAAATATCCGCCGCGACCAGCAGCGGCCGTTTATTCTGCTTGATCAGCATATGGGCCAGTTTGCCGGCCGTTGTTGTCTTGCCCGCTCCCTGCAGGCCCACCAGCATAATCACGGTTGGCGGCCGTGAGGCAATCATGATCCGGCTCTGCGTGCCACCCATCAAAGCGGTTAACTCTTCATTAACAATTTTAACCACATGCTGCGCCGGCGTCAGGCTGGACATGACTTCGATCCCGACGGAGCGTTCCTTGACCTTAGCCACAAAATCCTTTACGACTTTGAAATTTACATCGGCTTCCAGCAAGGCCAGCCGGACTTCGCGCATGGCGTCATTTACGTCAGCCTCAGATAATTTGCCGCGGCCACGCAGTTTTTTAAAGGTCGACTGCAATTTATCGGCAAGTCCTTCGAAAACCATTACTCTGCCATCCTTTCTTCCGCCAGCAGCGAACGTATCGCAGCCTGGGCAGCCAGAAGCCGGGGCTGCTGGCTGCAGGCGGCCGGCAGGCTGTCAAGCGCCGCGAGAATCTGCCGCAGCAGTTCCTGTTCCCGCTTGCGCCTCGCCACCAATCCCAGCTTTTTTTCATAGGCTTCGAGCGTTTGTACGGCTCGGTTCAATATATCATGGACTGCCTGGCGGGAAACACCAAATTCATCGGCAATTTCTCCCAGTGACAAGTCCTCCAGATAATGCATCCGGACACAATTCTGCTGCCGGGGGGTTAGCAAGCCGCCGTAATAATCAAACAGCCGGCCGATCCATAGCATCTTTTCCAGCATCAAACCACACTCACGATAAGTTTCAACTCTTGCAGTATACGATAATACCGGAACAGTGTCAAGTGTTTTTACTTGACAGCAAATAAAGCATTGGCAAAATCTTCGGGATCAAACGGGCGTAAATCATCAACCCCTTCGCCAACTCCCACCCAGCGGATGGGAATCCCCAGTTCCTGCCTGATCGCAATAACAACGCCGCCCTTGGCCGTCCCATCTAATTTTGTCAGTACCACGCCGGTTACCCGCACCACCTGGCTGAACAGCTTTGCCTGATTGACGGCATTTTGCCCTGTCGTCGCGTCAAGCACCAATAGAATCTCCTGCGGCGCGGCAGCGATTTCCCGGGAGACGACCCGTTCGACCTTCTTTAATTCTTCCATCAGATTGGACTTGGTATGCAATCTGCCAGCCGTGTCGATAATGAGGAAATCGGCCTGCCGGGCCTTAGCTGCCTGGCAGGCGTCAAAAGCCACTGCTGCCGGGTCGGAATTCTCCGCCTGCTTAACCACCTCCAGGCCGGAACGGCTTCCCCATACTTCCAACTGTTCAATCGCCGCCGCCCGAAAGGTGTCGCCTGCCGCCAGAATAACCTTCTGGCCGTGCTGAGCAAAAAAACTGCCCAGCTTGCCGATTGTTGTGGTTTTGCCCACGCCGTTCACGCCTACGACCATGATGACATAGGGAACCCCGGGAGACCGCAGCGGCGCTTCGGTCGTGCCGCTGCAGAGCATGTCCGTTATCTGACGGGCCAAAAACGGCTTTAGTTCCTCCGGTGCGGCAATTTCTTTGCTTTTGATTCCCGCCTTAATTGCCTGCATCAGCTGCGCCGTTGTCTTAACGCCAATATCGGCGGCCAATAAAATGGCCTCCAGATCGTCGAGAAACTCATCGTCAATCTTTGCGTAGCCGCCAACCAGACGTTCAATATTTTCCGTCAGGCCTTTGCGCGTTTTTTCCAGCCCGACTTTCAGCTTGTCAAAAAAACTCATTACCGATCCTCCTCTGCGGTTAACCCGCTTTTTCCATAAACCGCACGGAAACAATGCGGGATACGCCTGAATCTTCCATGGTCACACCATGCATGACGTCGGCGACTTCCATCGTTCCTTTGCGATGTGTTACCACAATAAATTGGGTTTGCCGGGAGAATTCCCGTAAAAACTCACTAAACCGCTGCACATTGGCTTCATCCAGGGCCGCGTCGATTTCATCCACAACCGAAAACGGCGATGGTCGGTAGGCCAGCAGGGAAAACAACAGCGCAATAACCGTCAAAGCCCGCTCCCCGCCGGATAGCAGCGAAAGGTTCTGCTGCTTTTTGCCTGGCGGCTGCACAAAAATTTCAATGCCTGATCCCAGTGTATCACAGGGGACGCTAAGCTCAATTTTAGCTTTTCCGCCGCCGAACAAGCGGGGAAAGATCTCACCAAAATGGTTATTAATCGCTTCCAACGCAGCCAGGAACCGTTTAGACATCGTCGCGTCAATGTCGCTGATAATTGTCGCCAGCTGCTCCTTGGCGGTAACCAGATCGCGGTATTGCGAGTCAAGAAAGCCATAGCGATCTTTGGCCCGTCCATATTCGTCAATCGCCGCCGGATTCACCGCTCCCAGCGCGGCAATATCCTGTTCAAGCTTTTTCACCTGCGACAGCAGCGCCGGCGGCGGGTCAGAACGCTGCAGCTCTCTGGCCGCGGCCAGGGCCAGGCCGTATTGATCCTGCAATTGCCCCAGTGCGCCGGCAGCTTCCATCTCATACCGTGTTTGCATTAACTGCAGCTCATGCAGCCGCGACTCCAGTGCAGCTACCCGGCGCCGCAGTTCCCTGCCTTCGCGTTCCGCCTGCTGCAGACGGGCCAGCAGGCCAGCCTTCTGCTCCAGCAAGCCGACCCGGGACTGGTCCGCCAGTTGTTTGGTCTCAGTCAGTCGCTGCCGCAACTGCGTCAGTTGACTGAATTCCTGTTCCGCCTGCGCAATCACCTGCAGGACCTCCGTGCGTTCGGCGGCAAGTGCCAGCAGGCTGGTTTCAAGCTCACGCCTGTCCTCCTGCCGGGTTAGAACCGCTTGCTCCAGCGACAGCATTTCCTGGCGAACAGCGCCAAGGGCAACTTTTTGATCGGTAGCCGCGGCAACCAGCACATCACGCTGCTGCTGCAAACTCCGCAGTTCTGTCTGCTCACTGCCGACAGCTTGCTTACTGGCAGCATTAGCTGCTTCCAGCCGCTCAATCAGCAAATCGGTGTTCTGCAGCTTTAGCTGCAGCTGCTGCTGCTCGTCTTGGCACTGCCCCGTCTCTGCCGCGATCGTTTGCAGCGCTGCCGACAATCTCGCCGTCTCGGCTGTGGCCTGTTCGCGGTAAGCCGTAAGCTGGGCTTGCCGCAGGCTGATTTCCTGGCGGCTGGCGGCCAGCCGCTCCAGTGTCTGGTTAACAGCATTTTCACTGACAGCAAGCTCCGCCAACGAGGTTTCCAATTGCTGCTGACGCTGCTTGTACGATGCTATTGTCTGCTGCAGCGCCTGAATTTCACCGCTGCGCCCCAGATAGGAGCTTTCCCGCCGCGTTATGCTGCCGCCGGTAATCGCCCCGCCGGGATTGAGCAGTTCCCCATCCAGGGTAACAATCTTCAACGAAAACTGAAACTGACGGGCAAGCCGTAGTGCCTGCTCCAAATTCTCGGCAATGACCACCCGCCCCAAAAGATGCCGGATAATGGGCCGGAAGCGCTCTTCACACCGGATCAGATCAGCTGCCAGGCCAATCGCCCCTGGCGCTCTGGCCGCCCGCTGCTCCGCCTCGCGCAGCGGGCGGGGACTAACGTTGCTAAGCGGCAGAAACGTTACCCTGCCGGCATTTTGCCGTTTTAGGCTAGCGATAGCAGCCCGTACTGTTGCTTCATCCTCAGTGACAATATCCTGCATTGCACCGCCAAGGGCGATTTCTATCGCCGTAAGGTAGGCTGACGGTACTTCAATAAGCTGGGCAACGGCGCCGCAGACACCGCTCTTCCAGGGTTCCCGGCTGTTCAATACCGCTTTGCTGCCGCGATTAAAGCCCTCCAGATCCCGCTGCATATGCAGCAAGGCCGACAACCGCGACTGCCGCTCGCCAATGGCCGCGGCCGTGTCGGCGAGCTCGGAGCGGACGGCGCCGCTTTGAGCCGCAGCTTGCTTGCGCCGCTCAAGCTGTGATTCGGTTTCCCGCTGCAGTTCTTCCTGACTCGCGGCCCGATCGGCCTGCTCCGCCGTCAGCCGGCGGCTCTCTTCCTCTGCCGTCAGCAATTTGGCCGCGAACTCCTGTTCTTCGCTTGCCAGCTGCTGGCAGCGGGACTGCAGGCGGCTAAGGTCCCGCTCCAGATTGACACGCAGGTTCCGCTGTCCGCTCAGTTCCTGCAGTCCGGCGAAAACCGCGTCGTTAGCGGTTACTATTTTCTCCTCTTTCTCGGCAATGTGAGCCAGCGCGGCTGTCAGCAATTCTTCCGCCTGCCGCACCGCCGCCGCCGCTGCCGCCGCCTGCCGCCGCTTGAGCTGCAGTTGTTCCTCGGCATCGGTTTGCTCCTGGGTCGCCCTGCCAAGCTTGTCCGACAATTGAGCTACATCCTGCTCTACCCGCTCGGCGGCCAGCCGTTTTTGCTCAGAACGCTCCCGCAGCACAGCAATCCGGTTGTCGGTTTTCTCCAGCTCGGCAGCGGTTGTCGCGGCTGCTTCCCCCTCTGCCTGCAATTGCTGCTCCAGACCGGAAAGCGCCTGTGTCAACTGCTCGCCAGCCGCTTCGCTGGTCGCCAGCTGCGCCGACTCAGCGGCAAACTGATCGTTGATTGCCACTTGCTCCTGGCTGATATCGCCAAGCATTGACTGGGCGCGGTCAAGCTTATTCAGCAACAGCGACACCTGGCAGGCAGTCAATTCAGCCAGATATTGATTATATTGCTCGGTGCGGGCGGCGCTTTCGGCCATCGGCCCTAACTGCGACTCCAACTCGGCCATGATATCCGCCACCCGTACGAGATTGGTCTCGGTGTCCTCCAGCTTGCGAAGCGCATCCCGTTTGCGCAGTCTATACTTAGTAATTCCGGCCGCATCTTCGAATAGCAGGCGCCGTTCCTCCGGCCGGGAATTCAACACCTCATCAACCTTGCTCTGACTGATTACAGCCATTGATTCCCGTCCCAGGCCAATATCGGTAAGAATTTCATGAATATCCTTCAGACGGCATGCCGTCTTATTAATTAGATATTCGCTCTCCCCGGAACGGTATACCCGTCTGGTGATGATGACCTCATTAAAATCGAGTGGTATCCGGTTGTCGCTGTTATCAAAAATCAGCGATACTTCCGCCACATTCAGCGGCCGCCGTTCGGAACTGCCGGCAAAAATAATATCCTCTGTTTTGGCGCCGCGTAGATTGCGGACATTTTGTTCGCCCAGAACCCAGCGGATTGCATCCGATATATTACTTTTGCCCGAGCCGTTCGGACCGACGATGGCAGTTACGCCGCTGCCAAACTCCAGTTCGACTTTGTCGGCGAAGGATTTAAACCCGTATGCTTCAAACCTGCGCAGCAGCAAATAGCTCACCTCACTTAACATGTCCTGAACAACAAAATTTTACCACGTGCCGCTGCCGGAAACAATCATGAAGATTTTTGACAGTCGGCAAAAAAGCAAATAAGCCGTCCGTCATGCGCCCGGGCTATGCCAGTCGCAAGCGAACGGCCTTATCCAGCCAAACCGGTTATCGGGGCTCTACAATAAATCGAATCGAGGTCCGCTCTTCCCCATCGATCGTTATTTCGCTAAAGGCGGGTATGGTTACAAGGTCAATGCCGTTGGGAGCGACGAATCCGCGGGCAATAGCAATGGCTTTGATGGACTGGTTGACTGCGCCCGCTCCTACCGCCTGCAGCTCGGCAGACCCCTTTTCGCGCAATACGGCAGCCAGCGCCCCAGCTACGGATTTAGGATTAGATTGTGCAGACACTTTAAGCATTTCCATCACATTAACCTCCTTTGATGTCAGAGCCATATACCAATACATATTCCCACCATTTCCTGATAATTCCTGCCCGCCGGCTAAACCTCGGATAAAACAGACGGCCGGGTCTGATATTTGACACCATTATAATCAATTAACAATTCGCCCGCAGCGATTGCGGCATCGGAACGGCAGCTGACACGGATACCATACTCACGCTGCCAGCGGCGGAGGTTAGCGCCGCCCAGTCCGCGCAGTTTGGAGTGGTCCTTCGGATGGTGATAAAAAATTGCTTGCTGGCAGTCCTGTACCGCCAGTTCAAATACCCTTGCCGCCATTAAATAAAAAAGATGGCTGGCGACCATTTCACCAAAAGCCGGATGGTACGGCCCTGCCAGAATCGTTCCCGCCTGATCCAATTCATCGGTAGCCTGCAGGCCGGTTCGAATAACAGTAATTCCGAGGCGCTCGGCCTGCCATTTTAGGAACGCCGCCTTGGCCACAGCCTCCTCCATCGACAGCGGCCGGTAGTCACCGCTACGGTAAAGAGCTGCCAGGGGTGTATCAGCCAACACCAGTGTCGGATAAATCCTCACCGCCTGCGGCCGTATCCGTTCAAGCGCGGCCGCGGTCGCCAGCAGACTGTCCCAGGACTCGCCAGGCAGGCCGATCATCAGCTGCGCCACAGTAGAGAAGCCGGCGGCGTGCAGACTGGCCAGCGCCGCTGCCGCATCAGCGGCGCTGTGTCCGCGCCCTGATTGTCTTAATACGGCATCATCAAAAGACTGAACACCAATTTCGACAGTAGCTACGCCAAACCGTCGCAGCAAATCAAGAACACCCCCCGACAGGCAGTCAGGCCGGGTTGACAAACGAATGCCGTCAACCCGGCCTGACTGCAGAGCCAGATAAGCCGGCTGCAGCAGTTTTGCCTGCAGGGATAATGGCAGGGCGGTAAAGCTGCCGCCGTAGAAGGCGACCTCTACCCGGCGCTTCTGGGTCAGTCGATCCAGCCCGGCCGCAATTGTTGCCGCTACCGCGGCAGCGGCAACCGGCTTAGTCTGGCCGGTAATATTGGTCTGATTGCAAAAAACGCATTGGTGCGGACAGCCCTCATGCGGAATAAACAGCGGAATAATAAATGATTTCACAATCCACATCGTCCTTTATATTTACAGAAAGAGACCTGGTTTCCCAAGTCTCTCGCTACTTAACCACTAATTTTTCCAGCGCCTGCCTGGCGGCATGCTGCTCCGCTTCCTTCTTTGTCTTGCCGGCGCCAAGCCCCATCATCGTCTCATTGATCCATACGGAAACCTGGAAATGCTTATCATGATCCGGCCCCTGGGCGGCAATCAACTCATAATGGACTTTGCCGGCGTTATGACGCTGTACGTTTTCCTGCAGCAAGGTCTTGAAATCATGATTATAATGGCCGCTGTCAATTTCACGGAGCTGGCCGGCAAACTGACGCAGAATAAATTCCTGCGCTGCCGCAAATCCGCCATCAATATAGACAGCGCCAATAACGGCTTCAAACGCATCAGCCAGAATCGACGGACGCTCCCGTCCGCCGGAAGCGTCCTCGCCCCGCCCCAGCAGCAAATGCCGGCCAAGGCCGAGCGCCGCGGCCTGCGGCGCCAGCGTATGCTCACAGACAAGCGTGGCCCTGGCTTTCGTCAAATCCCCCTCCGGCATGCCGGGGAAGCGGCGAAACAGGTAGTCACTGATTACAACATCCAGCACCGCGTCGCCTAAAAACTCCAGCCGCTCGTTGTCGCCGTAGCGGCATTTCTTCGACTCATTAACATAAGAGGTATGGATCAGAGCCTGATGCAGCAGATCCAAATTAACAAATCCGACTTCCAGTCGCTTGCTCAGCTTAAGCAGAGCAAGCTTGCGGCGATCATCCAGCATGATGCATTCAGGCCTCGTATTTCTTAATCAGAATGGTGGCATTGTGACCGCCAAAACCAAATGAATTGGACAGCGCTACCCGGATTTTCTTTTCCCTGGCCTGGTTAGGTACATAATCCAGGTCCAGTTCCGGATCGGGGGTGTCATAATTGATCGTCGGCGGCATGATTTCATTGACAATGCTTAAAACGGTGGCTACCGCTTCTACCCCGCCGGCGGCGCCCAGCAAATGACCGGTCATTGATTTAATCGAACTGACCGCCAACTGCCTGGAATGCCCGCCAAACAGCGATTTAATTGCCAGTGTTTCATTTTTGTCGTTAAGCGGCGTCGAGGTACCGTGCGCGTTAATATAGTCGACGTCTTCCGGCTTAAGTCCGGCGTCATTGATCGCCATTGCCATGCACTTTGCCGCCTGTGCCCCCTCGGGAGCAGGCGCGGTAATGTGAAAGGCGTCAGCATTGCTGCCATAGCCGGCAATTTCGGCATAAATCCTGGCACCGCGAGCCAAAGCGTGTTCGAGCGATTCCAGAATAACCACGCCCGCTCCTTCGCCCATAACAAAGCCGGCACGGTCCTTATCAAACGGACGCGACGCCTTTTCCGGTTCATCATTGCGGGTTGACATCGCTTTCATCGCGCAGAAGCCGGCTACCGCCGCCGGCGATACTGCCGCCTCCGTGCCGCCGGCAACCATGACATCGGCATCACCGCGCTGAATGCTTTTAAACGCGTCACCGATCGAATTTGTACCGGTGGCGCAGGCTGTAACAACACAGGTGCAGGGCCCTTGCAGACCAAAGGTGATCGAGGTCTGGCCAGCAGGCATATTGGCGATCATCATTGGCACAAAGAACGGGCTGATGCGGCCAGGTCCCTTTTCAAACAGGGTTTTATACTGGTCATGCAGGGTGTCCATACCGCCAATACCGGTGCCGACAATGGTACCGATGCGCCCCAGATCCTCTTGTTCAAGGTTGAGACCGGAATCGTCTAATGCCATCTTCGAAGCCGCAATCGCAAACTGCGTGCAGCGATCCATACGCTTTGCTTCTTTTTTATCAATATACAGACTGGGGTCAAACTCTTTGACTTCACCGGCGATCTGCGTAGCGTATTCAGAAGCGTCAAAGCGGCTGATGCGGGTGATGCCCGACTTGCCGGCCAAAAGCGCCTTCCAGAATATGTCCGCTCCGATGCCGAGCGGGGTTACCGCTCCGAGACCAGTTATGACAACACGTTTTTTCAAAAGTCCCACCTCGCATTTATTCTATCTGTTCAGCTTCTTGAATAAGACGCGCAAATATTTCCTTCACAGGCAAGATTTCATCTATTTTATGAATGTACTCGCCGGTAAACACCAGCCCCGACTCCACATCGCCCTGCTGTGCGCGGATCAGCGCTTTAATGATGCAGAAATTCTTCTCGCAGTGTTTCAGGCAGGCGTCACAGGTCTGAGGCGTAGGCGCAGTACCTTCAAGGATTTTCGCAGCAAATGGATTCTTTACGGCGCGGCCGGGCAGCCCGACAGGGCTCTTGATCAAGACGACATCTTCCGGCTTTGCTTTAAGATAAAATTGTTTCAACGCAGGTCCGGCGTTTGATTCGACACTGGCAGCGAACCGGGTCCCCATTTGTACGCCGCTGGCGCCAAGTCGCAACGTTTCGACGACATCCCTGCCCGACAGTACGCCGCCGGCACCAATAACAGGAATTGTCACCGCTTTACAAATTTCCGGTACAATTTCTCGCATGGAACGGTCAGTACCAAGATGGCCGCCCGCCTCTTTGCCTTCCACAACAACGGCGGCAGCACCGAGCATCTGCGATATTTTCGCCAATTTGACACTGGAAACAATCGGAACAATCGGAGTTCCGGACTCTTTTCCCAACCCAAACATATCCCGTGAGAAGCCAGCCCCTGCCACGACCAGATCAATACCTTCATCAATTGCTGTCTTCACCAAATCGACAAACTGCCTCGCAGCCACCATTGCGTTAATGCCGATAATTCCTTTGGTCAATGAACGGGCCAAACGAATCTCATGCCGCAATTCGTCAAGAGCCATGCCGGAAGCCGCGATCAAGCCAATGCCGCCTTCCTCCGCCACCGCGGATGCCAAGCGCGCAGTCGAGAGGCGGACAGCCATCCCTCCCTGCACGATCGGGACTTTGGCGACAAGATGTCCAATCCGTAGTTCTGGAAGTTTCAAAGAGTAACTCCTCCAATCAATACAATACCCTTTAAGAAAGTCCCGCGAACCAACGCCACGGGACTTTCTTAATCACACAGGTATGAGTTAACCTTGTTTTTCTTTGTCTATGTAGTCAACTGCATCTTTTACGGTCTTAATCTTCTCGGCCGCCTCATCAGGAATCTCAATGTTGAATTCCTCTTCAAAAGCCATAATCAGCTCAACGATATCCAGGGAATCAGCGCCAAGGTCGTCGATAAACGTGGATTCGATCGCCACATCGGCTTCGTCTACACCCAGTTGTTCCACAACGATTTCTTTTACTTTATCAAAAGTCGTCATGTTCATTTCACCTCCTTCCAAGAGTTGATGTCATCTGTCAACTGTTACATGACCATTCCACCATCGACATGCAAGGTCTGTCCGGTGATGTAATCGGCAGAATCCGATGCCAGGAATACAGCTGCGGCCGCCACCTCTTCCGGCTGGCCCATTCGTGCCAGCGGGATGTTGTCAGCCATCCCCGCCTTGACCTGATCCGGCAGCACCGCCGTCATATCAGTGGCGATAAAGCCGGGAGCAATTGCGTTGACGGTAATCCCGCGGGCGGCGAGCTCCTTCGCCATCGATTTGGTAAAACCAATGACACCGGCCTTGGCTGCGGCGTAATTAGACTGGCCGGCATTGCCCATGACCCCGACTACAGAAGTCATATTGATAATTTTTCCGCTTTTTTGTTTGATCATAATACGGGAAACTTGCTTTGTGCAATGAAAGATGCCTTTAAGATTTGTATTCATAACAGCGTCCCAGTCGTCTTCTTTCATCCGCAGCAAGAGATTATCGCGGGTAATGCCGGCGTTGTTAACCAGTATATCAATACGGCCATAAGCGTCTAATGCCTGTTTAATCAGCGTCTCAACCGCATCAGCCTGAGCCACATCAGCCTGGACGGCAATGGCTTCGCCGCCAAAAGCCGTTATCGCTTCCACCGTGTCAGCTGCCGCTTGGGCATTGCCGGCATAATTGACAACGACTTTCGCGCCAGCCTTGGCCAGCGCCAGCGCAACCGCACGTCCAATACCGCGGGAGGCCCCTGTAACCAAAGCAACTTTATTGCCTAAAAGCATTTTAGCGAACCTCCTTGAAATAATCAAGAGTTTTTTCGAGTGATGCAATATCCTCGACATTCAGACCAACTGCATCTTTAGCAATTTTCTTCGTAAAACCGGTCAGAACTTTACCAGGCCCTGCCTCGACGAAGACCGAGCAGCCCATAGCGGCAATTTTGGCGACACAATCTTCCCACAGAACCGGGCTGGCAGCCTGAGACACCAGTGAAGGCACAATATCAGCGGCTTTGCTGAGCGCCTCGGCATTAACATTTGCCACGACCGGAATTGCCGCGTCGCGCAGAGTGACTGCCGCCAGTTCATCGGCCAGCCTGGCGGCGGCGGGCTGCATCAGCGTACTGTGAAACGGTGCGCTGACAGGCAGCAGGACGGCACGCTTGGCACCGGCCGCTTTTAGCAGTTCAATCGCGCGGTCAACCGCCTCTGTTCTGCCGGCAATGACAATTTGGCCGGGGCAGTTGAAGTTTACAGCCTGAACCGGCCCCTTCTCAGACTCCGCCTGCCGGCAGAGATCGATAACCAGCTGCCGTTCGGCTCCCATAACGGCAGCCATACTGCCTTGCCCCAGCGGTACGGCCTCCTGCATGAACTGGCCCCGTTTTCTTACCAGTCTAACCGCATCGGCAAAATCTAATACACCGGCGGCAACAAGCGCCGAATATTCCCCCAGGCTATGTCCTGCAACCACATCCGGCCGGATGCCCGCCTGCTTAAGAACTTCATAGCAAGCCACACTCATCGTTAGAATCGCCGGCTGGGTATTATAGGTCTTGCGCAATTCCTCCTCCGGTCCCTCAAAGCAAAGCTGGGTAATCGAAAAACCCAGCGCCGCATCGGCAGCCGCGAAAATCTCTTTTACGACCGGATACTGCTCATAAAACTCCCTGCCCATGCCAACTGACTGCGATCCCTGTCCAGGAAAGACAAATGCAATTTTACTCATGCCGTTCTCCCCCTTTTAGCGTTTATCTGTCAGGTCACAGCTTACGTCTGCCAATACCCCGGGAATACCGCCCACAATATCCTGAATGATTTCGCGGACCGTCTTGACCTCCTGAATCAGACCGGAAATCTGGCCGACCATCACCGACCCATTGGTGACATCACCCTCACAGGCTGCCGCCCGCAGTTTTCCCGCTCCCAAATTGCCAAACTCTTCAACCGAAGCGCCACGGCGCTCCAGGGCCAAAAAGTCCCGTGCCAGCTTATTTTCAATCACCCGCACCGGATGGCCTGTCGATATGCCGGTAAGCACAGTGGAGCGGTCTTTTGCCTTTAAAATAGCCTGTTTATAATTATCGTGCGCAATGCACTCAGCCGAGGCGACAAAGCGGGTACCAATCTGAACGCCTTTGGCCCCCAGCGCAAAAGCGGCGACAACGCCGCGGGCATCAGCAATACCGCCGGCGGCAATAACCGGTATCTTGACGGCGTCAACAACCTGCGGCACCAGTACCATGGTTGTAACCTGCCCGACGTGACCGCCGCTTTCCAAGCCTTCGGCAATAATCGCGTCCACACCGGTCCGCTCCAGCCTGACAGCCAGCGCCACCGATGCAACCACGGGAATCACCTTGGCTCCGATCGCCTTCAACGCCGGGATATATTCGCCAGGATTGCCGGCACCGGTTGTGACCACCGCAATTTTTTCATCAATCACGACTTGCATGACCTCGCTGACATATGGCGACATCAGCATAATATTGACACCAAAGGGCTTCTGCGTCAACGCTTTTGCTTTCCTGATTTCCGAGCGCAAAACATCGGGCGGCATATTGGCAGCGCCAATTACCCCCAGTCCGCCTGCGTTGGAAACCGCGGCCGCCAGTTCGGCTGTCGCCACCCAGGCCATGCCTCCCTGAATAATCGGATATTGAATAGATAATAATTCACACAGGGTCTTATCCAAGCGCATTTTCTCCCTTGTACCATTTTATCACAGCAGATGCCCATGTCAGGCCGGCACCAAAGCCGACCAGGACGATGTTATCGCCATGCTTGATTTTTCCCGACTGCAACGCTTCTTCCAAAGCAATTGGAATCGTGGCGGCCGACGTATTACCATAACGGTCAACATTGACCATTACCTTGTCCATCGGCAATTTCAGGCGTTTGGCAGCTGACTGAATGATACGGATATTTGCCTGATGCGGAATCATAAAATCAATATCCGCCGTGGTCAGTCCGGCATCCTCAATCACTCTGACCGCGGCCTCACCCATCACTTTAATCGCAAATTTAAAGACCTCGTTGCCATTCATCTGCAAATAATGCAGTTTGCCTTCAACGGTCTCCGGCGAAGCCGGTAACCGGGCCCCTCCTGCCGGCTGCATCAACAGTTCGGCGCCTGATCCGTCAGAACCGAGGTGAGAGCTCAGCAGCCCGTACCCGGACGGAACCTCGCCCAATACGGCAGCGCCGGCGCCATCACCGAACAGGACGCAGGTATTTCGGTCACTCCAGTTCAAAATCCGGGAAAGCGTCTCCGCTCCGATTACCAGCACATGGCGGTACAGACCGGTCTGAATAAACTGAGCACCTGTAACCAGGGCATAAGCAAAGCCGGAGCAGCCTGCGGATAAATCAAACGCAGCCGCCTTACCCGCCTTAAGCTTATCCTGAACAATGCAGGCAGTTGAGGGAAAGGCCATATCCGGCGTGGCCGTGGCAACAATAATCAAATCCAGATCATCCGCCGTCAGTCCCGCATGCTGCAGCGCCCGCTCCGCTGCCTTTGCCGCCATATCGGAGGTCGCCATAGCCGGATCGGCGATGCGGCGTTCACGAATTCCGGTGCGATCCACAATCCACTGATCGCTGGTATCGACGGTTTGTTCCAAGTCCTTATTTGTTACTACATGTTCCGGTACATAAGAGCCTAAGCCGATAATTCCAACCGACTTATTGAGCTTCGTCATGGTCTGCCAGCCCCTCCCGTACAATATTATCGCGAATATGTTCAAGCACCCGCTGCTCGCTGAACTCCTTGGCGACCCGGATCGCGTTTTTAATCGCTTTTGCCTTCGAACTGCCATGGCAAATGATAAACCCGCCGTTAACGCCAAGCAGCGGAGCGCCGCCGTATTCGGAGTAGTCAAGTTTCTTTTTAAGATCCCGCAAGGCCGGCAATACCATCAGTGATGCCAGCTTTGTCAGAATACCGCTCTTGCTGACCGCGTCCTTGATCAATTGCATGATCGCGCCGGCCAGTCCCTCACCCAGCTTGAGTACAATATTACCGACAAACCCATCACAGACGACGACATCGACGCTGCCCTTGGGGATATCGCGACCTTCCACATTGCCGATAAACTGAATCGTCCGCAGCCGTGTCAGCAACGGGTAGGTGGCCAGCGCCTGTTCATTGCCCTTGGTCTCCTCTTCGCCGATATTGAGAAGCCCTACCCGGGGATTGGCAATCCCCATCACATATTTTGCATATATCGAGCCCATAACAGCGCTTTGCACCAGATGTTTCGGCTTGCTGTCGACATGGGCGCCGGAATCCAGCAAAATCGTCGTGCCTGTTAAATTCGGTATCGGCGTGGCAATTGTCGGCCGTTCAACGCCCTGGATCCGGCCAAGACCGAACAAAGCGGCGGCGACAGCGGCGCCGGTACTGCCGGCGGCGATCACAGCGTCGCACGTTCCTTCCTTAACCAGTTGTGTCGCTACCACAACCGAAGCGTCTTTTTTACGTCTGACCGCAACGCCGGGCTGATCATGCATGTCAATCGTCTGACTGGCATGATGAACAGTGATCGGCAGTTTTTCCCATCCAGGATATTTATGCAGTATTTCTTCAATTTTTTCTTTATCGCCAACGAGGACAACCTCGCAGGAAAATTCTTTTACGGCTTCAATTGCACCGTTAACAGTCTCAAGCGGGGCAAAATCACCGCCCATTGCATCAAGAGCAACCCTCATCCGCATTCTCCCTTCACTGATTCAACGAAACCAGGATAAACTTTGCGCGAAAGACTTCCTGTGAATCGATACGGGTTTTTACCCAGACAAAATATTTATTGCCGCGTACCTTGACCACTTCCGCTTTCGCAATCAGTTTTGCCCCCATGTATACAGGCGTTTTAAACTTTACGTTAGCGACTCCGGTCACCGCAGTCGGCGCATCAATCAAGGCCAGAGCCAGGGAATTCGCCTGAGCGAATAAATAATGCCCCCTGGCGATTTTTGTTCTTGCAAAGACCATATCAGGCGTAACATTCAACAGCGATATCGCCGCCTGCCCCAATTCCAGGTCAATCAGTTCACCGATAACCTCACCGCTGGCAATCGTCCGGATCTGCGCCTGCGCTTCATGCGCCAGCTGCCGGGTGCGTTCTCTCAATTCGGGAATGCCAAGCTCAAGCCTGTCAAGCCGGATTGTCTGTACGCTGACGCCAAGCATCGCGGCCAGATCCTCATCGGTCAAGAACAAGCCTTCGCGCAGCTTTTCCTGCAGCATCGCCTGTCTGACTTTTTTGGGAGTACGCATCATCAATCACCTATTAGCAGCAAGTAATAAGACCTGTTAACAGGCTTAGTATAAAGCATATGTGGTTGTTAATGCAAGTAAAAAGTGAGCAAGTACATCGAATTTCGATTGTATCTTGCTCACCCTGCACATTTTTATTCTCTTTTACTGGGCTGCGACAATTTCCTTGCCATTGTAATATCCACACTCTGAGCATACCCGATGGGGCATTTTCAGTTGATGGCATTGCGGGCACTCCGTTAATCCCGGTACAGTCAGTTTCCAGTTTGCGCGACGCTTATCACGGCGGCATTTGGACATTTTACGCTTTGGAACGGCCATTACTTACACCTCCTTAACTCTAGGGTTCTTGATTCGCGTCAAGCAGCTTCTGCAATACGGCGAATTTCGGATTAATGGTCTCAGTCGTGCAGGCGCAACTCTCGATATTCAGATTTTTGCCGCAAACAGGGCAAAGGCCCCGACAGGTTTGGCGGCAAATCGGTTTAAACGGTTCGGCTAAAATCAATGCTTCCCGTACCGGCTCTGTGATATTGATGCAATCTCCCTGATACCACGACACATCCGCTTCCGGGTCTCGTTCCGGCGACCCTTCACGAAAGTCGGCCAGAAACGGGATCTCGACCTTGGCTAAGTAGGATTCCAGACACCGGCCGCATACAAACCGGGCCTGCCCCATAATTCGTCCCGCCACTTCCAGAACTGCGCCGTTATTCAAGACCTTACCGCTGACATCAAGGTCAGTGTATGTAACAGTACCGGTCGAAAGCGACACATCGGAAAAGCGATACTCCGCAACAGCGCCTACATCCTTTTTAACGCGAGAAACGTCAATAATCAAGGATTTCACCTCAGTCCTCATTAATTATAGCCACCATGCTATTGTTTGTCAAGAAAAGCCGGAGCATGCGAATGCCTCGGCTTTCTTGACAACTATGCAGGGGCTGTTTAGAGGAGCGGCGCACAAATCAGCTTAGTATCACGGGCAATAACCAGTTCCTCGTTAGTAGGAATAACAAAAATTTTGACACGGGCGCCGTCTACGCTGATTTCCTGCGCCTTGCCCCGCACATTGTTCTTCTCCGGATCAATCCGCGTTCCCAAAAACTCCAGACCATTGCAGATTTTATCCCGCATAAACGGTGAGTTTTCTCCCAAACCGGCAGTGAAGGCAATCGCGTCGACGCCGCCCATGGCGGCAGCATAGCTGCCGATAAATTTGCGGACTTTATAGGAGAAAATGTCAAGCGCCAGCTGGGCTCTCTCATTGCCATGATCGGAAGCGTCTTCGATATCGCGGAAGTCGCTTGACACGCCGGATATACCGAGCACACCCGACTGCTTGTTGAGATAACTGTCAATCTCTTCCGGCGACATCCCCTCCTTCTTCATCAGGAACGGAATAATGGCCGGATCAATTTCGCCGGAACGGGTTCCCATTACCAAGCCTTCCAGCGGCGTAAAGCCCATGCTGGTGTCGATGGAACGGCCGTATTTCACGGCGGTAATGCTGGCGCCGTTGCCTAAATGGCAGGTAATAATTCGCAGATTGGTCATATGCTCGTCCATTTCTTCAGCGACCCGCTGCGATACATATTTATGCGAGGTACCATGGAATCCGTAGCGGCGGAGTCCGTACTTTTCATAGGCTTCATACGGCAAGCCATAGAGGAAGGCGTGCTTGGGCATTGTTTGGTGGAACGCCGTATCGAATACCCCTACCTGGGGCACCCCCGGCATTAGCTTTTCACAAGCCTGGATGCCGAAAATATTGGGCGGATTGTGCAGCGGCGCCATTTCAATGCAGCGGTTCAGCGCATCCATTACCCCTGGTGTAATCAGCACAGAATCGGCAAACTCCTCACCGCCGTGCACAACCCGGTGCCCGATAGCGGAAATTTCACTTAGGTTAGCCAACACACCGTGTCCGGCATCAACCAGCGCGGCCAGAACCAATTCGATCGCTTTGCGATGATCGGGAATTTCTGTTTTAATTGGCACTTTTTCTTTCCCTGTCGGCTGGTGCGTCAAAATTGAGCCTTCCAGGCCGATCCGTTCAACCAAGCCCTTTGCCAAAACCGATTCATCCGTCATCGCCAGCAGTTGATACTTAAGCGATGAACTGCCACAGTTCACAACCAAAACCTTCATGTTATTACGCCTCCTAAAATCAGCAGTGGACAGACCACTAGACCGTCAATATTAATATCAATTTCGACACCGTTAACTTTTTCCCTTCTCCTGGACACACTATCCGCAAAATATCAAAAAAATCTTTTGCCCTCACAGGAATCGGGACGGCGCGCACGAAACCAGATACTATAGCTTGCTTGCACGAGGTGAATAAATGAAAGCGGTAGGCATAATCGCCGAATACAATCCTTTCCATAACGGCCATTTATGGCATGTCAGCCAGGCCAAACAACGTTCCGGCTGCGACTGCTGCGTCGCCGTCATCAGCGGCCAGTTCACGCAGCGGGGCGAGCCGGCGGCATTCGACAAATGGACGCGGGCGTCGATGGCAATCGACGGCGGCGTCGACCTGGTCCTGGAACTGCCGACGGTATTCGCCGTACGCAGCGCTCAATACTTTGCAACCGCCGGTGTGCGGCTGCTGCAGTCGCTGGGCGTGGTGTCGCATCTCGCCTTTGGCGCCGAAACGCCCGACCTTGACGCCTTACGGCAGGCGGCTGCCTACCGGACCGATCAGCTGGGCGAGGCATTGCAAACGCGCCTGGCCGCAGGCGTGACCTATGCTGCGGCTTTGACGGACTGCCTGGCTGCAGCCGGGGCGGAAAGCGCCATACTCGTACAACCAAATAATATTCTGGCGGTGGAGTATCTACGGGCAATCAGCAGCTTCGCGCCGGAATTGGCGCCAGTTGTGATTGGACGCAGAGACTCGCGCTATCACGACAGTGAAATCGCCTCGCCCTTTGCCAGCGCCAGCGCGATCAGGCAAGCGCTGCAAAACGGCGCCGAAGCTGCTTTACAGCTCGCCCTGCCGGCCTCAAGCCTGAGCCTGATCAGGCAAAGAACCGCCGACGGCAGCGGTCCGGTAACTTACGAGGCGCTCGCAGCGCCGCTGCTTTACAAACTGCGCACTGTCCGGCTGGAGGAACTGGCGGCGCTGCCGGATATGGCGGAAGGCCTGCATCACCGGCTGGCGGCGGCGGCGCTGTCGGCGACGACGCTTGAAGAACTGCTGGCCGCAACCAAAAGCAAACGCTATACCCGGACCCGCCTGCAACGGCTTTTAATCTATTCGCTGCTGGGATTATCGCGCCGACAGACCGATCAGTTTGATCAATGCGGCCCGCTATACGCGCGGGTGCTGGCGTTTAACGCCACCGGCCGCCTGCTGCTGAAAGCGATCAATATGCGGAGCGCCATTCCGGTGGTTATCAAAACCGCCCGCGCTCTCAACAGCCGGGAGCGAAGCAGACAAGCCGACGCCTCTTTAGCCGCCCGCATGCTGGCGTTCGACACGCTGGCTAGCGACATTTACGCGTTGGCGGCGCCGTCGCCGCGGCAACGCTCAGGGGCGCGGGATTTCCGGCAGTCGCCGCTTTACCTTGAGCAGCGGAACTGATCTGCGAACGGATCTGCGGCAGCATTTCCCGCGCCGCCGCTGCTCCCAGAGCCACACATTCTTCCGTTTGCTCAAACGAACTGGGCGATATGTGAGCGATATCCGGCCGGATGATGACATCGCACACCATTTCACGCGTTTTCATCAATTCCCGTTCCATGATATCAATAGACTGAATGATGACATCAAAAATATTGCTGATTGAGCAGACGGTTCCGGCATGAGCCAGATCGACAGCGATTACGACATCCGCCCCCATCCTGCGAGCCACATCGATCGGCGTCGGGTTCAGCACCGCCCCGTCAACCAGCAGCATATCATCAAGTGCAAACGGAATAAAGATTCCCGGCACGGAAACGCTGGCCCTGACGGCGGCGGCAACCTCGCCGGAATCAAAGACAATTTCCCGGCCTTCGTGAAGTTCTGTAGCCACGATCGAAAGTGGTATGCGGAGCTGATCGAAGGTTTTCTTTTGCGTCAGGATTTGAATCATGCTCAAAACCCGCTCGCCGGAAAACAAGCCTAGCTTGGGAATGACAAAATCCAGCCAATGCCGGCGCTTTAAATGCCTGGCAAGCTTTTCAATATTGTCCAAAGACAATCCGGCGCAATACAAAGCGCCAATTAGGCTGCCAATACTGCAGCCGGCGACGCAGTCAATGGGAATGCCCTCCTCCTCCAGCACCCGCATTACGCCGACATGGGCCAGACCGCGCAAGCCTCCCGACCCCAGCACCAACCCGATTTTCGGACGGTCTACAATCTTATCGTGCATTTCTCCACCTCATCAGTGTTATAAACTAGCCGCTTCATCAATATATATGAACTGTCATTTGTATAGAAGTGCTTGTGAATACATGTCCTACAGCAGAGGAGGATACTGATGAAAATCAGCCATAAAGCGCATTCGTATTATTCCCGATTAGGCCTGTGTTTTCTCACTATCAGTGTAATTTTTATCACTGTCGCTACCGTCCGGTTCCCCAAAGACGCTTTCGACTCGGCGATGACCGGTCTGCAGTTATGGTGGAACGTCGTCTTTCCAGCCTTGCTGCCTTTTTTTATTTTATCGGAAATTCTCATGGGACTGGGGGCGGTTCACTTCATCGGCGTCATTCTGGAACCGATGATGCGCCCGCTGTTCAATGTTCCGGGGGCCGGCGCTTTTGCCATGAGCATGGGACTGGCGTCAGGTTATCCCATGGACGCCGTTATTACCGCCCGCTTCCGTCAGAACCGCTTATGCACCGCTATTGAAGCGGAACGGCTGCTGTCGTTTACCAATACCGCTGACCCGTTATTCATGTTCGGCGCCGTCGCTGTCGGCATGTTCGGCCGGCCGGAGCTGGGGGCGATTATAGCCCTTGCCCACTATATTTCCAGCGTCCTGGTCGGGATTTTATTCCGGTTTCACGGACGCAGCCAACCCAATTCTGCCGAGGCTAAAGGCGTAGCCCTCTCGCAAATTCCGCGGCGGGCCTTCCGGGCTATGGTCAAGGCCAGACGCGAAGACGGCAGGTCGCTCAGCCAGCTCCTGGGCGACTCGGTCAAAATTTCGATGAACACAATCCTGCTCATTGGCGGATTCATTATCCTCTTCTCCGTATTTTTACGAATCCTCTCGGTCACAGGCTTTACCGACATATTTACCAGTATCTTTACCGTCCTCCTGGAAATTACCGGCTTCAGCACCTCGCTGGCTCCGGCGCTGGTCAGCGGCTTCTTCGAGTTGGATTTGGGGGCAATGGCCGCGAGCCAGGCCGATGCCCCGCTGATCGAAAAGGTTGCCATCGCGGGCGCGATTATCGCCTGGAGCGGCTTATGCGTACACGGACAGGTAGCCAGCATTGTCATTGAGTCCGGCATCCGCATGCGTCCATATATGGCGGGGCGTCTGCTGCATGCCGTACTGGCTGCGATTATTACCATGGGACTGATGAAGCTGGAGCAGTTGGCCTTCAGCGATTCTACCATGCCTGTTTTTCAACATATCGGTATGTATCAGGGCAATTTCACATTTATCGACCGGCTGGAGCAAATTGGCGCTCATTTTGTACTCTTCCTGGCGGTTCTCTCCATTACCGGCCTATTGTTTGGCCTTGGCCGGCTGGCCTGGAGCAAATGCCGCGCAGTCAGATAAAACGGCCGCACCGCCAGGCGCGACCGAACGCAGCGGCCGGATGGCTCGCCAAGCATAACAGTCTCTCATGGGGTACGGCCGTGTATGAACCGCGCTTACTTTTGCCGCATGCGCTCCCGGCCCTCGCGGACCGCTTCCGTGACTTTCTCCAAATTGGCTTCCAAATAGGAAAAGACCTCCTGGGCATAGGCTAACGCCTGCTCTTCATAGACTTTGGCTCTTTCCCGCGCTTCCTCGATAATCTGGTTTGACTGCTCCTGCGCCTGCTGCGTAATTGAGTTTTCCTCAGTCAATTTACCCACATAGGTCTGCGCTTCTGCGACAATGGTCTGTGCCTCTTTCTGCACATCGTCCATTATCCGGCTGCGTTCACTGAGGATACGATTCGCCTCCATCAATTCCGTAGGCAGAGCCTCGCGAAGCGCATCAATTAACTGGCACAACTCGTCCTCTTCGACAACAAGACGGTTAGAAAACGGGATGTGCGTAGAAGCCTGCAGCAAGGTTTCCAAATCATCCAAAATCTTATATACTGACATCGTTCACCTCTCCCAATACTCTAACGTTCGCGTATGCGCTCAACAACCCTGGCCTCGATACAGCGGGGCACCAAACCGGTAATCACACCGCCGAATTTGGCCAATTCCTTGATACCGCTTGAGCTGACGAACGAATAATCGCTGCTGGTCATCATGAATACTGTTTCCATACGGGGATCGACGCTTTTTATCAGCAACGCCCGTTGAAACTCATACTCAAAATCGCTCAGTGCCCGCAAGCCCCGTACGATCACGTTACTGTTCTGACTGTGCACATATTCGTTCAGCAAGCCGGAAAAGCCGTCAACGCGAATATTGTCGATATGCCGGGTGGCTTCTTGTAATAAATCTACCCGTTCCTCCATGGTAAACAACGGCTTTTTATTGGGGTTGTGAAAAACAGCGACAATCAGCACGTCAAACATTTTGCTGGCCCGTTCGAAAATATCCAAGTGGCCGCAGGTAACCGGATCAAAACTGCCTGGGCAGACTGCAATGCGCACTATATCCCTCCGTTATTCGATTTTTCTCCAGAAGCCAACGCAGGTCTCCCCGAATCGCTCCTGGCGGACCAACTGCAATTGGTTCAAACCGCTAGCCGCCTGCTCATGCTGGGAGTGTTCGAGAACCACCAGCGCGTTGTCGGCAAGGATCGAGGCTGTGTCGATCTTAGTTAGAACCTGGTTAACCAAGCCCCGGTTATAGGGGGGATCACAAAAGACCAGATCAAACTGTCCTTCCAGTCGTTCCAGCGCCGTCAATACATTCGCCTTAACAATTGTAATCCGATCCTGCAATTTAGTCAAAGCCGCATTGTCGCGAATCAGCGCGATACTGGCCATGCTCTGTTCGACAAACGTCGCATGACCGGCGCCGCGGCTCAGGGCTTCCAGGCCCAGATTACCGGTACCGGCAAATAAATCGAGAACGGACGCAGCCTCTACACGTGATCCCAAAATATTAAACAGAGACTCTTTTACCCGGTCGGCGGTGGGCCGAACAGCCATGCCGCGGGGCGTTTTCAGTTTTGCGCCTTTAGCGCTGCCTGTAATAATCCGCATAAAACACTCTTCCTCATTATAACCGTACTTATTGTACCATAACTAGTACTTTGCGTCACTTAAAGGTTGCGATAAATTCGCAAGGTTTTTTCGCACTGTAAGGCGAGGATCCGCGCAGATCGTAAATCTGCACCGTGACGGCAACGACACAGGCTGAAACAGGCTGTGAATCCAGCCAAAATATTTAGGTAACGCCAAGGCCCAGGCCGAAAGCTGTATTAAAAACGATAATAGCAGCGGACAATATGAAAAAAAGGAAAACGATTGCTTTTGTCGAATTCGGTACATCTGTTTGACATCACGCTTACCAAGGAGAATGGGATATGCTGCGACGCTTCGGAGTTTACATGTTTATCATTGCCGCCATGACGTGCGCCGCCGTCACCGCGGGACAAGCCTTCGGCTGGTTCCGGCAGGGAATTCCGGTCAGTCCGCCGCCGCGCCGCCACCAGCAGACGCTGGCTCTGCTGCCGCTTGACAGCCGGCCCGCTTGTACCCAGCTGGTCGAACAGTTAGGCAATCTCGCCAATATCCGGCTGCTGCTGCCACCGGAGCAATACCTGGACAATTATACACATCCCGGTGACAGAAAGGCGTTGGCCCGCTGGCTGAAGAGCAGCGCCAGCCAGGCCGATGCCATGATCATTTCCACCGACATGCTGCTATCAGGCGGGCTGCTGGCATCACGCAGCCGCATTCCCACCCCTCAGGAAATCAGGGCTGTAGCAGAGCTCCTTACTGATCTGCGGCGGGAAAACCCCCGGCTTCGCCTTTACTCATTTCATATTATACCTCGGCTGTTGCTCGCCGACCATACACCGGACAGGCATTACCAGCGGGCGATGCAAAAATACTCTATCCTGCAAGATCAAATACTGCAGTTTGAAAATCCGCTTGATATAAAAAAACTGGCAGAACTGGAAACGATTATCCCGCCACGCATTATCGAAGAATACCGGCTGCTTTACGCTCGCAACGAGGAGGCTAACCGCGCCTGGATCGAACTAGCCAAAAACGGCATTTTGGATGCGCTGGTTATCGGCCAGGATGACGGCTACCACTTCGGCCTGCCCAACGTGGTCAAAGCCCGCCTGGAGTCGGCTATCAACTCTGCGAAACTATCGGATACGGTGGTGCTTACACGCGGTGCCGACGAAGTCGCACAGACAATGCTCGGCCGCTTCGCCAATGCGCTCAAGCCGCCGGTCCGCATCTATGTGGAGTACTCCGCAGCCGATGCGCCTCATATTGTTATGCCGTTCATGTCCCACAGCGTTGCAACTACCGTTACGGAAAAAATTCAGCTGCTGCACGCGACAGAGGTAGCAACTGAGCAACAGGCTGATTTTATTCTCTTTGTCCATATCGGTCGCCAAAGCAGCACGCCCGGCAAACTGCAGGCCGCCGCCGGGCGATTGCGCCATTTACTTGACAGCGGCCGCTCTGTCGCTCTTGTCGATTTAGCGGAAAACTTTTATGCCAGTCAAACGCTGCTGCCTTATGCCATTGAGGCCGGCATCAGCATTGACCGCCTGACGGCTTACGCCGGCTGGAATACAGCCAGCAACGCCATCGGCACAGCCGTTACCCAGGCCGCGCTATACACGGGCCGGCAGAAGGAAGGCGCCTCCAGCCTGCGTCTCCATTATGATAACCTTACGTTTACAACCGCCAGGGTTCTTGATGACTGGCATTATTTAAAAAGTATCCAGCCCCAAATCGATAAGAAGCTGCTTCGCGCCGGCATCGATCCCTACCATTTGCAGTCGCACAGGCCGAATACAGAAGCCCTGATCCGCAGGGCAATGAACGAAAGAAGCCGGCTTCTGCTGCGTCAGGCACTCAACCGGCCATTCCGCTGGCCGGGCTTTGAACAGCCGTTTCTAATCAACGCTATTGATCCTGTCATTCAATTACCCTGGGACCGGACATTTGAAATTAAGCTTGACGCCAATCTTGAACTCATCCAGCTTAAATCCCCGTAACCAAAGCCGCAGCTGCGGCTTTGGTTACGGGGATTTTTACTGGCGCAGCCAGGCAGGAAAAACTTCGCCAGCTTACGCTGTATGAATTATTCAGTGCTTATCTAGCGCAATATCCGCCTGGCACCGAGATAGCGTTCCGCATAATACGGTTTTGCCAGGGAGGTGATCGTCACTTCACCGGCGCCGGAACTGGCGTGCACAAACAGATTATTGCCTGCATAGATACCGCTGTGGGACGGACCCGGCTCATAGGTGGAAAAGAAAACCAGATCACCCGGCTGCAGTTCAGCACGGCTGACAGGAGTTCCCACCGCGAACTGGCCATCAGCCATACGAGGCAGCTGCACGCCGGCCTTTAGATATAAATAATAAACGAAGCCGGAACAATCAAAACCATTCGGCGAAGCGCCGGCCCAGGCATAAGGAACACCTAAAAAGCCTCTGGCCATAGCGGCGATTTCGGCGGCGCGGCGACTGCCGGGCAAGCCGCGGCTTCCGGCAATCGTCTTGCCCTCACGCAAGGCGGCTCGCGTCTGCTCCCCGCAAATACCGTCAGCGTCAAGGCCATTATCGATTTGAAAGTGAATCAGGCTTCGCCATGTCGGTTCATCAAAGAGCCCGCTTACGGCAGTGTCAAGATAGCCGAATTCCTGCAGTCTCAACTGCATTTGCCGGACGTCTTCGCCTTCCATCCCCTGCTTTAGCAACGGCTGAGCCGCAGCAAAGACGCAGGACAGCCATAACAGGACTACAACTCCACCGATACAGAATCGTCTGCGCCACCTGTTCATTAATCCACCTCGCAAATATAGATCGTCATGGAAAGGTTCGCCGTCGATCAGGAAATTCCTGTCTATTTAACCCCATTGTCTACAGTTTATTTCAGCAGCTGCAGGCTGCGGAAAAATACGGTTTTATCTCCAGTTTGTATATTGACAATTAGAAAAGAGTTATGTATAATACATAAATGTGAGCAGCGGGGTGTGGCTCAGCTTGGTAGAGCGTTCGGTTCGGGACCGAAAGGTCGCAGGTTCAAATCCTGTCACCCCGACCAAGAATCCGGTTTTCGCAATTAGCGAAATCCGGATTGTTTTTTTATTATTGCTATGCCTTTCCCCCTGTTCAAGCTATAGCAAAAGAGGCTTTGCGCTTAAGCGTAAGGCCTCTTTTGCATTTGCAGCCTCAATTTTGCTTAGGCGTTAGGCAGTCACCGCAATCGCCTCTGCACCGGCTGCAATACGCAGCAGCGCAAGTTTCAAATTGCTCATCGTATCAGCGCTTTAATACGGCCCGGAATAAAACCACTTTTCCGAATTTTTGTCTTCATATTATAATATGCGGTTGCTGGCGGCTTGCGTCACTTAAAGAGTGAGATAAATTTACAAGGATTCTTCACTCACGAGGCGAAGGAGCCTGGCAAATCAGGTAACTGCAAGGTGAAATCAGGGGCAATCCTACCACTGCACCGCTTTCCACCTGAGCCGGTAATCCTGATCACCATGCCGGTCCACACCGGCATCGATGCCAATCCGTTTGTGTTGAAGAGTAATACCGGAATACTTGCCAAAAAACAGGTCAATACCGCCAGTCTTCGTGTTGTCAATGATCTGCGGTTCCACAGACAATTGAATATCGACCTGGCTATTCTGCCGCAAGCTGATCTTGCCCTGGTCAAACTTCTGTTCTTCCCCCTGCAGCAGGTTAAACTGATACGGCTGTCCGTTCAATTTAACATTGACTGCCGGCTGCTCTATTACTGCCTCCACATCGGTTTCTTCTATTTCGCCGCTATCCGGGTCCGGTTCCTTCGCCACATACTGGATCCGGGTTACTGTGTTGGTTTTAACGACCTCCTTAACAAGGGGAACCTCCCGCTCGATCACTTTCTCCGAGTAGTGATGCTGTGTCAGTGCCGGTGCCAGCCAGTAGACACCGGCGGCAGCGCCGGCAGCCAGACAGACGATACAGATGAGAGCTATCGCGGACCTGCTCATTGCACCATCTCCTTCACAAACGCAACAACTGCCCCAGCGGGAAAGCGGGGAGAGGAAATGCCGGCGCTAAACCTCCACCTGTCCGCAATTTGTCTCTTCAACATACGCTACCTTCCCCCTTACAGATATTGAATATTGCCGTCAAATAACTTGCCGCCGATTTCAAGCCGATCAGTATACTGCCATAGATAACCCTTAATGTCATCCTTTGGCCCCCACTGCGCATTCCATACGGCGCAGCCGAGGGCATGCCAATCAATATACGCATTCAGCCAGTAATGCGACGCGTAAATACCGCAATCCAGACCGATATTGCCGATAAAAGCCCTGCACATAGCTGTAATTTCTGCCGGATTACAGACAAAGCCCTTACGGCTTTTATAGCCGTCGGCATCTTCCATATCAAAAAATACCGGCAGTTCTAACAGTTGTCCGCTATCGTCTATGACCTGCCGGCAATGAGCCGCTTCCCGAACGGCATCCTCTACGTTCAACGCATAAGAATAATGGTAGGCTCCTACCCTCAGCCCGGCAGCCTTGGCTCCGGCGACATTTTGCGCAAACAGTTCATCTCTGGATTGCAGGCCGTAAGAACAACGGATGATGGCAAATTCCATGCCGGCAGCGGCCACTGCCTGCCAGTCTACGGCCCCGTTGTGCCTGGATACATCGATACCTTTCTTCATGCTTCTACCCTCCTTAGCAATCGCTGATTAAATCAGTCAGGCTGTGCTGTGTCAATTAATCATTGCATAATTCCGCTATATCCGGTTTACTTGTTCATTTATACACTGGGTCCGCTATTTTCTGTCGATAATCCATCCTATGAGCAGGCAAGGAAATAGGTACGCCGTCAGCTTATTGGCCTAACCTCCTTGCCAAACAAAGCTGACAAGTTTGTCGTTTAAGCACTAAATTTGTAAAATTATTTAATATTGTCCAATGTTTTCCACTATGTTATGCTGAACATAGACAAAAGTTGCAACAGGAGGCGATCTGGTGAAACGCGCAACACTAATTCTCTCTCTGCTTTTAACAATTACTGTGTTGACAGGAGGATGCGCAAGCATGAAAGCAAGCACAGCAACACCCCAAAGCGAATATCCCCAAAAAACAATTACCATGATTGTTCCATTCAGTGTTGGCGGCGGTATGGATCTTCTTGCCCGCGAACTGGAAAAGGCAACGGCAGCCCAATTAGGGAAACCGATAGCTGTGATTAACAGGACCGGCGGCGCAGGCGCCATCGGCTGGAACGAGCTGGCAGAATCGCCAGCTGACGGATATACACTGGGAATTGTCGGCCCTGAGATTGTGCTGCATCCGTTATATGGCCAGTCCAAATATCACTATCCCACTGCCTTGGAGCCCATTATTCAACTTGCTTCTGTGCCTTCAGTACTAGCGATACGGTCCAGTCAGCCATGGAGTAACTTGAATGATTTGATTGTCTATGCAAAAAATCATCCCGGGAAACTCAAATTTGCTCACGGTGGGATCGGTTCGATTACCCATATTGTTGGCGAGATGTTCAAGAAAAGCTCTGGCATAATACTCGAACAGGTTCCTTTTCGTGGCGGCGGCGAGACCACGGCGGCATTATTAGGTGATCATGTTCATCTAATATTTGTTGGCCCAGCAGCAATTAAAGAGCATGTGCGCACTGGCACATTACGCGCTTTAGCTGTTTCAGGCCAAAAGAGGCTTGATGATCCGGTGTTAGGAAATGTTCCTACATTCCTTGAGCAGGACCTAGATATTGTATCAGATTACTGGTATGCTATAGCTGCTCCAAAAGGCTTGCCAAGCAATATTAAAGAAAAATTGGCGGCAAATTTTAAAACTATCATTTTGTCATCACAATTCAAGGCGACCACAGCTCGTCTTGGCCAGCAAATTGACTACTTAGACGCTCAGGAGACAGCTATGAAATGGATTCAGGAAAATCAAAAATACAGCAAAGTTGTACAGGAAACAGGCATTACCGATCTAATTAAAGCACAAAAGAAATAAGGCCCCCGTCATCATTAGAAGAACAGAAAGCCCGAATCAATACATCCAACCAGGAAATAAGCCCCCGGCGTCTAACGCGAGGGACTTATATAATAACAGATACCCGGCGGTCAGACCGCCGGGTATCTAAGACTATTGATTATCCGGTTTGGCAGGGAAGCCTTGCTCAATATCCCTTAACGCTTTTTCATGGCGTAAGATTTCTTGTTCCTGACGGTCTTTCCATTCTTGATCACTTTCATGGGGACGGCGTTTCATTTCTTCTTCATGCCGTTTGTTTTCTTCCTGAATGAGTTGCTCGCGGTCTTTAACCCGCTCTTCGTATCTGGGTTGATTTTCATTTCCGGGAACCGGAGTCGGGTCCGCCGGAGCCGCAGCAGCACCTATGCCGACTTGCAGCAGACCTACCAGCGAATAAACAATTGTGGTCTTGGTTAGCTTGTTCAAAAAGCATACCTCCTCTTTGTTTATTGCACTTAAAATAACATGAAAATTTGACAAAAATGTGACAAGCAAGAAAATTTCGGTATATAGTTTCCTAAAATCAGGAAATTAATTTAAAAAGCAAAGAGAAACAGGAGGGTTTGCCGTCCTGTTTCTCTTTTACCACTACAGCAGGCCCATTACTTTGACAGCACCGACTACAGCCAGCGCGGCAATACCGATGCCCACCCAGACTTTCCACTTTGGGAAATTGTGTTTTTCAGCCGCTTCATCTACCCAATCATTAATTTTCTGGCTAGTTTCATCAGCCTTGTCTTTTGCTTTCTGGATCTCTTCATTCATAATAATCACTCCTTGCTATATTTTATGTTTAGTAGATAGAACAGGTTCACCCTCCAGCACTCATCCATTGCCGCATGTGCCTGAGCGTTGGTCACCCAGCAAGCCGGCAGGCTAAATACCCGCCTACAGGAACGCCGAACAGGTACAGCCACGGCAGCAACCCGCTTCGACGCCGGCGCAAGAGCAGACGTAATGCCAGAAATAAGCCAACAGCCAAAAAAGCAAAAGTCCCGGCCAGCAAGCGCCAACCAGGGCCCATTATGAAACAGCTTCATTTCAGTCGCCAAGAAGGACAGGAATAACCACTGCAAAGTCGCAGCAGTAATACCGCAACAACAAAACTCAGCCAGACCAGATCATTGCCAAATCCAAAGCAACCGCAGCCTCCTCGCATATGTGACCTCCTTCACCACTTACTGCATCTTATGCCAAAGCGATGCAATCAGCGCCAGGAACCAGCTTCAAACACGCCTATTAAAATAGCCTCGCAAACAAAGCTGTTTTGACTTGTAAAATATTCCATGGTAAACTAAAATCAAAATTATTGTCAAATTAGAGGAGGTAATCATGGTGAAATTGTGTTTACCAAAGACTTTAACCGGAATATTACTGATTGCTTTTTTATTTTTATGCGGCAATTCCAACGCTGCTGCTGCTCCGATTACGAAGAGTTTAGACACTGATACCAAAATCATGCCGCCTGGATTTATAGCAGCCACTTGGTCTGAAATACCGAAGTTTAAAAAAGGGACTGTTGTTATACTTAATATGTACGGCGAAGTACTTGAAGGCATCTTAGCCGACGATGTCAATTTACCGTATGAAACCGGCCTAATTCAGAATTCAATTAAACCGACAGCAATGACCTACGCGGTTCCTATGATTATGTATGTCCAGGAACAGACACCTACAAACAGGCTGCTTCCATTTAAAGCTGGTACAAAAGTGACATTCAATGATCGTGGCGAAGCAATTAAAGGGACACTGACAGGATCTGATCATAACATCGTCTTAAACCCGACAAATCATATAGCCGTGTCGAAGGGCGATATAAGTTTTCATAACAATGGAATGTTAGCGCTTTGTACTTTGGCCACTAACACCTATTTGCGCCCTGCGGGATGGTCACAAATTCTAACCGAAAATTTCGTTGATGGCATGGCCTGTTCAGGCTTTATTGAATTCAAGGCCGGAGAGCCAATTTTACTAAACAATAAAGGTGAGGTCATCAAGGGGACATTAAATAAAACCACTAAACTGCGTACATTTTTGACTTCTTTAATCGGCAATGTTGGTGGCGTGGAGACAAAAGCTTTTGAAGCTGGGACCGAAATGGAATTCGATGAAAAAGGCATTGCTGCAAAAGTCACAAAATAGTTAGCGTTATGTCTCACCCTTTATCCGTACTTTCAGCTAACAAAAAGATAGGTATAAATAAAAAACGACTTTAATTGATCCAGATGCAGCAAACGGCTGCCGACAGATACCGGCAGCCGTTTGCTGCTATTCAATATAGTAGAAAGACATTAGCTATTTTCATCGGATTTCCCGCTTTCTTCAGGCACTACCGATATAGTGGCATTGTGCAGTCTAGTTCCCCTTCTACCTTTGGCGATCAATACGATCGTCTTCACCTGGCCTGTCACGCCGCGGCGGGGCATGATGATGACCGGGCACGTTGCTATTAATTATCCTCTGGATATGTTCATCTAAATCACTTTTCATTTTCTCTGCCCGCCCAGGCGGAAGCCTGCCTTCCTCCTCGTCATTTTCAATTTGTTGCAACAACTGCTGTTTTAGAAATTGCTGCAGGACCTTCTCTGACACGCCATGAGCGGCGGCAATATCGAGCAAAGTTTTCCCAGACTGTGTTTCAGCCCGGAATGCCTCTGCGTCTGTTTTTAGAAGGGAAAGCAACGCTGTAGGATCCGGCCACGCCCCCCGGGGACGCCTGCATTCGCAGCCAGAAGGAAAATCAGGCGGATCCGGCGGCTCACCAGGCGCCGCCAACGCCAATCCATTCATCGCTATCATAGCCGCTGCTCCAAAGGGAAACAACCATTTACCCGAGTATCTGAGCATTCTTGAATCACCCTTTCATTTAATCGCTGAGTGTATTATGACAGATTCAGCTTAAGATAACGTTAGAATAATACTAGCTTCAGGGCAATCACTTACCGAAACGCAATCGTAAAAGGCGATTTCACAGCGAACACTGAGGGGGCCAAAAGGAACCGGCTAAAGCAATGCAACCCCAGCGCCGCGTAACGCGCGCTGAGTCGGCAGCAAGCCAGATGAGTTTATTCCGTTTCATCGTGCTCCGGCTTCTCGTCCTCCGTATCTCCGGCCCTTTCCGGAAAAAGCCGTGCCGTCAGGATGAAAGCGGGCGGCTTGCGTTAAAAAAGCCCGTTGTTTGAGTGCAGCGAGTTTAGGGCTTTAACGGAAGTCGTCGTTCCTCCGGCCTGCGGCCCGTCTCCCTCCCGCAACGGGGCACGGGAATAAGGTCCGGAATACGAAAACAGGGCAAAATGTCACGGCCACTCTTGCTTACTTTTGTAAGCGATTGCCCTGTACTCAGCTTCACTTCTGTTTATGGTTCTTCCCTTTTCGCACATCACTATTCTAGCAAAAAATATATCATTTACATTTCTTCCATGATATACATTGATTACAGAAACAGGATTATTATCAGTTGCAGAGAATATATATTACAGCAGCAGTTGCTGCGCAAAGAACAAAAGAGAGGATTAAGTATTATGATAACAGCTTGTAAAAAGAAATTCATTTCCGGCTTTCTGGCTTTTTCCATGATGGCAACTTCGTTTGGCGGCGCCTTTGCGACCTCGGTGTATGCGGATTCACTTGAAACAGTCGCCGCCGAAAGCGAACAGGAGACAGTTTCGGGAAAGGATATATTAATTGGCGTTGCGGCAATTGGGTTGATTGCCACTCTCGCCAACCGCGGTGACGACGACAAAACGCCGGCGGCATCTTCCGGGTCAGAGGCGGGCAATTCCGGTTCAGACCGTTCTAACAGCAATGATTCCAGCGCAGACAGTTCAACAGTCCTTACCGCCCAGGAGCAAGAAGCGCTCACACTCTTAAACAACGACCGGGCCAAGAACGGTCTCAGTGCCCTGAAAGCCAACAGCAAATTGACGACCGTAGCGGAAAATCACGCTAAAGATATGATCGCCAGGGGGTACTTCTCCCATAATACGCCAGAAGGCAAGACGCCGTTCGATCGTATAAAGGCAGCAGGTGTCAGCTATAGCACTGCCGGTGAAAACATTGCTATCAACACCAGTGTCGCAGCAGCAGAAACCGCGTTTATGAATAGTTCAGGCCATAAAGCCAACATCCTGAATGCGGATTACACCGAGGTCGGTATCGGTGTCGCACAAAATGCTAGCGGTCAGTTATATATTGTTCAAGTATTCATTGGAAACTAAGAATAGTCTATGATGCCCCGGCCGGAAGACCGGGGCATCATACTTTCTATCCGCATCAAAAGTATGGGTAAGTTTGGCGAGGGCGGGTATTGCGATTATTAGATTACTTTAAAAGATTAAACGCAGATACCATTAATCGATCGCATACGCGACGTTTAGCAGACTCTGCTGCCTCGTTTCTATCTTCCGGTTTGACGTGCCCGGAGAGTATTAGTGAATCTAACGTCATTTCAATAATGCACTTCGTCAGTGCAATAATCGGCTGGAATAACTGGTCTTTCAACAATGCTACACTCCCTTACAATACCCGCCCTCCATTTGAGTTTACATCTTTGAAGCGGCAGAATATAAGAGCAATGTGTAATATCGGCAATAACACATTTAAAAAGCCGTCCCGCGCGCAGGTACGGCTCAGTTCGCTGATACACTCGGCCAGTCGACCCGGAACGCAGCTTAATCTGTTTTGTTCAGCAGGCGATCAACGATGCCCATGGTTGCAGGATAGCTATCGCCTCCGTACGACTCACTTCCTTTGTTTTTTTCTACTGCTTGGGGAACGCTATTCTCAAGGGGGTGACAATTTTGGCCGCAATGAAGCAGAAGTCAAATAACACCGAACGCCAGCGCGAGAAAATGCATAACCAGGCAATCAAAAGCGAACCTGCCGCGGAGAAAAAGCGCACCGACGGCACTGTCTCCAGACCTCATTAGGCGAGCGTGTATAGAAATACGCTAACTGGTAATACTACTCCTGTGTACACATCGGGGAGCAGGTAACCGAAACAACGGAGCCGACTCCATAGGCAAGGCCGTCCATGAGGCCTTGCCTATTTTCGTTTAACCAGTTTAATTCTCCGTGGTGTGTTGATTCTGGATAACGAAGCGGCCAGCGCAGTTCCTGCGTCTGCCATATTAACAGCACGTCCGTCGCCGTATCGCCATAGCAGTAAAAAAGAGAGCCGTCCCTCTCACCGGTACATTTCACTCCGCCGGCACACTCGGTCAGTCGGCTGCTCGGTATATTCCTATTTTATTAATTAATCCGGCTAATCAGACCAGAAGATCAGGAGCATTCCAGCTATGCAAAAAACCAGCGATCCGTATAGCTCTTTTTTATGATACCTTCCGGTAGTCAAAAAGCAGCCTGGCGCATGTCTATGTATTAGTGTGTATTCCAATCTGTAAAAACGAATATCTTTTCTTTTTCCTCACTTTTGGACACAAACACGGACATAAAATAAATACCGGGACTTCCGAAAACATCGGTAGTCCCGGTATTTACTGTGTCATTCGGTCAAAATAGATGTACTAGCAGCTTTCCTGCTTAGTATAATAATATAGCGTATTTTCAGCCTTTGCATTATGCTCAAATCAAAAAGCCGCGCTGCTGCGATTCTAAATTTATATAAAAGGATTCTTGGCATCTAATACCTCTTGTATAATTACGATCGGATCTGATATCAAACCATATTTGTCATCTTCCGGGTATGTTACGGCAATTGTGGGATTATTACCTGCATATGCTCTCACGCTCTCCAGTGAATCCCACTTTGTACATAAAAAGAAATGTGCGTATTGCCCTTGTACAACAATTTTTAAATAAGCACCTCTATTTCCTTTTAATGCTGCAGCATCTTTTACTCCTGTTTCATATTCATATTTTTCAAATTCATCTTTCATATGAATTGGCACTATGCCATGCCATGTTCTTGATATCATAATTTGCGCATCTCCTTTGTTTATATAATTATACATAAGCAATCAGGCTAAAACAGATACAATACTGTATCTATTTTAGCCTGATATTTTGGTGCGAGTGACCGGAATCGAACCGGTACGATTGTCACCAACCGACGGATTTTAAGTCCGTTGCGTCTGCCAGTTCCGCCACACTCGCAAAAACGGTTAGTCAAGTAAAACCGCCCAGCGGCGGTTTTCGGGGTTTGGAGGCGGCACCCAGACTCGAACTGGGGAATAGAGGTTTTGCAGACCTCTGCCTTACCACTTGGCTATGCCGCCAAAAAAATGGAGCGGAAAACGAGATTCGAACTCGCGACCCTCGCCTTGGCAAGGCGATGCTCTACCACTGAGCTACTTCCGCGATGGTGCCGCAGGGCGGAATCGAACCGTCGACACGAGGATTTTCAGTCCTCTGCTC
>UQPB01000002.1 GCA_900542835.1 uncultured Pelosinus sp. | reverse complement strand
ATTCGGAAACCGGACGAAAGATCACTGCCACTCTTGCTTACTTTTGTAAGCGATTGCCCTGGCAGGATCGACAGGGCACGTCGCCTGGGCGTGGCGGACGACAGCCAACGCATTTGCTAGAACGCTGACGGGCAAATTGGCGCTGGTCTATTTGCCGGCAGTGGCGAATACGATGAAGATACAGATAGATTTGCGAGGTGTGGGGAGTGGAGAAGAGAAGCTGGCATGCGCTAACTCCGGAAGATGTAGTGGAAAATTGGCTGACCGACCCCGAGACTGGTCTGTCGACTGCAGAAGCTGGCCGTCGTTTGACACTGCACGGCTATAATGAATTGACGGAAAGACAAGCCGTTCCCTGGTGGCAGCTGTTTATCGCCCAGTTCCGGGACTTCATGGTGCTGGTCTTGCTGTGCGCAACCCTGATTTCGGCGTTCTTAGGTGAATATGTTGATGCGATTACAATTTTGGCGATTGTATTGATCAATGCGGTTTTGGGATTCATTCAGGAAAACCGGGCCGAACGTTCCATCAAAGCGCTGAAGAAGCTGTCAGCGCCCAATGCCGCCGTTATTCGCGACGGCTGCCTGCAGCACGTGCCGGCAAGAGAACTGGTGCCGGGTGACATTCTCGTTCATGAAGCCGGCGACAAGATCGCCGCCGACGCCCGTCTGATCGCCAGCAGCAACCTTGAAATTGAGGAAGCGGCGCTAACAGGCGAATCCCTGCCTGTACGCAAAGCGTCTGATCGCGCTTTTGACGAGGCAACCTCACTGGGCGATCGCAAAAACATGGTGTATGCCGGTACTTGCGTGACAAGAGGACGTGGCCGCTCGGTCGTATGCGACACCGGTCCGCGGTCGGAAGTTGGGCGCATAGCCGATATGATTCAGGATGTGGACGACGGCGAGACGCCGTTGCAGCGGCGCCTGGAGCATCTTGGTAAACTGCTGGTATGGGGTTGTCTGGCAATTTGCGCGGTTGTTGTTGCACTGGGAATTTTTAAGGGAGAACCGGTATTCTTGATGTGTATGGCCGGAATCAGCCTGGCTGTAGCAGCGATTCCGGAAGGTTTGCCAGCAATCGTCACCGTCTGCCTGACGCTGGGAGTTCAGCGGATGATCAAAGAGAATGCGATTATCCGGCGGCTGCCGGCAGTGGAAACGCTGGGCTGCGTCACCGTGATCTGCTCCGATAAAACCGGAACACTGACACAAAACGCCATGACTGTCAGGAAAGTATACAGTGCGGGCTCTGTTTATGATGTAACCGGCTCCGGTTATGAAATTTCGGGATCTTTTTTACGCAACAAGCAGGAATTTGATCCCCAAAAGGATAAAAATTTAGAACTATGCCTAATTACCGCCGCTTTGTGCAACAATAGTGTTATTAAGCAGAATAACGTGGCTATTACCGGACTGTGGCGCAAAAGGGAAAAAACGGGCTGGTCGGTCGAGGGCGATCCCACCGAAGGAGCCCTGGCTGTCGCTGCTGCCAAGGCCGGAATTTGGCGTGAAAGTTTAGAGAAGGCGATGCAGCGGGTTGAGGAATTGCCCTTTGAATCCGAACGCCGCCTGATGTCGGTTGTCTACCGCGACGCAAACGCTGCCTGCGTATACAGTAAAGGTGCGCCCGACACTGTGCTGAAACTCTGCAAAACCTATTGCGTCAACGGCAAGGAAATGCCGCTCGACGCGGATGTTCTTGCAGGCATTTACAAAATTCATAATGAAATGACGTCTGAGGCACTGCGCGTACTGGCGCTTGCTTATCGCCGTCTAGACGCCGCGGCGGACGGAGAGCTTGAGCAGGAACTCGTGTTTGCGGGTTTGATCGGCATGATTGATCCGCCGCGCGAGGAGGCTAAACAAGCAATTTCGCTTTGCCGGGAAGCAGGCATTAAAGCCGTGATGATTACCGGCGATCATCCGAACACCGCGATTGCCATCGCCAATGAACTAAGGCTTAGCGACCAGGGAGGCGGCCGGGCCATGACAGGCAGTGACCTTGATGCGATGAGCGACCAGGAATTTAGTCGCATAGCAGGCAAGGTAGCCGTATACGCGCGCGTATCGCCGGCGCATAAGCTTAGGATCGTTAAGGCGCTCAAACAGAACGGCCATATTGTCGCTATGACCGGCGATGGCGTTAATGACGCGCCGGCGGTTAAGGAAGCCGACATCGGCATTTCTATGGGGATGACGGGAACGGATGTGACTAAGGAAGCATCGGCGATGATCCTGGCCGATGATAATTTTGCCACGATTGTCGCCGCTGTGGAAGAAGGGCGGGGAATTTACGACAACATTCGCAAATTTATCCGCTATCTGCTATCATGTAATATAGGGGAAGTTCTGACGATGTTTGTTGCCTCGCTGGCCGGATTGCCGCTGCCGCTGCTGCCGGTGCAGGTTTTATGGGTTAATCTGGTTACTGACGGCTTACCGGCACTGGCTCTGGGCGTTGACCCAACCGAGGCAAACTGCATGCGCCGTCCGCCGCGTCATCCCAAAGAAAGCGTATTTTCCCGCGGTCTCAGCCGCAAAATTATTGGCCGCGGCCTGCAAATTGGCATCAGCACCGTACTGGTTTTCACTGCGGTCTATCTGCTGCGTGAAGATTTGGCCCTGGCCCGGACAATGGCCTTTTCGACGCTGGTTCTCTGCCAGCTGTTTCATGTTTTTGACTGCCGATCCGAAACCTATAGTATTTTTGAAGTCGGCTTATTTACTAATCCGTATTTACTGCTGGCGGTCGCCGCGTCACTGGCGATGCAGCTGTCAGTCATCTATGTGCCGTTTTTAAGCAACATTTTCTCCACGGTGCCAATGACGGTGGCGGATTGGCTGTTCGTTGTCACTGTCTCGGGCTGGACCTTTATTCTGTCGCTGCTGCGTTATCTTGTTCGGGTGCTGCGTGGCTCTTTCCGGTCCGTGCCTGTGAAGATCCGCTGACAGCAGCTTTATTCTCGATTCTATTGAATGATATGGAGGGTGTAAACAATGCAATTTGCAAAATGGCAGGGACTGGGCAATGATTTTATTCTGGTCAGCGAATGTAAAGCCACGCCGCCTAACGCATCTGAACTGGCGGCCAAACTCTGCGACAGGCATTTTGGCATTGGCGCCGACGGACTGGTATTTATCCTGCCCTCAACTAGCGCCGATATCCGCATGCAAATTTTTAATTCCGACGGCAGTGAAGCGCAAATGTGTGGCAACGCCACCCGCTGCGTCGCCCGTTATGTACACAATCACCGCTTATCAGTTAAGAACGAGTTGTGCATCGAAACCCTTGCCGGCCTGATCCATACCCGCCTTAGCGAAAACGGTTCAGTGACGGTCAATATGGGCGTTCCCCGCCTGAATCGTGGCGAGATTCCCGTAGCCGGCGATCCTGAAGCCACGGCGGTGGAGGTCCCGGTTGAGGTCGCCGGCCATACCTATCACGCAACCTGCGTCTCTACCGGCGTACCGCACTGCGTGATTTTTGTCGATGACCTGGCGAAAATCGACTGGCAGACGGCAGGCCGTCTGCTTGAAGTTCACCCGCTGTTTCCGGCGAAAACAAATGTGGATTTCATCCAGTTTGTCAGTAAAAATGAACTGGTCATGAAAGTATGGGAACGGGGCGCCGGTGTGACGCTGGCCTGCGGCACCGGTGCCTGCGCTTCGCTGGTCGCCGGCGTTTTAACCGGCCGTACCGAACGCAAGGCCCTGATTCATCTCGCTGGCGGCGATCTTGCCGTCGAGTGGGATGAGATAAGTGGCAATGTATACATGACCGGTCCTGCCACTGAATCGTTTAGCGGCGAGATTCGGCTGGAAGAAGACTGAATGCGGCTAATTGGGGGAGAAACCGGATGAGAAGAATTGCTGTTTTTGTTCTTTTGTTTTCACTGATTGCTGCCCAGGCGCTGGCAATCGCGCCTGTCCAAACCGCGATGTTCAGAGATGCGCAGGAATATGGCCGCCGCCAGGCGGAAAAGCCGTACTCCGCCTTTGTCGCACCGTGGACGGCATTTGAAGAAAAGGCGCAAAAACTGAGCCAGTTTACCGATCATGCCCAAATCTTTACCCCGTATTTGCTGGTGGCCGTTAATGCCAGAGAGAATACGCTGCGGCGGCAGCCGCTGCGGCTGGAGGACAGTGAAAAAGCGCTGGCTGCCTACGATGGTTATCTGGTTTTCAGTGTTACCGTGTTTTCCGAAAAAGCCTATTCCTCACTGGCCGCCAAATTATCACAGGATAAGCAGACGCTGCCTGCCTACTATATCTCACCGCCGGTGCGCACAACCTACTCCATGAAGGATAAAACGCTTGCAAGCGTTCAGGCATATGTCTATTTTCCTGATAAAACCATCGCCTTTAACCGGCCGCTCTTTCTGCAAATAAACGATCCCGAGGACCGGGGCCGACAAACCCGCACGTTTTTCTTCGATCTGGAAAAACTGCTGTAACTACCGGAAAAGAGAGGAGCATCTGTTGTTGAAAAGCATGACCGGCTTCGGCCGCGGCGAATTTATGGACAATCACCACCGTTTTACGGTGGAAATCAAAGCGGTTAACCATCGCTACAATGAAATCGTTATCCGCATGCCGAAAAACTTAAACGTCCTTGAGGATAAAATCAGGCGCCGCGTGGCTGGCGCCCTCAGCAGGGGACGGATCGATATTTACATCACACTTGATGAATATGGCGAAAAGAAGCGCTGTTTAAGGGTTGACAAAGAATTGGCGATCGCGTACCATAAAGCATTAAGAGAGTTAGCCGGCTTTCTTGAGCTGCCGGCGGACATTTCTGTCAGACAGATTGCGGCTTACCCCGATGTGCTGAAGACGGAGGATGTGGTTGAAGATGCGGAACAGTTGTGGACTAAACTGGCTGCCGCTCTTGACATCGCTATCGACAACCTGCTGAACATGCGGTTACGGGAGGGCGAAAACATCGAGCACGACCTTTCCCGCCGTCTTGGCATCATCGTTGGGCATGCCGCCACCATTGGTGAACGGGCGCCGGCTATCATCGCCGAATATCATGAACGGCTGCTGACGCGGCTGCGGGAAACGCTGGCGCTGTTGGGCAGCCAGCCGGAGGAAGCGCGCGTTCTGCAGGAAGCGGCCTGCTTTGCCGAACGGACGAATTTTACGGAAGAACTGGTCCGGCTAAACAGTCATTTTGACCAGTTTGCCCGCATCATCGCCAGTGGCGGGGCTGTTGGCCGGAAATTGGATTTTCTGCTGCAGGAAATCAACCGCGAAACTAACACGATTGCATCCAAAGCCAATGATCTTACTGTCGCAAACCTTGTTGTTGAAATGAAAAGTGAACTGGAGAAGATCAGGGAACAAATTCAAAACATAGAGTAATATAGGATCAAGTCAGCTGCAGTTCGAAAGAAAAATAGGGGGTTTTATTCATGGATATCAAACTCATCAACATTGGTTTCGGCAATATCGTCTCGGCCAATCGGATTATTTCGATTGTCAGCCCGGAATCGGCGCCAATTAAGCGGATCATTCAGGAAGCGCGTGACCGCGGCATGCTGATTGACGCGACCTATGGCCGCAGAACCCGCGCTGTCATCATCGCCGACAGCGATCATGTCATCCTTTCAGCGGTACAGCCGGAAACAGTAGCGCATCGTCTGGTCAGCAAAGATGTCAGCGATGAGGCAGCAGAGTAAGCAATAGCAAATAAAAGGAGTCCTTTATCATGGCGCGGCAGGGAATACTCGTTATCCTCTCCGGTCCTTCCGGAACCGGCAAAGGAACAATATGCAAAGAATTGATGCAAAATTATCCGAACCTGCATTATTCGGTTTCGGCGACAACGCGTTCACCCCGGCCGGGAGAAGTGAATGGGGTGAACTACTGGTTTGTTTCAGAACCGGAATTTCGCTCAATGGCAGCCAATGATGAATTGCTCGAATGGGCTGAAGTCTACGGACGCTGTTACGGCACCCCGGTCAAGTATGTCAAGGAACAATTGCAGCGGGGTCAGGATGTCATTCTGGAGATTGATATGCAGGGAGCGATGCAGGTTAAAGAAAAATTTCCCCAGGGTGTATTTATTTTTCTGGTACCGCCGTCGATCGGTGAACTGGAAACGCGGATACATAAGCGGGGAACGGAAACAAAGGACATCATCAACCTGCGGCTGAGCTGTGTGTATAAGGAACTGTCCTTTATCCATCAGTATCAATACGTGGTTGTCAACGATGAAGTCGTTGCAGCGGTCAAAAAAATTGCTGCGATTATTGAGGCTGAAAAGTGTTTGGTCAGCCGCAATCAGGAAATTGTCGAGGAAATTGCCGGCAGGCAAGCCTAAGGGAGGTAGACTGATGATTCATCCTTCGCTAGATATGATTACCGATAAGGTCGACAGCAAATATACGCTTGTTGTCTTAACTGCCAAAAGGGCAAGGGAAATTGTCGCCGGCAGTCCGGCCACCGTCGAAAGCAAGTCCAACAAGCCGGTTACGTTAGCGCTGGAAGAGATTATGCAAAACCACGTTTCGTATGAGCGTACAAAAGTGGGCATTAAATAGGAGGGCGGCAAGTGTTAGCGGGAAAAAACGTTGTAATTGGCGTCACAGGCGGCATTGCCGCCTATAAAGCTGTTGAACTTGTCAGCCTGCTAAGAAAAGCCGGCGCCGCGGTGCATGTAATCATGACCCATAGCGCCACCCAGTTTGTTACGCCGCTAACGTTTCGTGAAATGAGCGGCAACCCGGTAGCCGTCAGTATGTGGGAGGAGCCGAAGCAGTGGCATGTGGCGCATATTGCCCTGGCCACACTGGCGGATGTCGTGGTTATCGCTCCGGCGACAGCCAATATAATTGGCAAACTGGCCAATGGCATTGCCGATGACATGCTTTCAACCACAGTGATGGCGACGAAAGCGCCGCTGCTGCTGGCGCCGGCAATGAATACCAACATGTATCTGAATCCGGTCGTACAGGTCAACTTACATAAACTGGCTGAATTAGGCTGCCGCTTCGTTGATCCGGAAGCCGGCCCGCTGGCCTGCGGGACAGAGGGACCGGGCCGTCTGGCAGCGCCGGTAAAAATCGTCGAGGCGATTGTGGATCTGTTTGCTAATCAGCTGCTGCTCAGGGGTAAAAAGATTCTTGTCACCGCCGGCGGGACGCGGGAGCCTATTGATCCGGTGAGGTTTATCGGCAATCGCTCCAGTGGCAAAATGGGTTACGCCATTGCCGCCGCTGCGGCTCGGATGGGTGCCGAGGTCGTGTTGATATCGGGGCCTGTTTCGCTGCAGCCGCCATCGGGCGTTACCCGTATTTGTGTTGAGACAGCCGCCGAAATGCGCGCGGCTGTACTCGCAGAGTATGATGATGCCGCGATTGTCATTAAAGCTGCCGCTGTCGCCGACTATCGTCCTCAACAAGCGGAAAATCATAAAATCAAAAAAACAGAAAACCAGCTGCAGTTGACACTGGAAAAAAACCCCGATATTTTGGCTGAGCTCGGCAGCTTGAAACGGCAGCAGTTTTTGGTCGGTTTTGCGGCCGAGACCAGGGATTTGCTGCGATATGCCCGCGAAAAGCTTGAGCGCAAAAATTTGGATATGATTGTCGCCAATGACGTAACCGCTCCCGGAGCGGGTTTTAATACCGATACGAATCAAGTCAAGCTGATATTTAAAGACGGCGGGACTGAGGATCTGCCGCTATTGTCGAAAGAGGCAGTGGCGCAGCTGTTGCTGCGAAAAATTATTACGCTGTTTGAGTCACAAAAACAGTCCGACGCAAATATAGTGTAAAAAAACGTTGCTTTTTCTGTGCTGATTTCGTAAAATAATGATGGTGAAAAATTCATAATCATACTCATCAAGAGTTGGTGGAGGGACAGGCCCGATGAAACCGCGGCAACCATTTGAGTTACTCAAAACGGTGCCAATTCCGGCGGCGGAGCCGCAAGATGGGAGCGAATGCAACTCTCCCTTGCGGGAGTTTTTTTTTGCTCGATTAAACAGTCAGGAGGAAAAATTATGCGGAGACTTTTTACTTCCGAATCGGTAACGGAAGGGCATCCCGATAAAATTGCCGACCAAATTTCCGACAGCGTGCTTGACGCGATCATTGCCAACGATCCTTACGCTCGTGTTGCCTGCGAGACCCTGATTACGACCGGGCTGGTACATGTTGTCGGTGAAATTACCACGAACTGCTATGTCGATATCCCGAAAATTGTCCGTCAGACCATTCGCGATATTGGCTACACCCGCGCCAAATATGGATTTGACAGCGAAACCTGCGGTGTTATCACTTCAATTGACGAACAGTCGGCGGATATCGCCCTCGGCGTCGATCAGTCCCTTGAGGCGAAAACCGGTGAGACGGAAACTTTGGAGGCAATCGGCGCCGGTGATCAGGGAATGATGTTCGGCTTTGCTACCAATGAAACTGCCGACTATATGCCGCTGCCGATTTCTTTGGCGCATAAGCTGGCGCAGCGGCTGGCCTTTGTCCGTAGAAGCGGTCTGATGAGCTACCTGCGTCCCGATGGCAAAACCCAGGTTACTGTCGAATATGAGGGCGACAAACCGGTCCGTGTCGACACGGTTGTTATTTCCTCGCAACACAGCCCGGATGCATCGAGCGCGCAGATCAAGAGCGATATCATCGAACATGTCATCCAGCCGATTATTCCGGCCGCTTTACTTGATGAACAGACGAAATACTATATCAATCCGACCGGCCGCTTCGTTGTCGGCGGGCCACAGGGCGATTCCGGCCTGACTGGCCGCAAGATTATTGTCGATACTTACGGCGGCATGGCCCGCCATGGCGGCGGCGCTTTTTCCGGCAAGGATCCAACAAAAGTTGACCGTTCGGCTGCTTATGCCGCCCGTTATGTCGCCAAAAACGTCGTGGCCGCCGGTCTGGCCGATAAATGCGAAATTCAGCTTGCTTATGCCATCGGTATTGCCAAACCGGTTTCGGTGCTGGTGGAGACCTTCGGCACTGCCAAAATTGACGAAGCCAAAATTGCCGAGCTGATTCAACAGCATTTTGATCTGCGGCCGGCTGCGATTATTCAAGCGCTTGACTTGCGGCGGCCGATTTACCGCCAAACTGCTGCCTACGGTCATTTTGGCCGCGCTGATGTCGATCTTCCCTGGGAGAAAACGGATAAAGCGGCAATATTGCGCACGGCGGCAGGCCTTAAGTAAGATTCATAAGATTACCGAAAAGGACGATACTACAATTAGTATCGTCCTTTATGTTTAGACGCTACTGAGCGCTCAATGAAAGGAGGACAGCGACAGGCGATGAATATGCGCAGCAGGGCCACCAATTCCATCTACCGGATCGGCGGTCTGATGGGTGAGCATTGTGTTGACCGCATTGAACAAACGTTGTCGCATCTGGACGGCGTAAGTCACGTCAATGTAGATCAGGCGAACAAGCAGGTAGCTGTAGAGTATGATTTACAGCAGGTTACAAGCGACCATATTGAGGAAACGCTGCAGACACTTGGCTATTCAATCAGAGGGAGCTGATTTTATGCCGATGCGGTTTAAGCCGTCAGGGAAACGGCAGGTCAGACATATTTACCGGCGTTTGCCGCCGCCGGAAACAGACGAATGGGATAGCTGCCCATTTTCTGCCTGCTGTCTGGAAGATGATCCGCTGCGTGAATGCTTGCAGCCTGAGATAGAACGGCTGTGCTGACAAGGAACGAGGGAGCTCTTTGTAAGAGTTCCCTCGTTTTCATTCGTGTTATTTCAACCTGTTTCGACAGAAATGGATATGGAGGCAGGATTTTTCCCTCACTTAGCCAATCTACTAACATAGTATTTTTTCGGTAAGTGCTGAACCGGTTAGTAATCAGTACTTACTTAAGCAAAGGAACTGAACATGAGAATTGGCGATGTGATTATCAACCTGCCTGCCCGCTCTTTGCAGCAGGCATTCAGCTATACGCTGCCAGCCGAACTGGATTTTTTAACACCGGGCTGGCGGGTGATCGTTCCCTTTGGCAGCCGGGAGGCAGAAGGTTTTCTGATTGAGATCCGCAGTGGCGATAGCGCCGGTCTGAAGCCGGTTAAAGCGGTTCTGGATAATTTCCCCTGGTTTGACCCGACGATGCTGGAATTAGCCCGCTGGCTGTCGGATTCGTACCTTTGCAGTCTGGCGGAAGCGCTGCGATTGTTCGTGCCGGGTAAAAAAGGAATCAAAATTGAGCAATTCTATTCGCTGCCCGCCTGCGGCCCGTTATCGGAGGAACCGCCGCCAGCCGAGGATGACCTTCTGGATTATATCAGGGAGAAGCAGCCGGTGGCAAGAGATGCTCTATTGCGCCGCTTTGGCCCGGCTGTTGCCGGCAGGCTGCAGAAGCTGCTGCGGCAAAAGCGGCTGGTCCTGCATAGCCAGGCTGCCAGCCGCCAGCAATGCCGGCAGATTCAGGAATACCGTCTGGCTAATCCGGCGCTGACACGCGAATTATTGTCTGCGTATAATAAGAAGCCGGCGCAGCAAAAGCTGCTGGCGGCGCTGCTGGAACAAAAAAGTCTGACCCGCGAGCAGTTCAAGCCGTTGGGTTTATCAGCTGATGCCGCCCAGCGGCTGCTGCAAAGCGGCGAGATAGACTGCCGGCTTGTGTCCCGGCTGGCTGACAGTTATCGAGACTATGGCTTAACCGCGGCTGCCGGCAATGTTCTGAATGCCGAACAAGCCGCCTGTCTGGAACAGCTTCAGTCCGCGGTTGACAGCGAGACGTTTATGCCGTTTCTACTGCACGGCATCACCGGCAGCGGCAAAACGGAAATTTATCTTAACGCGGCGGCGGCAGCGCGCAGACGCGGCCGTCAGGTCATTGTGCTGGTGCCGGAAATCGCTTTGACCGGTCAGATTGTCGACCGGTTTAAGCAGCGCTTTGGCGGCGATATTGTCGTCTTTCACAGCAAGCTGTCCTTGCGGGAGCGCTATGACGCCTGGCGGCGGCTGCGGGAGAACGGTGCGGGCATTGTCATTGGCGCCAGGTCGGCCATTTTTGCGCCTCTGGCCGATCCGGGCCTGATTATTCTCGATGAGGAACATGAATTTACCTATAAGCAGGAGGAAGCTCCCCGTTATCATGCCCGCTCGGTGGCAAGAAAACGGGCTGAACTGGATGGGGCAACCCTGCTGCTCGGCAGTGCCACTCCCTCGGTGGAGTCTTATCAACTGGCGCTTTCCGGCCACTATACCCTGCTGCAGCTGACCGCACGGGCTGACGGCGCAGCTCTGCCGGCGGTGGAGCTTGTCGACATGAGGGAAGAATTGGCGCAGGGACGGCGCAGCGTCATTTCTGAGCGGCTGGCCGGACTGCTGCAGCAGACGGTTGCCCGCGGTGAGCAGGCTATCGTGCTGTTGAACCGTCGCGGCCATTCCACCTTTTTGCTTTGCCGCGAATGCGGACACGTGATGCGCTGCCGCCATTGCGCAGTATCGCTCGTGTATCATACCGACACGCAGAGCCTGCGCTGCCATTATTGCCGGCGCCAGGAGGCCGTACCCGATATTTGTCCGGTATGTGAAAGCCGCTATATCCGCTATTTCGGTGCCGGTACCCAGAAAGCGGAGGAGGAATTGCAGAAACTGCTGCCGCAGGCGCGAATTCTGAGAATGGATCGGGACACGACCGGCGGCCGGTTCGCAACTGATGCGATCCTTAAGGATTTTAGCGCCGGCAAATATGATTTGCTGCTGGGAACGCAGATGGTGGCCAAGGGGCATGATATTGTCAACGTCACCGCTGTCGGCATTCTCGCAGCTGATACGACGCTGAACCTGCCTGATTTCCGGGCGGCGGAGAAGACCTTTTCACTGATTACCCAGGCGTCAGGCAGAGCAGGCCGCGGCCACAAGGCGGGAACGGTTGTCGTTCAGACCTATACGCCCGAGCATTACGCCGTTCAGGCAGGAGCGGCACAAAATTACCGGCAGTTTTTTGATGAAGAGATTGAATTTCGCCGTATCCTGAACTATCCGCCGTTTGTCCGTTTGATTCGCTGCACAGTGGCGGCGGAAGACGAGGCTGCTGCCCGCCGCGATGCGGAATCACTGGCTGCTGCGCTGAGAAGCTCGCTTAGCAGCGAGACGGCCGAGGTACTGGGACCGTTTCCGGCTGCGATTGCTAAGCTCAAGGATGTTTTTCGCATTACCTTGCTGATTAAATGCCGTTCGACCAAGCCGGTCAGGCAAAAACTGGCCGCTTTGCTGCCGGCCATTAAAACCGGAATAATTGTCGACATTGATCCTTACAATATGTTGTAAGCCAGTCGCGTCAGCAGGCGCCGCGGTCCGGCGGCAGGCCTGCAAGCATTTGCCTTTCTCGGTAAATCAGGGTAAAATAGAGATAAATCCTATTTTCCAAAGGAAAGTGAGGCCCTAATGGCTGTATTGGATATACGCAAAGCAGGCGATCCGGTACTTAAGCAGAAAGCGGTACCGGTAGAAAAAATTACAAAGAAGCTGAAGACACTGCTCGACTCGATGGCGGAAACGATGTATACGGCTGATGGTGTCGGCCTGGCGGCACCGCAAATCGGCGTTTCGCAGCGGATTATTGTCATTGATGTCGGCACCGGATTAATCGAATTAATTAATCCGGTTATTAGCAGCAGTGAAGGACTGGAATGCGCGACGGAAGGCTGCTTAAGCGTTCCCGGCGTTTATGGCGACGTCGAGCGTGCCAGCCAGGTAACTGTTGACGGACTTGACCGTCATGGCAAGCCTGTGCGGATTAGAGCGGAAGGCTTGCTGGCGAGAGCGTTGCAGCACGAAATCGACCACCTGGAGGGCATCTTGTTTATTGAGCGTTCCAGCAGTATTTATAAAGGGAGTAAGTAGCATGCGCATTGTGTTTATGGGTACGCCCGATTTCGCCGTTCCCAGCCTGCAGGCATTGATCCGGGCCGGACACGAAATTGCCGCCGTCGTCACCCAGCCTGACCGGCCGCGGGGCCGCGGCCGCAAGCTATGTCCGTCTCCGGTCAAGCAGGCGGCGCTTGACGGCAATATTCCTGTCCTGCAGCCGGGCAAAGTCAAAGACCCGGCTTTTCTGCAAGACCTGCAGCGTCTGAAGCCGTCGGTTATCATTGTTGTCGCTTACGGACAAATTCTGCCTAAAACGATTCTCGACCTGCCTGATTTCGGCTGCATCAACCTTCATGCCTCGCTGCTGCCGCATTACCGGGGGGCGGCGCCGATTCACTGGGCGATTATCAAGGGGGAACAGATGACAGGGGTGACAACCATGCATATGGATGTCGGCCTGGATAGCGGCGATATGATACTAAAAGCGGAAACCGCCATTGATCCTGATGAGACAACCGGCATGCTGCATGATCGCTTGAAACTTATTGGTGCGGAACTGCTGGAACAGACATTGCGGCTGCTTGAGACCGGACAAGCCCCCCGGACGCCGCAGGATCATGCGGCGTCAACCTATGCGCCGCTGCTGACGCGCGAGCTTGAGCGGATTGACTGGACGCAGCCGGCACAGGCTGTTCATAACCGTATCCGCGGTCTCTGTCCCTGGCCTGGCGCTTATTGTCTTCATCGCGGCAAAGTACTGAAACTATGCCGTTCCCGTCTGACCATACTGCCGCCGCAGACCGATACCCGGCCCGGCCGTATCCACGCGCTGACTGCTGAAGGGGTTATTGTTGAAACCGGCGACGGAGCGGTGGAATTGCTGGAGCTGCAGCCGGAATGCCGTCAGCGGATGAACGCCCGCGACTGTGCGAATGGCTACTGCCTGGTTATTGACGATACCCTGACATAGAGGTGATAGTATGTTTGATGCAGTTGCCAGACCGAAAAAACGACTATTTCTGGCTCTGACGCTTGCCAGCTTGCTGCTGGCCGGCTTATCCACTTACGGCATCTGGAAAGTCAGCTTTCCCGGCCTGGCCAATATCAGCGCCTACCTGCCGCTGATTCTGGGAGGGATTCTCGCTGCCATTGTGGTTACAATCACGGTCGGTTTTGCCGGAATCATTCTGGCGATTATCGGCTTGCCGGCACCGGGATTTTTCCAGGGGCTGGCCTGGTCGGCCATTAATTTGCTGTTTCCGCTGGCAATTATGCTCGGCAAGCTGTTTGACATCGACAAAGAGCGGGTCGAACGTTCATTTATTGAGGTCAGCAATCATTTGGTCAAAAGCAAGCAGATCCGGATCAAGCCGGAACAGCTGCTGGTCTTGTCGCCTCACTGCATCCAGCTCGATACCTGCCCGCATAAGATTACACAGACTGTAAACAACTGCAAGCGCTGCGGCGCCTGCCCCGTTGGCGAACTGGTCGCGCTGACAGAAGCCAAAGGCGTACATCTGGCCATCGTCAATGGCGGTACGTTAGCCCGTCAGGTTGTTAAGCGGCTGCGCCCGAAGGCGGTGCTGGCAATTGCCTGTGAGCGCGACCTGACCAGCGGTATTCAGGATACCTTTCCGCTGCCGGTTGTCGGCGTGCTCAATGAACGCCCCCACGGGCCTTGCTGCAATACCCGTGTCAGCATTCAGCAAGTTGAAACGGCTATCGACAGCTTTTTACTCCCGGCTCAGCCGGATATACAGGAGAAACGATGAATATACGGCAACTTGCCTTGCAGATTATCCATGATGTGGATGTCAAACAGGCCTACGCGAATATCGCCTTGGCCCATATGATCAACCGCCATAGCTTATCCGACCAGGATCGCCGCTTTCTGACCGAGCTTGTCTATGGAACGGTGAAGACCTGGGGCACGCTGGATTGGATTTTATCCGCTTACGCCGACCGGCCGCCGGCAAAAATGCCGCCAATGATCCGCAATATATTGCGGCTGGGGCTTTATCAGTTGTTTTTCCTCAACCGGGTTCCGGCCTCAGCCGCCTGCAACCAGGCAGTGGAACTGGCGAAAAAGTACGGCCATGCCGGTACGGCTAAATTTGTCAACGCAGTGCTGCGCAGTGCCGCCCGCCAACCGGAAAAGGCCGCTTATCCGGACCGGGAGTCGGATCCGGCGCGGCATCTGGCTCTAACCTATTTCCATCCGCAATGGCTGGTTGACCGCTGGCTGAAGCGGCTGGGAACCGATGCGGCGGAGCAACTGCTGGCGGCAAATAATCAAACGCCGCTATTATCGCTGCGGACGAATACACTGAAAACAACGCGACAGGAGTTGCTGAACAGACTGGGGGAGGAGGGAGTGACCGCCGCCCCCAGTTTATGGACGCCGGAAGGGATTGTTTGCCGCGAATATCCGTCGCTGGGTTCGCTGGCATCGCTAAAACAAGGCCTGTTCCAGGTACAGGATGAGAGTTCGATGCTGGTAGCGCATGTCATGGATCCCCGCCCGGGCGAATTCATTATTGACGCCTGTGCCGCTCCAGGTGGTAAAAGCACTCACCTGGCGGCGTTGATGCACAATCAGGGGCAGATCCTTGCTGTCGATTTATTTGACCATAAAATAGCTTTACTTAACGAAAATGCCGCCAGGCTGGGCATTAGCTGCATTCGTACACTGGCGGCCGACGCAACCGCTTTGTCCGGGCAATTTGCCGGCAAAGCCGACAGGGTGCTGGTCGACGCGCCCTGCTCGGGTCTGGGCGTTCTCCGTCGCAAGCCGGATTCACGCTGGCGCAAGAACGAAACACAGCTTCGCGAACTGCCGCAACTGCAAGCGGCAATTCTGGCTGATGCGTCTTTATGCGTAAAGCCGGGCGGCATACTGGTATACAGCACCTGTACCACCGAGCCGGAGGAAAATGAGTGCGTTGTCAAACGTTTTTTAACCGCTAATCCGCAGTTTTCACTGCAAGCAGCCGGCAGCCGGCTGCCTTCGCCGCGTCAGCAAGACTTGGTGCAGTTGTGGCCGCACCTTGACGGCGTCGACGGCTTCTTCATCGCCCGGATGGTAAGGGGGTGACGGCAGTGAAGTCTCTTTATGGCCTGTTTGCCGACGAAATTGCGGCCGCTTTACAGCCGTTTGGATTTGAGAAGTACCGCGGCAGTCAGATTGCTGACTGGCTCTACCGCCGTGGTGTCACCCGCTTCGCCGATATGACCAGCCTTTCGCGATCGCAGCGTGACCTGCTGAGCGAACAGTTTTGCATCGATGAGCCGAGTCTGTTGGACCAGCAGCAGTCACTTGATCAAAAAACGGTGAAATTTTTGCTGGCCCTTTCCGATGGCGCCAGCGTCGAAACCGTGTTGATGCGCCAGCCATACGGCAATAGTGTTTGTGTCTCCACGCAGGTTGGCTGCGCCATGGGCTGTGAATTTTGCGCCTCAACCCTAAACGGCGTTAGCCGCGATCTAAACAGCGGCGAAATCCTGGCCCAGGTCGCCTGGGTCAATAGCTATCTTGCCGCAGCCGGTCAAAAAGTCGACTCAGTTGTCATCATGGGCATGGGAGAACCGCTGGTCAATTATGATCAGGTGCTGCGGTTTATCAGGCTTTGCCATCAGCCATACTGCTATGCGATGAGCTACCGCAGCTTTACGCTGTCGACCTCCGGCATTGTTCCCGGTATCGTGAAGCTGGCCGAGGAAAATATTCCGCTGACACTGGCGGTTTCTCTGCATGCGTCCAACGATGCCCTGCGCTCCCGGCTGATGCCGGTCAACCGGCGCTATCCGCTGGCGGCGGTGCTGCAGGCGGCGGATCATTACGCCAGCCGTACCGGTCGGCGGGTTACCTATGAATATATTTTAATCGCCGGTGTCAATGACAGCGCCGCTGCGGCCCTGGAATTGGCGCAGCTGCTGTCGGGCCGGCTGGCGCATGTCAACCTGATTCCGGTCAATCCCGTACCGGAAAAAGGGCTGAACCGTCCCGGACCGGACGCCGTTGCCCGCTTTGAGGACATGCTGCGGCGCAACCGTGTCAGCGTCACCCTCAGGCGGGAAATGGGAACGGAAATCCAGGCCGCCTGCGGCCAGCTCCGCCGCCGTGCAGCAAGACCGCTTTGACTCTGTGCCGCAAATCGCCTATAATGATGTCATATTATAACAATGGAGTGTTTTACTTGAAATTTGTACGTTCACTGGAGAATTTTATTGGCAGCCACCTGGAGGATTTTTTCAACCGGAAATTCTCCAGCGGCGTACAGCCGGTAGAACTGGCAAAGCAGCTGCAGCGCCTGATCGAACGGGATAAGAAGGTAGGAATCGCCCGCGTTTACATACCTGACCGCTATCGTATCTATGTAACACTGCAGGATTTTACCAAGCTGGAAGCGTCGCTGAGCTTGATCAGCGACGAGCTGCGGACGTACGTTCAGGAATACGCGAAAAAAAAGGACTACACGCTGCCGGACAGGCCGGTTATTGAAATCAGCAGCGATCCGGGACTCAAACGCGGTGAGTTTCGCATTGATACCGCTTTTTCCGAGTTGAAGCAAGCGGCTGCCGCGCCCGCTGCCTGTGATGAGTTATCGGGCACGCAGGTTTTTGATATTCCTGTGCACAGGGAAGCACCGCTACGATTTGTCGGGCTTGAAGCCTCATTGACGGTAATTGAAGGCAATGATGCGGGACTCGCGGTCGATATCGGCGGCAAACGAGTTAATTTGGGACGGCGCGATACCAATGACTTGCCGTTGAGTGATGTCAATATTTCCCGCCTGCATGCCTATATTGTTTTTGAACAGGGAGCCCACAGTATTTACGACGCCAAAAGCCTGAACGGGACTTATGTCAATCAGCATCGCGTGTCCCGCAAGCAGCTTCATGCTGGCGACCGTATCAGACTGGGAAACACGGTTATTTTGTATGAGGTGAAATAAGCATGCTGCATAAACTGCTGACCTCGGCGCTGCCGGTCATCTTGCTGCAATATGCAATGCTGCTGCTGCTGCTGCTGTTTCTCTACCGGGTCATCCGGCTGGTTTATATTGATTTCTACCGCCCGGACGCGGCGGTAAAACCGGCTGCCAGACCGCATTCGGCTAAACTAAAGGTGTTAAACCGCGGTTTTCTGACAAGCGGCGAAAGCGAAATAGCGGTCGGCGAAACACTGAACATCGGCCGCAGCGAAATCAATGAGCTGGTCATTACGGAGACGACGGTTTCCGCCGAACACGCCTGCATTGCTTACGGTCCCGACGGATACCTGCTGTCCGATCTGCAGAGCACCAACGGAACCCTGCATAACAACTGCCGCCTTGAGGGCGATGCCAGGCTGAACCCAGGCGACACCATTACGATCGGCAATACGATTTTTCAGTTTGAGGAGTGAATGAGATTGCTGGTTTCCGCAACATCGCATATCGGCTTGGTCAGACCTGTTAATGAAGACAACTACGCGGCAATCGCCCCCGGACTGTTTGTCGTCGCTGACGGAATGGGAGGACACGTGGCCGGTGAAATCGCCAGCAAGCTGGCGATTCAAACCCTGCTCGACACACTTGCCGCAATCGATCCGTCCACAACCGCGCTCACACGGCTGGAGCAGGGAATCGATGCGGCCAACCAGGCGGTCTTCTGCCGCTCGCAGTCCGATCCGCTGTGTCTGGGCATGGGTACTACGCTGACTGCCGTCTGTATTGAAAGCGAAAAGATATACTGCGGCCATGTCGGCGACAGCCGGTTGTATCTTTTCCACGCCGGCAAGCTCCGCCAGGTAACCGATGACCATTCGCTGGTGTGGGAACTGGCCCGTAATGGCAGCATTACGCCTGAGGAGACCCGTACCCATCCGCAACGCAACATTTTAACCCGGGCAATTGGTGCCGCCGCTGCAGTCCAAATTGATTTTACCGAACTGGAGTGGGCTGCCGGCGATATTTTGATGCTATGTACCGATGGCTTGACCGGCATGCTGGAAGACTCGCAGATCGAAGCTGTACTCGCGGCTGAAGCCAGCCTGAACGAACGGCTGGCTATGCTGGTCGATGCGGCAAACCACGCCGGCGGTCTGGATAACATTACCGTCATGCTGTTGCAGCAAGAGGCCAAGTCATGACCCGGGCGCCATACGAACTGACCCTGATCAGCATCCTGTTCCTGGCGGCCGGAATCCTCAGCGTCAGTCTGTATCGCGGCGCATTCGCGCCGGCGCCGCTGCTGGCCGTATTTGCACTTGGCTGCTTCTGGCTGTTGATCCAGGCAGCGCTGGCCAAAACGGCACCGGCCGTCGACCGGCTGCTGCTGCCGCTGACCTGTTTTCTGACAGCGATCGGACTGGTATTTATCTTTCGCCTTAAGCCGGCCCTGTTTTGGCCGCAATTGGCCTGGGCGGCACTCGGCGTCTGCGCCTTTGGCGCGGTTGTGTTAAAGCGGCGCCGCCTGGGGCAGCTCTACCGCTACAAATACAGTATCGGTCTGCTGGGAATAGTGCTGCTGCTGGTCACGCTGCTATTCGGCGTTGACATTGGCGGGAATAAGAATTGGCTGGCTCTCGGCTCGTTCCGGGTGCAGCCGTCGGAATTTTCCCGCCTGTGTATCATCATCTTTATCAGCGGCTATCTGAGCAGCCGCCACATTGAACTGGGACAATCGCTGACGCGAATTGGGCCGCTGCAGCTGCCGCATTTCCGCTTTCTTGCGCCGTTGCTGGCTGTATGGGGGCTGGCAATGCTGATGCTGGTGGTGCAGCGGGACCTGGGAGCGGCGTTGCTCTATTTTGGTTCCGCACTGATTCTCACCTGTCTGGCAAGCGGCCGCTGGGCGATCGCTGCGCTGGGATCCCTGTTTTTTGCTTGTGGCTCCGCTGTCGCTTACCACTTGTTCCCACATGTACGAACCCGCATCGATATCTGGCTAACGCCCTGGGCCGATCCGGACGGCAGCGCCTATCAACTGCTGCAATCCCTGTTCGCACTGGGATCGGGCGGCGTGTTCGGCTCCGGTCTGGCAGCGGGGCATCCGGAGTTGATTCCGGAAGTGCATACCGACTTTATTTTTTCCGCCATCGGTGAAGAATTGGGCTTTGCCGGCGTAGCCTGTATCCTTATGCTTTATCTGCTGCTGCTTTACCGCTGCTTTGGCATCGCGCTCCGCAGTCGGACGGTTTTTGCCGGTTTGACCGGGGCGGGACTGTCACTGCTGCTATGCCTGCAGATATTTATTATTCTTGCCGGCACAACCAATTTGCTGCCAATGACGGGAATCACACTGCCGTTTATCAGTTATGGCGGCAGTTCGCTGCTGTCCAGCTTTATCCTGGCAGGAATAGTAGCCTCATTTTCCGCTGAGGCGATCCAATGAACAAAATCAGACGACAAATCCGCATCGTCGCCATTGGCGGCTGCGGCCTGCTGCTGTTGCTGCTTGCGCATATTGGCTTTATTCAGGTTTTCCGGCATGAATTTTGGCTGGCTCATCCGCTGAATAAACGGACGCAGATTGAAGCCAAGGGCATTGAGCGCGGCAAAATTATCGCCAGAGGCGGCGAGGTCCTGGCGCAGAGCCTGCCTGACCAGAACGGCGGTTATCGGCGCGATTATCCCTATGCGGACGTGTTTGCCCATCTTATTGGCTATGACAGCCTGACTTACGGCCGCGCCGGCCTGGAAGCGGCCCGCGGCTCAGACCTGTCTGGTTACTCCCGTCCCTGGCGACAGATAGGCCCTGCCGGCCGGCTGCTGCAGCCCAAGAATGGCGATTCATTGCTGCTTACGCTAGATCTTTCCCTGCAACAGCAGGCATATCGCCTGCTTGGCAATCGCCGCGGCGCAATTGTACTGCTGAACGCCAGAAGCGGCGCCGTTTTGGCTGCGGTCAGTAAACCGAGTTTTAATCCTAATGCAATCGAAAAAGAGTGGAATACTATTGCCAGGGATAGTGCCAGTCCGCTTTTAAATCGTGCGGTTCAAGGTCTTTATCCGCCGGGATCGACCGTTAAAGTCATGGTTGCCGACGCTGCCCTGCAGCAAAACAAAGCAAGCGAGCAGCGGCAATTTCTTTGCGAGGGGCAGCTGCGGATTCCGCCGGACTACGTGCTGCACGAAGCCGGCGACGCGGTTCACGGCCGCCTGAACCTGGAGCAGGCGCTGACCGTATCCTGCAATGTGACATTTGCCACCCTGGCGCTTGAACTGGGCAGAAGCCAAATGGCCGCCGTTTATAACCGCTTCGGCTTCGAGCTGACAGACGACGAACTTAACGAAGCGGCGAGTCAGCTGCCTGATTTCAGCCAGCTGGGTGACGGGGACCTGGCCCAAACCGGCATTGGCCAGGGCAGTCTGCTGACCACACCGCTGAAAATGGCGACGGTGGCGGCGGCCTTTGCCAATAAAGGTGTTGTGATGAAGCCGTATCTCATCAATCAGGTTGTATCCGCCCAGGGAGAGGTGCTGACACAGACGCAGCCGCGGCAATGGCTGCGGGCGGCAACCGCAGCGACCGCGGACCGTGTCGCAGCGATGATGGCGACGGCGGCCAAACGCGGCACCGGCGCCGGCGCCAACGCCTACTCGGCTGCTGTCGCCGGCAAGACGGGATCGGCCGAGAACCCTCATGGCGACTCACATGCCTGGTTCATCGGGTTTGCACCGGTGGACGAGCCCCGTTTCGCCATCGCCATTATTCTTGAAAATGCCGGTTCAGGCGGCGCCGCTGCGGCGCCTTTAGCCGGTCAGCTATTATCCTACGCAGTACGCCAAGGAGGTGATGCGCATGATTAACCGGACTCTGGATGACCGTTATACTTTGCTCGAATGCGTCGGCAGCGGCGGCATGGCCGATGTCTACCGCGCTCACGACAAATTGCTTGACCGCTCAGTTGCTGTCAAGATTCTGCATCCACAATTCAATAACGATGATGAATTTATTACCCGTTTTCAGCGGGAGGCGCAGGCGGCCGCGCGACTATCGCATCCCAATATTGTCAACATTTATGATGTCGGCAAAGATCAGGATGTGGACTACATTGTTATGGAGTATATTTCCGGCGAAACCTTAAAACAGCGGATTCAAAGACTAGGGCCGCTGCCGACGGAAATGGCCGTATTTATTGCGACAGAAATTGCCGAAGCGCTGGAGAACGCCCATCAGAATAAAATAATCCATTGCGACATTAAGCCGCATAATATTCTGATTACCCGCACCGGCAGGGTAAAGGTTACTGATTTTGGCATTGCCCGCGCCGCGACCTCAGCCACGATGACGCAGACTGGCACGATTTTAGGCTCAGTGCACTATTTCTCACCGGAACAGGCAAAAGGCGTCATGATTACAGAGAAGTCGGATATCTACTCGCTTGGAATTGTCATTTATGAGATGCTTACTGGCAATGTCCCCTTTACCGGCGAAACACCAATCAGTATTGCGCTCAAACATTTGCAGGAGGAGGTACGGCCGCCGCGCGAACTGAATCCGGATATTCCGCCGGTTTTAGATATGATTGTTGTCAAATCGCTGGCCAAAAATCCGGAAGAGCGCTACGCCAATATGGAAGGCCTGATTGCCGATCTGCAGCTTGCCCAAAGCTATTCCCGCGACCAGCATACCAAACGGCTGAGCAAAGATGATTATCCTACCCAGGTACTGCCGAAAATGACGGATGTGGAATCCGGTCAGACCGGTGGCTCATCCCGCAAGCTGTCTTTCACATCCCGCTGGGGCATTATTGCTCTGCTGGGACTGCTTGTTCTTGGTTTCGGCCTGGGGGCTTTCCTTGCCTTTGGCAAGTTTTGGGTCGCAAGTGAAATCGCCGTGCCTAATGTCGTCGGCAAGCACGCCGAAACCGCCCGCAATATGCTGGAAGAGGCTAATTTGCGAGTGACGCAGACAGATGCCTTTAATGATAAAGTCCCTCTAGGCTATGTCATATCCCAGAGCCCGGAAGCCGGCGCCACCGTAAAAGAGCAGCGTACTGTCACCATTGTTGTCAGCCGCGGCGGCGAGATTGCCAGCGTACCTGACGTACGCGGGCTGAATCGCCGCGACGCGGAGCTGCAGTTGAAAAACGCCGGCCTGGTTGTCGGCAAGGTGGAGGAGGTCTATTCGGCTGATGCCGCCCCGGAAACGGTCATCAACCAGAATCCGCGGCCGCCGGTGCAGATTAGCAAGGGCTCCAGCGTTGATCTCAGTCTCAGCAAGGGACCGGAACCGCGCAAAATCAGCCTGCCGGATTTCCGCGGCGCCAGTCTCAATGCGGCGGTGACGCAGTTGGAAACGCTGAAACTGAAGCTTGGCAAGGTGACCGAGGAACAGAGCGACAAATATCCCAGCGGCACCATCAGTAACCAAACCCCGCTGCCTGGCGCGGAAGTAGAGGCTAACTCCACCGTTGATCTGAGTGTCGCCAAAAACAATATCGAACGCTCAATCCGGCAGGTTTCCATCCAGGTGGATGTGCCGCAGGGCCCGATCCGTCAGTCGGTGCAGATTGTCGCTACCGATGCCAATGGCCGGGAGGTCGTTTATGAAGGGGTTCACAAACCGGGCGAGCATATTGAAAAAACGCTTGAGGTCTCAAGTCCCGTCCGGATTCAGGTGTATATCAACAACAGCCTGCAGCAGGAAAAAACATTTTAGCGGGGAGGCGGACTGTGAATCAGGGGACAGTGATCAAAGCCTATAACAGTTTCTATTATGTGCAAACCGGCCACAGCGTCATTGCCTGCACGCTGCGCGGCCGCTTCAAGCAGGAGCGGTTTTCCCTGCTGGTGGGTGATATCGTTCAATTCGAACATCTGACTGATACTAAAGGTGTCATTGAAGCCATTCTGCCCCGGCGCAGTCTGCTGAAACGGCCGATGGTAGCCAATGTCGATCAGGTCATTCTCGCTTTTGCGGCTGTTAATCCCGATATTAACACCGCCCTGGTCGATCGCTTTCTCGCCTTGGTTGAACTGTCGGGCTTGCCGGCGATCCTCTGTGTGAATAAAATGGATATGGCTGACGCGGCAGCGATGACCGAGCTGGCCGGCCGTTATCGCCAAATCGGTTATCCGGTCACGCTTGTATCCGCCAAGCAACGCCTGAACCTTGAGCAGCTTCAGGCGTTACTGATCGATAAGGTCACGGTTTTTGCCGGACCGTCAGGCGCCGGTAAATCCAGTCTGCTCAATGCGCTGCAGCCGGGCTTAACCCTGACAACCGGGGAAGTCAGCAAAAAGATCGGCCGCGGCCGGCACACCACCCGTTATGCGCAATTATTGCCGCTGCAGGCCGGCGGATTTGTTGTCGATACCCCGGGCTTCAGTTTTACCGAATTCAACAACATTGAAGAAAATGAACTGATGCGTTGTTTTCGCGAATTTCTGCCATTGCTGCCGCAATGCCGCTTCTCCAGCTGCCTGCACTTAAAAGAACCGCAATGTGCAGTCAAGGAGGCTGTGGAGCAAGGCGTCATTTTTCCGCAACGCTATGAAGCGTACACCGCGTTAATGGCCGAGTTGCGTGAGAAAAGGAAAGGATATTAAACATGCAAATAGCGCCTTCGATATTATCCGCCGATTTTTCCCGTCTCGAACAGGAAATTGCCAAAGTGGAAGCTGCCGGAGCCGATATCCTGCATATCGATGTGATGGATGGCCACTTTGTGCCCAATCTGACCTTTGGCGCCCCTGTCGTCAAAGCCATCCGCCGCGTCAGCCGTCTGCCGTTTGACGTTCATTTAATGGTCGACCGGCCGCAGGATTATGTACTTGCGTTTGCCGACGCCGGCGCTGACATTCTTACCGTCCACGCCGAGGCAGCACCGCATTTGCACCGGCTGATTCAGAGCATTAAAGAGCAGGGGATGAAAGCCGGTGTCGCTGTCAACCCGGCCACGCCGCTGTGTGCGCTGGAAGAGATTCTTGATAGTATTGATCTTATTTTGATCATGAGTGTAAATCCCGGTTTTGGCGGCCAGCAATTTATTCCAGCGGCGCTTGATAAGATTTGCCGGCTGAAGGCAATGCTGCGGCAGCGGCACGCGACCGCGCTGATTGAAGTCGACGGCGGGGTAACGCCCGTCAACGCGGCAGAATTGCAAGCCGCCGGCGCTGACATTCTGGTCGCCGGGTCAGCGATCTATGGCGCCGCCGATATCCCGGCAGCCATCGCCGCGCTAAAACTGCGCAGCATCTAAAAGCAATATCCCGCTGACAGGGGAAGCTTACCGCCAATGGCCGCAAGCTTCCTTTTTGTTCCGCCAAAAAGTTTATTGGTTAAAGGTTGTTAAAAAATGTCTTTCTGTTTTATAATGAAAAGGTAGCTAGAATCTTCGACAAGGAGTACGCATTATGAAAAATGACAAGATCGTCTGGCCGAAATGCCAATTGGGGCAGGAGAACTGCACCTTTTTATCCTTTAGCGAAGATTTCGAGCGGTTGCAAGCCGGTGGCGAAATGGTCAATATTATTACCGAGGGCTGGCGGGAAGGCCCTGTAGCCGCGGTTCTCCGGGGTGGTCTTAATGCCCGGGCCGTGCTGGAAGTATTGGCCGCGGCCGGTATTAAGCATTTGGACATTTTTCATCTGGAAGAAAAAATCCCCCATCTGGAGGATGTGTTTCTGTCTTCGGTCGCCGCTCCCGCTCATGAAATGTTTGACAGTGTCTCGATCAACTGGCGGCGTGACCCGTCTGTCCGCGATCTGATTGAAAGCATCCGGGACAACTATTCCATGCTGTTTTTTGGCGCGCCGATGTCAGTATCGGAAATTCAGCCGTTATACGAAAAAATCAAGGCGGTTTTCCCTGGCAGCCTGACCATTGTCCGCGGTCCGCTGCATGACCTGGAATTTGACCAAAGTGATGAAATTTATAAATGGATCCGGGCACGGACGTTTGACGCCAACGATTTTTCCTTGTCGAGCGTCCTGCGAAACTATAAAAAACAGCAAGGCGTCAAAATTGCCGCGCTGCTGCCCAGCCTGAACGAAGAAAAAACGGTCGGCAGGGTTATTGAGACCGCTCTCGATGTACAAGCTGCCGGCTTGATTGACGAGGTTATCCTCATTGATTCCGGCTCCAGTGACAATACGGCGGCGATCGCCCGCAGCCTGGGCGTTTCTGTTTACCAGCACGGTGAAATCCGGTCTGAGCTGGGAACGTATCGCGGCAAGGGAGAGGCGATGTTTAAAAGCGCCTTTGTCACTGATGCCGATATTCTGGCCTGGGTCGATACCGATATTGAAAATATCAGCCCGCGTTTTTTCTACGGTTTGCTGGGACCGATGCTGGCTTACCCCGAGATCAAGTTTGTTAAAGGCTATTTTTCGCGGCCGGTACGGGTAGAGGCCTCCGGAATCGAGCTGGGAGGAGGCCGGGTTACGGAAATTCTGGCACGCCCCTGGTTCAATACGTTTATGCCGCAGCTGTCCGGCTATATTCAGCCGCTGGCCGGTACGGTCGCTATCCACAAAGATATCTTTCTTAACATGCGCATTCCCGCCAATTATGGCGTAGAGGTAGCCATGCTGGCCCAGGCGGTGGAAAAACTGGGACTATGGTCGACCTGTCAGGTCAATCTGGGAGAAGTGCTGCATAAATCAAAAGATGTGATCGGCCTGAGTGAAATGTCGTTCCAGATCATTCAGGTTCTGGCCGAACTACTGGACCTTGATAACCGTTCGAATAACCTGCTGCGGCGGGTGATCTCGGCCCACGGGCGGTTCGAAATTCATAGCAAACGCTTCCCGGTCGTCTGGCGGCAGTATGATTGATTTCTCGTAGCCTGGCCGGCTGTTAACAAAGGACCAGCGAGGTAAGCATGGATACATTAGGGATTGAGGCTTTTCTTGCTGTTGTACGGCAGGGGAGTCTAACCGAGGCGGCAAACTCCCTGTTTTTATCGCAATCTACTCTTAGCCATAGGATCGCGGAGCTTGAGCGGGAGGTCGGCGTATGCTTAATTGACCGTGGCCGGGGTTTTCGCTCCTTAACCCTGACTGATCATGGCAAAGACTTTTTAGTCATTGCGGAAAGATGGGAGGACCTTGTCCGCGACACAAAACAAATTCCATTGCGCACGAAAAAATTAGCCCTTGCTATCGGCGCTGTGGACAGCATCCATACTTGTGTGCTGCCGCCTCTGTACAAGGCATTACAGGAACAGACGCACAACCTGAGCATTCGCCTCAAAACCCATAATTCAACAGAGCTTTATCTGCAGGTTGACCGCGGCGAGCTGGATGTCGCCTTCACGCTACTAAACCTGCCGATGCGAAACCTGAGTATTGAACGCTTTTATACCGAGCCCAGGGTTGTATTGCGCCGAGAGCTGTCAACCGGCAGCTGCAATGAGCTCATTGATTTAAATAGCTTAATGGCGGAAAAAGAAATCCTCTTCGAGGGGGAACCGGCGTTCCAAGCCTGGTATACACGCTGGAAAGGCAGCAACAACTATCCGGCGATCTGTGTGGATACGGCTCAGCTGTTGCTGCCGCTGCTGGATAGCTGCGGGGTATGGTCAATAGTCCCGCTATGCCTGGCGCAGCAGCTTGCCTCGACAGGCGCTTTTACCTACTACCGCCTGCCAGACCCGCCGCCAGAGCGGGTGTGCTACAAAATTCAGTCGCAATATCCCAAGCCCAGCGCAGTACAAAGCCTGCAGCTATTGGATTCCTGCCTAGCGACTTTTTTTATTGAAACCTTTCTTGCCAGAAGTAAAAAGTAAATGAGAGACAAGCGATTGACTGCTTGTCTCTCATTTTTATTTGTCTTGCATTGCCCAGACTCGACAATCCGCCCCCCCCCCTTACTGACAGCCAAAACTCTGCTCAGCCGGCATTCGCAGCAGCTCCTCCGGCAAAGTTATTCATCCTATCGATTTATTATTGTAATAAGTTGAATTTTACAATCTTTTTCAGCGCGTATTACAATGACAATAGGTAATAGCCAAAATACTGGAAAGGAGTTCGGTTATGATGAATCCGACAATTGATCTGGTTGCTGATTTGGGAGAAGGATTTGGCGCCTACACCATTGCCGATGACGCGGGCATGCTGGCATTAGTCAGTTCGGCCAATGTCGCCTGCGGTTTTCATGCCGGCGATCCCCGCACAATGGCGAGGGCGGTGGAGTTAGCCGTTAAAAACGGGGTTGCGGTTGGCGCGCATCCCGGATTTCCCGATCTAGTCGGCTTTGGCCGGCGGGATATGAATTTGACCGCCTGGGAAATTACCACAGATGTGCTCTATCAGTTGGGAGCGCTCGATGCGTTTGTCAAAGCCCATAAGGGACGGTTGCAGCATATCACACCGCATGGACGGCTGGGCAATCTGGCCGATACGGACCGCAAATACGCGGAAGCGGTTCTTGACGCGGTCGTTCAATTTGACCCGTCCCTGATCATCGCGGCGCCGGAAGGTGAATTAGTCCATCTGGGCAGATCGAGGGGCCTGAAGACGGCGATCCTGCTGCTGGGCGACCGCGCCTACAATGACGATGGCTCCTTAGTGAGCCGCAGTCAGCCAAATGCGGTTATTCACGACCCTGAGGCTGTAACGGAGCGTTGTGTGCGCATGGCATTGGAAGGGACGGTAAGCTCAATAACCGGCCGTATTATCACTAAAAAGGGCGATTCGCTGCTTTTGCACGGGGATACGGCGGGATCGTTGGAAATAGCCCGGAAAATCCGCCAGGCGCTAGTAACGGCCGGTGTGGAAATCCGTAAGCTGGGAGAGCGTTTTTGAAGGGAGGAGCAGTATGAAACTGGATGCCTTCACAATGATTGATTATGGCGATTCGGCAATTCTTGTAGAGTTTTCCAAGGTTTTCAGCGAAGAAGCCTGGAAAAAGGCGCATTACCTGGCAAAACGGCTTGAGGCACGGCGGCTTAGGGGAATTACGGAAGTTTTTCCGACCTATACCACTGTTCTTGTCGTCTTTAATCCGCTGATTACCGATAACCATGAAATTAAGGCACAGGTTGGCGATATCGCCGCTGCCGCCGCTGCGCCGGAGGACACACCGGCACAGTCATGTCCGCATTACCGGCTTCCCGTCCTGTTTGGCGGTGAATGGGGGCCGGAGCTGCCGTTTGTGGCGTCTCATCTGGGCATCTCGGAACAGGCGCTGATCGCCAGCTTCTGCGACGGGTTCCGCAAAATCATTACGTTTGCCACCTTTTGCGGCTTTTTAATGGAAGGCGCGCCATTTAAAGAAAGGATTCCCCGCATGACAAGCCCCCGCACCCAGGTGCCGGGCGGATATGTAGCGGTGGCAGGCAACCAGACAGCGGTTGTGCCGGTGACAAGCCCCAGCGGCTGGCAAACAATAGGGCATTGTCCGGTAAGAATTATTGACCTGGAGGCTGCGCCGCCTGTTCCTTATAAGCCGGGAGACTATATTGAATTTTTCCCGATCACGGCGGCCGAGCAAGCGCTCTATGCGGGAAAAACAATTCACGAGATGAGGGTGATGCAGTAATGGGAGAACACCTTGTCGTTCATTCCTCCGGTTTTGCATCAGTGCAGGATCTTGGCCGTCCCGGTTATCTGCATTACGGCATCAGCAGCAACGGCGCCATGGATCAGTACGCGTATCTTTGGGGCAACGAACAGGTTGGCAACGCCTCTGCCCAGCCGTCAATTGAAATCACCGCTTTTGGTTTTGCGATGAGCAGCAGCATCGATATCCCGATCTGCATAACAGGAGCGCCGGCTGATCTGACAATTGACGCCGTGCCGATTGACGCCGGCAAGGTCGTCACCTTGCCGGCCGGTAAAATACTGTCGGTGGAAAATATCCGTCAGGGCTTGCGGGTATATATTGCTGTTGCCGGCGGCATTGAGGCGCCGGCAGTATTGGGCAGCTGCGCGATCGATACGGTAGGAATGATCGGCGAACGGCTCCGTCCCGGTCAACAGCTGCCGCTGAAGTCTCCGCCTCCCGTCTATGGCTCGCCTTGGACGCTGCGGGTTTGCGACGGCTGCAATGCCGATATTTTTCGCAACCACCTGGAGCAGTTCTATCATAGCGATTATACGGTTGCGGCAGACAGCAACCATGTCGGCGTTCGCCTGGAAGGTCAGCCGATTGTGGGCCATCAGCCGACGGAGGTAATTTCACGGGGCGTTTGCGCCGGCTCCATCCAGATTGTACCCGCAGGCACTCCCATCATTCTGCTTAAAGGCCGGGGCGGGACTGCCGGATACCCGATTATTGCGGTTGTCGCCGCAGTTGATATGTCGCTTTTCGGCCAGGTAAGACCAGGTGATACGGTACGGTTCAACCGGATTTCCATTGATGAAGCGATCGAAAAATACAGGCAGCGCTTTAGCGCATTCAAAAGTTTGAAACGGTAAATACGGTAGTAAAGGAAAAGGGGAAGAGGAACTATGGCAAAACCGGGGGCAAGCATTGTCAGTGCGGTGGAGGGGTCGACAACTGTGGCGATTTCCGACCGGGCCAGGCAATTGCAGCAGGAAGGAATCGATATTATTAATTTAGGCAGCGGCGATCCCGATTTCAGCACACCGCAGCATATTCAGGACGCGGCAATAGAAAGTATGAAACGCGGATTTACGCATTATGTTGATAGCAAGGGAACGCCGCAGCTGCGCAGGGCGATTGCGGAAAAATACCGGCGTGAAGCCGGTCTGTCCTACGACCCCAATAAGGAAATTATTGCGACCGCCAGCGGCAAGGTGGCTTTGTATATTTCGTTGGCGGCTTTGGTGGATCCTGGAGACGAAGTGCTCATCCTGGAGCCTGCCTGGGTCAGTTACCGGCCGATTGTGCAGCTGCTGAACGGAACACCAGTGGGAGTGCCGCTGCGCTTTGAAAATAATTTTCTGATCAGCGATAGCGTCATCGAACAATATGTCACCCCAAAGACCAAGGCAATCATCCTGAATTCGCCGAGCAATCCGACAGGGCGGGTCTTATCGGACGCTGAGTTGGAGAGCATTGCCCGCATTGCTCAAGCCCATGACCTGTGGGTGCTTACCGATGATATTTACGAGAAGATCATCTACGACGGGCGCGTTCATAAAACGCTTGCCGCTCTGCCGGGCATGAAGGAGCGGACAATTATCGTTAACGGCATGTCAAAGGCCTACGCTATGACCGGCTGGCGGCTCGGTTATCTGGCCGGTCCCGCCGCAATTGTGGCGGAGATATTGAAAATCCAGCAGCACTTCGTCACCTGCGCGGCCTCCTTCACCCAGGTTGCCGGAGTTGCGGCGCTGGAGGGCGGGGAAAGCTGCATCAATGCGATGGCTGCCGAATATGACAAGAGACGGCGGAGCATTACGGCGGCGCTGAACCGGATTGCCGGCATATGCTGCCCCCTGCCGGAAGGCGCGTTTTACTTTTTCCCGCGTGTTGATTATAAAGGGATGGACTCCTTTGAACTGGCCACATACCTGCTCGACGCCGCGCACGTGGCGGTAACGCCGGGAATTGCCTTCGGCAAGGCCGGAGAAGGCTGTATCCGCCTTACCTATGCCATCTCACTGGCGAACCTCCAGGAGGCAATCAGGCGGATTGAGAGGGCTTTCAAATAGCCGTCAAGCCGCCAATAATTGAACTGTAAAGGGAGCGTGAAAAAAATGACCAATGTGGGTTTTCGTATTCACAGTAAAATTAACCGGCCGCCACAGGATCTGGTGGCCGGCTTTGCCGGCATTCCGGTGGCTAATATCGCGGATAACATGAACCGGCTGGCCTGTGTGGCTGCAAGCATTAGACCAATGAATCAGGCGCCGCTGCTGGGCACGGCTTTCACTGTAAAAACCAGACCTGGCGATAATTTGTTGCTGCATAAGGCTCTTGATATGGCCGAGCCGGGCGATGTAATCGTTGTGGCCGCACAGGGAGACACGGTGAATTCCGTAATCGGCGAACTAATGCTCAGTTGGGCAAAGCGGCGCGGCATTGCCGGCTTGATTGTCGACGGCGCTATTCGCGATGCCGCCGCGGTCAGGGAAATGACCATTCCCGTTTACGCGGCAGGCATAACCCCTAACGGCCCCTATAAGGACGGTCCCGGGGAAATTAATGTTCCGGTCGCCTGCGGTGGAATAATGATCAAGCCGGGCGACATTCTCGTCGGCGATGCCGACAGCGTGGTTGTGATTGACCCGCAGGACGCCCCGCAACTGCTGGAAAAGGCAAAGGCAACCGTTATCAAGGAAGCCGGTTTTATAGAAGAAATTAAGAACGGAACCTGGGATAGAAGCTGGGTGGATAAACTGCTTGCCGAGAAGGGTTGCGAGTATATTGACTGACAACTAATAACTAACGCAGGGGGGCTTTGCCGTGAAAATGCGCAGCAATATCGGGCCGAGAATGGATCGGCTGCCGATCTCCAAATGGCACTATAAGGTCTTATGGCTGATGGGACTGGGTCTGTTTGTGGACAGCTTCGACAATTATATGGGCGGCGTCATTTTAGCCGATTTGGTAAAATCAGGCTGGTCAAACAATTATCTCAACGCGACTTTTGTGTCGGCAACCATGGGCGGCCTGTTCATCGGCTCTCTGCTGGCCGGCTTTACCGGCGATCATCTGGGCAGAAAATTCGCCTATCAGGTTAACCTGTTGATCTTTGGCCTGGCCTCCATTGCGGCAGGCTTTGCCACTGACATGACCATGCTGATCGTGCTGCGGGGAATAATGGGGATTGGACTTGGCGCCGAGCTGGTTGTCGGCTTTGGCACCTTTCCCGAGTTCGTACCGGCCAAGGTGCGCGGCAAGTGGACCTCGCTGCTGTCCCTGGTGGCAAATTCGGCGCCGCCAATCGCCATTTTAGTCGCATATCTGGTTATGCCGATCTGGGGCTGGCGGGCAATGTTCCTGATCGGCGGTGTTGCCGCGTTGATTGTCTGGGCGATGCGTCACGGCCTGCCGGAATCGCCGCGCTGGTATGAGGCCCGTGGTGATCTGGCCAAGGCGGACGCGATCCTGACGGAAATTGAACAGGAAATAGAGCGGGAAAAGGGAATAAAGCTGCCGCCGGTGGAAGCGGTAGAAAGCGGCAGCGGGCAAACAGTTAAGGATATATCCTTCTGGAGCTTGTTCAAGGGAGTTTTATTAAGAAGGACGATTGTTGCCTCTACGCTGTTGATCGGCATGAACACAGTTATTTACACGATTATCAACTGGGTTCCCACCATCTTTATCCAGTCAGGCATCAGTGTCACCAAATCCACGGGAATGATGTCGCTGATTATGCTTGGCGCACCTTTAGGTGTGTTGATCGCCTCCCAGGTTGTCGACAGATTCCCGCGCAAATGGCTGGCGGTTGCGTTGCTGCTGGTTATCGGGAGTCTCGGCTATGTCTATTCGCTGCAGCGGACAGAGACCTTTATTGTAATACTGGGCTTTATCCTGGCTATTGTTATTTATATCTATACCTGCTTTGTCTGTTCGGTCTATGCGCCGGAAATCTGGCCGACTGAAGCGCGGCTCCGGGGATTGGGCTTTGCCAATGCCGTGGGCCGGGTTTCCGCCATTTTTTCGCCTTACGGAGTGGCCTGGATACTGTCAAACTATGGTGCTGTCGCGGTTTTTATCGCGCTTGGCCTAATACTGGTCCTGGTAGCGGTCATTATTGCTACCCTGGGTATTGAAACAAGGCATAAATCGCTGGAGGATATTGGCAGGGAAGCGGGAATGTAATAGCTGAGCCTGCTTGCAAAGCAGCCTGCCTGCAGGCGGCATAATTAGCGGAGGTGCTGGGAATGAAGCGAAAATGGAACGTATATGTCACCAGAATGCTGCCGGAACCGGTGATTAAGTATCTTAAAGAACATTGTGAAGTGGAAATTAACCCCTTTGACCGCGTGCTGTCCAAAGCAGAGCTGTTAGCGGCGGTTAAAGGCCGCGATGCGGTATTATCACAGCTCACTGATAGCATTGATGACGCTGTCCTGGCGGCGGCCGGTCCGCAATGCAAGCTGTTTGCCAATTACGCAGTGGGGTATAACAATGTGGATCTTGAGGCGGCGCTGCGCCGGAATATTATGGTAACCAATACGCCGGATGTGCTGACTGCCGCTACAGCGGATCTGGCCTGGGCGTTGCTGTTTGCGGTCGCCCGGCGGGTGGTTGAGGCAGATGCTTTTTTGCGAGAGGGCAAATATAGGGGCTGGGAACCACTGCTGCTGCTGGGGATGGATATTAGCGGAAAAACGCTTGGTGTCATCGGCACCGGCCGCATTGGTCAAAATTTCGCGGCAAAGGCCGCTGCGTTCTCCATGAACATTCTCTATAATGACAGCAGGCGCAATCTTGCTTTTGAACAAAAAACAGGCGCTGCTTATACCGATAAGGAGACCCTGTTAAAAACAGCCGACTTTGTCTCCCTTCATGTCCCGCTGCTTCCCGCTACGCGTCATTTAATCGGGGCACCTGAGCTCCAGCTCATGAAAAATACGGCGATACTGATCAATACGTCGCGCGGGCCGGTTGTGGATGAACAGGCGCTGGTAGCCGCGCTTCAAGCGGGAGAAATCTGGGGCGCCGGCCTCGATGTGTTTGAAAATGAGCCAGAACTGGCTCCCGGCCTGGCGGAGCTGAAGAATGTCGTCATCCTGCCGCATGTAGCCAGCGCCACGATTGAAACCAGGGTCAATATGGGTCTGGTGGCGGCCCGTAATATCGTGGCTGCCATGAAGGGGGAGACCCCGCCCGATTTGGTCAGCCGCTGACGCGCTTTAGTGGTGAAAATGGCAAACGCGCTGCGTTTGCCATTTTCACCGCAAAAAAGCTTGCCAAACTGCCAGTGAAAATGATACTATAATTGTAAGTTCATATTCAGCCTTTGGGGCAAGGTGAAATTCCTGACCGGCGGTAAAGTCCGCGAGCTGTTTCAGCTGATCCGGTGTGATTCCGGAACCGACAGTATAGTCTGGATGGGAAAAGGCATGAGCAAGGGGAGGTATTCCCTTTCTATTTTGTTGCCAAAGGCTGTCGACCGCAAGGTTGTCAGCCTTTATTTTTTTCGGGGAGATGCGAAATGAATCATTCGGAGACAGACGAAACGTATATGCGGCTGGCGCTGGAACTGGCCTGCAAGGCCCGCGGCCGCACCAGTCCTAATCCCATGGTCGGCGCTGTCGTTGTTCGCGACGGACAGATCACTGGCCGCGGCTATCACCAGCAGGCTGGTACAGCCCATGCGGAAATCAAAGCGCTGCAGGATGCCGGCAGTTTGGCGGCAGGCGCCACCTTATATGTCACACTCGAGCCTTGCTGCCATTATGGCCGCACCGGTCCATGCACGGAAGCCATAATCGCTGCCGGGGTTCGCCGGGTCGTATTTGCCATGACCGATCCCAACCCCTGCGTCGCCGGCTGCGGCAGCAGACAGCTCCGTCAGGCCGGCATAGAGGTTGTGGAAGGCGTTCTGGCCTGTGAGGCGGCCAGACTGAACGAGGCCTTCATCAAATGCATCAGTACGGGACTGCCGTTTACCGCCATTAAGATGGCCATGACGCTTGACGGCAAAACAGCAACCGTCAGCGGCCATTCGCAGTGGATCAGCGGCGAGGCGGCCAGGCAGCGTGTACACCAGTGGCGTGATCAGTTTGACGCTGTTCTGGTAGGAGTTGGTACCGTACTTGCCGATGACCCGCAGTTAACCGTCCGCCATCTGCCGGGGCGCAATCCGGTCCGCATCGTTGTCGACAGCCGGGGACGGACACCTTTACAGTCGAAGCTGCTGACCGACAAGGCGGCAACGACGATCATCGCGGTAGGAGAAACAGCTGACGCCGGCCGCTGTGCGGCCTACGCCGCGGCCGGCGCGGAAGTGATGCAGCTGCCGCAGACTGCTGCCGGCCTTGACCTGCACGCATTATTCCGTCGGCTGGCGCAAAGAGGCCTGAACAGCATCCTGGTCGAGGGAGGCGCCACACTTAATGCCTCGATTCTGGCAGCCAATCTGGCGGATCTTGTCTATTGGTTTATTGCCCCTATGCTTGTCGGCGGCAGTCAGGCCCCCGGTCCGGTAGGAGGCAGCGGTGTCAGCCAGCTGCAGGAGGCGTATACGCTGGAAGATACCTGCCTGGAAACGGTGGCTGCCGATATACTGGTTACAGGTTATTTGACGCAAAGGGAGGGACGCCATGTTTACCGGGATTGTGGAAGAATTGGGAGTAGTGAAGAGTATTGCTACCGGACGCCAATCGGCCAGACTGACGATTAGTGCCTCGACAGTGCTGCAGGATGTCAAAATAGGCGACAGTATCGCTGTGAACGGCGCCTGCCTGACCGTAACCACACACAGCGGCAGCTGGTTTTCCGCTGACGTGATGCCGGAAACGCTGCACCGCACCACGCTTGGCACGCTAATCCCCGGCAGCAGGGTTAATCTGGAACGGGCGCTGCGGCTGGGAGACCGGTTCGGCGGTCATATTGTCAGCGGTCATATTGACGGGACAGCGATACTGGTGACTCGCCAGCCGCAGGATAATGCCGTATTACTAAAGCTGCAGGCCGATCCCGGGCTGCTGCGCTATGTGGTAACAAAGGGATCGGTGGCTCTTGACGGCATTAGCCTGACGGTTGCCGACTGCGGCGAAGACTGGTTGTCAGTCTCGATCATTCCTCACACGCTTGCCAGCACTACCCTGCAGCAAAAAGCGGCCGGCGACGGTGTCAACCTGGAGACCGACATGCTGGCAAAATATACGGAAAAGCTGCTGGGGCTGGTGCCGGCCGCTACCGCCAGCGGGCCGCGGCAACAGCTGAGCCGCGGTTTTCTGGCAGAGCATGGCTTCCTCGTACCTTGACCGGGAACAATTTCGGGCATTACACCGGACTGGATAAATAGAAAGAGGTGCAAGCAATAATGAAGTTCAACACGATTGAAGAAGCGATAGAGCAGATTCGCGAAGGTAAGATGGTGGTTGTCGTCGACGACGAGTGCCGGGAAAATGAGGGTGACCTCGTTATGGCCGCTGCTAAGGTTACGCCTGAAGCCGTTAACTTTATGGCAACCTACGGGCGGGGCCTGATTTGCATGCCGGTGGCGGGAGAGCGGTTGGATGAACTGGGAATCGGCCCGATGGTCTGTGAAAATACCGAGGCCCTGTGCACCGCCTTTACCGTCTCGGTGGATGCTCAAAGCGTAGCCACCGGCATCTCCGCTTATGAGCGGGCGGCAACAATCCAAAGTATTCTCGATCCGGCTACCAAGCCCGACGATCTCCGCCGCCCGGGCCATATTTTTCCGCTTCGCTACTGCGAGGGCGGCGTGCTGCGGCGCGCCGGCCACACCGAGGCAGCCGTCGATCTCGCCCGCCTGGCGGGACTCGCTCCTGCAGGCGTCATTTGCGAGGTGATGAATGATGACGGAACGATGGCGCGGGTGCCGCAACTGGCGGCGTTCACCGCCAAACATAATCTGGCGCTGGTCAGCATCGCCGATCTCATTAAGTACCGGACCCAGCATGAGAAATTCGTGCGGCGGACAGCGGCTGCGCAAATGCCGACAAAATACGGCACTTTTCAGGTCTTTGCCTACGAAAGCCCACTGGATAAGCTTTGTCATCTGGCCTTGGTTAAAGGCGATGTCAAAGGCAAAGCCGATGTTTTGGTCAGAGTCCATTCCGAATGCCTGACCGGCGACGTACTGGGATCACTGCGCTGCGACTGCGGCGAACAACTGGCGCTGGCGCTTAAGCGGATCGAAGCCGAAGGCAGCGGTGTACTGCTGTACATGCGCCAGGAAGGACGGGGTATTGGCCTGGCCAATAAAATCAAGGCATATGCGCTGCAGGATCAGGGCAAAGATACGGTAGAAGCCAATATTCTGCTGGGCTTTCCCGCCGATCTGCGCGATTATGGCGTTGGGGCGCAAATTCTCGCCGATCTTGGCCTGAGCAGCATTCGGCTGCTGACCAATAATCCGAAGAAAATTGCGGGACTGGAAGGATACGGCCTGACAATCAGCGAACAAATGCCTATTCAGGTAAAGTCCAATACCTTTAACAAGCGGTATTTATCGGTTAAGCGGGCCAAACTTGGTCATCTATTAAAAACAACGGAGGAAGGGATATCATGAATATTATTGAAGGAAATCTGCTGGCCGCCGGCTCGCGTTTCGCGATTGTCAACGCCAGGTTTAACGAATTCATTACCAATAAGCTGCTGGGAGGCGCTATTGACGCCCTGCAGCGGCACGGTGCCGCAGAGGAGAATCTTACAGTCGTCTGGGTGCCAGGCGCGTTTGAAATCCCGTTAGCTGCCGCCAAACTTGCCCGTTCCGGCAACTACGACGCGGTAATATGCCTGGGAGCGGTCATCCGCGGCAGCACGCCGCATTTCGATTATGTCTGCGCCGAGGTCAGCAAGGGGGTCGCTCATGTCGGCCTGGAAACAGGCGTTCCGGTAATCTTTGGCGTACTGACAACAGAAACAATCGAACAGGCGATTGAAAGAGCCGGAACCAAAGCCGGCAACAAAGGCTTTGACGCAGCTGTGTCCGCAATCGAAATGGTTAATCTGCTTAAGCAATTACCGTAATTAAGCACGGTAAACTTGTAATTATTTCCAGGAAATAGGATAAGGTGAAAATATGAATGATCATTTAGTCCGTGCCAGTGGCGGCAGCATTCGCGCTTTTGCCGCCGTCACAACCGGCTTAGCCGAAGACGCTCGCCGCCGCCATGGTCTCTACCCGATTGCGGCGGCGGCGCTGGGCAGAACCATGACCGCCGCGCTGCTGCTAGCGGCAAATTTGAAAACCGAGGCCGAAACCATCACCATCCGGATTAAGGGCAGCGGCCCGCTGGAACAGGTAGTGGCCGATGCCCGCGCCGACGGCACTGTCAGGGGCTATGTCAACAATCCTGTTGTCGATCTGCCGCTGGCCAACGGCAAATTAGCGGTAGGAAGGGCAATCGGCGCCGGTTTTATCCATGTGACCCGGTTTACCGGCATGAAGGACCCGTTTACCGGCAGTGTTCCTTTAGTTAGTGGTGAAATTGCTGAAGATGTGACGCATTATCTGCTCACCTCCGAACAGATTCCCGCCAGCGTCGGCCTGGGCGTACTGGTGGAGCCGGATCTGTCGGTCAGTGCCGCCGGCGGTTTTATGGTGCAGGCGCTGCCCGGTGCCAGTAACGCGGCCCTGCAGCAGTTGGAATACAATATTGCGGCCATGGCCCCGGTTTCGCAGCTGGTCAAAGAGGGAGCGAGCGCGGCGGATTTACTGCGGCAGCTATTTACAGGCATGGAGTATGCATGTCATGGCGAAACGGCGCTGTCCTTCGCCTGCTCCTGTAACCGGGAACGGGTTGAAGCCATTCTCATCAGCATGGGCAGGGAGGAACTGGCACAAATGACGGCTGAAGGCAAGGCGGAACTGACCTGCCACTTTTGCGGCCGCCAGTACCGCTTTTCGCCGCAGGAACTGGAAACGCTGCTGGCTAGCGTCTAAATCCGGCAGATTATCCGGACAGGCGTAGAATAGCCGGGAGTGGGCAGGCGGGAGCGTGAATTTGAACCGCTAAAATGCCACCCTGCGCACGATGCCAAAGGGGAACCAAAAAATACCTCCCGGCTTTGGCCGGGAGGTGCAGGGGAATGCGATGACTCATATAAAAAAAGACTTGGCAATCCAAGTCTTTTTTTGTTATATCGCGCGTTGAACTTTGCCAGAGCGGAGGCAGCGGGTGCATACGTTAACCCGTTTTACTTGTCCGTCCTTCAGCGCCCGTACCGTCTGGATGTTCGGTTTCCAGGTACGTTTTGTCTTCAAATGGGAATGACTGACATTAAAGCCGCTGCGTTCACCTTTACCACAGATTTCACACAAATTTGCCATCTATTCCACCTCCTTACAAAGGACATAAAATCCCCAGTGCAATGTAAATATTGTATCACAACTACCGCGGCGGACGCAAGCGTTCACCTGGTATTCGCCAATATTTCTTTTATCGTAAGTTTACAGGAAAATTTATTGCCAATGCAGAAGAATCTTTTATCCGGCTGGCAGCTTTTTAGTTTTGAGGGATTCTGCTGTTGCCGGCGTAAGGAGTGGTGAAGTTGCAATATGATCTGCGAGCGGTTACCGCCATCAAAGGAATCGGCCGCTTAAAGGCGCTGCAGATGCGCCGCTTAGGCATCCAGACGGTACAGGATCTGCTGGAATATTATCCTGCCCGCTACGAAGACCGTGGTGCGATCAGCCCCATTGCTGCGTTAAGTGATAAAGAATTCGGCACGATTCAAGCCAGCGTGATCCAGGTGACGGAGCGCAAGCCGCGAACGGCACTGCTGCTGACGACAGCACTGGTCGAGGATGACAGCGGCCGCGCCGCTTTGGTTTGGTTTAATCAGCCGCATATCAAGAAAATGCTGCAGCCCGGCTTGCGGATTACCGCTTCCGGTCTGGTTGAAAAACGGTTTGGCAGAACCCAGTTATCGAAACTGGTCTGGGAAAAGTCGGACGATGCCGCCGCTGTCGGCGGCATTTTACCGGTTTACAGCACAACTGAAAAATTGCACCCGTCAGCACTGCGCCAGGCGGTTGAAGCCGTTTTAGCCGATTTGAATCCGCAGTTGCCGGAATGTCTGCCGCAGACGATTGTCGAGGAACGGGCATTAATGTCCCGCCGGCAAGCACTGCTGGCGATTCACAGTCCGGCTGACCGGCGGCAGTTAGAGGCAGCGAGACACAGGCTGATCTTTGAAGAACTGTATTATATGCAATGCGCTTTGCTATACAGCAAACGCCGGCAGCGGCAGGGACTGACGGGTATCAGGCACGCTGGCGGCGGCACGCTGTCCGGACAGGTATTATCGGCCCTGCCGTTCCAACTGACCAACGATCAGGCTGCAGCGCTGCGGGAAATTACCGCAGATATGGAAGACCCGTTGCCAATGCGGCGGCTGCTGCAAGGCGATGTGGGTTCCGGCAAGACCATCATCGCGATTCTGGCTCTGCTTAAAACGGTCGAAAATGGGTTTCAGGGAGCGCTGATGGTACCGACGGAGATTCTTGCCGAGCAGCATTACCGGACGCTGCAGGAGCTTGTTGATCCGTTCGCGGTGCGGTCCGCTTTATTGACCAGCAGTTGCAGCGCCAAAGAACGCGCCGAAACGCTGCTGAACCTGCGCACCGGACAAATTGACATTCTGATCGGCACGCATTCCCTTATTCAGGACAGCGTGGTTTTTTTCCGGCTGGGGCTGGTCGTAACCGACGAACAGCATCGTTTCGGTGTTGAGCAAAGATCCCGGCTTGAGGCCAAGGGCAAAGGCCAAACACCGGATGTTTTGGTCATGACGGCCACACCGATACCGCGTACCATGGCGCTGACTGTTTACGGCGATCTTGATGTGTCCACAATCCGGGAGCTGCCGCCGGGACGGCAGCCGGTAAAGACGTATCATGTCAGCAGCGAGCTGCGTGACCGCGTATACCGCAATCTGGCGCTAAAGCAGCTTGCGGCCGGACGGCAGGTGTATGTAGTCTGTCCGCTGATCGATGAATCGGCAGAAATGGATATGCAGTCGGCGGTCGCTTTGTTTGAGGAACTGAAAACCGTTTATATGGACGGTTATGCCTGCGGGTTGTTTCATGGCCGTCTCAGTTATCAGGAACGCGCTGAAATCATGAAAAAGTTTTGTGAAAATAGCGTTCAGCTGTTAGTCGCGACAACGGTTATTGAGGTCGGGGTTAATGTTCCTAACGCCACTGTGATGATTATTGAAGACGCACACCGCTTCGGACTGGCCCAGTTGCATCAATTGCGCGGCCGGATCGGCAGGGGCAGGGAGCAGTCCTATTGCGTCCTGATCTCCGACAATCAAAGTCCGGAAGCGCAATTTCGCCTGCGCAGCATGAGTGAAACCCAGGATGGGTTTGTCCTGGCGGAACGCGATCTGGAACTGCGCGGCCCCGGACATTTTTTCGGGGTGCAGCAGCACGGCATGCCGGAATTAAAACTGGCAAATATGGCGACCGACCTGCCGCTTTTACTGCAAGCCCGCGCCGCAGCCCAGCAGACGATTGCCAATTCGGCCTGGCTGGACCAGATCAGGCCTGCGCTGGATTATTACTTCCCGCAATGGGACACAGGCGTACGCAGTTAAAAAAAAGGGGGGTGGCTAAGCCACCCCAATATGGGAGAGGAGAAAATTTACATTATCATTATGCACGGATTGTGGCAGTTTTATACCACTGCCACAATTTTTTTTGCCGCGGGCGCGTTGCAAGCGCTGCGCAAGCTCGCCTGCAGTCCCGCCTTCTGTGACAGCCCCCGCTGCCATGCCAGGCTTTAACCCGGCGTTTTTTTTGGCATTGTTGCTTTGTTTGCAGTCACATTTATCCCGACCTCTCATACAATGTAGTGTGCAATAGATTTTTAGGGGAGGATAGCAAAGAATGGGATTCTATGATGACATCTGCAACAGAGAGTGGTGCGAGGAACTGGAATGCGCCTGCGGCACCAACGTCGTGCTGTTTACGGCTGACGGCTTTGCCTTCTTTGGCTTGCTCGATCGATTTGAAGACGGTATCGTGACTCTGGTCCCTGCCGGATCGGAGACCAGTGTGGTAGTCGTGACGCCCGGCGGTGACATTTTAACAGAGGATTTAAGCTATATCGACGTTTGCTCGATTGTAGCCCTTTCCAAAAATGTTATTACCAATCCGTTTGTCGTGCTGCTAACCGCCGCAAACGCTACGGTGTAAAGGAGGAGAAAAGCGATGACAGAAGAAGTAGTGGAACGCAATGCCAGATGCCAACTGATCCATACGCTAAAACGGCTGCAAGGCCAGGAGAATGTCGTACTGCGCACAGTCGGCGGCTTCCAGTTTGACGCCGGCCGTATTATCCGCATCTGCGACAATCTGGCTTCAGCCACCGATGTGGAGGTTCAACTCCCCGGCGGCGATTCGATTGCCCTCGGCAATATTACCATTAATCTCTGCGCCTTATATGCCGTAGGCGTAGATAGCTGACAACCCGGAGGAACGGCAGTTCCTCCGGCCTTTTCAAGCGGCGGCTTTTCCGTCTTTAGCATAAGGCAGGAAAGCCGCCGCTTAATAGCGAATAAGTGGACAAGTATTTACTACATGAAGCATTTATATGAAGATTTTAGTTATTAAAAGGAGGATTACGCATGCCGATTGTTCAAATTGACTTGCTGGAAGGGCGTACACTTGAGCAGAAACGAAATATGGTGAAAAAGGTAAGTGATGCCATTGCCGAAACGGTCAACTGTCCTATCGAAGCCGTAAAGATTATTATTCGGGAAATGCCAAAAGAACACCTGGGCGAAGGCGGCGTGCTGCGTTCGGATAAATAGAGTCTTTACTGTTGCGGTGCCAAGGCCATTTCTGACAAAAGTCTCTGCTTTATTTCCTGTTTTGACAGGAGTTTCCCCGATTGTGTCGAATAAAGCATCCTGAGACTTTTGACAGTGAGGCGGCGTATCCATGCATTTTTCCGATTACAGTGAGCCTATGCCTGCAGCTCCATCTGCCGAATCTGCCGAAATACTGATGAGTGCCGGCTTTGAGGCCAAGGAACTCCAGCGCTATGACGAAGCCTTACAGGCGTTCGCAAGCGCGCTTGCCGCGCAGCCAAGCCCTTCGGCAATTCCTTATCTGGTGGTTGAAATCGGCTGGTTGTTAAAAAATCAGGGCCGTTACGACGAAGCGATCACGCTATTCTCCGACGCCTGCAAGCTGCCGGCTATTCTTTGCAAATATTCTCTGCAGCAAGAACTGATCAATATGATCGCCTATCTGCGAATCATAAAGAACACCCTGCTGGCCAAGGGAGTTGGGCTGGTCGAATTTTCGCAAATTCCGCCGACGGTCATTGCTGAGATTGACGAGGCATACACAGAGTGGAACAAAATGGAAAATGTTATTTGACAGGAGGAGGCGCAAGATGAAAAAAAGTGCGCAAATAGTAGGACTTAAGGTAATCAGCATTACTGAAGGAAAAGAGTTGGGCACGGTAAAACAGCTGGTTATTAATCCGGCGGGAGGAACCGTCGCCGGCCTTGTCATTGATGACGGCAAATGGTTTTATGGAGCGAAGGTGCTGCCATTCATGGCTATCGTCGGCATCGGCGAATATGCGGTCATGGTTGAGCAGGCGGAGGATCTGGCAGCGATCACGGCTTCGCCGGAGATCATCGGCCTGCTTGATGCGGGTATCAAGGTAATTGGTGCTAAGGTTCTGACCAAATCAGGCCGGATTCAAGGCAAAATTACGGAATACAGTGTTGATGATACCGGCAAGATCACCGATTGCGAGGTCGAACTGTGCGAGGGCCAGGGTGATGCCCGCCTTGACAGTGAAACGATTTTAACGTTTGGTAAAGAGGTCATCATTATCGCTGACCAGATTTCCGCCTGACGGGTGACCGGTGCAGGCGCCGTCCTGCTTGCAACTATGTGAATGACCACAATTGTGGGTGATGCTGTGACGTATTTTTTTATTGCCCTGCTTACGATATCAGTAATGGCAGTACTTTTATATTTTTTATTGAATTATGTCCTGCGCGTGCAGTTGCGGATCTTGCCATTGCTGCTGTGCGCCGCCTGCTCATTGTTTGTTGGCATGGCTCTGCCGCGGATTATTGTCCGTTATAGCGACTGGCTGGGAGCCTTGGCGGTGTTAGCGGTATTTTCCTTGATTTTTTCCTATTTTCTTGCTTATTATGAAGAAAAGCTTGACCGGCGGCCAAAAGTGGACGGCGAACTTTGTCTGGGCGAGCCGATGGTTTTGGCAATGCCGGAATCCGCAGCGCCCGACAGGCGGTCAGACCCGGTAGCTTTGTATATCCCGGCAGCCGGCACGCCTGTCAGCAAAGAGAAAGCAACAGGGGAGGCTCTTGGGCCGGAACTTGATCCGGGGCCGGCTGGCCACGCCGGCGGACAGGCAGAAGCCCCTGTGTTCCCGGATTCGTTCGAGCAGCAGCTGGAGCTGGCCTTTCAACTCAAAGAGCGGCAGGATTATCTGGCCGCGGCCGGCTTGTTCAAACAAATCCTTGATGCCAATCCCGGCAGTCAGGCCGCGCCGCTGGTCACTTTGCAAATCGCCGATTCACTAAAACAGGCCGGCGATTTTCCTGAAGCCAGCGCTTTGCTGGCTGACAGCCTTGACGCCTTTGCGATTGCGGGCGGCCACGGCCTTGAACGGCAATTTCGCGCATTGTTGTCAGAAATTCAACGCCTTCAAGATTTTGAAAAAACCGGAGGGTCCAATCTATGAAAAAGAGTTGTGAAATCATTGGATTAACTGTTGTCAGTATCCAGGAAGGCAAGGAACTGGGAACCGTCGGCCGACTGGTCATTGATGCCGCCGCCGGCAATGTCGCGGCTTTGCTGCTTGACGACCAGAAGTGGTATCTGGGTGCAAAAGCGCTGCCTTTTTCTGCCGTCAGCGGTCTGGGAGAATACGCAGTTACCATTAATAGTGAAGCCGATGTTGCCGCTATTGCTCCGGCTTCTTCAACTGCCCAGCTGTTAGCGGCAGACATCGCCGTCGTCGGTACGCTAGCCGTAACCCGCGATGGGCACAATCGCGGTACGGTAACTGAATTTTGCATTGATGATGCCGGCAGTATTACCGAATGCATTATTGAGTCTGAAGGGGAAACCTACAGTCTGTCCGCCGAACGTGTTGTTACCTATGGCCGGGATGTTCTGGTCATTGCCGCAGAGAATGAATTGCCAGTGCGCGTCAAGCCGGAGCTGCCGGCCGCGGCGGTAACTGTCGAAGCGGCCCCGGCGACAGCTTCTGAACCGGTTGTGTCACCCGTAGTCACCGAGGTTGCTGCTGAAACGGTCGAACCGGCGGTTGTCTTTGAGCCGGCTGCGGAGGTTACTGCAGTCGAACCGGCCAGCGAAGCAGTCGCCGCTGCGCCGGATACAGCGATTGATCCTATTGACGCGGAATCCGAGGCGCCTGTAGTCGAGGAACCGCTGGCGGAGCAGGCTGAACCGGAAGAACCGGAACCGGTGGTTGTCTATGAGACGCCGCAAAATCTGCCGGAAACGACGATTGCCGAACCGGCTGCTCAGCAACAAGAGGAAAAAAAGCCGGCAGCGGCAGGCGGAACCGATGCGTTAGCCAGAATGTTTGAAGAAAAGCAGCGCAAATATTTGCTTGGCAAGATTGCCAGCCGACGCATCGAGGCAGAAAACGGCGCTGTCATCATTGAACAAGGCGAAGAAATTACCGAAGCAGTTTTACAAAAAGCCAAGCTGACCAATAAATTTGTTGAATTATCGATGAGCATTTATTGATTGCAGCATGAAACCAAAAACCGCCTGACACCCAGGCGGTTTTTACCTCTTTTCTAACGTCCGATAATATCTATTATGTTAAGTTAACTAAAAAAAAGAGGTTGCTGGGTGCTGTGTCGGCAGCCGGTTTACGGTGAGGCTTCGCAACGGGTTTTGCTTAAACAGGATCGGATCTCAGCAATTTTAGCGTTGGTAGCTTCTTCGCCGCTTTTAATGCATTGATCAATCTGGTCGGCGGTTGGCGACAGGCTGATGTACGCCTGCGGCCGGATAACAATATCGGCGTACTCTTCGCCCTTTAGCAGTGTGACTTCGCGGTTCATAATTTCGATACAGCGCGGCAAGATATCGCTGACAGCCTTTATTTCATAATCCGGTTCTCCGGCAAAGCCCAGATCAATGGCAATGACCCGATCGGCCCCCATATGACGCAAGATATCGGTTGGTAAATTGTTTTTAACAGCGCCATCAACCAACAGCATGCCGCGATATTTCACCGGCGTAAAAATCCCCGGAATCGAAATACTGGCGCGAACCGCCTCATTCAGTGCGGTATGATAATAGTAGCGAGCGTTGAGAATTTCGCGCATGCCCGGATGCGGCGTCAGAAAAAAAACCGTATCCGCTGAATACAGGTCCACCGCCGTTATTGCCAGTGGAATCTTTGTATCCTGGACAGTGCGATTAAGCAGAAACCGGGCAAAATATTTCTCAATCCGGTCGCCCTGAATAATACCGGCCGGCAATATCGTTCGCCGCTTTCGCGAAAACAGCCACTTTTTCCCTTTTTTCAGCATTGAAAAAAAGGGGATTTTTATTTTCACCAAATCAGAAAAGGAAACTGCTTTCGCGGCGGTCTGGATTTCGTCAGGCCGGTAGCCGCAGGCGTATAAGGCAGCGACAACGGCACCCGCACTGGTGCCGGCAATAAAATCAACCGGAATCGAATTATCCTCAAGCGCCTTTAACACCCCGATATGCGACAGCCCCCGCAATGCGCCGCCGCTGAGAGCCAAGCCGAGTCGCGGCGTCTTGGCTTTAACCGTCTGCTTGCCATTCATAAGCGATCACCCCAAATAATGCATCGGTATACTATCTTATGAATGGATTGATGATTCGGGTCCTGTTTCACGCTGTTATGAAGAAAAGGGAGGAGCAGTTCCCGCGAACTATCCCCTCCCCTTTTTTGATTGCCCTGCTACTCCCCTTGCTGCTTTTGCGCCAAAACAATCAGCCTGGGGCTGTCATGCGTATAAGCGGAGCCGTCAAAGTCACCATATGTCGCTTTAACGGCCAGCCCGCTGCTCTGCAGCAGCGCCGTAAACTCGTATAATGAATAGGTACGAAGATCGAATTCATAGCGGAGCTTTTTACCTGAATTCTGGTTCAGAACTTCCCGTTTCATTTTCGCGATTCCCTGCTGCAGCTCGGCCTTATAGGATAATACGTATTCACCGCTGGGATGACGCCAGTAACGGGTAAGGCTGCTCCTGGCCATCAGTTCCCGGTTGAGAAGGTCAATGAGCAATAAACCGCCTGGCTGCAGCGCCTGAGCGACTTTCTTTAACACCAGCGCGTTTTCGGCATCGGAGAAATGACCAAACGCCGCGAACATATTGATTACCGCCGCAAACTGGCGATCATAAGTTATTTCACGCATATCCTGCTGTTCAAAACAAATATCCACCCCCGCCTCAGCGGCTTTCTGGCAGGCAATTTCAATAAACGCCTTGGTGGCGTCAATGCCGGTGACACAATAGCCGCTCTTGGCCAGTTCAATGGCATGGCGGCCATAACCGCAGTATAAGTCAAGAATTCGTGCCCGTTCAGCCAGCCGCAGCGTTTGAATAATAAATGCCACTTCCTGCGGCGTCCCTGCCGGCGAATAGGTCTTATTGTCATCATATAGTTCCAGGCTCATTTTTCCCCCATCCCGGCCGCTGCCCCATAAAAGCACACACAATTTTTGGTCGCCCGTTTAGCCGCCAGCAGCGCCGCATCCGCCTGTTCCACCAACAGCCAGGGAGAAGCGCCGGCGACAAGGCTGCTGACGCCAATGCTGACACTAAGGCCGCTATCGCCGATATACTCGCGGAAAGAATGTCCGGCTACCGCCTGACGCACCCGTTCGGCAAGGGCGCAGGCGTCGCCGGAAGTCGTTTCCGGCAGCAAAACGGCAAATTCTTCACCGCCATAACGGCAGACCCAGTCGACATCACGACAGGCAGAGGCAATTATCCGTGCTACTCTGGCTAGTATCTCATTACCGGTTAAATGCCCGAACGAATCATTAATTGACTTAAAGCAATCGATGTCAATCATCAGCAGGGCTAACGCATGATTGTAGCGGCAGGCCCGACGGCACTCCTGTTCCAAGAGTGCACTGAAATGATGGAAATTATACAAGCCAGTCAGATCGTCGGTAATGGCTATTTTCTCGATTAACGCCACATGCTGGATATGGGCAATGACAAGCGCTGCCTGCGCCGCTGCCGTACGCAGCATTTCCATATCATAAGGGCTGAGCGAACGCTCGGCCGGACATTGCAGATCCAGAACACCGATAACCTGATCCCGCACAATCAGAGGAATCGCCAATTCGCTTACACAATCGGCGACACCGGCAATATAGCGTGGATCAAGTGACACATCAGGAACAAACACCTGTTCCCGGCTTTGGACGGCATAGCCCATAATGCCATTGGCGACAGGAACGGCGTTGACAGAACAATAATCGCCACGCCGGGCTTTCATGACCAGCATATCGCCGCAGACCAAGAACACGGCCGCGTGGATGCAGGCAAAGGCCCGGATGATAATATCGACGATTTCTTCCAGTGCATCCTGCTCCGTGCAATTCTTTTGGGCAATTGAGGCAATTTCAAACAGCACCTGCAGCTGCTTATGAGACTGGTTCAGATCCATCAGCCGGAAATCCATTTCCGACATGGCATCACACAGTTCCCGCTGCGCGGTTTCCGCCTGTTCACTTAATTGCTGAAATTCCTGCTCCAGCAGGACAATTTCACTTTCGTTCAAAAAAACAACCGCAGCTCCCTGCTGCTGAGGCAGCGGTTCGATCCTGCAGGCGGCATACTCTTCCTGACCATAACGGCTGGGAAAGCTGATGCGGTGAATACGGCCCGGCTGTTGGGAGGCGATCACCCGTTCGACCTGTTGAACAACTTCGGCCACTGTGGCTGGCAGCAGAAACCGGTTCAATAACGCATCCAGTTGATAGTGACGGAAATAGCGCAACCGGCGGTTGCTGATAAAAACGTCCTGCACCTGCCGCTGCGGATTGACCAGCAATAACGCGGCAGGAACAGTATCGACAACAGCCTTGATCAGAGCGGCAGGATCGGTTTTAAGCATACAGTCAACCACCTTACACTTGATACTGTATTCTTTTCGCCACCAAGCCCGGAATTCCTGCCTTTTTTTACCGAAATTTACCTTCTTGACGTTTGATTGAACCGGCGCAGCTGACAGGCAGTCACTGCTGCAGACGTTCGGCCCCGGCTGCCAGTGCCAAGCGGTTTATGGCCAGCAGTTTCGGCCGGTTGGCAAACATCTTTTCAAACGCCTGCAGTACCGACTGTGCCGTTACCGCCTGGGTAGCGGCGACAACGGCGCCAAGAGCCACCATATTGGCGGCTTTGCTGTTCCCCAGCTCACTGGCAATGGCGTTAAAGGCCAGGCGATAGGCACGGATATCGCCGCGACCGGCCTCGCGGTCAATCAAGGCGCTGTTGATCAGCAGAATGCCGCCGGGTCGCAGCAGCGGTTCAAACTTTTCCAGCGATGGCAGATTCATGGCCACAACAGCGCTGGCTTCGCTGACAATCGGTGCCCCTACCGGCTCGTCGGAAATAATAACCGAACAGTTGGCCGTACCGCCGCGCATTTCCGGGCCATAGGAGGGAATCCAGGACACCTGCTTACGCTCCAGCATACCGGCATAGGTCAGCAGTTGTCCCATCACCATAACTCCCTGGCCGCCAAAGCCGGCGATGATCATTTCATGAATCACGCGTTCGTCACCTCCGCCGGTGATTTCACTATCCCCAGAGGATAGTACGGAATCAGTTTTTGTTCCAGCCAGGCAACCGCTTCCAGCGGCGTCAGCCCCCAGTTAGTCGGACAGGTTGACAAAACTTCCACCATACTAAAGCCGGCATTGCGCAATTGCAGTTGAAACGCCTGTTTAATCGCCGCCTTTGCTTTCGTCATATTTACCGGATTATTGACGGCTACTCTGGCAATATAAACAGCGCCATCGATACAGGCAAGCATTTCCGACATCCGCAGCGGCATACCGGTCTCACCAGGCTGGCGCCCGTAGGGCGAGGTAGTCGTCACCTGGCTGGCAAGCGTTGTCGGCGCCATCTGCCCTCCGGTCATACCGTAAATGGCGTTGTTAACAAAGATTGTGGTGATTTTTTCGCCCCGCACCGCAGCGTGAACAATTTCGCCACAGCCAATCGCCGCCAGATCACCATCTCCTTGATAGGTAAACACAACCGCTTGCGGCAATACCCGCTTCACGCCGGTGGCAACCGCCGGTGCCCGGCCATGAGCGGCTTCCATCATATCGCAGTTGAAATATTCATACGCGAGCACCGAACAGCCGACGGGAGCGATGCCCACGGTTATTTCCCTGACGCCAAGTTCGTCCAGAACCTCAGCTACCAGGCGGTGAATAATGCCATGATGACAGCCGGGACAGTAATGCATGGGGACGTCAAGCAGTGATTGCGGTCGTGAAAACAGCGCTTTCGTCATGCTTAGCGGCCTCCTTTCCCCGAAAAAATAGCTGTAATTTCCTGATAAATTTCTCCCGGACCGGGAATCATGCCGCCATAACGACCATAAAAATGCACCGGCTTCGCACATTGTACCGCCAGTTTTACATCCTCCACCATCTGGCCGGCGCTCAACTCAACAGTCAGCAGAGCCTTCGCTCCAGCAGCTGCTGCAGCCAGGGGCTCCGACGGGAATGGCCATAACGAGACCGGCCTGAACAGGCCAGCTTTCAGACCGGCTGCCCTCGCCTTTTCCACCGCGGTCCGGGCGATGCGGGCGGTAATGCCGTAAGCGACCAGAATCAATTCGGCATCGTCGGTGCCGATTTCCTCACAGCGGGTCTCGCTCCTGCTAATAATACCATAGCGGGCCTGCAGGCTGTCATTATGGCGTTCCTGTTCGTCTGCTTTCAGATGCAGTGAGTTGATGATATTGGGACGGGTCCGATCCTTCATGCCAGCTGCCGCCCATGCTTTCTCCGTCGCCGGACTGCCGCCGGCGGGAAAAACAACCGGCTCCATCATTTGTCCCAATGCGCCGTCACCTAAAACAAGAACAGGTGTTCGATACCTGTCTGCCAGATCGAATGCGGTAACCGTAATGTCAACCATCTCCTGCACCGAGTTCGGCGCCAGCACAATACAGTGGTAATCACCGTGACCGCCGCCTTTAGTGGCTTGAAAATAATCAGACTGCGCCGGCTGAATGCTGCCCAGTCCGGGGCCACCCCGCTGGATATTGACAATAACGCAGGGAAGCTCGGCCCCGGCGAGATAGGAAATTCCTTCCTGCTTCAGGCTGATTCCGGGACTGGATGAAGAGGTCATTACTCTGGCGCCGGCACCGGCGGCGCCGTAAACCATGTTGATGGCGGCAATTTCGCTCTCCGCTTGCAGGAAAACGCCGTTTACCTGTGGCAATCGCCTGGCCATGTATTCGGTTATTTCCGTCTGCGGCGTTATCGGATACCCGAAATAATGCCGGCAGCCAGCGATAATTGCCGCTTCGCCGAGCGCTTCGTTTCCCTTCATCAATACTTTTTCCGCCAAACCGTCCACCTCCTATGAGTAAATTTCAATTGCCATATCGGGACAAGTCCGGGCACACAACAGGCAGCCGATGCAGCGGGACGCGTCACTGCAGGCTGAACAGCGGTAGCCCTTGCTGTTAAACTGGTCAGACATCACAATAATTTTTTTGGGGCATACCGCTGTGCACAGCTCACAGCCTTTACAGCGTTCCTGATTGAAAACCGGTTTTGGCATGTGGTTTCCCCCTTTCTGTCAAACTACGGCCGGTCCGTAATAGCCCAGCCGGCTTGATATAGCGGCGGCTTTGCCGCACACCAGCGCAATCAGCTGCTGCCGCAGGGCAGCGGATATGGTTGAACTGGAACTGGAAATCGACAGGGCAGCAGCGGTGTGGCCGGCAGCATCATAAACCGGCGCCGCAATACAGGCAATGCCGTCGATGGTCTCATTGCAGCCGATCGCGTAGCCTTGAGAACGAACGGCCGCCAGTTCCGCCAGCATTGCATCTCTGGCGGTAATCGTTTGCGCGGTATAGCGGGCAAGTCCCCGCGCCAGCACAGCCTCGACAAAATGATCTGGCATACTGGCAAACAGTACCTTGCCAACCGCGGTACTGTGCAGCGTAATACTGAAATCGAATTTCGGGATGAGCAAAAACGATTGCTCCGGCTCAATCTTTTCCACAATTGTTACCTTTTCATTTGAAAGCATTGCCAGCAATACAACCGCCTGCGTCTCTGCCGCCAGTTGACTCATGACCGGGCGGGAGGCGCTGCGGATGTCCAGCCGGTCGGCACAAATCGTTCCCAGCTTGATTAGCTGCAAGCCCAGGGTATAGCGTGAGGCTTCGGTCTGTCTGACAAAACCGCGCTGAGCCAGTGTAGTCAGCAGGCTGTGGACAGTACTCTTGTGCACATTAAGCAGTTTACTTAATTCTGTTATCCCCATGTCCCGCGGCGATTTACTGAGCAGCATCAGCAGCTCCAGTGCCCTGTCCACTGAAGCGACAACATATTGCTTATCTCCGGGCAACGGCACCCTCTCCTTATTTGTGCTTGTTTCCATATACCGAACAGCGTTCTGTTATACTCTATTCCCGTTGCAGTTCAAAAAGCCCTGTTAATTAAAAGAAAATACAGAATACTTGAAACGGGTTAAAAACAAAAAACTCCTGAATCGAAGATTCAGGAGTCAGGCCGTTTAAGCCCATCGACATTGTTCTCCGCAAGGGAGATGGCGCCACCGCGAAGCCGCTAAAGCGTCAAGAGTTGCGCCAGGGCCTCGCGATCCCATGCTGCGTATGCACGCGTCACCGCTGGGCTGGCGAGGCCAAATCGTATCTGAGGCTTTCTAAACGGCCGGGAAATCAGGTTCTAACTCAGGCGATAATTTCAACCTGGTCGCCGGTTTTTGCCATAGCCGCGTTGCCCTCGTCTGTATCAATGTGCATTTCCAACTGGAACTGGTCGCTTACTCTGATTAAAACCTGATCGAAAATCAACCCTCGCTCGCCCTCGAACCGGACTTTGACAATATCTTTATCCTTGACGCCAAAAACCGTCGCATCCTCCGGCGTCATATGAATATGACGCATAGCGGCAATGACGCCTTGTTCAAGCGTCACGCTGCCGTTAGGACCGACAATGGTCACTCCCGGTGACCCGGCCAGATCGCCGGAGTCGCGCACCGGCGGTTTAACCCCCAGCTTAATGGCATCCGTCAGCGCCACTTCAATTTGCGTTTTTTTCCGTTCCGGTCCAAGAATCCGGACATTTTTAAAACTGCCCTTGGGTCCGACAATATCAACCGTTTCCTGACAGGCGAACTGCCCTGGCTGTGACAAAGCCTTAACGGCCTGCAATTGATAGCCTGCACCGTATAAGATATCCAAATGCTCACGGGTTACATGCAAATGTCGTCCGGATACACCCACAGGAATTTTTTTTGTTGACATAGTAAATCTCTCCTTTTACTGTTGCTGCGGTTGGTGACTGCGTGCAACTGCGATTCATGCGATAATTTCGGAAAAATAAACAACCGTGACTTTGTCTGTCGGCGTCATGGTCTTATCATACATGCCTTCCAGAAAAGCCAAGACATCTTTTACATCAGCGCCATCGGGATTCTCGCCCTGGATATCTTCGCTGGTCAGCTGGGCAATCGGCTTAACCAGCACCCGGTCAATGACGGCAGTGAAAATTTTCTGCTTAGGCTGATAGCGTTTCCCTACCGTAATCCAGACAACATCGCCTTCAGCGTATTTGCCGGCTTTGTCGCCCAGACGGATTGTACATTTTTTTCGCCTCTGCCGCAGTTGTTCGTGGTGCTGCGGCGAGTAAAAATTTAGCGCCCGCATCATCGGTTATGCCTCCTTGTATCGCTAAACTTTATCCCAGCCATTGCCTGATGCGGTCTACAGCTTCCGCCAGCCTGTGCTCAGGCTGCACCAGCGCGATCCGGATATGGCCTTCGCCATGCGGGCCAAAACCAATGCCGGGAGTAACCGATACGCCGGCATGCTGGATTAGCTCTGTAGCAAAGCTGAAAGAAGCAACGCCTTTCGGCACTGGCGCCCAGACAAACATTGATGCTTGCGGCTTAACCACATTCCAGCCGATCGCCTGCAGTCCATTAACGATAATATCCCGCCGCCGCTGATAGCAACGGGCTGTAGTCGCTACGCACTCCTGCGGTCCGGTTAGAGCGGCAACAGCGGCCTTCTGCACCGGGAAAAAGATGCCGTAGTCGAAATTGGATTTTAACCGTCCCAGCAGCGAAATGACCTCGGCATTACCGACAGCGAAGGCAACGCGGCAGCCTGCCATGTTATAGGTTTTTGACAGCGAGTGGAATTCGATCGCCACCTCCTTGGCGCCGGGGATGCTGAGAATGCTGTCCGGGCGATAACCGTCAAAAACCAGCTCGCTATAAGCAAAATCATGACAGACAATGATCTGGTGCCGCCTGGCGAATTCGATAACCTTAACAAAAAAATCGCGAGGTGCAGTGGCTGCCAGCGGATTATTGGGATAGTTCAGGATCATCAGCTTAGCCCGCCGCAGCGTAGCCGCATCAATCGCATCAAGATCGGGCAAAAATTGATTTTCAGCCCGGAGCGGCATCAGTCGCAGTTCGGCGCCGGCAACCAGCGGACCGGCGCTGAAAATCGGATAGCCGGGATCAGGGACCAGAACCACATCACCAGGATTAATCAGGCAAAGCGCGAGATGGGCCAGACCGTCCTGGGAGCCGATCAGGGAATGAACTTCGCTTTCCGGGTCCAGATCAACGCCGAATTTTTTATACCAGTTGGCAGCCGCAGCCAAAAACTCAGGCGTTCCTTTTGACAGGGTATAGCCATAACTGGCAGCATCCATTACTGCAGCCTGCAGCGCCGCCGTGATATGCGGCGCCGGTGCCAGATCCGGGCTGCCAATACTTAAGTTAATCACGTCGCTGCCAGTGGCGACGGCTTGCCGGCGCAAAGCGTCCACCTGCGAAAAAATCGCCGAACTCAAGCCCTGCATCCGCCCCGCCTGCTCAATCATGAGCAGCCTCCGCCTGATGCTTTTCTGTCAGATAACCGTGAATAGCGGCCGCCGCTTTTTTGCCAGCACCCATCGCCAGAATGACGGTAGCGGCGCCAGTGACAATATCACCGCCGGCAAATACTCCTTCTTTGGAAGTGAAGCCGGCTTCGTCAGCAATAATATTGCCGTTTCTATTTACACGCAAGCCGGGAGTCGTGTGCTGTACCAGCGGGTTCGGGCCCTGCCCGATCGCCATGATGACAGTGTCTACCGGCAGGGTAAATTCCGAATCCGGAATGGCGACCGGCCGGCGGCGACCTGATTGGTCCGGCTCGCCCAGTTCCATTTTAACACATTCCAGACCATTGACCCAGCCGCGATCGTTGCCGCTGATACTAACCGGAGCGGTCAGGAGGCGAAATTGAACGCCCTCTTCCTTCGCATGCTCCAGTTCTTCTGCCCGCGCCGGAATCTCCGCCTCAGAGCGGCGATAAACGATATACACATTATCAGCCCCCAGACGCAGCGCTGTCCGGGCCGAATCCATCGCCACATTGCCGGCACCGATTACGGCAACAGCCTTGCCGATGTGAACCGGAGTACCGGCGCGCGGAAACTGATAGGCTTTCATCAGGTTGACACGGGTGAGAAATTCATTAGCGGAATAAACACCGTTTAGATTTTCTCCCGGAATATCCATAAAGTGAGGCAAGCCTGCGCCCGTACCGATAAATACAGCTTCATAGCCCTCCTCCTCGAACAACTCGTCAACCGTAAACGTTTTGCCGGCAATCGCGTTGACCTCAATGGTTACTCCAAGCTGCTTTAAACCGTCAATTTCCCTGCGGACAATCGCTTTTGGCAGCCGGAACTCGGGAATGCCGTACATCAACACGCCCCCCGGTTCATGCAAGGCTTCAAAAACGGTTACAGCATAGCCAAGACAAGCCAGGTCGCCAGCGGCAGTCAAGCCGGCCGGTCCGGCGCCGATCACCGCTACCTTGCCCAGCGGCGCTGCTTCAGCAGCGCGAGGCTCGCAAGCGCAGGACAAGCCGTAATCGGCGGCAAAGCGTTCCAGACGGCCGATTGCCACCGCCTGTCCCTTCTTCGCGAGAACACAAAATTTCTCGCACTGGTGTTCCTGCGGACAGACCCGTCCGCACACGGCCGGAAGATTATTCTTTTGCCTGATTTCCGCCACCGCCTGATCAGGACGGTCTTCGCGCAGATGCAGGATAAAGCCGGGAATATTCACCTCAACCGGACAACCCTTGCGACAGGGAGCCGTTTTGCACTGCAGGCAGCGTGAAGCCTCCGCTTTGGCCAGCTCGCCGCTGTAGCCAAGCGCAACTTCGGAAAAATTGCGGCGGCGCTCCTCCGGCGCCTGCTCAGGCATTTTGTGTCTCATTTGCATGAACATTCACCTCCGCATTTGCGCTCCTGTTTTTCCTGCTCCGCATACATCCGCTGCCGTGCCATCAGTCCGGCAAAATCCACTTGGTGCGCGTCAAATTCCGGTCCGTCGACACAGGCGAATTTATTGGCACTGCCAACACTGACGCGGCAGCCGCCGCACATACCGGTGCCGTCAACCATAATCGGATTAAGGCTGACAATGGTTTTAAGCTGATGCGGGCGTGTAACCTCCGCCACGCCGCGCATCATCACCACCGGTCCAATCGCCATGACCAGATCGATCTGTTCACCGGCCTCGATCATTGCACGCAGCGGGTCCACTACCAAGCCTTTATGCCCCTTTGAGCCATCATCGGTAGTGATATGCAGTATATCGCTGACAGCCGCCATTTCCTGTTCAAGAATTAACAGGTCTTTATTCCTGGCGCCGATAATTGAAACAACCTTGTTGCCGGCCTGGTGATAAGCCCGGGCAATGGGATAGACAGGCGCGACACCAATGCCGCCGCCCACACAAACGACCGTGCCGAATTTCCCGATGTGGCTGGCGTTGCCAAGCGGACCGGCAACGTCGAGCAGGGCATCCCCGGCCTGCAGCTTGCCAAGCTCACGGGTGGAACAGCCAACTTCCTGAAAGATCAGGGTAATGGTACCATTCGCACGATCAAAATCGGCGATAGTCAGGGGGATCCTCTCGCCGTCCTCATTAGTGCGGAGAATGATAAACTGACCGGGCTGGCATTTTCTGGCGACACGCGGCGCCTGGACGACAAAGCTTTTAACGCCGGGGGACAATTCTACCGTTTTCTCTATGACGTACAAATTGATTCCTCCAAACTTGCTCAATCTAAGCGCCGGCCAACCAGCCTCATAGCGCGCTTGTGTACTTCATGCCTGAGTCTCTCTTCGTCAATGGTCACCAGCTTGCGGTTTCGCAGAAGAACCCGGCCATCGACCAGCACAGTATCTACGTCGCGGCTCTGCGCCGCATACACCAGCAGCGACAGGCAATCGTGGCGCGGCTGCCAATGCGGCTCGCTCATATCCAGCAGCGTAATATCAGCGCGCCAGCCGGCTGCAATCTGCCCTGTCAACGATAACCCCAGGCAGCGGGCACCATTTTCGCAGCCTAACGCCAGGGCGGTTTTGGCGGGAAGCAGCAAAGGATCCTGTCGGATGGTTTTTTGTAATAAGGCCGCCAGCCGGACCTCTTCCAGCATATCCAGATTATTGTTGCTGGAGGCTCCATCTGTGCCCAAGCCGACACACAAACCGGCCTCCAGCATGTCGGCAACCGGTGCAATGCCACTGGCCAGTTTCAGATTGCTGCCGGGATTATGGGCAACGCGCACCTGGCGCTTGGCCATCAGCTCAATATCCGCCGCCGTGACGTGGACGCAGTGAGCGGCCAGTACGCCTCTTTCCAGCAGCCCAACCTCTTCCATCAGCGCGATTGGCGTTTTGCCATGCTCTTTCAGGCAGTCGGCCACTTCGCCGGCGGTCTCCGACAGATGGATATGAATCTTGGCCCCCAATTTTTCCGACAATGCGGTGACTTTCCGCAGATAGTCGGGAGGACAGGTGTACGGAGCATGCGGCCCCAGCATCACCGTAATTCTGCCGTCAGCCGCTCCGTGAAACTGGTTGTAGAAACTCTCGCTTTCAGTCAAAGCCTGCTCGCCGTTAGGGGCGACGCCCGCCATTCCCCTGGCAAGGGATGCGCGCATGCCGGTCTCGGCAACGGCACGGGCGACATCATCCATAAAAAAGTACATATCGGCAAAAGCAGTTGTTCCCGCTTTCAGCATTTCGGCAATCGCCAGCAGCGTTCCCCAATAAACATCGTCGCCGGTCAGGTTCGCTTCCGCCGGCCAGATTTTCTTTTTCAGCCAGTCCATCAGCAGCATATCATCGGCGTAACTGCGGAAAAGCGTCATCGCCGCATGGGTGTGCGTATTGACAAAGCCGGGAATGGCCAGTTTGCCGCTGCAGTCCAATTCTTCCCCCTGCCAGCCAGCAGGCGCAGTTCCCAGTGCCAGGATCTTTCCTTTTTCAATAACCAGATCAAGATGCTGAACCGATCCATCCGGCAGCAGCACATCGCCGTTCTTCAGCAGTAAGTTGCCCATCTGTCAGCCTCCTTGCCGTTGTCTGTAATGTTCGAGATAAAAGCGGTGCATTCCTGCTATATCTTCGCTGCTGAGAGGAACTGCACCTCCCAGCAGCTGCGCCCAGCTGAAAATCTGAGCCGCTTTCTCCACCAGCTCCGCTGCAGTCATCGCCTCGCACAGTGTTTTACCGCAGGCGACAGCCCCATGGTTGGCCAGCAGAACGGCAAATTTAGCAGCAAGCGCCTCGACCGTGTTCGTCGCCAATTCAGACGTTCCCGGCAACGCATAGGCAGCAACAGCCACGTCACCGCCAGCCAGTTGCACCAAATCCTCAATGATTGCCGGTATCGGACGGCGGGCGACGGCACAGGCGCTGGCAAAAACGCTATGGGTATGAACGATGGCCGCAATATCGGGCCGCGCCGCGTAAATCGCCAAATGCAGCGGCAGCTCCGAAGAAGGCGGCAGTCCGGCAATGTGGTTCCCGGCCGCGTCAACAATCGCGATATCTTCCGGCGATAGCGTCCGGTAAGACCGCCCCGACGGGGTTACCGCAAACAGCCGGTGGTCAATCCGCACACTGATATTGCCCCAGGTTCCGGTGACCAGGCCTTTGTCCAGCAATGCATTGCCCGCTTCAATCAGACTTTCCCGCCAATGCCGGTAAGCCGCTGCTGCCTCGGTCATACGTTCACCTTCTTTCTTTACTGGCCGTGAAGATAACGTTTCTGCGCCTCGCTCAGTTCGTCAATGGCAATACCCATTGCTTCTATTTTCAGGGCGGCAACGCGCTGGTCCAGCTCCGCCGGCAGAGTATAGACCCCGGGGCGCATTGCTTTATGATGATCGGCGATATGCAAAATAGCCAGTGTCTGCATCGCAAACGACAAATCCATAATTTCCGTGGGATGGCCGTCGCCGGCCGCCAGATTTACCAATCGGCCTTCCGCCAGCAGGTACAGCTTTCTGCCGTCGGCCAGCGCGAATTCCTCAATATTTTTCCTGACCAGACGCCTTGAGACGGCAAGCGCAGCCAAATCGTCCTTGTTGATTTCCACATCGAAGTGACCGGCGTTAGCCAGTATCGCCCCCGGCTTCATGACAGAAAAGTGCTCTTTACGGATTACATCGGCGCAGCCGGTCAGCGTCACAAAGAAGTCGCCCTGTTTCGCCGCCTCGGCCATCGGCATGACCCGGAAGCCGTCAAACGCCGCCTCCGCTGCTTTGATCGGGTCAACTTCGGTAACAATAACATTTGCTCCCAGGCCTTTCGCCCGCATGGAAACCCCTTTGCCGCACCAGCCATAGCCGGCGACAACAACCGTCTTGCCGGCCACCGTCAAATTGGTTGTGCGCATAATACCATCCCAGGTGGACTGTCCGGTGCCATAGCGATTATCAAACAGATACTTGCAATAGGCGTCATTAACGGCAATCATGGGAAAGCGCATCGTTTCCGACGCGGCCAGCGCATGCAGCCGCAGTACACCGGTAGTCGTCTCTTCAGACCCGCCCCAGATTTCAGCCGCCTGTCCGGCCCGTTCGCCATGCAGCAGCGCAACCAAATCGCCACCGTCATCGACAATAATTTGCGGATGGGTGTCGAGCGCCAGATGCAGGAACTGATCATATTCCGCCTGAGTCGAATTATACCAGGCAAACACGGCGACTCCCTGTTCCGCCAGCGCCGCCGCCACATCATCCTGTGTGGACAAGGGATTGCTGCCTGTAACCGCCACACTGGCGCCGGCATTTTTTAATACCAGGGCCAGATAGGCGGTTTTGGCCTCTAAATGCATGGTAATAACCAGGTTTATACCGGCAAGCGGCTTCGTTGCCGTCAGATCGCTATTTAAGCGGTTAAGCACGGGCATATGTTCTTTCACCCAGTTGATTTTAGCCAGTCCTTGCGGAGCCAGCGCCGCGTCGCGAATTATCGAATTCAATTTGTATTACCACCTTTCTCATTTTGCACAGCTGCGATCGCAGCCGCAAACGGCGGCCGCAATATGCCCCGTTCGGTAACAATCGCAGTGATCAGCTCATGGGGCGTGACATCAAACGCCGGATTATAGACTTCCACGCCGGCAGGCGCCACAGTCAGGCCGGCAAAGCCGGATACCTCGGACGGGTCACGCTCTTCGATCGGAATTTCGTCACCGCTGCTCAGGCTGCAGTCAAAACTGGAAAACGGAGCGGCGACATAAAAAGGGATCTGATGCCGCGCCGCCAGCACGGCAACACTATAGGTACCGATTTTATTGGCGGTATCACCGTTGGCGGCAATCCGGTCGGCGCCGACAATAACCGCCTGCACCAATTTTTGTTTCATAACCCAGCCGGCCATATTGTCAGTAATCAGGGTTACCGGGATTCCGTCCTGGCTCAGTTCCCAGGCGGTCAACCTGGCTCCCTGCAGCAGCGGTCTGGTTTCATCGGCAAATACGCGGCCGATTTTCCCCTGCGCCCACGCCTGCCGGATGACGCCAAGAGCGGTTCCATATTCGACTGTTGCCAGTGCGCCGGCATTGCAGTGAGTCAAGACTGCCGCGACAGGCGCTTTGAACAGTTCCAGCCCGTGTGCGGCAAGAGCCGCGTTGACGCGGCGGTCTTCCTCCATAATGGCAATCGCTTCCCGCTCCAGGAGTGGCTCCATATCGGCCTCAGCCGCGTCCGTCACAGCCGACAGCATTCGCTGCAGCGCCCAGGACAGATTTATCGCTGTCGGCCGCGTCGCCTGCAGGTCAGCGGCCACTTGCGGCAATTCCTGCCGCAGGCTTTTTCCCTGAGCGGCCAATTCCCGCGCCCCCAGCAGCAGGCCAAAAGCCGCCGCCGCACCAATAGCGGGAGCGCCCCGTACCTCCAGCCGGCGTATCGCTTCGCCGACACGCCGGTAGTCATAGCAATGAATATAGTCCAGCCTGCCCGGCAATGCGGTTTGATCCAGCAGGCGCAGACATCCATTTGACCAGCAAATTGTTTTCACGCTCTTTCCCCACATTTCCTTCGCATCTTACAGTTTGAATCCACCGTATTCCGACAGTGCCTGGCTGCAGGCGCAATCCGTATCGGCAATCAGTTCAATTGTCCGCATCAGCAGCGTTCTGATCCTGGCGCTGTTTTCACGCATCGTATCAACGACTTCGCTGTGGGTTAATGCCTGACTGGAAATGCCGGCGGCAAAATTCGTGACCATCGACACAGTCGCATAGCAAATCTCGGCCTCTCTGGCCAAAACGACTTCCGGCACATTGGTCATGCCGACAAGATCACCGCCCCATTTGGCAAACATCCTGATCTCTGCCGGTGTCTCAAACCGGGGACCCTCAGTGCAGACATATACGCCGCCGGCATGCAACGGAATCGATGTTGTCGCCGCCGCCTCCGCCAGTGTTTTCCGCAAGGCCGGGCAATACGGCTCGGAAACATCCACATGAACAACCCCTCGCTCGCCGCCCTCATAAAAGCTGCTGATACGCCCCTTGGTAAAATCGATAAATTGATCAATAGCGACAAAGTCGCCCGGCTTCATCGCCGGATTCAGCGAGCCAACGGCAGTTGTCGCGATAATGTGGCGAACGCCGATAGTTTTCATTGCCCAGATATTGGCCCGGTAATTGATTAGATGGGGCGGGATCGAATGCTTGCTGCCATGCCGGGGCAGAAAAGCGACCTGCTTTCCCGCGTATTCGCCGCAGACCATTCGCACCGGGCCAAACGGAGTATCCACTGACCGCTCTTCCAGATTGGTTAAAATCCGGGGATCATACACGCCGGTGCCACCAATAATCGCAATTGTAATCATTTTTATCACCCTACTTCCTATTCCTGCAAAACCGCCAATCGGTCATGTATATATTTTACTATACTGTGCCAGTTATTTGCTACCCCTATTCGCCAGGCAATTGGATCGCTCTCGCCAGATTCCAGCCTAAGATGACCAGCCACGGAGTTTCACGGAGCAGCGACGTTCTTTACCCCCCAAACCATGCTTAGCGGTCTGCCTGCTCGTGTTCACCAGGCTTACGAACCGGGAAGAGAACAGCCGCCGGTCAAAGAGAAAGCCCCTGCCGCAGCGGCAGGGGCTTTCTCTTTGACTAAATTACTTAAAAATACCGAACGGTTTGCCAACAGGCAAAAAGGCTTTGCCAAACCATTTATTTAAGAAGGTAGCGCCTGAACCATAGAAGCCAAGCAGAGAAATCACCAATTCGGTATAGGCCGCCAGCGAGTGAGCCCAGTGACCGCCCATTTTAAATGAATCCAGTGCCAGTGAAATAAATAAGACATTAATTAACGCCATGATGCTGAAGATGACTTTGTTAGTTTCCATAGCAGCAATCGTGCCAAACATGGAAAAAATCAGGTAGCCAATAAAGGCAAAACCAAGCTGACGCACATCGACTGCTTTCGCCAGTTCAGGACCGAATGCGCCTAAGTTGATCAGCCAGACAGCTGCCATGCTGATCCAGAACAGGCCGTAAGCGCCGAATACTGTAGCTCCGAACAGATTATTGTGCTTGAAGTCATAAACACAGGCCATCATTTGGGCAATTGAACCAAGGAAAATCGCCCAGGGAACAACAAAAGCTAATCCTGTTGTCAAACCCAGTTTCTGTGAAGATGCAACAAAGCAAACCATAGCAAGACCAAATAAACCTAGCGCAGATGGATCGGCAACAACAATTTGAACTTTCTGATCATTTCCTGTACTCATGACCAACCTCCTATATTAAATGCACTATTAAAATACCATAAACGGGCCTTATCGTCAATAACCAAAAGATAATTAATTGTTAAAGCAATATTTGCCCAAATACCGTTCCAGATGCCAGAATATCGATTCTGCTGTATAATGCACCGCAAAATAAAAAAGGAAGCATATTGCTTCCCTACGAACACTGCAGCCGGAAAAGTTAGGATAGATTGGCACCGACCAGTCCGCCCAGTACGCCTGCGGCCACGCCGGTCGCCAGTTTTCCTGCCAGCAAAGTGACGGAAACCGTCTCGCCGCTCATGGTCATGCCAATGCCGACAGAAAATAATACATAGAGCAACCCTACCGCCATGCCGGTCAAAGCAAGCTTTGACCGCACCCGCTGCGCTGCGTACACACTGCCGATAAAAATGCTGATCATATTTACCGCAACCAGCAGATATTGAAGATAGCTGTCAATATCAAAGGTATCGGAGATGACATTCATCAAGGACAGAAGTGTGATAAATACCAGGGAAAGGCACACACTTACCAAAAAGCCCACAATGACAGATATGGCCATTCCCGAATCCCTGCCGGGGGGCATTCCACTTTTGCGATACTTGACTGCTTTCGCCACATACATCCCTCCCACTATCATAAATGTATGCAAGCAGTCAAATTTTATGACGGGCTGAACACTACCAGTCCCAGGATTTTACCGCATCCAGAATAGCGTAGTTAGTCAGATCGAAGTGTATCGGCGTCACCGAAACCCTGCCGGCCTTTATCACTTCCACATCAGAATCGGGAGCATTGCCGGCGTCTACCAGATTGCCTGCCATCCAGAAGTAGGCCCGCCCGCGCGGATCCTGGCGCTGTTCAAACACATTTTCATAATTCACCGTGCCCAGCGTAGTGACCGCCATTCCCTTAATTGCCGCCGCCGGCAGCGGCGGCACATTGACATTCAACAAGGTACGCTGTGGCAAAGCCGGCTGTGACAGCACCTTTTCCACGATTTGTCTGGCATAGCTGGCGGCCACGCTAAAGTCTTCCGGCCGTGCCGCCGCCAGCGAAACGGCGATGGCCGGCAGCCCGTGCAGAGCGGCTTCAATCGCAGCGCTTACCGTGCCGGAGTACAGAACATCAGTCCCCAGATTGGGGCCATTATTGATACCGGAAACAACAATATCCGGCTGCTGCGGCAGCAGGGCCTCCAGCGCGACTTTGACGCAATCGGTCGGTGTTCCGTCTATACTCCAGGCGGTTATGCCCGGCTGCGCCAGCGCATATTCACTTAAGCGGATCGGATGATGCACAGTGATAGACTGGCTGCAGGCGCTGCGCTCGCTATCAGGCGCAACAACCGCAATATCGGCGATTGCCGAAAGTTCTGTCCACAGCGCCCGGATGCCGGGCGCATGGATACCGTCGTCGTTGGTGATCAGAATATACAAGGACATCCCCCTTTTTCAATACAGCTTTATAGAAAAATGATGAGCAAAACACTCATCATAAAAAGATCGCTTCTTTTAAGTTATTTTGTCACCTGTTTGCTGAGCAGCTCCTCATGCTTGGCAAAATCGTCCTGTGTCATAATCAGCTCATGGTAGCTGAGACTGCGCGTGTGCTGGGTATGGCTCCATTCACGGTCATTGCGATGCCAGAAGCCGATAAACGTAATGGGAATCCAGCTGTATACAAACAACGGATAAACAATCATGTACAGCCAGGACTTCCAGTGGGCCCGGGTTTTAGTCAGAACAATCACCGGGAAAATATATTGCCCGACACCGATCAGCGTCCATACCTCGATCGGCAGGATTTTGTAAAGGATATTGGTGTAAAACGGCTCAATATAATACAGGTAGCTGCACAGGACAAAGAAAGTGGACATGATCAGAAAATGCGGCTGCAGCAAATGGATTACCCCATCGAGGATGCAAATATTCCGCTGCTTAATGCCTTCATAGATCAAATGGGGAATATAGCGTCCGGCAACATCGAAATGTCCCTGCGCCCAACGCTTTCGCTGTTTCCAGGATTGCTTGAAGGTCAACGGCTTCTCATCATAGACAATCGCCTCATGTGCCCAGGTCGTCCGGATGCCCTTCAACAGGACCTTCATCGTAAATTCCATATCTTCGGTCAGGCAGGTAGCCCCCCAGCCAAAGCGGTATAAGATATCGGTCGAAATGCACATACCGGTGCCGCCGAGAACGCTTGACAGACCGAGCTGATACTTCGCCAGATGCCAGATATGATTAACCAGCCAGAAGGAAATGGCAAAGGTGCCAGAAATCCAGGTATCATTGGGATTCTTCGCATCCAGGTAACCCTGGATGACTTTTTCGCCCTTGCACAGGCGGCTGTTCATTTCCCGCAGGAAGTTCGGATGCACCAGATTATCGGCATCAAAAACAACCACTGCGTCGTATTTGCGCTCAAGGCTGAATAGCTTGGTAAAGATCCACTCCATGGCATAGCCTTTGCCCCGCTGCTGATCATTAAACCGTTCATAGACCAGTGCGCCTTTGGCGCGTGATATTTCCGCCGTCCGGTCCTGACAGTTGTCAGCGACGACGAAAATGTCATAAAGCTCATCCGGATAGTTCAGGTAGTGCAGATTCTCCACTAATTGTCCAATTACTTGCTCTTCGTTGTGAGCGGCGACAATAACGGCAAAGGTTTTCTCAGGAGTCAGGATCTTGGCTTCCCGGCGCCGCCACATGCCGAAAAAGGCGATAAAAAAGTAATAGAGTGTAAAGAAAACGATGATCAGTTGCATAGGAACCATTATATAATCGAACGTATAGTTCATGGAGATTCTCCTTTAATCAGCCATATTCGCTTATACGCATCCGCGCCGCGAAAGACTGCATGCGGGCTGCAGCGATAAGCACTTGTATGTACTATATCCCCGGATGCCGGGATGTATTCCCGTGCGCTGCCGCGTTTAATCAAATAAAGCAAACGCCGTATTAATGATACCGAACACAGCAAACGCGAAAAAGGGAATAAACAGGTTCACACCGCCGAACAGATAAATCAAATAACCGGCTAAGAACAGCGTTAACGCGGCCGGAATCAGACGTACCGGTTCGCCGCCTTTCCCCTTGAAATCGGGATAGCGAACAGTGCTGACCATCAGCAGCGCGACAATACTCATCATAACAGGGAACCAGATTCCCTCCGGCTTCAGTCCTGTCATAATAAACGTCGCGATCACACAGCCGGCAGCAGGGATCGGCAGCCCCATAAAAAAGCCTTTGACAATGCCGACATTAACATTAAATCTTGCCAGGCGCAGCGCACCGCAGGTTGCGAACAATGCCGCGATCGCCATGCCGGCCCCGCCCCATTCGTGCAGCACCAGAACATAAGCTAAAAAGCCGGGTGCGACACCGAAGGAGACCAAGTCACAGAGCGAATCCAGTTCTTTGCCAAAATCGCCGCTGACGCCAAAAAATCTGGCGACTCTGCCGTCCAGACCATCGGCGATCATCGCCGCTAAAATCAATGCCCCCGCTTGTTGAAACTGCTCATGGTAAGCGGATATAATGGCAAAAACGCCAAAAACCAGGTTCAACGCCGTTAATGCGTTGGGAATAAGGCTTCTCATTATTGCCGTACCCTCCCTATAATCGTCTCGCCTCCAACCACGCGATCCCCCTTCTGCACCAGGATATCCACATTCAGAGGAACGATGACTTCCGTACAAGACCCAAACTTAATCATACCGTAACGCTGTCCCCGTTCGAGCAAGCTGCCGACAGTAACCCAGGAGACGATACGGCGGGCGATCAGGCCGGCGATCTGCGTCACTAAAATTTTCAACTCATCGCACTCGATGCCGATGGCATGACGCTCATTTTCAAAACCTGCCGATGCCTTGAACGCGGGTTTAAAGCGGCCGCAGGTATATTGCTGAAATTTAATATCCCCCTCAATCGGGCTGCGGTTAACATGAACATCAAATACGGACAAAAAGATACTGACCTTAGTGCCCGGACTATTTAAAAACTGATCTTCAAATACCTCCGACACACTCATGACGGTCCCATCGGCGGGAGAAAGAATCAGGCCAGGCTGCTGCGGCACCTTGCGCCGGGGATTGCGGAAAAAAAATGTAACAAAAGCGGCAAGCGTGCCCGGGATAATGCTCCAATAAGGACCGGCCGCCACTCCCAGCACCAGCGTAATGGCAAGCAAAATCAGTATATATGTATGTCCTTCTTTCACGATAGGCGAATTGGTCACATATGCACCTCCTTAAGGCGTCAGGCAGACGAAAAAAAACAAAAAGCAAGCAGGCAACTTGCTGGCTGAACTCTCTTTTTCCTCAAATCATTATAATATAGAGGGTAGCCTTTGTCTAATGGTTTTTCAATACTACCCGCCAGACGAACTTAGGTAAAACCAGCATCCGGCCCAGGCGCTGCGGCTGGCACAGCAGCCGGTACAGCCATTCCAGGCCGGATCGCTGCATCCAGCGGGGGGCTCGCGTCACTACTCCTGCCATGACGTCAAAGCTGCCGCCGACACCAATGCAGACTGGCACATCAAGTGCGGTCAAATGGCGATACAGCCATTTTTCCTGTTTCGGTACTCCCAGCGCGGCCAGCAAAATATGCGGCCGCGCCTGGCGTATATCGTCAATAACCGCTGCCGTGTCCGAGTCCTGAAAAAAACCATTGCGGATTCCGGCAATCACCAGCCCCGGATACTGTTGCCGGCCCGCCGCTGCCGCAGCCTCAGCAACCCCGGGAGCGGCGCCAAAAAAATACACCCGATAACCGGCAACGGCTGCATGCGCCAGCAGGCGCTGCGTTAAATCATAGCCCGCTACCCGCTCCGGTACCGGCTGGCCATGATAACGGGCGGCCCAAACCACGCCGGCACCGTCGGGAACTACCAGGTCGGCCGCCGCTAATATCGCCCGCAGCTGGGCATCGGTTTGCGACAGCATCACCATTTCCGCATTCGCAGTCGCTACCAGCCGGGGCGCCCCTGCCTCAATAAACCCGCTCACCCTCGCCAGCGCCTCGTCCATTGTCACTGCATCAATCCCAACGCCTAACACTGTCGCGCGTTCCTTCACCGCCGAATCTCCCCTACTCTGTCGTTCCTCACCTATTGTACCACACCCTGGTAGCACCTACAATCAGAACCAGGGAAACTTCCATTTCCGCTTCGGCTGCGCCGGCGGTTTGGGCTCCGTTCCGTCGGGAGCTGACGCATCCGGCGTGTCAGGTGTTAAAAACGGCGCAAGCAGAGGCCCCAGAATGTTTTTCGGCTCTGTTCCCCGGATAAAGGCATCATATTCAATTTCTTTACAGCGCCCGATCGGGACCTTACCGCTTTCAGCACAAATCGGAATGCCGCTGACAATAGATGCCGGCCTGGTAAAATCGGCTGCAGCCGAATCGGCAGTTACCTTGTTCATCATTTGTCCCCACATTGCCGCTACCTCGCCGCCAGTCAGTCCAATAGCAGTACGGCGGTCATTGCCTACATAAATACCCGCCAGCCATTCCGGCGTATAGCCAATAAACCAGGCGGTTACCGTTTCATCCGCGGTGCCGGTTTTGCCGGCGGCGGGACGGCCGATGGCAGCGGCCCTGCCAGTACCCGACTGGATCACGCTCTGCAGCATATCGGTCAGCAAATATGCCGTTTCCGGACTGAGAACCGCCGTCTGCAGCGGCTGATTCTCTTCCAGGACCTGACCGTTTTTAGCGGTGACTTTTAAAATCGCAATCGGCCTGGAATAAACACCGCCATTGGCAAAGGCTGAATAAGCAGCCGTCAATTCCATGAGATTAACACCTTCCGTCAAGCCGCCCAAAGCGGTGCTGAGGTTGTTGTCCGCGTCTGTCAGCGTACTGACGCCTAGCTGCCTGGCGAGATCGATAGCCGGTCTGATCCCAACCTGATTAGCCAGTTTAACCGCTACAGTGTTGAGGGAGAGGCGGAGCGCCTTTTTCATTGTCACCGGGCCAATATTCTTTTTATCATAGTTTTTCGGCTGATAACCGGCGATATTGACCGGTTCATCAACAAACAGCGTGTTCTGCGTTAATCCCTGATTCAAAGCCGTGGCATAAACAAACGGTTTAAAGGCCGATCCCGGCTGCCGCACCTCGTTCAGCACCCGGTTAATCTGACTCTCCTGATAATTGCGGCCTCCCACCATTGCCCGTATATGGCCGTTACGGGGATCCAGAATAAGCACCGCTCCCTGCTGTTCCCCCAAAACCGTTTCGGCAATTTGCTGCGCCTTGATATCGAGTGTGGTATGAATTGTCAGGCCGCCCTTAAATACCTGATTGGCGCCATAGCGGCCAACCAGTTCGTTAGCGATATAATCCAGAAAGTAGGATGCCTGCACGGTGCGCCGTTTCTTGCCGGCGGTGACAACCGCTTCCGCATTGGCGGCTTTTGCTTCCTCGGCGCTGATAAAGCCGGCGGCAGCCATTCCGCTCAGAACGACGCCGCGGCGCTTTTGCGCCGCACCGGCATCCACATAGGGTGAATACAGATTGGGTCCCCGCGGCAGCCCGGCCAGCAGCGCGCTTTCCGCCAGCGACAAATCGGCGGCGTGTTTGCCAAAATACATTTGCGAGGCGGCCTCAACCCCGTATGTCCCTTCACCGAAATAAACCTGGTTTAAATACGCCTGCAGAATTTCCTGTTTGGAAAAGCGGCGTTCAATCATCAACGCCAGAACTGCTTCACGCAGCTTCCGCGTCAGGGTTTGCTCCTGATTCAAGAACATATTCCGTGCCAATTGCTGTGTAATCGTGCTGCCGCCCTCGGCCACCTCGCCGCGGCGAAGGTTAACGACAACTGCGCGTAAAATGCCGATGGGATCAACACCAAAATGCTGATAAAAGCGCGTATCCTCATTGGCAATAATCGCCTGATAGATATAGGGATTAATCCTGCTGATCGGCACAACAATCCGATTTTCCTCAAACAGTTTGGAAATGAGCTGCCCATTGATATCAAAAACTTGAGTCGCTTCAACAAAGCGTAAATCATCAAGACTATCCGTCGGCGGCAGGCCGAGTGATGCGCAGCCGGACACGGTAAAACAAACCAGAAGCAAAACTGCGCTCAAAAGCCTTACCCGGCCCAATGCCTGTTTAATCCCGCCGGCATTTTTCACGTTCATCCCTCCTGCGGCTGCGTGCGTTATAACTGGTCATAAAATTAGTATAACCGTAAATGCCGCTTTTCTGCCGCTCTGATAATGAAAAACGGCCCCAGACAAATGCCGGAGCCGTTTTGGCCGCCAGCGGCCGTTGCAGCTTATAAACTGTAATTAGGGGATTCCTTGGTAATAATGACATCGTGAGGATGGCTTTCTTTTAAGCCAGCGCTGGTGATCCGGATAAACTGGGTTTTAGTGATCAAATCCTCAATTGTACCGACACCGCAATAACCCATGCCGGCACGCAGACCGCCGATTAACTGGAAAATCGTATCGGCAACAGAGCCTTTGTACGGGGTCCGTCCTTCAATGCCTTCCGGCACCAGCTTATCCATATTTTCCTGAAAATAACGATCCTTACTGCCATCCACCATTGCCCCCAGCGAACCCATGCCGCGGTATACCTTATAGCTCCTGCCCTGATAGATAATCGTTTCTCCCGGACTCTCCTCGGTGCCTGCCAGCAGGTTGCCGATCATCACAACCTGAGCGCCGGCCGCAATCGCCTTGACAATGTCGCCGGAATATTTAATGCCGCCGTCGGCAATAACCGGTATCCCATAGGGCCGGGCCGCAGTCGCGCAATTATAGACTGCCGTAATCTGAGGAACGCCGATGCCGGCAATAACCCGGGTGGTACAAATAGAGCCGGGACCGATACCGACTTTAACCGCATCTACGCCCGCTTCAATCAGCGCCTTGGTCGCCGCGCCGGTGGCGACATTGCCGGCAATTAAATCAATATGCGGGTAACGCGTCTTAATCGCCCGCACCGCGTCGATAACGCCGCGGGAATGGCCATGCGCCGTATCGACGACAATCACATCGACCTTAGCACTGACAATGCCGTCAACACGATCCATCATATCGGCACCAACCCCTACCGCCGCTGCCACCAGCAGTCTGCCTTTGGAGTCTTTGGCGGCATTGGGATATTTTTGTGCCTTTTCAATATCTTTAATCGTAATTAAGCCCTTTAAGTTGCCCGCATCATCAACCAGCGGCAGCTTTTCAATCCGGTTTTTCCGCAGAATTTCTTTTGCGGTTTCCAGTGAAGTCCCTACCGGCGCCGTGATAAGATGCTCCCGGGTCATACATTCATGAATCGGCCGGTTTAGAATCGTTTCAAAGCGCAGATCGCGATTGGTCAAAATCCCGACAAGCCGGCCATTTTCCGTAATCGGTACGCCGGAGATATGATACTTTTCCATCAGATCGTGCGCATCCTGCAGCAGGTTATCAGGGGATAGAAAGATCGGATCGACAATAATTCCGTGTTCGGAGCGCTTCACTTTATCAATTTCGTTCATCTGGCGTTCAATCGTCATGTTTTTATGTATCACGCCAATGCCGCCTTCACGGGCCATGGCGATAGCCATGCGGGTTTCGGTGACGGTATCCATGCCGGAACTCATGATCGGAATATTAAGTGAAATATTTTTGGTCAGCTTTGTGCCAATTGCGACATCTCTTGGCAGGACATTCGATTCCGCCGGAATTAAGAGGACATCGTCAAAGGTCAGCCCTTCCTGACCAAATTTGTTTTCAAACATAATAATCTCCTTTCAGGACAAGGGTATTTCCAATAATAATACCACATCCCGCTAATCGATGCCAGAAGTTTTTCCCGTTTTTATCCGCAATCTTTCCGCGCCCGCTTTCAACTCCCGCTTCGCTCGGCCGCAGAGTCGAGCAGAGCTGCTGCCGCCCCGGTCAGGGCTAACAGGGCGTGCTCGAATGCCAAAGCCCCCTGCAGATAGACTGCATATGGCGGGCGTAAGGGACCATCGGCACTCAGTTCGATTGAAGCTCCCTGTACAAACGTGCCGCCGGCCATAACCACCGCATCATCATAGCCCGGCATCCCGCTTGGAATTGGTTTTACATGCGAATCAACCGGTGAATATTGTTGCAAAGCCTGGCAAAAGGCCACCATCTTCTCCGGCGTCTGCAGCGTGATCGCCTGAATAATATCGGTTCGAAACTCGTCAGCGGCGGGGCTGGTCTCATAACCAAGCAGCGAAAAGAAAGCGGCGGCAAAGACGGCGCTTTTGACAGCCTGTGCGACAACGTGCGGCGCCATGAACAGCCCCTGATACAGCAACCGGCTGGCGCCTAACGAACTGCCGACTTCGCCGCCGATTCCCGGCGCTGTCAACCGGCCGGCGGCCAAATCCACCAAATCGCCTCTGCCGGTTACATAGCCGCCGGTGGGAGCGATGCCGCCGCCGGGATTCTTAATCAGCGAACCGGCCATGATGTCGGCTCCGGCTTGCGTCGGTTCCTTGGTTTCGACAAATTCGCCATAGCAGTTATCAACAAAGCAAATGCAGTCGGCCTTGACAGCCTTAATTCGGCTGCACAGCCGCTCAATGTCCTCAACGGCCAACGGCGCCCGCAGGCTGTAACCGCGGGAGCGCTGAATCAGAACCATGCGGGTTTTATCGTTAATGGCGGCAAGCAGCCCTTCTTCATCGACACGACCGTGCAGCAAGGGAATCTCACGGTAGGCAATGCCCCAGTCGCGCAGCGACCCCGGTGTTACCCGGTTAGAACCGATAATTGACTGCATTGTATCATACGGTGCCCCTGCCGCAGCCAGCAATTCATCGCCGGGACGCAACACGCCGAATAAAACACTGGCCAGCGCATGCGTACCGGAACAAAATTGCGTCCGGAACAACGCCTTGTCAGCGCCGCAGATATCAGCCCAGATCGCCTCTAGTGTGTCGCGGCCAATATCGTCATAGGCATAACCGGTCGAAAAGGTAAACATATGCGCTGATACCCTGTGTTTGCGAAAAGCGGCCAGGGTTTTGGCGGTATTGGCAACCGCTGTTTGCTCAATGCTCTCCAGGCGCGGCCGGATCGACCGCATTGCCTGATTGCGGGTCTGCTCCAAATGTGTCAGTAAATCCATCTTCGTTCTCCTCAGTGCTAATTTCAAATTCCGCGAAGCGGCCGGCGCTCGCCGCCGGAACCGAGGCCCGGACTTTAATTCCCTGCTCCTGATAATCGACAGCATGCACTGTCGCACATTCGTAGAGCTGCGACAGCAGACCGCTGCGCTCATAAGGAACCAGCAGGGACATATCGGTTTTGCGCTTGGCGAGCACCTGCTCGATCATCGTCAGCAGGCTGTCGATGCCCGCTCCGGTCAGGGCCGATATCGCCACGGTATTATCCTGACGCAGCAGGCGCTCGGCCATAGCCGGATTATCAATTTGATCAATTTTATTGTATACAGTCACCGTTTCTTTGCTATCCACCTTTAATTCCCGCAAAACCTGGTAGACAGCATCGTTCTGCTCCTGCAGCCGGGGATGGCTGCTGTCAAGCACATGCAGCAGTAAATCAGCCTGCAGCACCTCTTCCAGTGTCGCCTTAAACGCCGCGATCAGCTGATGCGGCAGCTTCTGGATAAAACCGACGGTATCGGAAAGAAATATGTCCTGGCCTTTAGGGAGACGAATGCAGCGGGTAGTCGGATCAAGTGTGGCGAATAACTTGTCCTCCGCCAGCACACCGGCAGCCGTAAGCCGGTTCATCAGCGTTGACTTGCCGGCATTGGTGTAGCCGACGAGAGCAATGCTGGGATAGGCGGCCTTGGTGCGGCTGCGCCGCTGCAATTCGCGCTGCTTCTGCATCTGGACAATTTCCTGTTTAATATCGCTGATGCGGGCCCGCAGCCGCCGTTTATCGGCCTCCAGCTTGGTTTCGCCGGGCCCCCGCGTGCCAATGCCGCCGCCCAGACGCGACAATACCAGTCCCTGCCCGCCCAGCCGTGGCAGCAGATAGCGGAGCTGCGCCAGCTCTACCTGCAATTTGCCCTCGTGAGAACGGGCTCTCTGGGCAAAAATATCCAAAATCAGACCGGTACGGTCAATAATTTTAACTGCCAGCGCGGCTTCGAGGTTGCGTTGCTGCGCCGGCGTCAGTTCCTCATCAAAAATAAACAGATCAATCGATTGCTCCTGGCGGATTAGCGTCAGCTCATCCACCTTGCCGCGGCCGACGAAAAAGGCGCTGTCAGGCTTGTCCCGCTTCTGGCTGCTCCAACCGGCGACCCTGGCGCCGGCTGTCAGGGCCAATTGCGCCAGTTCCCGCAGCGAATCTTCCGCTTCCCAGCGGCTGCCGCCCTCAAGCCCGACCAGATAGGCAGTCTCCGTCTGTTCAATTTCTATCGCCCCGACACGCTCCGCAAGCTGGTCTTCCGCCTGTTTGATCAGCTGCGGCAGCAGAACGGCAAGACACTGCGGCAGCGTCAGATTGGCGTACTCCGCCACCTTCAAGCTGGCGCCATCCCACCCGGCCGGCACGGCAAAGCTGATGTCGCGCACCCTGCCGTCAATAACACCAATGGCCGCCATCAGATCAAATCGCATTTCCCGCAGCGAGCCGATATCAACCGCGCTAAGCCGGCTGTCAGCGTTAGGATGGGTATGGATGCAGCGAATGCCGCTAAGACGCGACAAGGACCGCCGCCCCTCGACCGGCGGCAGCGGCGCTGTCCCGGAGTCACCCAGCGCCACCCCGGTTACCTGCCCCCGCCGGTTGAGATAAACGGCGATTTCCCGGTTTAACTGCGCCGTTAACTGTGCCATCCGTTCAGCCAGATCCTGGGAAACAATCTCAGACGGAGCAACCTGATAATCGTAAAGCTGCTGCAGTTCATGGCATAGGTTTGTCCGCAGTCCCGTCAAGTCCCCGTGGATTTTCATCGAAACCACCTCCGTATACTATTGGTTCGTTCAGCATACCGTCCGCTTCTCCCTGACAGAGAATACATTTTCCCTGTTCATAGGACTGCTGCCGCCAAAGCAGCGGCAACAGCGCTTGAGCCGTTTCAAAACCGTGTTTCCGACCTCGGTATTGTCCCCAGAAATAGCCGGCGATAAATGCAATCAAAAGCAGTAGTACTTCAAACACGCGCAGGCCTCCTCATGCCGCTGGCGGCATAGACGGCGGCAATACCGCCAAGCATTGGCCAGAAAGGCGCCGGTGCGGCCAGCCAGGCAGAAAAACCCAACGCCAGCGCCGCGCCCAAGCAGGGGATAGTGCCAAAACGATGGGCCAGATTGCGCCGGCCAGCCGCCTGATCGCCATAGCGGTCAACAATATCGTCAGCGGCTTGAATAGAGGCGGCAAGCAACAGGGCGCATAACATCAGCCGCCAGCCGGCGAAAGCGACGCCGGCCGCGATGGCAAGCAAGGCTTCCTGCCAGCCCCGCAAGCGGCTGGGATAGCAGACGGCCAGATCGCGATACATGCCTACCGCCCAGGCAGCTAAGAACAGTGAAAGGGCAACCGCCGTCTCCATAGCGACACCGCCTGCCAGCAAAGGCAGGCTATAGGCGACACTGCCCTCTCCCAATCGATTGATCCAGTTGGGTTGGCCGCTGACAGCGTCAAGCTCCCTGTCTAAATAATCGTCAAGTAGCTTGACTGCCGCCGAACAAAGGACCGCTGCCCCGGCAATCCGGAGTGAATCAAATATTACGGGCAACACAGGCTTTCACCTCTTTAAATCCTGTCCCTAAAAGAGCCGAAATCGGTATTACCCTCGCTTTTGGAAATGCCGAACTGATTTTCGCCAGCTGTTCGCGGGCGAGCGGCTTATCAACTTTATTCGCGAGAATAGTATATGCATTACGGGCCAAACCGTAACGGTATATCTCCTGATCAATATTGCCATTTTGTGCTATCGGCTGATTAGACCAGTATAGCATATCAACCATATGAAAGATATAGTCGGCATGACGCAGGCATTTTAAAGTTTGCGCCATGCCTCTGCGGACGGCGGCTTCTGGATGGATCTGCTCCGATACGCCGCAGGTATCGTTAATCATAAATTCCAGCGGCGTCTTGCCGACCGTCATCCGCAGGGCGATCGACTGCAGCGTCAGCGTTTGGTGGGCCGAACTGCTGCATAGCTGCCGTTTAGCCTCGTCGATGCCATAGTTCCGGCATGTCAGCGTGTCTGCATCATCGCGAAAAATGACGTCCACTTGCCGGCTTCCCAAAAAACCGGCAAAATTCAAGGCAAACAGGGTTTTACCGGAATTGGGACGGCCGACAACGACTACTTCCCGCATGAGGGCACCTCCGCGATATCCTCCGGTTCAATCAGCATCAGGTCTTCCCGCGTCAACAGCGGCCTTTCCAGCAGTCTGACCGCCTGACGGCGGATCGCCTGTTCAATTACGTTGCGCACCGTCCGGGCGTTGCCGGCATAGCCGGGATGACCGGCAAACGATAACCTGGCGATTTGCAGACGCGCCTGCGCCGACAGCCGGTATTGCCGCCGCTGACACATCAGGTCGGCAATTGCCAGCAGTTCTTGCTGGCTATAATCGGCAAAATCAATGTGAATGGGAAAGCGGGAGCGCAGCCCGGGATTGGTCTCGAGAAAGCGGTCCATCTCCTGGCGATAGCCGGCTAAAATTAAGACTACTTCCCCGCGGCGGTCTTCGATTCCTTTGACCAGGCAATCGATCGCCTCCTTGCCGAAGTCTTTCTCGCCGCCCCGCGCCAGCGAATAGGCCTCGTCGATAAATAAAATGCCGCCGTGGGCTTTGCGCAGTTGTTCGCGCGTCTTCTGCGCCGTATGGCCGATGTATTCGCCTACCAGATCAGCCCGTTCGACTTCAATGATGTGTCCCCGCTGCAAAATGCCGATTTCCTGCATAATCTTGCCGATAATGCGGGCGACAGTTGTTTTGCCGGTGCCGGGGTTGCCTCTGAAAATCATATGTAAAACCAAAGGCTCGGTAGCCAGCTTCACCTTTTGGCGCTGCTTCTGGATTTCGGCGAATGCGTAAATTTCCCTGACCAGCTTTTTCACGTCTGCCAGCCCAATCAGCTGGTCAAGCTCGGCTAAGATTTCTTCGATACGCTGCCGTTGCTGCAGCGCAGCTTCCGGGCGCGCGACCGTAACCTGCGCTGTTTCCATATCCCGCAAATATTTGCAGGCAGCGGCGGCAGAGAGCTCGCCGTCCCTGATCGCCGCCAGCACGGCTTGCGGATTAGGAAAGACCACATTAGTCACATCCCTTGGTTTCGATGATAACAGTATACGCCGGCTTTTAAAAAACGTGACAAAAATAGCCCCGGGGAATCTCCCGGAGCTATTTGCATCTTATCTGAATGCTATACGATGTTTCCTATTTATTCTTAGGTGAGATGCTGTCCTGTTCAGCTCTTATCCGCTTTTGCTTCTTCCCGCTTTTCATGAAATCCGGGCGTCAATGCCCTAAACGGCGTTACGGTGGAAATCGCATGCTTGTAAACAAGCTGCTGCTTGCCATCATTTTCGATTATAACCGTAAAGTTATCAAATCCCCGCACCGATCCCCGCAGCTGGAATCCGTTTACCAGATAGATGATAACAGGTACATTCTCTTTCCGCACCTGGTTCAGGAAACTATCCTGCAGGTTGATCACCTTTGTCGTCATCCGCGAAACCCTCCGTATTCCTATTTGTATTTATTCTACTCTATGCAGAATTTTTCCGCAACCAAATTGTAAATTTGTTCCATAAGTTGATTGTGGTCTTGATAATCAGTCGTGTCCAGCCATTGCACATACGGCATTTTACGGTACCAGGTCATCTGCCGCTTGGCAAAATTTCGCGTCGCCTGCTTAACGGCCTGCACCGCCTCGTCGAGACCGCAGTCGCCTGCCGCCAAGCCGAGCATCTGCTTATAGCCGATAGCCTGCATGGCCTGGCAATCCTGCGGTACACCCGCCGCCAGCAGACGCGCGACCTCCTCTGTCAGTCCCTGCGCCAGCATGCTGTCGACCCGGCGATTAATCCGCTCATATAATTGGTCCCGCGGCATAGTCAGGCCAATGACCAGACTGTCGTATACCAATCCGGGCGCGCGCCGCTCCTCCGTGGGCGTATTGGTGAGCAAAACGATTTCCAGAGCGCGAATGATGCGTCTGACGTCATTAGGGTGCAGCGCTGCCGCCCTGCGGGGATCATATGCAGCCAGCAGTTCGTGCAGCTTATGGTTTCCCTGTTCGGCAGCCAGCTGCTGCAGGCGGCTGCGCAGCGCCTCATCGGCCGGCGGCGAGGTCAAATCATAATCTTCCAGCAAGGCCCTCAGGTACAAGCCGGTGCCGCCGGCAATCACCGCAATTTTGCCGGCAGCGTTAATCCGGCTGATGGCGGCGGCCGCCAGTTGTTTAAAATCGGCAACACTAAATTCTTCGCCCGGATCACGGATATCGATCAGTTCATGGACAATGCCGCCGCGTTCAGCCAGCGAGGGCTTGGCGGTGCCGATATCAAGACCGCGGTAAACCAGCATTGAGTCGCCGGAAATAATCTCAGTATCAAGATAGCGGGCCAGATCGAGGCTGACCTTGGTTTTGCCGACAGCGGTGGGGCCAACAATGGCAATTACTTTTTCCATCTGAAAGCCTCCCGTTCCATAACCCCGTATTGAATGCGGCTGTATCTGCCGCCGATCAGGGTGGAAATGCCCAACCGGCTGCATTCGCCGCTGCCCTGCAGCTGTTTGACAATAACTCTCTTTTTGGCGACCCTGCAGGCCTCTTGCAAATCAGCTGGCTGCAGGCGGCTGCTGTCGGCGAATTCACGCAGTGCCCGGATGCCGGAACTGCCCTGAACCGGCCGGCAAAACATCGGATCAAAGTAAACCACATCCACGCATTGATCCGGCAGGGAGGGCAGATAGTGCCGGTAATCGGCGGCCACAACCCGAATCCGCCGCATCGCAGCAGTTATTTCAGGGATGTCGGCGCTGGCGTTGGCCAGCCCCCAGCCGGTAATAAAGGCAATTGCAGGTACTGTTTCAAGCCCGGTCACCACCCCCTCCCGGCCAGTCAGCATACTGGCAACAATAGCGTCAGACCCCATCCCTAGGGTGCAATCAAGTACCGTGACCCCTTGCTCCAACTGCATGGCAGCTGTCATATGGTCAGGTTTTCCATCCCGCAGGTTTTTTATTCGCAGCGCCGCCATGCCGATATGAAAAAACAGTTCTCCCTGTTCCGTATGAATTCTGGGACCGGCCGCAGCAGCGACGACAACGCTGTCTGCCTGGCAGCGCCGTCGCAGCTCCGGCAATGAGCGCCGGCCACGCTCATAGTATGGAATTTCCAGGAATCCGGCAATTTCTTTTGCTTGTCTGACTTCGGCCGGCGTCGGCTGATATACAGTGGTAACAACCAATTTTACGATTCCCCTTATGTTCGCTTAAACAATTTTGCCAATTCATCACCGCTGAACCTAACCATTGCCGGCCGGCCGTGCGGGCAGCTGAAGGGGCGGTCGGTAAGGCAGAGCTCGTCAAGAAGCGCCTGCAGTTGGCGATTGTTTAAATAGTCGCCGGCCTTTACCGCCGCTTTGCAGGCTGCAGTCTGCAGATAGGCATGGCGCAAAGCGGCCGGGCTTAAATCACGCATTTCGCCGATCAGTCGCAGCGCGTCTTTTAAGAAGGCTTCCGCTTCCTCATTGTTGACGTCGGCCGGTACTTCCGTCAACCGGTAGGTCTGCGGACCGGCAGCGTCGAGAACAAAGCCCAGTTCCCGCAAGGATTGCTCCGAATCGGCAATAATCCGCTCCTCCAGCGGATCAACAGTCAGCAAAACCGGAAGCAGTAATTTCTGTGTATGAACCCGGCCGCTGGACTGCTGCATCTTATCATACAAAATCCGCTCATGGGCGGCGTGCTGATCGACGATATACAGGCCGTCAGCGCCGCGGGCGACAATGAAACAATTTTCGACCTGTCCCAGAACCTGCAGATACATGCCGCCGCTTTCAGACGCAGACCCGGCTGAATCAGGCAAAAAGTCGTTTGCCGCATTGGTGAGATCAACGGCCGCGATGCTGTCCCTCACGACGGCTACCGGGGCCGCCGCCCCAGGCATCCGGGGAGAGTTAAACAGGGCCGGCTGGATATCGGGCTGCGGTCTGTCGAAAACAGGTAAGCTCCGCTCAGACTGGTAAGAGGCGGCAATCGCCTGGGGCTGACGCGCCTCGGCCAGCGCCTCTGATACCGACCGGTAGACCGCGCCGTAAACGGCTCGCTCATCCCGGAATTTAACCTCGCTTTTCTGCGGATGAATATTGACGTCCACATCTGCCGGCGGCAGGTCGATCATCACCACTGCCAGAGGAAATCCACTGTGCGGCAATAGGGAGTGAAAGGCATTATCCAATGCCTTGCCCAGCATGCGGTTGGCAATAACCCTGCCGTTGACAATAAACGTCTGCCATTGGCGGCTGCTTTTTAAGATACTGGGTTTGCCGACACAGCCGGCAACACGCACCTCTCCGCCCGTATCAGGCAGAGTCAGCAGTTCGGGCACAATCTGATGACCATAGACGCAGCCCATCACCTCGGCAATCCCGCTGCTGCCGGGAGTTGATAATACCAGCTTATTGTTATTGGTCAGGCGGAAGGCGACATCGGGACGCGAAAGCGCCAGCCGGACAACTGCCAGATGAATTTGCGCGGCCTCGGCCGACGCCGTTTTTAAGAACTTGCGCCTGGCCGGCGTATTGTAAAAGAGATCGGTGATGGTAATGGAGGTACCTGTCTCGGCACCGCACTCAGCTACCTCAAGCAGATTGCCGCCATGAATCTCCAGACGGGTGGCAAGCTGATCCCCGGGCAGGCGCGTCACCAGCACAAATCTGGCAACAGCGGCGATGCTGGGCAGCGCCTCACCGCGAAAGCCCAATGTCGCGATACGGCTTAAATCATCGGCTGTTGTAATTTTGCTGGTGGCATGACGGATAACGGCCAGACGCGCGTCCGCCTCGCTCATGCCCGAACCGTCGTCACTGACCCGGATATAGCTGCTGCCGCCTTCGGCAATCTCGATGCCGACCGCCCGAGCACCAGCATCCAGGGCGTTTTCAACCAGTTCTTTAATAATTGATGCCGGCCGTTCAACAACCTCACCGGCAGCAATCTGATTCGCTACCGTTTCATCAAGAATGCGAATAATCGAGCTCATAATTTACCTGCCTCCGCTTTTGCCTGCAGTTGCAGCTTATATAAGCAATTCAACGCTTCCAGGGGGGTCAGTGTCATCACATCCAGCGCCAGCAATTCATCCGCCAGCGCGGACGAGAACAGGGAAACGCTGACCGGCTCAACTGCTGCCGCTGTCTCGACGGCTGCCTGCCGCCGGCAATCCGGCTGCTCATGCTCGGCCAGAATCCGGTGGGCCCGTTCAATCAACGATCTGGGCAGACCGGCCAACTGCGCCACATGTACACCATAGCTTTTATCGGCTCCTCCCGGCACAATCCGGCGCAGAAAAACAACCTCATTGCCTCTTTCTTTTACGGCGACTGAAAAGTTCTTAACGCCATTCAATAGCTTTTCCAGTTCAGTAAGCTCATGGTAATGCGTGGAAAACAAGGTTTTTGCCTTGATTTTACTTTTGATATGCTCGATGACGGCGCGGGCAATACTCATTCCATCATAGGTACTGGTGCCACGGCCGATCTCATCAAGAATAATCAGGCTTTTAGCGGTCGCATGCTTAAGAATATGTGATACCTCCGCCATTTCCACCATAAATGTGCTCTGGCCTGAGGATAAGTCATCACTGGCACCTACCCGGGTAAAAATACGGTCTACCGGTGAAATAAACGCCTCTCTGGCCGGTACAAAACTGCCGATCTGGGCCATGACAGTCAACAGGGCGACCTGACGCATATAGGTCGATTTACCCGCCATGTTGGGACCGGTGATAATCATGACTTCGCAGTCACTGTGATTGAGCCCGGTGTCATTGGGAATAAAGCGTTCCCGCTGCAGCAGCTTTTCCACCACCGGGTGACGTCCGTCCTTAATCCGCAACTCGTTGTCAGCCGTAATCACCGGTTTGATGTAGTTATTGCGGACGGCGGCCTCACTGAGCGAGCAGGCCGCATCCAGCAAGGCCACCTGCCTGGCAGTCTGCTGCAGTTCGCGGACCTGTCGCTTGACCGTCTCGCGCAGGGAAGCAAACAACTGATACTCCAGCGCTACAATCTTCTCCTCCGCCCCCAGCACCTTGAGTTCAAACTCTTTCAGCTCAGGCGTTATGTAGCGTTCGGCATTGGCCAGAGTCTGCTTGCGGGTATAATGAGCCGGCACATCTTTGGCATTGGCATGGGTAACCTCGAGGTAGTAGCCGAATACCCGGTTATAGCCGATCTTGAGCGAACGGATGCCGGTAGTGTCGCGTTCTTTTGCCTCCAGGTTCTGAATCCAAAGTTTGCTGTCACGGGCAATTGTCCGCAACTCGTCAAGTTCCAAATCGTAGCCGAGGCGGATCATGCCGCCTTCGCGGGTAGCAGCCGGTGGGTTGTCCACCAGCGCATCACCGATCATCTGCACAATATCCGCATGGCCGGATAAACGGGCAGCCGCTCCGCTGAATAGTTTCGCCCGTAATTTTGCCAGTGTTTCTTTAATCGGCGGCAGTACTGCCAGCGACTGTCGCAGTGCCGTCAAATCGCGGGCGTTGGCAGTGCCGATTTCAATTTTGGTGACAATCCGCTCAAAATCGTATACATCGCGTAATTGCTCCCGAATGCAGGCTCTCGCCGACGGCTGACGCACCAGTTCATCGACCGCGTCCAGCCGGGCGGTGATTTCGCCCGGCTGATTCAGAGGCTGCTCAACCCATCTTTTCAGCAGCCTCGCACCCATAGCGGTCTGGGTGTGATCAAGTACGCCCAGCAGTGTTCCCTTTTTACCGCCATCGCGGATATTACGCGATATCTCAAGATTGCGCAATGTAACATTGTCCAGCAGCAAATGGGCATCCGCCTCATAACGGACCAGTCTGTTGACATGCGTCAAATCGCTTTTGACCGTATCATGCAAATAATACAGCAGGTAGGCGACGCAATCGCGTGCGGCCTCTGCCGCCGGCAGGTTGCCGTCGCCAAAATGCTGTGGCGGCAGATTGCGCAGGGCGGAAAAGTCGTCAACCTCAACGGCACTATAGGCGCAGGCGGGAAGGCGCTGGCCGACAAACCCGCAAATGGCTTCGGCATTGACAATTTTGCCGACAAAAATAATCTCTGCCGGCGCCAGGCAAAACAAGCGGTCGCAGACAGCGCCGCTCCTTGCCGGACCGCTGAAGCTGCCCCACATGCACTCGCCGGTTGAGATATCGGCAGCTGCAAAGCAGAGCAAATCGTCCTCTTCCAGCAGCACGACTAAATAATTATTGGCTTTATCGGGCAGTAATTGATCGGACAGTACCGTCCCCGGCGTGATTACCTTAATAACCTCACGCCTGACAATTCCCTGCGCCTGGCGGGGGTCCTCGACTTGCTCGCAGATAGCGACCTTATAGCCTTTTTCAATCAGCTTGGCGATATAGCCGTCTGCGGCATGATAAGGCACGCCGCACATCGGTATTCGCCGGCCACCGCCGCCATCCCTGCCGGTCAGGGTGATCTCCAGCTCCCGCGACGCCGTCTCGGCATCTTCAAAAAACATCTCATAAAAATCACCCAGACGGAAAAAAAGAATGTCATTCAAATGCCGGCTCTTGATTTCCCGGTATTGCTGCAGCATCGGCGTATATGTTTCAGTCATCCGCGTTCTCCTCTACCTTGCGATTCCGTCAAGTGACGGCTTTTCCTTTCAGCACCCAGGTTTGCGCCTTTTCAATCAGGACCGGTAATAAGTCGCCGGCCTTTTCTGGCCCACTGCGCTTCCAAAGCACAATCTTATTGGTGCGGGTGCGGCCGACAAATGCGCCGGCGTCATTTTTACTGGGGCCTTCAACCAGAACCTCCAGCGTCTTTCCCGTTAATTGCTGATTAATTTGCAGACTGATTTCATTTTGCAGATCCATTAACGCCTGCAGCCGCTGTTTCTTCTGCGGCAGGGGGATTTGCTCCGGCATTGTTGCCGCCGGCGTTCCGGATCGCGGCGAATATAAAAAGGTATAAGCGGCGTCAAACCGCATTTCACGAATAAATTCCAGCGTTTCCTGAAACAGCGCATCAGTTTCGCCGGGAAATCCGACAATCAGATCGGTGGTCAGACTGCAATCAGGCACAGACTGACGAATCGCTTTTACCAGCCGGCGGTAATCGCCGGTGCTATAGCCCCGGTTCATTGCCCGCAGTATCGTGTCGCTGCCCGCCTGAACCGGTAAATGAAAGTGTTCGCAGACCGAACGGCTGTTCCTTATTGCATCAATGACCTGCTGATTCATATCGCGCGGATGCGATGTCATATACCGGACCCGTTCGATACCGGCAACGCCGTCGACGGCGGTCAGCAAATCGGCAAAACTGGCGGCCTGTCCGTCTTTGCCGTAGGAATTGACATTCTGGCCGAGCAGGGTGATTTCTTTAACTCCCTGCCGCGCTAACTCGGCGACTTCCTCCCGGATATCCTGCAGCGGCCGGCTGCGTTCTCTTCCCCGCACATAGGGTACGATGCAATAGGTGCAAAAATTATTGCAGCCGTACATAATCGGCACCCATGCCGCAATCTGTCCATCCACAGCGGGACGCAGCCGTTTTGTCTCCTCGGCCTGCTCCCATACCGACAGAATATGCTGCCGCTTTTCCCTGACCTTATTTACATTTTCCAGCAGGTTGCCAACCGAAAAAGTGCCCATGACAAAATCGACATGCGGCGCCTTGGCAAACAACTTCTCCTTATCCTTTTGCGCAAGGCAGCCGGCGACACCGATGATCAGCTCAGGATCGGCTGTTTTCAGTTTCTTCAGCTCACCAATTTTACCGTAAATTTTCCGTTCGGCGCTCTCCCGGACGCAACACGTATTCAAAATGATCAGATCCGCCGTTTCCGGCTGGGCCGCCGCTGTATAGCCAGCTTGCTGCAACTGGGCGGCAAGCTGTTCGGAATCGGCTTGGTTGGCCTGACAGCCGAATGTATAGACAACGTATGTTTGCTGCATGCATAGTTCACTCCTTGCTACTATTATAACGCACAACCCGCTTGCGAATAAAGCCGCGACAACTGAAAAAAAGAAAACCGGGCATTCCGGTTTTCTCAGGCCGTTGATAAAGCCCCATCTACGTTGTTGGCCTCGTGATCCCCTTGCTAGCGTACCTTTCCGTACGCGTCGCTGCTGGGCTCATGAGTCCGCCTAGTATCTGGGGCTTTCTGAACGGCCTGGTATAAGGTTTCTCAATAAACTGAGAAAACCGGGCATTCCGGTTTTCTTCACCTTCTGCAAATTTGGTTTTAGCGGTTAATCCAGGGCGCTGGGAGTCATGCCTTCCTTATGACTGCGGTATTTATCATAAATGATCCGCAAAGCGGTAATAATTGCTTTTTTGGCACTGCCTTGATAAATATGATCGATAATCCTCACCAGCGGCTCGGCACCGTTTTTCATCGAGCAGCCAACGAGAGCGGAAGAAACATGCTTATTGGCGAGCCGGGTTGCCAGAGTGCAATCAGCCTCGACAATAACGTCCTTATCCACATCAATAAGCACAATTACACCGATAACTTTGTACATTTCACTTGCGGTAATGCCTGTAGGCAATTTGGCATAACCGGAGAATAATATTAAATTCCCGTCCGTTCTGTCCAATCCTACTCCTCCTCCCTAATCCAAACTGAGACGTTTCACCTCGATGTTCACCTCACGCACCGTCATCCCAGTCATATACTCAACCATTGTCTTAATTCGCTGCTGTGCCTGTCCCACGACTTCACGAATTTTACTTCCATACCGTATAGTTACGTCCAAGGAGATCGAAATTCCTTTTTCTCTAGCATGAGAATTTTTTATAATTGCTTGATTTGTCCGCGTAATCTGCATATCGGTTGTAGCAACATAATCGACAATAACCGCAATGGCCGCGTCAGAAATAAATAATTTACCATAATAGCTAAACGTAGGACGTACTATCGATTTTTCACCAAGTTTGCGGTATTTTGCCTGCGGCTTTTTAAAAAAGATCTGCAGCGGATCAATCAGATATCCGGAAAAATGCGGTTTTAACTCAATCGTTGGTACTGGAATAATGTGTTTGCCTTCGCGGATCCGGCTTTCTCTGGCCCGGGTAATTTCCATTGGCGTGGCAATATCCTCAATACGAATAATCGCCGACAGATCCGGCAGCTGCAGTACATCAACAATTTTTTCGACCATATTTGCCGATGTGCCTAAAACCAGAATCCGCTTTGGCGCAACGGCCTGAATCGCTTCCCTGACCGTACGGGCATGCTCTTTGTCCATAAAGATGGCGCGCTTAACCGCTTTGATTTTGCTCGGTTCTTTTTTAGCGGATATACCGGCGACAATCTTGCTGTCCTTAATTAGCAAGCCGTCATCAATAATGGCATCGGCATTATGCTCGTGGGCCACAATCAGAGCCCGATGGCTTTTGCCGGTCCCACTCGGCCCCACTAACGCAATGACTTCCATGACGGTCTCCTATCCTTCTTTACTCCCGCCTCATACAGCACGAGCCTGCAGGGCTATGGGGACTAAGCCGTTTAATCACCAGGGCGGCAACGGCATCCGGCACCATGAATTCTCCCAGCCGTTCCGGAAAGCGGCCGGGAATCGCATGGTAATCGGAGCCGCCGGTTATCAGCAAGCCCCGCTTCCCGGCCAGTTCGAGATAACGGGCGACAGCCGCTCCGTCATGGCGGGGATGATAAACTTCGATCCCATCAAGTCCCAATGCAACCACAGCTGCAACTTGCCGGTCGTCGCCGACCAGCCCCGGATGCGCCAATACCGCAATGCCGCCCGCCTCGTGGATGCTGTCGACAACCTCCCTGGCGGCCAAGCGATAATGCGGTATATAACCTGGCTTTCCCTTTCCCAGCAAGCGGGCAAAAACATCGCTTACGGAAACGAAATAGCCTTTTGCCACCAACACGCCGGCCAGGTGAGGCCGGCCGACAGCAGCCGCCCCTGCCGCCGCCGCCATAACCTCCTGCTCGCTAACCGGATAGCCAAGTGCGGTAACCGCCGCCGCCATCCTGCCGATCCGTGTCAGTCGCGCTTCCTGCAATACAGCAAGGCGGCGGCGAAGTCCGGAATGATGAATATCCAACCCATAACCGAGGATATGGATCTCGCAGTCAGCCCTGTCAGTGCTGAACTCGATGCCGTTCAGTACTGATAATTCGGCCGGCGCTTCAACTTCTTCCAGCGCCAGCAGGCCGTCTACTGTATCGTGATCGGTAATCGCGATATGGGTCAGTCCCGCTGCCGCAGCCAGCCGCAAAATCGCCGCAGGGGTTATGCGGCCATCAGATGCAGTGGTATGAATGTGAAAATCCGCTTTGATCATTGGGCTGCGGCAAGTTCAATCAGCGTGCGAACGCCAACCCCTGTAGCGCCTTTGGCCTGGTAACCGCGTTCTTTTTCGCTGGTTACCGTGCCGGCGATATCAATATGCACCCAAGGCGTATCGCCAGCAAACGCCGCCAGGAACAGACCGGCGGTAATTGCTCCGGCCGGGCGGCCGCCGGAGTTTTTCAAATCGGCAATATCGCTTTTAATCTGCTCTTTATACTCATCATAGGCCGGTAAAGGCCACATTTTTTCACCGGCCGTTTCGGCCGCGGCCAGTACGGTTTCGCTCCACTGCTCATCATTGGCAATTGTCGCCGAGGCGACTTTTCCCAGAGCCACAACGCAGGCTCCGGTCAAAGTCGCCAGATCAACCAGTTTCGTGGCGCCCAGACTGCGGGCATAACTGATCGCATCCGCTAATACAAGCCTTCCTTCAGCATCTGTAGTAATAATTTCAATCGTTTTGCCGGCATGGGAACCAATTACATCCCCCGGTTTCAGCGCATGTCCCGATGGCATATTTTCCGCGCAGGGAATAACCGCCAGAACATTGGCCGCCGGCTTCAGTCTGGCAATTGCCTGCATGGCCGCCAGTACTGCCGCGGCTCCGCCCATATCGTCCTTCATCTCGCCCATTCCCTCACTGGGCTTTATCGAGATACCGCCGCTGTCAAAGGTAATTCCCTTACCGATTATGCCAAGGGTTCCGGTCGCTTCGGGGGCACCGCAGTAGCGTAAAACCAGCAGCACAGGCGCTTCATCACTGCCTTTGCCAACAGACCATAATGCCTCCAAGCCCTGCTCCCTGATCTGAGTGGAATGCAAAACGTTCAGTTCCAGCGGAAGCTCAGCCGCCATTTCTGTTGCCAGGGCTGCCATGCGGGCAGGCGTCATATAACTGGACGGATGATTTACCATATCGCGGGCTAAGGCTATGCTGTCAGCGATGATTTCCCCTTTCGCCGCTGCCGCCACTACTGCGTCAGTTACCCGGCCGGCTATGATCGTTACCGCAGGCAGCGGCCGCTGCAACTTATCGGTTTTATAATGGTCAAATTGGTATAACCCCAGGCGGACGCCCTCGGCACAAACCTGGAAACCAGCCGTGTCAAAGCGCTGCATAAACAGGTCTGTCAGCGGCAAAGCCAGACTCTTGACCGCCAGTTGGCGGGCCTTTCGCGCAACTGCCCCCGCAAGAAAACGGATGTTGTCGGGCGTTAGCTGCTCAGGCCGGCCGATTCCGGCCACGATAAGCCACTTGGCCGCAACTGCACCATTCGTGTAAACAACATTCATTTCGCCTAAGCGGCAGCTGTGCGGCTGGTCTTGGCATAAGACAGTCAAATTGCCGTCTAAGGCCCGGTCGATCTCCCCGGCGGAAGAATCCGGCGGCAGCGATCCGGTGTCGGGAATCCAAACAACCAGAGCTTCAGAAGAACTTTCCACCAATTTAGCATCGCTTAATGCAATCATCCATAAGCCTCGCTTTCTTTTTGACAAGTATCCTGTCAGCTAAAAACGGCAGGACCATATTTCCTCAGCTAAGACGGAGGAATAAGGCATACCGGCCAACTGGCGCCAATGCCGGACAGCCCGTCCGTTTCCCCCTGATCAGGCCTGTCATGACCGGTTAGAAATAGGCTTAGGGAGACAAAACGGCAAAAGCCAAGGAGCCCTGACGCCGTATTTTGTCGTTTTGACCACCCTAAATACTAAGATGTATTCCGGTCACGGTACTAGTATGCTTCACTGCCAGATTGAAAATCATGCGTAAAAATACAAATACCTGTTCATTGGCTGAACAGGTTTTGCTATCTTCAGCGCGGCTGAACAATAAGCTTGATGGCGGTACGTTCTTCACCGTCAATGACAATGTCGGTAAACGCTGGGATACATACAAGATCAACACCGTGCGGAGCTACAAACCCACGCGCAATTGCAACCGCCTTAACTGCCTGGTTTAGCGCTCCGGCGCCGATTGCCTGCATTTCGGCACAACCTCTTTCACGCAACACTCCCGCTAACGCTCCGGCTACGGAATTAGGGTTGGACTTTGCCGATACTTTCAATACTTCCATGACTACGCGCCCTCCTCAGTTAGAATCATTAGTGCCGCAACGATGTCTAGGTTACCTTCCAAATATTCGTTGCAGGCGCCTAAAATCCTCTCTGACAGAGCCGAAGATTCAAATTATTATGAATTACGCCAAATCATTTATTAAATACGAGCACCCTGCCGTCTTCACGAATTCCAATCAGGTTATGACTGTCGTATTTGCTGCGCATGTTCTCCAGCATATTTTCGATCAGTTCTTCCTGCACCAATAAATCCTCTTCCAAAAGCGATTCACTCTGATCGGCAACCAAAAGATCAGTCGCCTTTTCCCGCAGCAATGCGATAATCAGGGCAATCTCGCCGCGCGAAAGGGAAGCGACATCGCGAACTATGGTTAACATCGCCATATTTTCATAATTGCTTGTCTGCATTTCAACTACGCTGTTTTTCAGGTTTTTCAATAAATAGTACGTATCCAGGCTATGACGCATATAAGCCGCAATTTGATCCAGCCTCTGCGCTTGCGGCGCCCCTGTCAACAGGAAAGTCAGCTTAAGCGATTGTGTAGAGGAATTGTAGGCGATTGTTCCGACTTCCGGATATCTGACTAAAATTGAGATTAGCAGGTTTACACCGTCAGAGATCTGTCGGTCACCCTGCTGATAATTCGGCATCTTGCTCACCGTCCAAATAGATAAGTGCAATATACTGTAAAGTTCGTGAAGTATTCGCAAAATCCTGCTGTCTAGGCGCTGGTAAAGAATGAATGCGAGCCGAATTGTAAGGCGGTCTCCGGAGAGACCGCCTTACATTCATTTTGCATAATCAACCGCACGTGTTTCCCTAATGACGGTGACCTTGATTTGTCCCGGATATTCAAGTTCGCTTTCAATCCGCTTAACAATTTCGCGCGCCATCAAAACAGATGTCGTATCATCGATCTTCTCCGGTTTGACAATAATGCGGATTTCACGTCCAGCTTGAATCGCATAGGTTTTTTCAACACCGTCGAACGATTCGGCAATTGCTTCCAGCCGGGTAAGACGTTTGAGGTAAGATTCAAGACTTTCGCGTCTGGCACCGGGGCGGGCTGCCGAAACCGCATCAGCGGCGGCAACAAGTACAGCTTGAACAGTTTTGGCTTCTTCATCACCGTGATGGGCCACAATCGCATTGATGACTTCAGGCGATTCGCGGTATTTTTTCGCCAGATCGCCGCCAATCGTAACATGGGGCCCTTCGACCTCGTGGTCCACAGCCTTGCCAATATCATGGAGAAGGCCGGAACGCTTGGCCAGCATCACATCCACGCCCAATTCGGCGGCCATAATACCGGCGAGGTGAGATACCTCGATGGAATGTTTCAACACATTTTGGCCATAACTGGTGCGGTATTTCAGGCGGCCCAGCAGTCTGATCAGTTCCGGATGCAAGCCATGCACGCCGGTTTCAAAGGTAGCCTGTTCGCCAGCCTCTTTGATTTTCTGCTCGACTTCTTTTTGCGCCTTTTCTACCATTTCCTCAATGCGGGCCGGATGAATCCGCCCGTCAACAATCAGCTTCTCCAGAGCGATACGCGCCACCTCACGGCGAACGGGATCAAACCCTGACAGAATAACAGCTTCCGGCGTGTCATCAATAATAAGGTCAATGCCGGTCAGCGTTTCAAGAGTACGGATATTGCGACCTTCACGGCCGATGATGCGGCCTTTCATTTCATCATTCGGCAGCGCCACCACCGAAACGGTGGTCTCGGCCACATGGTCGGCGGCACAGCGCTGAATTGCCAGCGAAATGATTTCCCGCGCCTTTTTGTCTGATTCTTCTTTTGCTTGTTGTTCGATGTCTTTAATCATTATGGCGGTTTCGTGTTTGATTTCCTCTTCCGCACTTGCCAGCAGCAATTGCCGGGCCTGCTCATTGGTCAGGCCGGACAAGCGTTCAAGTTCAGCCTGTTGCCGTGCATACAGGTCGTTGATTTTCTCCTGGCTTTTATCAATCTCAGCCTCTTTGCGGCCAAGAACCTCTTCCTTTTTCTCAAGAGAGTCCAGCTTACGGTCGAGGTTTTCTTCCTTTTGCAGCAGACGCCGTTCCAAGCGTTGCAATTCGGAACGCCGCTCCTTGACATCACGGTCAAATTCATTACGCAAGCGATGAATTTCTTCTTTGGCTTCAACTAAGGCTTCTTTCTTCTTGCCTTCGCCGGCTTTCTCCGCATCCATCAGAATTTTTTTGGCCGCTTCTTCAGCGGTGGCGATCTTTGCCTCCGCTACATTCTTACGGATCCAATAACCGATGCCAAGTCCAAACACTCCCACAATGATTGCAGTAATAATTAGCTCGAAAATAAGTCATTACACCTCCTTTTATGTTAATTATGGGCAAAGCCGAGTTAATACTCGGCTTGTTGCACACCCGATTATCCTGTGTTGTCTGAATCATTATAAAATTACACAAGGATTAATTTAATTGTAATGGGTTTTTCAGATAGTGTCAAGTTACTGATACAATCCCGACGACAGGCAGCCACGCTTCCATTCCCGCAAACTGGACAATCCGTTCATGGACACGGCACAACTGTAACTGCATGCTGAATAAAGAAAGTGTAAGGAACCCGCTTACAGGCCGGGTTTCCTTACACTTTTATCGAACAAATTAACCATCTCCGCCGTCTTCCCCGCTTTCCGGGCAGCAGTCACCAAAGAAACGGTCCAGCGCCTGCTCGATTACGCCAAAGGAAAAGCCCCGCGCATCGAGAAACCGGGCCGCCTTTGCCTTGTCGCCGCTGGCAAAGCCCCGCTTGTCGAGTTGGCTGAGCGCATGTGGCAATTCCTGCTGCCGGTCCAGACTGTTCACCATATCGCGGATCAGCGGCATTGGCAGGCCGTGGCGGCGCAGCTGCCCGATGACCCCCTGGCGTCCCCACCTGCCGCTCTGCCAAAGACTGGCGGCCAAGTCGGCACAATAAGCGGTATCATTAAGATAGCCGCGCTCGCTTAGCCTTGTCAGCGCGGCGTCAATTTCATCGGCAGGATAAGCGCGCTGTGCCAGTTTATCCCGCAGCGCCTGACGGCTGTGGGCCCGCCGTGCCAGCAGCTTGACCGCCGCGGCTAAAGCACTAGTCTTCAGTTGCCGTGTCATCGGTAAATACAGGCAGATTGGAACTGCCCGCCGTCAGGGATTCGCGGACCCGGGCTTCAATCTCTTCCGCGACCTGGCGATTTTGTTTGAGAAATTCTTTTACATTCTCCTTGCCCTGGCCCAGACGATTCTCTTTATACGAATACCAGGAGCCGCTCTTTACTAGAATCTCCAACTGGCAGCCAATATCAATCAAGGTACCCTCTTTGGAAATCCCCTCGCCATACATAATGTCGAATTCGGCGATGCGGAACGGCGGCGCCACTTTATTCTTGACCACTTTCACCCGGGTACGGCTGCCGATGCTGTCGTTGCCCTGCTTGATGGTCTCGGACCTGCGTACATCCATGCGGATAGTTGCATAAAACTTAAGCGCCCGGCCGCCGGTGGTCACTTCCGGATTGCCGTAGCTGACGCCAACTTTCTCCCGGATCTGATTGATGAAGATTGCCGTCGTCTTCGATTTGCTGATGATGCCAGTCAGTTTTCGCAATGCCTGTGACATCAGACGGGCCTGCAGTCCGACATGGGAATCCCCCATATCGCCTTCAATTTCCGCTTTAGGAACCAGTGCGGCCACAGAGTCGATGACAATGACATCAATAGCGCCGCTGCGGACTAGCGCGTCGGCGATTTCCAGCGCCTGTTCGCCATTGTCCGGCTGGGAAATCAGCAGATTATCGATATCAACACCCAGTTTCCTGGCGTAAGAAGGATCAAGCGCATGCTCGGCATCGATAAAGGCGGCAATGCCGCCAATTTTTTGGGCCTCAGCGATGATATGGAGCGCTACCGTTGTTTTGCCGGAAGACTCAGGGCCGTAAATTTCGACAACCCTTCCCCGCGGTACGCCACCGATACCCAGTGCGACGTCAAGAGTCAAAGCGCCGGTAGGAATGACTTCAATGTTCATTTTTGCCGACACTTCACCCAACCGCATAATCGAGCCCTTGCCAAAGTCTTTTTCAATCTGACGCATTGCCGAATCAAGCGCCTGCAGCCGGCTATCGGTCTGTCCTTTTTCCGCCATGCTGATGCCTCCCTAGTTTTCTCTCTCCATCACATTGTATCAAACATATGTTCTGCGTGTCAAGATCTGGCTTTCGCCGGTTCGACATTAACCTTAAAGCCCCTAATGGTATTTTTGTGCATAACCGCCAGCACCCGCTCCGCGACATCGGCCGGAACCTCCAGGAAGGTAAACTTATCATAAATATTGATCAGCCCGATAATGTTGCCGGGAATGCCGGCTTCCTCCGCTACGGTTCGCACAATATCATCAGGCCGGATGTTTTGGGCACGGCCAATATTCATGAACAATCTGACCATACCATCGGCGCTGGTTTGCGGAAACAGCGGCTTCTCCTCCACTCGCTCCCTAAAGCCTTCCTGAAACAGCTTCAGCGCGGCGGCGGCGATATCCAGCGGGTCATGATAGACGGCCAGATCAGCGACAATCGTATGATAGTCGGTATAACTCCCCTGCTCAATCGTCTGAACGACCTGGTTTTTTATCAAATCCCGCCGCCGTTCCATAATGTCGCTGAGAGTCGGCAGCTGTTTGCGTATAATCCTGGTTTTCACTATTTTTTCGATCAGCTTCAACTGGCGGAATTCGCGTGGTTCAATAAAGGTGATCGCCACGCCACGCTTGCCGGCGCGACCGGTACGGCCGATACGGTGGACATAGGACTCCGGGTCCTGAGGAATATCGTAGTTGATGACATGGGTGATATGTTCAATATCGATACCGCGGGCCGCAACATCAGTGGCTACCAGTATTTCCAGATCGCCTTCGCGAAACTTTTTCATTACCCGGTCTCGCTGCGATTGGTTCAAATCACCGTGCAAGCCGTCGGCCATATAGCCCCGGGTTTGCAGCGAAGCAGTCAAATCATTGACGCCTTTCTTCGTCCGTCCAAAAATAATGCATTGACCGGTGGTCTCAGCGTCAAGGACACGGCAGAGACCGTCAAGTTTATCGCGGGTCTCATAGTAAACCTGATCGATCAGCGGCACTGTAATCTGCTCTTTGCTGGTGGTGATGGCCGCGGGGTTCTTCATGTATTTTTCCGATAAGGCGAGAATCTCTTTCGGCATGGTGGCGGAAAAAAGCATGGTTTGACGTTCAGCGGGAATATTCTCCAGAATATTTTCCACATCTTCAATAAAGCCCATATCAAGCATTTCATCCGCTTCATCAATAATGACCTGCTTGACAGAGTCTAGTTTAACGGTCTTCCGCCGCATATGATCAAGCAGGCGGCCGGGAGTGCCGATAATCACCTGCACGCCGGTCTTTAAAGCCCGGATTTGACGTTCAATCGGCTGGCCGCCATAAAGCGGCAGCACCTTAATCCGTTTGAATTTACCGATCTTACCTAGCTCTTCTGCCACTTGTATCGCCAATTCACGCGTCGGCGTCAATACCAAGGCCTGAATATGACGCATCTCAGCCAGACGTTCCATAACGGGAATACCAAACGCGGCGGTTTTGCCGGTACCGGTCTGCGCCTGTCCGATCAAATCCTTGCCTTCAAGCGCCAGCGGTATCGTCTTGCTCTGAATCGGCGAAGGCTCTTCAAATCCCATTTCGGTAATCGCCGCTAAGACTTTTTTACTTAATTGTAATTCACCAAAGAAACCTTGTTCTTTCAATGTTCAGTCCCCCCGTTTTTGTTGTCAAGAAAGCGAATAAGCTGAAACAGAGCGGCATTTGCCGTCCGTTGTTTAATCGCGGTTCGCACTCCGGAAAAATGATAGTGACGGCATTCAGACGCCGCGGCGCCGGCGACAGCCACATAAACAAGGCCGACCGGCTTGGTTGCTGTTGCTCCGCCGGGACCGGCGATACCGGTGACGCCAATCCCGATATCGGTCATAAATAGTCTCCGTGCCTGTCTTGCCATCGCCAGGGCGGTTTGTTCACTGACCGCGCCGCACGCTGCGAGCACATCGGCCGGAACACCGAGCGCATTTTGCTTCACCTGGTTACTGTATGATACCATCGAACCGGCCAGATAGGCGGAACTGCCGGCAATGTCAGTCAGCCGGCTGCTGATCAGGCCGCCGGTGCAAGACTCCGCCAGGGCGATGGTCAGGTTGCGCTCGGTCAGCGTCCTCCCGGCAACCAGCTCCAGCGTCTCTTCATCAACGCCAAAGATGGCATCACCGATTCGGCTGCGCAGTGCCCGCTCCAAAGCGGCAATGCGTTCTTGAACCGCCGCTGCCGTTTGGTCCTTGGCGGTTATCCGCAAATGCACCTCACCGCTTCTGGCCAGCAGCGCCAAGGTCGGATTGCCCTGCGACAGCACCAGATCGTGGATCTTTTCTTCCAACGCTGATTCACCGACACCAAAGGTGCGCAGTACCCGCGAGGCGATTACCGGCTGCAGCCCGAACCGCTGCCGGAAATAAGGAATAACAGCGGTGTCAAACATCCAGTGCATTTCCTGCGGTGGCCCGGGCAGATGAATGATAGTCTTGCCGTTCTCCTCAATAATTACGCCGGGAGCGGTGCCGCGCTCATTGGCAAGCACAACCGCGCCTTCAGGTATCATCGCCTGGCGCAGATTGCGCTCCGGCATTGGCAGATTGCGAGCTGCAAAATATTTTCTAATCCGTTCCTCACTGTCATTGTGCAGCGTTAGCGGCTTTCCCAGCAACTGGGCGGCAACTTCTTTGGTGATATCTCCCAGCGTCGGGCCAAGGCCGCCGGTGGTTACCAGGATATCGGCGCGCCGCAGCGCATGAGCAAACACCTCGCGCATGCGGTCACGATTATCGCCCACTGTCGACTGGTATAAAACATCGACTCCCAGCTCATTTAGTTTTGACGCCAGATATTGAGCGTTGGTATTAACAATCTGTCCTAATAGCAGTTCCGTACCGGTGCTGATAATCTCGGCAATCATACGGCATCCTTCCTTTTGGCAAATTTGCCGTGTTTTTTCTCTGCGGTTATTTTAAACCGGTTCTGCAACCAGATCATAGGCAAACCCCTGCACAATCCGGGCCTGCACAAAGCAGCCGGGATTGACGTCGCCGCCGCCTTCAACGTAAACGCGCCCGTCTACATCCGGCGCTTCCCGACAGGAGCGTCCCAGCAGTGTCTGCTCGCCATCGACCCTGCCTTCGACCAAAACGGTAACAACCGAATCTTCCAGACTGCGATTGATCTCTTCCGATATCTGACTCTGCAGGGCCATTAAATCGTGATAGCGGGCCTGCCTGATCTCGTCGGGAATCTGCTGTGGCATTGCCGCCGCAGGAGTATCCTCCTCCCGCGAATAGCTGAAGATGCCGACATGGTCAAATCGCTGCTGGGCGATAAAATTGCGCAGTGAATCAAATTGCGCTTCCGTTTCACCGGGAAAGCCGACAATAAAGGTGGTGCGAATAGCGACACCGGCAATGCGTTCACGCAGTTTTCGCAGCAATGTCTCAATTTCCTGGCGTGAATCGCGGCGGTTCATAGCCTGTAACACGCCGTCATCGGCATGCTGCAGCGGCAAATCAATATATTTGCAGATTTTCGGCTCTTTAGCAATCAGATCAATTAGTTCATCGCTAAAATACTTCGGATAGCAATATAAAAGTCTAATCCAAAAATCGCCCTCCAGTGCCGTCAGTTCCCGCAGCAGCTGGGTCAATTCCGAACTGCCGCCGCGGTCACGGCCATAGCTGGTGGTATCCTGGGCAATCAGATTGATCTCTTTTACGCCGTCGGCAATCAGACGCTTCGCTTCGGCAACAACAGATGCAGCCGTCCTGCTGCGAAACGGGCCTCTGACCCGGGGAATAATGCAATAGGAACAGTGATTGCTGCAACCGTCGGCGATCTTAATATAAGCACTGTAACTAGGCGTTGTCCGGATACGGGGTGATTGATCATCATAAATGGCCGTTATTTCATCGACAAACAATACCCTGCGTCCGGCCTGCACCGCTTCGATCGCCTCAAGGACCCTGCCCCAGGCGCCTGTCCCCAGAATCGCGTCCACCTCCGGCAGTTCTGCCAACAGTTCCTCACGATACCGCTGTCCCAGACAGCCGGCTACAATCAGGCATCGGCATTTGCCCCGCTGCTTAAACTCCGCCATCTGTAAGATTACCGAAATCGACTCTTCTTTAGCAGAATCAATAAAGCTGCAAGTATTGACAATTAAAATCTCCGCCTCAGCCGGCTGGTCAGTAATGACATAGCCGCCTTGGTCCAGGATACCGAGCATAACCTCAGTGTCTACCAGATTCTTTGCACAGCCTAAGCTGACAAACCCTATTTTCAAAAAGTTCTCCTCCCGCGCTTTTGATGATTGCCGGACTTTGCCGCCACTGCGGCCTGCCTGCCGGCCTGGGCCCGTGTAGCAGGCCTATTGCGGCCGCCGCGCTCCCCTGCCGCCGCCTGCCCTCCCCGGGGCCGCAGCAGGCATTTGGGACCAAAACCAACCAAATCAAGCCGCCTGCTTTTCTGCAGCGCCTCATAAACCAATTCATAATTCTTCGGGTCACGATATTGCATCAGCGCCCGCTGCATTTTTTTCTCATGCGGATCCTTAGCGACATATACGGCTTCACCGGTCAGCGGATGCAGCCCGGAATAATACATACAAGTCGATAAACTGCCGGGAGTAGGGATAAAATCCTGTACCTGCTCCGGATGATAGCCCTGATCGCGCAAAAACTCCGCGAGTTCAATCGCTTCCGCCAGTCCGGCTCCGGGATGACTGGACATAAAGTAGGGAACCAGGTATTGTTCTTTACCTAATTCACGATTTAACGCCTGATAGGATTTGACAAAACGTAAATAAACCTGCTTGCCGGCCTTCCCCATCAGCCGCGTCACCGGGGCGGCAATGTGTTCAGGCGCGATTTTCAGCTGTCCACTGATATGATGCGCACATAATTCCCGCAGGAATTCCCGGTTGTCGCCTGCCAGGATATAGTCGTAGCGCAGCCCGGAACGAACAAATACCTTCTTGACACCGGGCACAGACCGTATTTGACGCAAAAGCGCCAAATAATCGGAGTGGTCACTATTCAGATTGGCACAGGGAGCGGGATATAAACACTGCCGGTCGCGGCAGGTGCCACGCTCCAGCTGCGAATGACATGACGGCTGACGAAAATTTGCCGTCGGACCGCCGACATCGTGAATATAGCCTTTGAAGTCAGGCAGTTTGACAAGCTGCTCTGTTTCCTGCAAAAGCGATTCAGCGCTGCGGCTTTGGATAATTCGGCCCTGATGCGACACAATAGCGCAGAATGAACAGGCGCCATAGCAGCCGCGATGGCTGACCAGACTGAATTTAACTTCGCGGATTGCCGGCACGCCACCTGCAGTCTCATAAGAGGGATGGTAGGTTCGCTGATATGGCAGAGCATAGATCTCGTCCATTTCGGCAGTTGACAGGGAGGCGGCCGGCGGGTTCTGCACCAGAAACTGTTCGCCATGAGGCTGTACCACTGTTTTACCCCGGATCGGATCTTGCTCGCGGTATTGAATACGGAAAGCCTCGGCGAATGCGCGTTTATCGGCGCGAACAGCTTCATAGGAAGGTACGGTCACATAGTCCCAGTAGCCTTCCAGGGAGGATTTTAGGCAGCAGGTGCCTGGAACATGGTCAATAGCGCCGACCGGAATACCGGCTGCCAACTGGGAGGCAATATCCAGCAGCTGCTTTTCTCCCATTCCGTAAACAAGAAGGTCGGCGCGGCAATCGGCGATGATGGCCTTACGGACTGTGTCCGACCAGTAATCATAATGCGCAAACCGCCGCAAGCTGGCTTCGATGCCGCCAATAATCAGCGGAACCTGTTTCCAGATCTCGCGAATACGATTGCAATAAACAATCGTCGCCCGGTCAGGGCGACGGCAAGCCTGTCCGCCGGGGCTGTAATTATCAGCACTGCGCGTCTTTTTCGCGGCAGTGAATTTATTTAACATCGAATCCATATTGCCGGCTGAAACCAATACCCCCAGGCGGGGTTTCCCCAGCCGCTTGAAGTCGGCGGTGCTACGCCAGTCCGGCTGGGCAATAATGCCAACCCGATAGCCGTGCTTTTCCAGCAGCCGGCAAAGAATCGCCGGCCCGAAGCTGGGGTGATCGACATAGGCATCACCGCTGATAAACAGAAAATCGAGCCGGTCCCAGCCCCTTGCTTCCATATCCTTTTTGCTCACCGGCAAAAATCGTTCTTGTGTCATTTATTCTCCCCATATCAGTCTATTGCTGTCCATTAGCAGTAAACGTCCGCATGACAACTTCACCATTGCCGCCGAGCTTACCGACCGGCCGGTTGTTATGTGTCAATTCAACGGCGCCGGCGTTACCGACTTTCACGGTAATCGGCTGTGAAGCCTGCCAGGCTAAAGTCTCCCCCGGCTGCGGAATTCCTTCATATAAAATTTTGCCGGCAACCGTAACTTGTATCCAGGAACGACTGCTAAAGGCGGCAGTAACAGACACCGCCGTTTCGTCGGCTTTGGCCGGTACGGCCGGCCGGACTGGCGCATCCGGCGCCGCCACGGGAGGAGCGGCCGGTGCTGGCGCCGCCGCCGGCGGCGGCACGGCCGGCGGCGGTGCGTCGCCGGCTGATGAATGATACCACCAAAAGCCCCCGCCCACAGCCAGCAGCAGCAGACCAGTCAGCCAAATCTCCGTCTGGCGGCTTCTTTGGCGACGCCGCGTTGCCGCCGAACGCGGCGCCGGCGGCGTCTCCTGCGGTGTCTCTGCTGCGGCTGAGGCCGGCTCCGGATCGGCAGGCTGCCGCTCACGCCGGTAAAGTTCCACATATTCCGCGCCGTTTAGGCCTAAGGCATTGGCATAATTGCGAATAAAGCCCTTTACATATACCTCGCCGGGCAGCACGGAATAATTGCCCTCTTCGATGGCCTGCAAATACAGCACGCGGATATTGGTCACGGCCTCGATATCCTTGAGCGTTAAGCCCTGACGTTGCCGCTCGTCGCGAAGCATTTCAGCAATTGTCTGCAAAACTCTTACCTCCTCACGATATGGCAGCCGGCACCGCCGCAAGCGAGCCGCTGAGCCGGCTATTGTTTAAAGTATTTGGTGTATACCTGATCAGATGTCATGATAATTTCTCTGGCTTTGCTGCCAACATTAGGGCCGACAATCTTCATTTCCTCCATGGTGTCAATCAGTCTGGCGGCACGGGTATAGCCAATCCGGAATTTACGCTGCAGCATCGAGACGGAAGCCTGTCCTGTTTCCAGAACCATTCTCACCGCCTCCTCCAACATTTCATCTTCGAAAGAGTGATTTCCTTCTTGCTCTGCCATAACCGGCTCAAAAGCGGGAATTTCTTCATTATACACCGGCTCGCCCTGCTTCCGGATAAAACTCATCAATTCTTCTACTTCATTGTCAGAAATAAATGCCCCCTGGACACGGACCGGCTTGTTCGATCCCTGCGGACTGTAGAGCATATCGCCCTTGCCGATCAGTTTCTCGGCCCCCGCCATATCCAGGATTGTTCGCGAGTCAATTTGTGAAGAAACAGCAAAGGAAATGCGGGAGGGAATATTGGCCTTTATCGTACCGGTAATTACATCAACCGACGGCCGCTGCGTGGCCAGAACCAGGTGCAGGCCGGCTGCACGGGCCATCTGGGCCAAACGGCAGATGGCATCTTCGACATCAACCGGAGAAACCATCATCAAATCTGCCAATTCGTCAATAATAATTACAACCAGAGGCAGGAACAGCTCTGGGTTCAGTTCGTTATAACGTCCGATATCGCGCACCGAGGCGGAGGCGAACAGCGCATAGCGACGCTCCATTTCCTGCACCGCCCAGCGCAGGGTTGAAGCAGCCCGCTTCGGATCGGTGACCACTTCGGTCATCAGATGCGGAATGCCGTTATAATTAGAAAGCTCCACGACTTTGGGATCAATCAGGATAAACTTCACCTGCTCCGGCGTCGCCTTGAACAGCACACTGGTAATCAGCGTGTTGATACAGACGCTCTTGCCGGAGCCGGTAGCGCCGGCAACCAGCACATGCGGCATCTTCGCCAGATCGGCGATAATCGGCTGGCCGGCAATATCCTTGCCCAAAGCGACAGTCAACGGCGAACTCGCTTTTTGGAACGGCTCACTTTCGAGGACATCCCGCAGCGGCACACTGGCTGTTTCTTTATTCGGGACCTCAATGCCGATTGCCGCCTTACCCGGTATCGGCGCTTCGATACGAACGCCGGAAGCGGCTAGCTTCAAGGCGATATCGTCAGCGAGGTTGACAATTTTGCTGACCTTGACTCCTGGAGCCGGCTCAATTTCATAGCGGGTTACCGTAGGCCCCTGGCAAGTATTTACAATCTTGGCTCCTACGCCGAAATTGGCCAGCGTCTCCTCCAGCAGGCGGGAATTATCCTGCAGCTCCCGCTGCATTTTTAGCGAACGCGGCTTTGTATTTTTGGCCAGCAGCGACAGGGGCGGCACAATATACTGGCGATCTCCCGACATTGGTAATTCATTAATGACCGCAACCGGCTCTTCTTCCCGTTTATCCGGCGCAGGAGCCGCGGCCGGTTCCACCGCTTTCAGCGGGAGCGGCCGTTCAGCCGGCCGCTCCCGCTCCCATTTTTCCTGATCAAAAAATTCCGTCTCATCCTCTGCTTGCGCTTCCTGCCAGGAGGCAGCAAGACTTTCTCTGGCTCTGTCAACACTCTCACTGGCTTTTTCCCTGGCAAGGGAAATCGTCCGGCTCAGCGACCAGGTCGTGCAAAGCAGCAAAAAGCATAGTGAAAACGCCAGCAATACAATGAGGGCGCCGTAATAGCCAAACAGATTGCGGGCAATAAACAGCAGCATACCGCCAACCAGACCACCGCCGGGAATCAAATTCTCCGGCAGAATTTCCTGCCCGGCAGGGATCAGCGAATGATGAAACAGCGCCAGTCCCAAGCCATACAGGGCCAAAAAGCTCCAGAAACGGATCGAATACGCAAACTGACGCCGGCTGGCAAGATAGCGCGAACCTACAATAACGGTCAAGAGCGGCAGCAGCGGCGCGCCTGCCCCGAACGCATATCGCAGCACTCTCGCCGTAACAGCCCCAACCGAACCGACATTAGAACTATATAAGCAAATGATGGCAAACAGGCCAGCCGCTATCAGCAAGATACCGCGCAGCTCGTCACGGGTATCTGCCGACAGGCTGGGAAGTCGTTTCGACAATAGTAACACCTCTGAAAATTATTCTTTCTATAATACTAGCCTGAAATCCTTTTTTTTGCAAACAGGGAAACCGCGGCTGGCAGACAATTGCGCAAAAAAGCCGCAGTCTCCCTGCCGGGCAACTGCGGCTTTCTCTATTGCTTCATTTCCTGTTCGGACGAAGGCACTAATTCATAGCCGCCGGCTGTCAGCACTTGTCCCGGCTGCAGTTCTGACCGCAGATAGTCGGCCGGATCGGTGGAAAGCAGCCGAACGATACGGCATTGATCAGCAGCAATTTTCTCCACCAGCATTCTGGCACCGCCGAACTCAATTTCATCATAAGGGCCGGCAGCAGGCTCCGCCGGCGCAAATACAATTGCCTCCGGCATAATCGTCCACAGTGTCATTGCGTCAGTCCCCTGCCTTCTTTCTTAGCCTGTATCAGTTTTCTTAAGCTATTCATTGCTTCGGCTATGCCGCCGACAGAATCGATCAGGCCGTATTTAACCGCATCTTTGCCGACCACGGAAGTACCGATATCGCGCGACAACTCGCCGGTTTTGTACAAAAGTTCCCGCCATTTGCTTTCACTGACACCACTGTGTCCGACGACAAATTTATTAACCCGCTCCTGCATTTTTTCCAGATAATCGAACGAGCTTTGCGCGCCAATGACTAAGCCGGTCAAACGAATGGGGTGGATTGTCATGCTGGCGCTTTCGACGATGAACGAATGGGTTGCCGACACCGCTACCGGAACGCCGATACTGTGTCCGCCGCCCAGGACAATCGATACTGACGGCTTCGACATGCTGGCGATCATTTCGGCAATCGCCAGCCCCGCCTCGACATCGCCGCCAACTGTATTGAGGAGCAGCATCAATCCCTCGATCTCATTGCTTTGTTCAATGGCCACCAACTGCGGCATAACATGTTCATACTTTGTCGACTTATTATTGGGCGGCAAAATCATGTGGCCTTCGATTTGACCAATGATCGTCATCACATGGATATTGCTTTTTACCGACGGAATTTCCGCCGCTCCCAACTCCTGGATATTATCAGCCGCCGTATCTTTTTTCAGCCGGTTTTTTTTCTGCGGCTCAGCCGCCGGCACAGCCGGACTTCCGTCAGACTGCCGGCTTTCATAGGCTTCAAACATAGCAAAACCTCCAACTGCCAAATTCACTGTTTAGTATTGGCAATTACAGACGGTTTCATGCCTGTGCCTGCATGTAAAAAAGAGGCGCTTTCACGCCTCCCCTTATCTGCCTAGCAATCAAATCTCCATAATAATGGGTAAAATCATCGGCCGGCGACGGGTTTTTTCGTATAAGTATTTGCCCAGACTGTCGCGGACATTCGATTTTATTGTCGCCCACTCGGTAATTTGATTCAGTTCGCATTTGTCCAGCGCCTGTCGGACTCGCTCCTTGGCTTCTTCCATCAGTTGCTCGGATTCGCGAACATAAACAAAGCCTCTGGAAACAATATCCGGTCCGGCGACCAGACAGGCGCGCAGCTTGTCCATGGTGAGCACTACCACCAGGATTCCATCCTGGGACAATTGTTTGCGATCGCGCAAAACAATGTTGCCGACATCGCCAACCCCTAATCCATCTACCAATACACGCCCTGAGGCGACTTTGGAGACAATAGCGCCTTTATCAGCACTAAACTCAAGCACATGACCGTTTTCGGCAATAAAAATATGTTCCTTCGCCAGGCCGGCTTCCTCAGCCAGCTTGGCGTGTTTTTTCAGATGACGGTATTCCCCGTGTACAGGAATAAAAAATTTAGGACGAATCAGATTATGCAGCAGTCTCAGTTCATCCTGGCTGGCATGACCGGAAACATGAACGCCCGATGATTTTTCATAAATGACTTCCGCGCCTTGGCGGAACAAATGATCGACAGTGCGGGCAACCAGCTTTTCATTGCCCGGTATCGGCGTAGCCGAGATGATAACAGTATCGCCGGGAACTATTTCCACCTTTTTATGATCAGACATGGCCATGCGGGTCAACGCCGACATCGGTTCGCCCTGGCTGCCGGTCGTGAGAATAACGATCGCAGACGGCGGGTAACGGTGTATTTCGTCAATGGCAATTAAAACGCCTTCAGGTATGTGGAGATACCCCAGATCTAACGAAATATTGACAACATTGATCATGCTGCGTCCGACAATTGCGACTTTGCGCCCGCATTTGCAGGCCGAGTCAACGGCTTGCTGGATACGGTGTACATTTGAGGAGAACGAGGCAACAATAATCCGGTCTTTGGCTTTGCGGAAGGTTTCGTCAAAAACGGTACCAACCGTCCGCTCACTAGGAGTAAAGCCGGGACGTTCGGCATTGGTACTGTCTGCCAACAGGACAAGAACTCCTTTATCACCCAGCTCGGCAAATTTATGAAAGTCGGTAACTCTGCCGTCAACCGGCGATTGGTCAAATTTGAAGTCGCCGGAATGGACGACAGTCCCCAGCGGCGTCTTCAAGTAGATAGCCACTGAATCGGCAATGCTATGGCTGACTCGAATAAAGCCAGCCTGAAAACAGCCCAATTTTATCTGATCTCCCGGTTTGACCGCAACCAGGGCGTTAGCGGAAACACCATGCTCTTTCAGCCGCCCGCTCACAATTCCCAGTGTGAGCTTAGTACCGTAGACGGGAACATGGCTCAACTGCTTCATAACATACGGCAGGGCGCCAATATGATCTTCATGCCCGTGGGTCAGGAGAATTGCCCGCACTAAATCCTTGTTCTCCAGCAAATAGGTGATATCCGGAATGACCAAGTCGATTCCCAGCATATCATCTTCCGGGAACATTAAACCAGAGTCGATCACAACAATATCATCACCGTAACGAACAACGGTCATGTTCTTGCCGATCTCGCCCAGTCCCCCTAACGGGATGATCTGAACTTTTTGTGGTTTTGACAAAAAAAGTCACACCTCCATGTATTTCTACAATGCAAACTGCTTCTGCCCGTTCTGTCTATTGACCGAGGAAAACCGACCCGCTCATTTGCTTTCCTTAATTATAGCCTATCTGGTGCCAATTCACAACATCCGGCCACGTGTTTACCAAATTATTATGCGCTGGTCCAGACCGCTTTATCCCGGAAGCCGGCAAGGCAAAAAAACCGTGACGAGGCACAGGCAGCGGGATGCCGGCTTCGGCGATAGATTCAGACAATAAAAAAAGCCCCGCGCCGCGGGGCTTTTAGCGTTCAGCGGATATTCAGCTTTACCATGACCTGCTGAAGCAAAACCAATTCTTTATCTGTCGCCTCAAGTAAAGGCAGCCGGAAGCCGCCAACGTCGTGTCCTAATATACGCATGATGGTTTTTATCGGAATAGGATTGGTCGTAATAAAAATTGCTTTGAAAAATGGCAGCAGTTCCAAATGAACCTGTCTCGCCCGTACAGTATCGCCGGCCAGATACGCCTCCACCATCTGTTTCATGCGCACGCCGACGGCATGAGCGGCAACACTGATAATACCCGCGCCGCCTATCGATAGAATTGGCAGAGTCAGACTGTCATCGCCGCTGTACACAAGAAAGGAATCCGGGGTGGTGCGAATGATTTCCCCTACCTGATCCAGATTACCGCTGGACTCTTTAACCGCTACGATATTGGGGATTGTGGCCAGACGGGCAATTGTCTCCGGCAGGATGTTTGATGCGGTGCGCCCGGGGACATTGTAAATGATTGCAGGCAAAGAGATTGTTTCAGCAATGGATTTGAAATGCTGATAAAAGCCTTCCTGCGTCGGTTTATTATAATAGGGGCCAACCAGCATGACGCCATGAACGCCCAGTTTTTCCACCTGTCTGGTAAGGGCAATTGATGCCCGGGTATCATTGCTGCCCGTGCCGGCAATAACGGTTGCCTGATCGCCGACAGCGTCGGCCACAGCGGCAAACAGGTGCAGTTTTTCTTCCGGGTCCAGCGTTGCGGCTTCGCCGGTACTGCCAGCGACAACCAAGCCGTCGGAGCCGTTAGCAATTAAATGTCTGGCAAGAGCGGCCGCCGCCTGGTAGTTGACGCTGCCGTCGCGATGAAACGGAGTCACCATTGCGGTAAGAACACGGCCAAAGGAGTTCATTATTTTCCCCTCCACTTACTGATTCAGGGCTGCGCCAAGCCAAACTGCTTATGCAGCGCCTGTACCGCCTGCGCGGCAGATTCCTGCCTCACAAGTACGGATATGGAAGCATTGGAATCCACTGTTTGCAGAATAGGAATGTCATGCAGCGCCAATGCCTCAACAAAAGCGGCCATTACACCCGGCACTTCACGCATACCGCCGCCCACAACCGATACTTTGGCACAGCCAGGTACGACCGCGACATCAAAGCTGAGCCCGCGGAGCGTCGCCACCGCTTTCTCCGCCATATCCTGATCGACAGTAAACAGGATTTGATCAGGAAAAACATTGATGAGATCGACGCTGATCTGATTATCCGACATCGACTTGAAAACAATAAATCCGGCATCCGGTACTGCGGGCTGATCGAGTTTGACCCGGATCTGGGCAATATTGAGCAAGGATGCCACACCGGCGGCAATGCGGTCTTCCACCAGGGCTCCCGATCCATCTTCCTTGCCGATATTGGTAATCAGCGTTCCGGGCATATCACTGAAAGTGGACTTTACAATCAGCGGGATTCCTTTCTGCATGGCTATTTCCACTGCCCGCGGATGGATCACCTTGGCTCCCTGGTGCGCCAGCTGGCAGACTTCACTGTAACTGATCGAATCAAGAATGCGGGCATTGTCAACAATACGGGGATCGGCGGTCATAATACCATCCACATCGGTATAGATCTCAATCATCTGCGCCATCAGTGCCGCGCCCAGAGCGGCAGCGGTTGTATCGCTGCCGCCGCGGCCCAAAGTAGTCATTTCCCCCTCCGCGGTTACGCCTTGAAAGCCGCAGATGACGGGTGTTTTTCCCTGTTTTAACAGACTGTGAATACGCGAAGGATCAATTTTAATAATGCGGGCCCTGCCAAAATGACAATCTGTCAGGATACCGGCCTGACCGCCGGTAAGAGCCACTGCTTCAATCCCGGCGGCCTGCAGTGTACCGGCCATGACAACCGCCGAGATTATTTCGCCACAGCACATCATCAGATCCAGCTCACGGCAATTGACAGGCTGACCGGAATTGCGGGCGAGATCGATCAGTGTGTCAGTTGCATAAAGGTCACCCTTGCGGCCCATGGCGGAAACAACAACCACCGGCAGCAATCCCTGTTCCTGCGCCTTGGCAATCTTAGCGACGGCCAGAGCGCGGCTCGTTGCGGTGGCTACTGAAGTGCCGCCGAATTTCTGTACTACGATTCTCATTCTCCACACCTCATAGCAATTGGTGAGTAATCATATACTCCGCAATTTGCAGCGCATTCAGCGCGGCGCCTTTGCGAATTTGATCGCCAACCACCCACAAGTTCAATCCATAAGGCAGCGATGCGTCTTTGCGAATTCTGCCGACATAAATATCGTCTTTGTCTGAACAGAACAATGGCATCGGATATTCCATAGCCGCAGGATTATCAATTACGCTGACACCGGGAAAGCCGGCAAGCAGGTGTTTAACTTCATCAACCGGCAAATCTCCCGCCAGTTCCAGATTGACTGATTCGGAATGGCTGCGGTAGACAGGCACCCGAATCGTCGTCGCAGTAATGCCAATGGAATAGTCATTGAGAATTTTATGCGTCTCATGCACCATTTTCATTTCTTCTTTAGTATAGCCATCCTCAAGAAAAACATCGATCTGCGGCAATAGATTAAAGGCAATCTGGTAGTGCTTCGGCAGGCTGGCACTAGGCAGGATGCTGGCTTTGACCGGATTGCCGGCGAGAACGTCGCGGACTTGTTCGGTCAATTCGTCAATCGCCTCTTTACCGGCGCCGGAAACAGCCTGGTAAGTGGAAACAACGATACGTTTAATCTTCACCTTATCATAAATCGGCTTCAGCGCCATGACCATGATGATGGTGGAACAGTTTGGATTAGCGATAATCCCTTTGTGGGAGCGTAATGCTTCCGGATTAACTTCGGGAACAACCAGGGGCACATCGGGATCCATGCGGAAAGCGCTGGAATTATCAATGACGACGGCGCCGCGCCGGACCGCTTCCGGAGCCAGCGCTTTGCTGGCGGAGCCGCCGGCGAACAGGGCAATGTCAATGCCGTTGAAGGAGTCGGGCACGGCTGCCTCAACCGTGTAGGTTTTTCCCATAAACTCGATCTTTTTACCGGCAGAACGCTCCGAGGCCAGCAGTTTAAGGCTGGCAAACGGAAACTGACGCTCCTCAATCAATTTTAAAAATTCCTGACCGACGGCGCCGGTCGCTCCCAGGATAGCTACATTCGGTTTTTGCATGGTAAACTACCTCCGTTACTCGATAATATTCTCCAGACCGATAACCAGTCCGTCTATCGTCAGAACCTTCTTGCAGGCCAGCACCACTCCGGGCATAAAGGATTCCCGCGAGATCGAATCATGACGAATCGTGAGTGTCTGGCCGCTTCCCCCGAAAATGACCTCCTGATGCGCTACATAGCCGGGCAGCCGGACACTGTGAATACGAATGCCACCGGTCTCGCCGCCGCGGGCTCCCAACAGCTTTTCACTCTCCTGCGGGTGTCCCTGAGGCATCTCGCCTCTGGCTTCGAGCAATAGCTCAGCGGTGCGCAGCGCTGTTCCGGAAGGTGCATCGAGTTTCTGATCATGATGCAATTCAATGATCTCCACGTGCGGGAATACAGCGGCAGCTTCCTTGGCCAGACGCATCATCAAAACAGCGCCGATGGAAAAATTGGGGGCAATGAACGCATTTACACCGCGGTCATGACACAATTGGCGGATTAGAGCCATGTCGGCTTCCGCCAAACCGGTTGTACCGACAACCGGACAGACGCCGTTAGCAATAGCGATCTGCATGTTCTGCAGAACCGATTCCGGCCGTGTAAAATCGACAAGTACCTGAGGCCGGCTTTCACGAATAACAGTTTCTAAATGATTGCCTGTGATAACGCCGGTCTTGCCGACACCAATCAAATCGCCGACATCAACTGAATCGGATTTTACATCACTGGCTCCCACCAACGCCAACTCAGCGTCATTATGTACGGCTTTCAAAACCTCCCGCCCCATTTTGCCAAAGGCGCCGCACACAGCCACCCGGATCATATACACACCTCCTAAATTAAAAGCAGCCAGTGAGCGAAGTCTCACTGGCTGCCTAAACGCAACCTTGTCAAGCAAGGAAACCGCATTGGCTCCCCTTGATAAGTGAGTTAGCGCTCCACCATGAATTCCATGGTGACAATCTTGCATATATTCTATGCAAGACCAGCGGAAATGCCATGGCGACACAATCCGCTTCGGCGGGCAACCCTTTCCTTTCAGATCATCGCTACCACGCTCCCTGAAAGTACTTTTGTTGCCCGCACCTCTACTACACTGCAGGTCAGTTTCTATTTAATTTATGTTCATTGTATCCCGTGAGTGACTGCTGTGTCAATAACTTTATTTCCAGGTCAGAGATTATTGTGCTTTTCCGGTATGAGCTTCCACGTCTTTTGCTCCGTTTTGGCGCAAAATCGAGGCTGCCTGATTGACCGAACCGGCTGAGGTGCGGATGACGGCTAAGATGCCGCCCTGTTTGACGCTGTTTTCATAGCGGCGGCTGACTTCTTCAGGAATCCCCCAATCGATCAGCCCGCCGGCAATGCCGCCCATTACCGCCCCGCTCAAAGCGGCAGCAATCGGCCCGGCGGCAACAATCGGCCCCAAACCAGGAATCGCCAAAGCGCCGGCGCTCAGCAGCAGGCCGCCGATTCCGCCAAGCGTACCGCCGGTAAGGGCACCGTCGCTAATGTCATCTTCGGCATACTCAGTTTGATTCTGCCCCTGTTTCCCCTGTTTGGAGACAATATTAATTTCCTGATCAGAGAAGCCCTGGCTGCGCAGTTGGCTGACAGCCTGCTCCGCCTCGCTGCGGGACTGGAAAACGCCGATGACGACTTTTTGGCCGCCTGCGGCATTGGCCTGCTGGCCGGAAGCTTGCGCCGTCGACATTGCCGGCTGTGCTGACATACCGGCCTGCGCATTCATGCTGTTCTGCATGCCGCCACTGTCCTGGGCGGTCGAATTGTTCATACCGGTTGCTTGCGTCTGCGGTTGCGTCTGCCCTGTGGAGTAGCTGTTCTGGACAATGCCGGCCTGAGCGTCCATTTGCGCAGAATTGTTGTTGTTTTCCATGTTATCTCCTCCTAGTCCTGATATTGCCATGATTATAATGATATCCTGCCCCGGCCGGCTGTTTTTATGCGTTTAATCGTTGCGGCGATACTGCCTTTTACCGATTGCCTCCCAATCCTCCGCCTCACTCATATCGGTTATGATTACCTCATCGCCAATGCGGCGAATCGACGACCAGGGAATGGCAGCGCCTTTGCTGTCGCCAAAGATTTGCAGCAGGCCGCCGCGGCCCGGCAGCAGCAAGGCCTCAATCCGGCCTGTCCGCGCATCAAAGCCGAGATCGCATTCCTCGATGACGCCCATTCTGGCGCCATCAGAAATATTAATTACTTCCTTACCTGTCATTTCACTTAAACGCATGCTATCACTCCGTTCATTCTGTTGTTTTGGGAATAAACTGCTGCCACAGCGGCTGTAGAACGGCAACACCAATTGCCAGCATCGCAATCGGATCAAAGCCAACTCCCGCCACCAGGATTTTTTCAGGAATATCCAGACGCAAGAATGAAATCAGGGCGATGAGTGAAAGATAGACGCCGCCGGCAGTGGCGACAAGTTCCTGCACAGCCAGCGAAAAGACCGTCTGCTTCACTTTTGAGGAATCGACGGCCCGCAAGCAGCACATCCGCAGCCAGATCGAAAACCCAATTAAGACCGCCAGTAATAGAATAACCAGCCAGAAATGCATACCTTCCTCTCCCTACGCATCATTAATGTAAAATATGCACTACCGGCTGCAATGTATGTCAAAAAAATAACGGCCAAAGCCGTTATTTTTGCATCTCGTCAAAAGCCTACTCAGTCGCCATCCCGGTCTCCACCAGAATAACATCCAGGCCGATTTTATTGATCTTTTCCCAGGGAATGACGATCTCTTCATTTCTGCCAAAGAAACCGAGAAACCGGCCGTGCCCGGGGACGATTATCGCCGTCAGCCTGCCTGTTTCCACATTGATCTCTATATCAGTGATATTCCCCAAGCATTTGCCGTCGATAATATTGATTACTTCTTTTGCACGCAGATCGCTCGTCTTTATCATTTTCACCGTTCCCTCCGCCCGGGTGCCGCATTCTTATGCAGCCGGCCCTATTCTTCCTTTATAGTATATGAAGGACAAAGGATCTACGTGACTATTTCTTTGCCGGAAAGAAAAAAAGCCGGGCAAGCCTGCAGATTCCGCCGCTTACGCGCTTTTTGCCGTACCGGAACAACAAGCATTAACCACGCTTCTGCCTTCCGACTGGCGAAAGATCGCCCGGCCATTTTTTCATCAGTCCGAAAACAGAAAGATGCACCTGCCGCTCTACAGCGGACAAGTGCATCAAGAATGAATAGTTAGGTAAGACGGCGGCAATACAGCTCATGACGCCCCTAAAACATCTCTGTGATGACTGCTAGTTTAGCTGCTGCCAAACCTCAAGCAGTTTGGAGCGGAACTCAATCCGGGGCGAAGGCGTCGCGGCATTCTCTGCCAGCGGGGCGGTTACCGCATAGTTGGCGTCAATCAGACATAACGGCGGAAACAGAACGCACCACCAGTTACTGCCCTCAGCCTTCCCTAACAAAATTCGCACTGCCTGATAGCGCCCGGCCGGATAGACAGATTCGCCATAACTTTTAACCGGAAAATCAAATTGGCCGAATTGCACCTCGACCGGATAGCCAATGCCACTGAGCAATAGCACCTTGCGCGCAACAGCCTCAATTTCCCGGCAGTTGCCTTCGATCATAGCGTTAACCTCGGCGCTGCTGGACGCGTGCTTCAATTTGGGTGCCATATAAGCAATAACAGCATCCCGGACTTTTAGCTTGATCATCTGGTCATATTGCGTGTCGCTGTTGGCAATGACATGCAGTCTGACCACATCACGCGAACTGCCGGGTAAAAACACCGCCGGTTCCTGATTGAGGACAAATCCTGCAGCCAGCAGCGCTGCCGCTCCCAAGAGCAGTCCGCCGCAGACACATTTTTTTACCATGTAACCCTCCACTGTTCGTCGCTCAGACGGCAATAGGCTTCATATATATTTGCGCATATGCCCCAGCGCCGCTTTTTCCAGCCGCGATACCTGCGCCTGGGAAATGCCGATTTCATCCGCCACTTCCATCTGGGTTTTACCTTCAAAAAAACGCAGTGTCAGAATATGCTTTTCGCGTTCGCTCAAGCGGCGCAGCGCTTCTTTAATCGCTACACCTTCCAGCCAGTTAAAATCTGAATTGCGGTCATCGCGGATTTGATCCATAACAAAAATCGGGTCGCCGCCGTCATGATAAATCGGTTCAAACAGGGAAATCGGCTCCTGAATCGCGTCAAGCGCGAAGATGACTTCCTCACGCGGGATATTGAGTTCAGCCGCAATCTCCGTTACCGACGGCTCGCGGGAAAAGCGGGTTACCAGACCGTCTCTTACCTGCAGGGCTTTATACGCAATGTCGCGCATCGATCGGCTGACCCGGATCGGATTATTGTCACGCAGATAACGACGGATCTCACCGATTATCATCGGTACTGCATACGTAGAAAACTTTACGTTTTGCGATAGATCAAAGTTGTCAATAGCCTTAATCAGGCCAATGCAGCCGACTTGGAACAGGTCGTCCACATATTCGCCCCGGTTGTTGAAGCGCTGGATAACACTAAGCACCAGACGCAGATTCCCGTAAATCAGTTTTTCGCGCGATTCCTCCTGACCGCTCTGCAGTGAAACAAACAGCTCTCGCATCTTGCTGGCCGATAATACCGGCAGCTTCGCGGTATTGACACCACATATTTCAACTTTATTAATAATCATTTGTTCACCCCATAACCACAGATGGATACTGGCGATTCTATAAGCATTATTACCCGCCGGTGTTTTTTTTATACTGGACAGAAATAGAGAGTGTAACCTAATGGGGCCACAATTCCAGGATATATTTTCCATTCAATGCCCTATTGAGGAAAATTTGACAATGGCGGCACGGAGACCGCTCCGCTTTTTCTTCCGCTACGAAAAAAGCCGCAAACCGCATTCTTATAAAAATGCGGTTTGCGGTATCTTTCAGTCCTATCACATCATTCCAAACGGTTAATCTCCTTCCGCAGGCGCTTAATGATTCGCTTTTCCAGCCTGGAAATATACGACTGGGAGATGCCGAGCATATCGGCAACTTCTTTCTGCGTGCATTCCACCGCGCCTTCTTCCAACCCAAACCGCAGCTGCATGATTTTGCGTTCACGGCCGGAAAGTTTATTAAGAGCGCTGGCCAGCAGCATTTTGTCAACTTCCTCTTCCACCGTCTTATAAATCACATCATTTTCTGTCCCCAGCACATCGGAGAGCAGCAGCTCATTGCCATCCCAGTCAATATTCAACGGCTCATCAAAGGAGACCTCGGAACGGGTTTTATTATTCCGGCGCAGGTACATTAAAATTTCATTCTCAATGCAGCGGGAGGCATAGGTGGCCAGTTTAATCCGCTTATCCGGATCGAAGGTATTCACCGCTTTGATTAAGCCGATGGTACCGATACTGACTAAATCCTCAATACCAACACCAGTGTTCTCAAACTTCCTGGCAATATAGACGACCAGACGTAAATTACGTTCAATGAAAATAGTCTTAACCGTTTTATCGCCATTCTGCAAACAGGTCAGCAGGACGACTTCTTCATCCGTACTCAGCGGCGGCGGCAGAATTTCGGTACTGCCCACATAATAAACTTCGTTTTCCGCCGACAGCTTCAAACGCTGCAGCAATCTTCTCCAAGCCAAATATACTTTCCATTTGAACTTTAACCAGGCGATACGCATGTGGCAGTTACCTCCTTGTCAACGGTAGAATGAAGAATAGCCGGGTGCAGCAAAGCGGTGAAATGATGACTGGCAGAAAGATTTCCCGCGTAAACGCCGATAATAACCTCTGAGATTTCCACAACTGAATCCACTGAGCGTATACTAAGAGCATCGGGACGGAAAGCCAGCAAAAGACTATCGCCTCCCAACGCTGAAAAGGGAACGATTTCCACTCTTGACAACCATTTTTGATCCTTGCACTGGTCCAGATTTTCCAGCCACTCTGCAGGCGGATAGCGTAAAAGAAATGCGGCCGTCTCCGGGCTGAATAAGGATTTGACGGCCACAAAATCCGCGATGACGACAGGCTTTCCATTAAGGGAATAAAGACTGTTGCCAGTATCAACGATCGCGTCCAATAGCACACTTTTATTCCCGTACATGATCTCAAGCTGATAATGGATTGAATGCCGCAGCAGCTTGGCATACAGGCCGGACTTGACGGCCAGCAGGATGCCGGAAGCCAGCGAAGCACCGGCCAGCAGATCTGTCCAGCTGGCCCTAACCAGCGGTGCCAGTGCCGTAAATACAGGCTGGCGGCAATAGGCAAGGACAATGACTGCGCCGCCGAAGGCAAAACACACGAGATAATAGCAGCCGGTCAACCGCAGCAGGCGACAAACAGGCTGCCCCCGGAAGGCTATGCGGAGCATAAGCAATGACATAAGAAATTTTAATGGCGGCGATGCCAGATATTCCAGCTGCAGTGAGAATACTGCCAAGGCGTAAAGGCCGCCGGCCAGGGCCGCTGTTATTAAGCTGAACCAGCGTAGTTTTTCTCCATGCAGCTTCGCCGTTATCAGCAGCAGCAGGCTGTTCAATAATACATTTAGCGCGAGAAATAGATCGACATACACAATCATGAGCTTACCCCGATCTCCAGCATATGGCCGTTATGCTACTATATGGCGGTCGCCCCTTGCTTATGACAGTTAAATTATATAAAAACCCGGCTTGAAAAGATGTTGATATATGGGAGCGGCGACAAAACAAATTACCTGGATTTTTCCCATAAAAGCAACATATTTTTAAAATAAAAAAAGCCGGAGCCGTCGTTTCCGAATCGGCTCCGGGGAGTAGTCAAGCAATTTGCGCTCAGCGTTTTAACCAGGATGGAATGTCGAATTCCGGGCGCTGAAACGGTTCAAGCGTGGAGGCAATTGCCGGTTTAGGGCCCCGGGAATCAAAACCGGTAGCGATAACGGTAATGCGCACCTCATCGCCCAGTGCCTCATCAATCACAGACCCGAAAATAATATTAGCCTCGGGATCAGCCGCCTGGGCGATAATCTCCGCCGCTTCGTTGGCCTCAAGGATACCGAGGCCGGGGCCGCCGGTCAGATTCAACAATACGCCGGTAGCTCCGTCAATGGAAGTTTCCAGCAGCGGGCTTTTAATTGCCGCCTGCGCCGCTTCAATTGCCCTCGTTTCACCACTGGCGACGCCGATACCCATTAACGCCGAGCCTGTATTGGCCATAACTGTTTTTACATCGGCAAAATCAAGATTAATTAGTCCAGGAATCGCGATTAAATCAGATATCCCCTGTACTCCCTGCCGCAGCACATCATCGGCAATCCGGAATGCCTCCAAAATGGAAGTGCGCTTATCGACTACCTGCATCAGGCGATCGTTGGGAATGGTTATTAAGGTATCGACTTTACTCTTTAAATGGTCGGCACCGCGTTCTGCCTGCGCTTTTCGCCGCTTACCCTCAAAAGAAAACGGCTTGGTTACAACGCCTACTGTCAGTGCCCCCACTTCTTTAGCACATTCGGCCACGACCGGAGCCGCGCCGGTACCGGTTCCGCCCCCCATGCCGGCAGTGATAAAGACCATATCGGCACCCTCAAGCGCTTTTAGCAATTCGGCTTTACTTTCAAGTGCGGCCTTTTCCCCCATTTCGGGATTGGCACCGGCGCCAAGGCCTTTAGTCGATTTTTCACCAATTTGAATGCAGTGCGACGCCCGCGAGGTCAGCAGGGCCTGGGCATCGGTATTAACGGCGATAAACTCTACCCCCTGCAGGTCGGCCTCTATCATTCTATTTACCGCGTTATTGCCACCGCCGCCAACGCCAATAACTTTAATCGACGCCATGCGGGAAACTGAAGTATTCAATTCAAACATGAAGCTGTTTCCTCCCCTAAATCAAACAATCAATCGTAGCGTTGTTTTTCTCACTAAAGCTCAAAAATACAAGTTCCACGCAAACATCGTATTCCCTTTTTTAAAATACAGAAATTTGAAACCCGGACATCCAGGGGGTAAACTTATTTTTTAAGAAAGTAGCGACGAATGATAGCAAGATTTTGAAATATTCGCAGACCGAAAGCAAGTGACGCGACATAATACAGATCAATTCCCAGGCGATCGCCCATATAGACCAAAACCGCCGCCAGCAGCGCATTCGTAAAGAAGCCGGTAATAAACACTGTATTATCAAATTTTTCTTCAAGCCCGGCTCGTAAACCGCCAAAAACAGAATCCAGCGAAGCCAGCAGTGCCACCGATAAAAATTTCGCATAATCTGCCGGTACCGAGACAGGAAAAATCGTCCCCAGCAGGATACCGGCTACTAAACCAGCTATAGGCAACATCATGGCTGCTTGACCTCCTCCGTAACCGGTTTGCCGTACTCAAAGCGGAATGCGCCCTTATAGGCGGGAATAATCACATTCTCCTGCTTTTTTATGCCAATTTGAATTCCCCAGAACTGCAGTGTCTCCACAACACCGCCCCGCATTTTCAAAGCGTTTTCCAGTGTCTTGGGATCGCCGACGGCACTGATTTCATAAGGCGGCGAATAACGGGTATTATTAACAGACAGGGTAGGTCCGGCGCAGCGAATTTCCGAGGTCGCAATTAAACGCTGTTCATTAATCGAAATCGCTTCCGCACCTGCCGCCAGCAATTCATTAATCACTTTTAAAATATCATCATCATGAATAACATATAAGTTCGGATTCTCTCCAGGCTTGCTGGGACGTTTGCTGTCATCAATCGTCAGTATAACCCCCGGACCCTGCAGCGCCATCAGGCCGGCGGCCATCTTTATCGCTTCCACCTCGCGCGAGCCAATTCCCAATGCGGATGACTGCCGCAGTTGATGGACCTCCTTAGCCAGAGCGTCCCGCTCCTTCTCCGTTTGATTAAGGCGGTTTGAAAGATCCTCCACCCGTTGATAGGGAATCGAGGTCTTAACATCCTGCGTTGTCCGGAACTGAACAGCCAGCATAACTCCCAAAACCACACAAACCAGCGCAATTGCCGTTTGGCCCTGCCGAATAGGAATCAAAATTTTTTCAACTCGCTCTCTTGTTTAAACTTTACATATGCCGTCGCATAACTGACATCAATATAGTCAATCTGGGCCAGAGACTTTTGACTATCGGCAAAAATAGCCGATGTTTTAACAGCCTTTTGCGCCATATCTTCTGCAGTTCCTATTTTCACGCGTATAGCCTCAACCGTATAGCCGGTCATATTACCGCCGGCGTCAATATGAACCTCCGACATTTGGCGAAATGTTGGTTCACTCAGTGACGACAAATACTGCAGCACAGCCAGAACAGCCGGAGCTTCAATCTGGTCGCCGACATAAGCACCGCCAATATGATGACCGGTAATTAAAGGTGCATTCATCTGCCGTATAGATTTGGCAGCGGCAAGCACCATCCCCGCCTCGTCAAGCTGGGCGAAACCGTAGGAGGTTGCAATGAACGCGACCGGCTGTCGCTCCCGCAAGCTGATAATAACCGTTCCCGGCAACCGGCGGCTGATGGCAACATCAGCAATACGCAGGTCCTGCAGCAACCGCTGCTTAATACTGTCCGTATCCAGCCGGAAAATATTGATCCGGTCGCCAATACCGGCAATCCGCAAGACCTCTTCCTCACTCATATACCGCTGTCCTTGAACCTGAACAGAGCCGATAGAAAACAGTGACGACTGCAATAGCAAAAATCCGGACAGCAGCACTGCCAACAGCAGCAAGGCAAACTTTGTTGGGTTGGCGGAACGCCGGACCGGATCGGACGAAGCCATGCGGCATGCACCTCTTTTCCGTAGATGACCTCATTATACACCATTATTTCTGGCTTCGTAACTACTAAAAAACGGAAACAGACAGAAAAAGACGCCTTTTTGCGCCTTCCTCTGTCGCTTACAGAAGAACTCAACCTCTTCTGATGATCTGTGCTCCCAACTGTTGCAGCTTATCGGCAAACCGCTCATAGCCGCGATCAATATAATGGATATTTTCAATCTCCGAAACGCCTCTGGCAGCCAATGCCGCCAACACTAAACAGCCGCCGGCCCGCAAATCGCTCGCTTCGACAATAGCACCCGTCAATTGCGCTACACCCCTGATAATCGCCGTGCGGCCCTCGACGCGTATACGCGCGCCCATTCTGGTTAATTCGTCAACATGCTTAAACCGGTTTTCAAAGATCGTTTCGGTGACAACGCTGGTGCCTTTAGCGAGACTGAGCAGAGCCAGGGCAGGCGCTTGCAGATCGGTGGGAAAACCGGGATGTGGCAGAGTCTTGATATCCGTTGCCCGCAGTTCATCGGCCTGAACCTGAATGTAATCAGCACCGGTTTCGATCCGGGCACCGGCTTCCTGCAGTTTGTTTGTAACCGCACATAAAAATTCAGGAACAACATTTTGGATTACAATGCTGCCGCCGGTAATCGCTCCGGCTACCAGAAACGTTCCTGCCTCAATACGGTCAGGAATAACGGTATGTTCGGCCGGGCTCAGCCTCTCGACGCCTTCGATCCGGATTGTATCCGTACCGGCGCCACTTACTCTGGCTCCCATTTTATTGAGAAACTGCTGCAAATCAATTATTTCCGGCTCGCGGGCGGCATTACGGATATAGGTGGTACCAGCAGCCGTAACAGCCGCCATCATCGCGTTCTCAGTAGCCCCTACACTGGGAAAATCAAAATGCAACACCGCTCCCTGCAGTCGTTTCGCTTCGGCATCAATGAAGCCAAAACTTTCCGTGACTTTTGCTCCCAGTTTCTCCAATGCTTTCAAGTGAAGATCAATCGGTCTTGGGCCAATGGCGCAACCGCCGGGATAATAAATTCTCACTTTGCGAAAACGCCCCAGCAGCGGTCCCATAAAAAACACGGATGCCCGCATTTCACGCATCAAGTGTTCCGGAATTTCGATCATATTGATATTTGTCGTATCAATTCGCAGCGTATTGCCCTCCCAGCTGACGGAAGCGCCCAGCAGAGTGACAATTTGCTCCATTACCGCAATATCCCGCAGTTTGGGTACATCATGAATAACACTGACTCCACAGCCGAGAAGAGTAGCCGCCATTACCGGCAGAGCCGCGTTTTTAGCGCCGCTACAGCGAACATGGCCAGATAATTGTACTTCTCCTGTGACGATAAATTTCTCCATCGTCTCCCCTCCTAGAAAAGTACAACCACCCCTAACACAAACAAAATCAGGCTTGTTTATCCGTCAGTCTCTTTACCAGTTCCTCGCCAACGGTATAAATATTTCCCGCCCCCATCGTCAGCACCAGATCACCCGGCTTAACAATATCAGCCATATAGGCGGGAATAGCGTCCTTATCTTCGATATAAACGACTTGCTGCTGCGTTTGGCAGTTTACTTCCTGACGCAGCGTTTCGCCGCTGATGCCGGCAATAGGATGCTCGCCAGCTGAATAAATATCAGTCAGTACCAAGAGATCGGCGGCCGTAAAAGCCGCGCCAAACTCTTTTCGCAGCAGTTGTGTACGGGAATAGCGGTGAGGCTGGAAAATGCAGATTAACCGCTCAGGCTTGATTCCTCTGGCAGCCCGCAGAGTTGTAGAAATCTCAGTGGGATGATGGGCATAGTCATCAACAACCCAAACGCCCCCCTGCCTGCCTTTGGTCTCAAAGCGCCGCTTCGCGCCGGTGAAGACACGGAGCCCTTTCTCGGCTTCGTCCAGTGTCAGGCCCAAGCGGAGACCGACAACCACAGCCGCCAGCGCATTGGCAACATTGTGCCGCCCCGGCACCTGCATCGTTACAGTGCCAAGGCAATTGTCATGATGGAAGACATCAAAACTGGTTTTCAGCCCTTCAGAGACAATATTCCTGGCGGTATAGTCTGCGGGCGAATCAACGGCGTAAGAAATACAGGTGCGATTTAGCTTTTTCGCTATTTCGCGGATATGGCAGTTATCAAAGCACATGACTGCCAGGCCGTCACTGGGTAATTTATGTAGGAACTCCTGAAAGGCGTTGAGAATGTTTTCCATGGTGCCATAATAGTCCATGTGGTCATTCTCTATGTTTGTAACCACCGCAATTTGGGGCGACAATTTAACGAAGGAACCGTCGCTTTCGTCGGCTTCGGCAACAAGATAGCGGCTTTTCCCCAGTTTCGAATTGCCGCCAATTGCCGTCAGTTCACCGCCGATAATGATCGTCGGGTCGAGAAGTCCATGTTCGAGAACCAGCGAAATCATCGAGGTTGTGGTTGTTTTTCCATGCGCGCCGGCAACGGCAATGCCGAAACGGTCCTGCATCAGAGCGGCCACCATGTCAGCGCGATGAAATACCGGGATTTGCTTGGTCCTGGCCGCAAGCAGCTCTGGATTATCGGAAGGAATTGCGGTGGAAACGACGACCGCTTCCGCATCACCCAGATGCCGGCTGTTGTGACCGGCAAAAACAACCGCTCCCAGTTGTTCCAACTTTGCAGCGCCTGTCGATTTAACAAGATCCGATCCCGTAACCTGATAGCCCATTTCTAACAGTATTTTGGCAATCGCGCTCATACCAGCGCCACCAATGCCGATAAAATGAAATTTCCTTATTGTTTGCAGCAAAAAAAATTCTCCCCCTTTGCCGCACAGTCCCTGCCTCAGAACCGCCTTGCGTAATGTCATAGTATGCAGCCCCGGTTACGATTGTCACCGTTTTCCGCGCGCCAGGGAAACTGCCAGCTCGGCAATCCGCGCCGCAGCCTCCGGCCGCCCCATGCTTTTGCTGGCGCGAGCCATGGCCAGACGCTTCTGCGGATCAGCAAGCAGATCCTCCATCGCTGCCAGCAGCGCATCGCCGTTTAACTCCGCATCGCGGATAACCACTGCCGCGCCGTTGGCTTCAAGTACTCTGGCGTTATGTTCCTGATGGTTTTCCGCCGCATACGGATACGGCACCAGAATAGCGGGAATGCCTCTGGCTGTTAATTCCGCCAAACCAATGGCTCCCGCGCGAAAAACCGCCAAATCAGCGGCGGCCAGTGCATGCGGCATATTATACAAATACGGTCTGATACTAATATTGCCATTTTTTCCAGGTTCTATGCCTGCTTGGTTATATAAACCAACTATGTTATTATAATCGTTTTTACCAGTAACATGCAATAGTTGGATTCCGGGTCGACTGGCAAGCGCCTTCACGACAGGAATCGCCGCCTTGTTGATACTTTGGGCGCCACGGCTGCCGCCGCTGATCAGGATGGTCAGCTTGTCCGGATCCAGTCCCAGCTCTTGCTGCCCCTGTTCACGACTTATCGCCATTACATCGTCACGGATCGGATTGCCGGTTACTACAGTCTTTGACGTCGCTGCAAACCGGGGGATCGCTTCGGCGTAGCCAACGGCAATCCTGTCGGCGAAGCGTGCGAGGATCCGGTTTGTAATCCCGGGAATGGCGTTCTGCTCCTGAATCAGACTGGGGATATTCAGCAGTGATGCCATCAGCAGAACCGGTCCACAGACATAACCGCCGGTTCCAATCACAATATCCGGCTGAAATCGGCGCAGAATCGCGCGCGACTGCCAGACTCCGCCAAGAGTCCTGGCCAGAGTCTGCACATTGCGCCAGCTCAACCGCCGCTCCAGGCCGCCAACCTGAATTGTCAGCAACTGATAACCTTCCTTGGGAACAATATCCGACTCCAAACCCTCCTGCGTGCCGACAAAGACAATTTCCGCCGGTTCAGCCAGCCGCTCCAGCGCCTTGACAATCGCCAGAGCGGGATAAATATGACCGCCGGTTCCGCCGCCGGAAATAAGGATACGCATAGCATTTGCCTCCCTCAACGAGTTGCCGTGTAACGTGAAATATTCAATAAAATGCCGATGCCGGCCAGATTAAACACTAAGGCGGATCCGCCGAAGCTGATAAAGGGCAGCGGAATCCCGGTGACAGGCATTGACGCTGTAACCACAGCGATATTCATCAATGCCTGCATGGTAATCGCCGTAGTCAGCGCCGTGGCCAGCATGCTGCCAAACAGATCGGGAGCAGCCATGGCAACACGAAAACCGCGCCAGGCCAGCAAAAAGAACAGCAATAAAACGGTGACTGTTCCCAGGAAGCCCATTTCTTCACCCAAAATAGCAAAAATGAAGTCTGTATGCGGCTCTGGCAAATAAAGAAATTTTTCCCGGCTGCGCCCCAGACCAACGCCGAACAGGCCGCCTGATCCCAGCGCATATAACGATTGAATGATATGATAGCCCGTATCGAGCGGGTCGGCCCAGGGATTGCTGAAGGCCAGCAGGCGCTTCATCCGGTAGGGCTCGGCGATGATGGCGGCAACAATGCCGGCCACTCCTGCAGCTCCCAGCGAAAACAGATGGGCCAGCCGCGCCCCCGCCGCGTATAGCAGAACAAATACCATACCGCCAATCGACAACGCTGTCCCCAGATCCGGCTCTTTCAGAATCAGGCCGAATACCAGCAGCAGCAATAGCAAAACCGGCGCAATTCCCTGCATAAACTTTGTGACCTTTTCCTGGTGCCGCGATAAATAATCGGCACAGAAAAGTGCCATTGCCAGTTTTGCCAGCTCCGAGGGCTGTAGATACAACGAACCGAAGCCCAGCCAGCGCCGGGCGCCATTGACCACTTTCCCCAATCCGGGAATCAACACCAGCACCAGCAGAATCAGCGTAAACAGTAAAAACAATTTGCTGCCTTTTCGCCATACGTGATAATCAATATTCATCAGCAGGAGCATGCCTGCCAATCCCAGGGCGACCCATATCAGCTGGCGTTTTAAAAAATAGTAGCTATCCTGAAAATTAACCTGAGCAGAGACTGCGCTGGAGCTAAACACCATGACGACACCGATGACCAGCATGCCGAGAACCGTAAAAAACAGAATAAAATCCGGCGCCTTTAGTTTATTCGTCAATAGTGATCCCCTCTTTTCATCAGCTACCGGGCGGATAATTCCCCCACCAGCGTTTTAAATAGTCTCCCCCGTTCCTCATAACTCTTAAACATGTCATAGCTGGCGCAAGCCGGTGACAGGACCACCACTTGCGGCGCGGCCGCCATCCGGTAAGCCAGATCAACGGCATCCGGCAGCGTTGCAGCCCGATGAATCCGGCTGACGCCGTGCGCTTGCGCTGCCAGTTCAAATCGTGCCGCGGCTTCGCCAATCAGGATCAAATCGTCCACACGCTCTCTTGCCAGCGTCATGAATTCATGCAGGTCCGTGTTCTTATCGCGGCCGCCGGCGATCAAAATGATATTGCCGGGGAAAGCCTCGAGCGCCTTAATTGCCGATTCCGGATTGGTCGCCTTGGAGTCGTTGTAATAGGCGACCCCCCTGATCGTCGCCACCGGCTCAATTCGATGCTCAACGCCGGCAAACGACCGCAATACCGCCGCCATGGACGCCGGACTGACTCCGGCCAGATAGGCAATAGCGCAGGCAGCAAGCGCATTCTCAAGGTTATGCGCACCCCTCAGCTTTATTTCCGCAGCCGGACAAACGACAGTCCGCTTATTCTGCCAGTTGATAGTAAGGAGTCCCTGATCCAGATAAATTCCTTGCGGCAGTTCCTGACAGCGGCTGAAATAGAACGTCTGTCCCGGGGTGCGTGCCGCCATCTCTCTGACTGTTTCGTCATCATAGTTTAAGACGGTAAAATCACTGGCCGTCTGATTGGCAAAAATGCGCTCTTTCATCTGCCGGTAAACAGCAAGCGTGCCATGGCGGTCAAGATGATCCGGAGTCAAGTTTAAGATCGCTGCAATATGAGCCCGGAAATCATGAATCGCTTCCAGTTGAAAACTGGAAATTTCAGCGACGGCAATGCCCGAATCGGCAAGATTAAACAGTTCTTGCGACAAAGCGATGCCAATATTGCCGCCGACAGCAGTTTCCCGCCCCAGCGTCTTAATCATTTCTCCGACCAAAGTGGTCGTTGTCGTTTTGCCATTAGTTCCTGTAACGGCGATAATCGGGGCCCGCGATAACTGATAGGCAATTTCAATCTCACTGACAACCGTAACGCTTCTCTCGCCGGCCGCCTGTACCAGAGGATGCGTAATCGGCACTCCCGGCGACAGGACCAGATAGTCCTGCCCGTTAAGCAGGTCAGCGTCCTGACGTCCCAGTTGCAGCTGCACAGACGCATCGATCTGTTGGCAGTTGGCCGGCGGCAGTTGTTCATACCGCTTAGCATCGCTAAGTGTGACTCGTGCGCCCGCTGCTACTAATACATTGGCCGCAGAGATACCACTGATGCCTGCTCCGAAAACGAGAAATGAACGATCACGAAAATCCATTATACAATCCCTCCAGTACGACTGACAAAAAGAATAAGCACAGCGGCAACCGCTAAAGCAGCCCCGGCTAGCCAAAAGCGGCGGACAACTTTTGTTTCCGGCCAGCCGCCCAGTTCAAAATGATGATGTACAGGACTCATCCTGAACACTCGCTGTCCAGTTGTTTTAAATGAAATAACCTGAATAATAACCGATAAGGCTTCTGCTACAAACACACCGCCGATGACAACCAGCAGCAGTTCAGTCTTAGTCAAAACGGCCACGGCAGCCAACGCTCCGCCCAGTGCCAGCGAACCGGTATCACCCATGAACACTTTTGCCGGATAAGCGTTATATTTTAGAAAACCGACGCAGGCGCCGGCCAGAGCAGCGGAAAAAACAGCCAGCGCTTCTTTTTGCACCAGCAGCGACACCGCCACATAGGCAAGAGCCGCCACAGTTGTTGTGCCTGCAGCCAACCCGTCAAGACCGTCTGTTAGATTAACCGCGTTCGTAGCTCCCACCAGCACAAAGAAAATGAGAATATAATAGAATGGCCCCAGCTCGAAACTCCCGGCAAATGGAATCCAGATATCGGTTCCCATTCCTAAAACCGCGGTTACATAATAGGCCAGTATCAACGCCATAACAATTTGTCCGGACAACTTTTCCCGCGCTCGCAGTCCAAGGGAACGCTTCAGGGCAACTTTAATGAAATCATCAATAAAGCCAATGACGCCATGACCAAGGGTGAGCAGTAAACACAACCAGATTTCGGCACTGCCACCGGCAAACAACAGGGTGGCAACGCTTAAAGCCGTTAAAATAATAACGCCGCCCATCGTCGGTGTACCCGACTTGGCATAATGGCGCTGCGGTCCTTCCTGGCGGATACTCTGACCAAATTTCAGTCTGCGCAGCAAGGGAATCACGATTGGACCTGCAGCCAGCGCGATAACCAATGCGACGACAGCAGCGAAAAATACATTCTGCATATGAACCTCCTAGTAGCACTGTCACTGGCAAAGCCGGCAACGCTTTACGCGAATAGATCGAGAAGCTGTTCCATTCTCATGCCGCGCGATCCTTTGAGCAAGACAGTATCACCAGGGCGCAACACCGTTTTTATACAACTGCGGGCTTCATCATGCGTATCACAGGCCGCTGCCTGGATGCCTGCCTCAGCGGCAGCGGCAGCAATATGCTTTGCCAGGCCGCCGACCGTAATTACTGCCTCAATTCGACGCTGCGCCAGCCTGAGACCGATTTTGCGATGCGCATCCACGGCAACCTCGCCCAATTCCAGCATGTCACCAAGTACTGCAATCTTCCTGCCGGCAGCAATATCGCCAAGCGCGTCAATGGCAGCGGCCATGGAAAGAGGGCTGGCATTGTAAGCGTCATTAATGACCCTGTAATCGCCCAGCATTTGTACGGAAAAGCGCATAGCATCAGGCGCAAACGCTGCCAGCCCCTGACGGATCTGGTCAGCTGACAGCCCCAGTTCACGGCCCGCGGCGATTGCAGCCAGCGCATTATAAACATTATGGAGACCAAAAGCTGCCAACTCGACCCCGAAGGATTGCTCCGGACAGCAGCATTCAAAGGTTACGCCGGTTTCTGTCTGGCGAATATCCCGGGCTGATATCTCGGCATGATCAAGACCGAAAAAAACAACTTTAGCACTGGTATTTCCAGCCATTGCCCGTACCAACGGATTGTCGCCGTTTAAAATAACGGTGCCGCTGGCGGGAATAGCTTCAACCAGCTCAGCTTTGGCAGCCGCAATATTGTCAATTGACCCCAGAAGCTCGACATGAGTTTCCCCTACTGTCGTTACAATCGCGATTGTCGGCATGGCAATCGCCGCCAGATCCCGGATCTCGCCTCTGCCCCGCATGCCCATTTCAACAACCGCCGCCTGGTGTTCGGACTCCAGACGCAAAAGGGTCTGCGGCAGTCCAATCTCATTATTGAAATTGGCCTCCGTTTTCAGCGTGGCAAACCGGGTTGACAAAACAGCCGCAGTCATATCCTTGGTAGTCGTTTTGCCATTGGAGCCGGTTATGGCAATTATAGGAATCGCAAAACGGCGCCGATGAAATCGCGCTAACGCCTGAAAAGCGCGCCGCGTATCGTCCACCCTGACGGCAATGACGCCAGCAGGAATTACAAGATCGTCACGGCTGACGACAACGCCGGCGGCACCGTGTTCGGCCGCGGCTGCAAGATAATCGTGCCCGTCAAACCGGTCACCGGCCAAGGCAATAAACAGGCTGCCGGGTTCAAGACGACGGGTGTCGGTTGCGACAGCGTTGAACCGTTTCCCACTGTCGCCAGAGGACTGCCCGCCGGTCGCGGCAATAACTTCCCCGAGCAAAAAAGCAGCCATTATTTCATCTCCCTGATACATTGCCGTACAACTTCACGGTCATCAAAGTCAATGGTCTCATCCTTTAGGATCTGATAAGTTTCATGTCCTTTGCCGGCAATCAGCACCACATCCTCAGGTTGCGCCAGATGCAGCGCCCTGGCAATCGCCTCCCGCCGGTCGACAATAACCTGATAAACGCCCCCAGGACGCAAAGCCGCTTTAATGCCTGCCTCCACTTCCTGCAGAATAGCAGCCGGATCCTCCGAGCGGGGATTATCGGACGTGGCGATGACCACTTCACCGTATTGTGCCGCCAAACTCCCCATGATCGGCCGTTTGCTGCGGTCGCGGTCGCCGCCGCAGCCAAAGACAACAATGACCCTGCCAGTGGTAAAACGCCGGGCTGTCTGCAGCACATTCTCCAATCCATCGGGAGTATGGGCGTAATCGACAACCACACTAAACGGCTGGCCCGCATCCACCAGTTCAAACCGCCCCGGCACACTGTCAGCATTTTCAAGCGCTGCGACAATGGTGGAAAGCGAAACATTTTCGGCAATGGCAGCGCCAATCGCCGCCATTGCATTGTAGACATTGAAATCACCCGTTAGTTTCAGGCTTAACCGCTGCCTGCCGAAACTGCCGCCAACTTCAAAACTGGCTCCTTTGGCGGTAATCCGGATATCGGAAGCTTTGATAGCAGCGGTGGCGTCATTGATGGCATAGCTAATGACGGGGCAGGCCGCATGGCTGATCATGACGCCGGCAGCGGCGTCATCCAGATTAATGACTGCCGTTTTGCCCGGTTTGTTCTGTCCCGGCCGGCTTAACAGCTCAAACAATTTTGCTTTAGCCGCGGCATACTGATCAAGTGTTTTATGAAAATCGAGGTGGTCCTGCGTCAAATTGGAGAAAACACCGACATCAAATTCACAGCCTGCCACGCGCCCCAGTGCCAGTGCATGTGAAGATACTTCCATCACCGCGTAGTCAAGACCGGCCGCGACCATTTGCTGCAGTGTTTCCTGCAAATCAAGCACATCGGGAGTCGTATTTTTTACCGGCAGTACCTGCTCCTCAATCATGGTCTGAATCGTGCCGATCAAGCCTACCTTATAGCCGGCAGCCCGCAGGATCGAGCGGATCAGATAGCTGGTAGTGGTTTTACCATTGGTGCCGGTTATCCCAATCATGCGCAAAGACCGGGACGGGTAATCAAAAAACCGGGGAACGATCTGTTGCATTGCAGCCCGGGTATCAGCGACAAGAATCAGTGCCGCCTGCTGTGGCAGGCAGATCTCCCGCTCCGCCAGGACGGCAACAGCTCCTTTTTCTACGGCCGCAGCGGCAAAGTCATGCCCGTCGACATGGCTGCCGCCGAGGCAGATAAACAAACTGCCCGGAAGAACCTTGCGCGAATCGTAGGCGATATGTTCAATCTGGATAGACTGATTTCCCCGGATTGTAAAGGAATCAAGTATTGTCAGCAAATCAGGCAAATATTTCGCCATCTGTGATGCCTCCCTGTATCTGTTACCTATAGAATTGACCATTAATAACCAAATTAGTCACTTTATTCAAGATAAAGCATAAATACCGAACCGGGCGCGATTCGCGTTCCCGGAGCCGGATCCTGCTTAATAACCGTATCCCCTTTCCCTGTCATCTGCGGCAGTAATCCTAACTCGCGAAGTATATCGAACGCTTCCTGCCGGCCTAATCCTTCGACCGGCGGCGCTGTCATCTCGACAACGTCAAAGCGGGGCGTCCGCGTATAGAGAAGAATCCGCGATCCAGCCGGGATCCGGCTGCCGGGCTTAGGCACCTGATCGGTAACCTGTTCGCCGGTTTCTTCCACCCTGCTGTCAAGTCCGGCCTTTTTTAGTTCGCCAGCGGCATCTGTTACCGGTTTGCCGATGACATCAGGCACAACCGCATGCTCCTGAGCCGGCTGTCCGGCTGTTGCATCTTGATTCGAAACGCCTAGATAGCGCAAGGCATCCTCCATGACCCGGCCGCATACCGGAGCCGCGACTTGCCCCCCGTAATACAACCCGGCAGGCTCGTCAATGACAACCAAAACGGCGATCTGCGGGTCGGCAGCCGGTGCAAAGCCGACAAACGAGGCGATGTACTTACCGGGAGCGTATACGCCGCCTTCAACTTTCTGAGCAGTACCCGTCTTGCCTGCAACATGCCCATTTTCTACAAAAGCATTTCTACCAGTACCATTTTCTACAACTCTTTCCAAAACTCCTCTCACCTTACGGGCCGTTTCCAGGTCGATCACCTGTTTTTTAATGTCTGGCTGAAAGCCGCGCAACAGTTGGTTCTCCTTATCCCGAACCTCGCGGACAATTTGCGGGCGCAGCAGCTGACCGCCGTTGGCAACCGCCGATACCGCAGTCAATAATTGAATTGGAGTAACGGCAATGCTCTGACCGATGGCAATTGTTGCAATATTAATCGGTTTGACAGCCGACTGCTTGATCATGATACCACCAGCCTCTCCCGCCAGATCAATGCCTGTCGGGCGGCCAAAGCCAAACGCGTCAAGATACTGATACAGCGGATCACGCCCCAGTCGCAAGCCGACACTGACAAAACCAACGTTGCAGGAATGCTCGACAACCTCCATAAAGGTCTGACTACCGTGGCCGCCATGCTTCCAGCAACGGATATTGCGTCCCTGCACCTCAATAAAGCCGGGATCAAAGAAACGATCTTCCATTTTAACAACGTTTTCCTTTAAAGCCGCGGCAGTGGTAATGATCTTAAACGTAGAGCCCGGCTCGTAGGCATTGGAAACAGCGATATTGCGCCACAGTTTCGGCGAGTAATCGGCAAAATGATTTGGATTGTAGTCAGGCCGATTGGCTAAGGCCAGGATTTCCCCGCTGCGTGGATCCATGGCAATGATCGTCGCAGCTTTTGCCTGAGTCTCGCGCATGGTACGATCCAGCTCACGCTCGACAATTTGCTGCAAAACCATGTCAATCGTCAGATAGATATTATTGCCTTCCACAGGCGGCAGGTAACGCTGCTGAGCGTAAGGAATTTCATGACCTCGCGCGTCGTATTCGATGACCACGCTGCCAGGCCGCCCCTTCAGATAGCTGTCAAATGCCAGCTCCACGCCATCAAGTCCCTGACTGTCAATTCCGGTAAAGCCGAGCAGGTGCGAAGCCAGATTGTCTTGGGGATAATGCCGTTTTCCCTCTTGGGTAAAGCCGATTCCTGACAGATTAAGCGCTTTGATTTTTGCGGCTGTATCGGGCTCGACCTTACGGGCTATCCAGGTAAACGCCTGCCGCCGCTTCAGCTTAACAGCCAATTTTTCCTGATCCAAAGCCAAAATAGCAGCCATCTTGGCTGCTGTTTTTTCAACGTCCTGAACTTGAGCAGGTATTGCGTAAATAGATTCCGTGCTGATACTGACAATTAACGGTTTGCCGGTCCGGTCAAATACAATACCCCGTTTTGCCTCCACCGGTATTTCCCTGATCCGCTGATCGGTTGCATTCTCCGTCAGCCAGGAACTACGGTAGAATTGCAGATACATAAGCCGGACCGCCAGTCCGGAAATGAGAATGGTTGTAAACAATAAAAGCCAAGCCACCCGTTTGCGTATTGTACCATGTGAAGCTGACGCCACACGCCGCCCCCCTATCTGTTACAGTTTACGCCGCGGGGCCTCCTGCTGCATTGCCGCCAGTCGGCCGGAGCCATCTGCTGCCGGCGATGCCTCCAACACCTGCACGGGAACAATCATTCCCAGATCGTTGGCCGCAATAGTCTGAATCCGCTCCAATGACCGCAGGCGGGCAATCTCGACTCGCAGTTTTTCATTCTCCCGTTCAATCGTTTTCAAATCGTCCTGCAGTTTAACGCATTGATAGCCGGAGCTGACAATCCGCTCCGTTTGGAGAGTAGCAATACCGGCGAGCAGCAGAAAGAGAACCGTCAGCGCACAGCAACTTTTGCGCAACTCGACATTTAAACCGTGCGCCGGTTTTGACTGGCGCTTAGCTTCAGGCTTAGCCGCATAATCCGGTGAAAATGTCCATTCTTGCTTCTTGCTTGCTAACATATGTATTGACCCTCCCTAAAATTTAGAACATCGGGCTGCTCAGCGCTTTTCTGCCACCCGCAGTGTTGCGCTGCGGGCTCGCGGATTGTCGGTTACTTCCTGATCTGAAGGACAGACTGCCTTCCCTGCCAATTTCAGCAAAGGCTTGGTCTGGCAAACACAAACCGGGAAGGACGGTGGACAGGTACAGGACTTTGTCAGTTCACTAAATGTACGTTTGACAATACGATCTTCCAGCGAATGAAACGTAATGACACAAATTCTACCGCCCGGCCGCAAGAGATTTATTGCATCAAGCAATGCCTGCCGTAAAATAGCCAATTCGCCGTTAACCTCAATCCGGATCGCCTGAAAGGTCCGCTTGGCGGGATGCGGTCCATCCCGTCTGACGGCGGCCGGCACCGCCCGCTTAATAATATCGACCAGTTGAGATGTCGTTGTAATCGGAGCTTCACGGCGGGCTGCCGCCACGAAGCCGGCAATCCGTTTGGCCCATCTTTCCTCACCGTATTCGGCAATTACTTTAGTCAGCATTTGTTCCGAATACTGGTTTACGACATCAGCCGCCGCCAACGGATCAGCCGGGTTCATCCTCATATCAAGCGGTCCGTCCTGCATGTAGGAAAATCCCCGCTCCGCCGTATCCAGTTGATGTGAGGAAACGCCCAGGTCAAACAAAACTCCGTCTACCCCGGTGATCGACAGCCTGTCAGCGACTTGGCCGATTTCGGCAAAATTAGCCTGTACCAGATCTACCCGGCATTTTGCCGTCTGCAGTTTTTCGCTGGCAGCCGCGAGTGCCGCCGGATCACGGTCAATGCCCACATAACGCCCGCCTGGGCCTAACGCCTGGCAGATTCTCAAGCCATGACCGGCTCCGCCTAATGTACAATCAATATAAAGTCCGTCTGTAGTTGTTATCAACCGGTCGATCGTCTCGTCCGGCAGTACGCTGACATGACGAAATTCCATATTTATAACCCCGCTATATTCCCAGATCGACCAGATTCTCGGCAATATCATTGACGGTCGGCCCAATCTGATTGTTATACTCTTCCCAGGCGATTCTATCCCAGATTTCAATCCGGTTCAGTACGCCAATGACGACAATATCTTTTTCCAGAGCGGCGTAGCTTCTCAGATTTGCCGGTATAAGCACCCTGCCCTGCTTGTCACATTCCAGTTCGGCGGCGCCGGAGAAAAAGAAGCGGACGAAAGCCCGCGCTTCCGCTTTTGCCAGCGGCAGCTGCTTTAGCTTGTTTTCAATTGTGCTCCATTCCTGCCGGGGATATACAAATAAGCATTTTTCCAGCCCTTTGGTGGCGATGCATTGCTCGCCAAGCTCTTCCCGGAACTTTGCCGGCAAAATGACGCGGCCCTTGCTGTCAATGCTATGCTGATATTCACCCAACAACATGGCCGTTCACCTCATCCGCCGCTCAAACTCCACCACTTTACACCACTTTTAACCACTTTTGTAGCATTTCTGGCTAAATCAAAAAAATCCTGCTTTGCTACCGCCAATTTTAGAAAAAAAAGACTAAAGTCCTAAACAAGCCGGGTTGCCGGCGCTTATGGCGTCGGTGGCGCAAAGGTACGACGCTGCAATCGGCTGTTGATATATGCTATAATAAGTCAAGCTGCACGGAAAGGAGGCTGCGAGGTTGTCTGTAATTAATGAATCCATGAGCATTATCGACATTGTTCAGAAGTACCCTCAAACAGTTGAAGTCTTCCGTAATTACGGCATGGGGTGCCTGGGATGTGTGGCCGCCCGTTTCGAAACTCTTGGACAGGGCGCTGCCGCACATGGCATTGATGTCGCTGCACTGGTTGCTGATTTGAACAAGGCAGTCGGACAAAGCTAAAAATAAAAACAGCGATCCTGAATCGGATCGCTGTTTTTATTTTAGGGCACCAATTATAGGCAGCGGAATTTGAAAGCAATCTTACTCTCCTGCAGGCAGAAGCAAATCGCCTGACCAGCAGCGTCAGAGTAAAAAGGAAACAAGTCAGCCCCCATGAACGCAGCAAGGCTCTTGAACTACATAAATGCAGTCGGCGAGCCGGTGATCGATTGCCAGCTGCGTATGTTCAAATCGGATTACTACCGTCGGTATAATCTGCAAGATATCAATGACAACCCCGGCAAACAGCCCCAGCGCCAGCAGGTTGCGCTCATGACGGGGATCAATCTTGGCGAATCCGGTAATGCGGGCTCGTTCACCGGCTTGCAAAGAACTAACCGTTCTTTTGCTCACGATTTCCCTCCTCTATTCAAGCCATGCCGGCTGTACTGTCAGCGAAACAACAAAAGCAACACAAAACGCGGTCAGAGCGATGAAAATCAGCAGCAGCAGCGCCGTCAGCCATCCGCGCTCCTTGATCATAACTGCCATCTGAGCTATACAGGGTAAAAATAAGGTTAAGGCGACAGCGGCCACCAACAGCTGCTTAGGGTTGAGCAGACCGGCTGCGGCTGCGTTGTACAGTCCGGCAGCGCCATAATCGCGTCGAAAAAAACCCAGTAAAAACACCGGCGCTAATTCAGGTGGAAGTCCCATAAGGCCAAGCCAGGGGCTGATCGAGGCGACAAGAAGCTGCAGATACCCCAGTCTATCGGACAGCCAGAGAATAAGACTGACACAAATAAACACCGGGATAATCTCCTTCATATACCACCATACCCGCGAGTAGGCCTTGACGATCACATTGCCCGGCCGCGGCAGGCGGATTGGCGGCAATTCCAGATAAAACGGACTTTGCCGCCCCGGCAGCAGGTAATTTGCCAGTATCCCGGCACTAAAGAAAACCCCTGTTATCGTCAGCAGCCAGATAAACAGCGTCATCGGATTGCCTGATAGCAGAGCCAGAATAACGCCTAACTGGGCAGAGCAGGGGATTGCCAGTGCCAGCAGCAGGGTTGCCAGAAACCGTTCGCGTTTTGTCTCCAGCGTCCGCGTCACCATTACTGCCATTGTGCCACAACCAAACCCCAAAGCCAGCGGGATAATTCCCCTGCCATTAAGCCCAAACAGACGGCAGACCGTATTCAGCAGCATTGCCAGCCGCGGCAAATAGCCCGAATCCTCCAGCAGCGCAAAAGCCAGGAAGAAACTGCCGACGACAGGCAAAATGATGCCGACCGCATACCGCAGCCCCAGCGATACAATGCCAAACTCACCGCCAAGCAGAGTTTGCAGCGGCGCAAAGGGAATATCTTGAAGCCAGCTATTAAAGACTGGCAATAAATAATTGCCGAAAATAATAGTATTTATGTAATCAACAGCTACACCGGCGCCAAAACGTCCGACAAACAAATACAGCCCGACATACAGGACAAAGAAAAGAACCGGAATTCCGGTTAGCGGCTCACGCGTCAGTTTGTCTGTGAACATACTGACGCTAAAACTTGACTTCTCTCTGCGCGATATACAGCCAGCCAGCAGTCTTTCCAGGCTTTCCTGGCGCTGCTCCATAATGACAGCCGCCAGTTGCCGCGGAAATTGGCGTTTGATCCGATTGACCAGGCGGGCAATTTCCCCGAATTTGGATTCCCGTCTGGCTTGCGACCAGATCAACTGGTCATCCTGCAACAGCAGCAAGGCAATCAGCCTTGTTGGCAGGCAATAAGCCGCAGAATCCCCGATACACCGGCCGATCGCTATAATACTGTCTTCAAGCCACTGCGAGAACTCCGGCTCCGGCGGCAAGACAGGTGCACCGCCTATACATTGTTGACCGATTGCCAGCCGCAGCTCACTGATACCCCTGCCGCTGACAGCTGATGTCTTAATAACCGGGATGCCCAGTTGCTCCGACAGCCTAACGGCATTGATCTCCATTCCCAGCCGTTCCGCTTCGTCAATCATATTTAACACGACAATCATCGGCAGTTGACTGTCGCGCAGGGCCAGCGTCAATTGCCCCATACGGCGGATATGCTTGGCATCAATCACCTGCACCAGCAATTTGGGCCGTCCGTCGCAAAGCAATGCGCGCGTAACCTTCTCCTCGTCGGTCAGCGGACTTAACGAATAGATTCCCGGCGTGTCGACAACTTCGTACACACCGCTTTCCAGCAGCAGTTTACCCCGGCTGACATCCACCGTGGTACCGGGATAATTCGATACAGTAGTATACAATCCGGTCAGTTGGTTAAAAATCATACTTTTACCGACGTTGGGAGATCCAATCAGCATGATTGTCATCGGCTGCCGCATAACTGTCCCCTGCCTTACCCATCAATAGTGCTTATCTAGTCTTTATTCGCCGGCAGGCAAAAATATAACAGCGTCTGGAAAACCCAGACGCTGTTAGCGGCGCTATCCTGTCATTAGTTATAGATGCGGATTCAATTTTGCGAGCAGGTTTGTTTTGGGCATAAAGCCCATGAGCCGTTCACCGGGCTCGCCGTTTTTGAACAGCAGCATTGTCGGCAGGCTCATTACGCCATATTTCTGAGCAAGTGCCCTGTTTTCATCCACATTCAGCTTAACGATTTTCAGCTTATCACCCAGTTCTGCCGCCACTTCATCAAGAACCGGCGCCAGTTTGGTGCAATAACCGCACCAAGGTGCCCAAAAATCAACCAGCACAGGGATTTTCGCTTCCACAACATCGGTCTGAAAGGCTGCTTCATTGGTATTAGTCATCTCAGCCATTGAAATACCTCCTTATATCTTACTCTAGCCCCTGTATCTATTTATGCATGATACCTCGCTTGCGGACCTCGGCCATTACGCAACCGTAATCAAGCACTTCAAGGCCAAGCTCTCTGGCGATTTTTGACACACTGGCAGCATTGGCGCCAGGCTGAAGCCAGACGTTCTTGACGCCGGCCGCAACGCAGTCACGCATAATCTGCTCCCCTACCTTAGGTGGTACGACAACGTCGACCACATCCGGGCTCTCCGGCAAATCCTGCAGGCACGCATAGCATTTCTCGCCTTGAATATCGGCTACACCGGGATTGACCGGATAAACGGTATACCCGGCGTCTTTCATGCTGCAGTAAATTTTATAGCCGAATTTAGCGGGGTTATCTGTGGCGCCAACAATAGCCCAAACCTTTTTTCCCAAAAAATCGGTCATTGTATCCATAGCGCACCTCTCTCCTTGTCCAGCGTTCTGTGAGTATTCTGGCCATCCCGCCGTCAAACTATGCTGTTCAGCCAGCTCCCGTTATGAAAAAATATTCCACACCGATCCGAAAACTCCTGCTATGGATAACGTACTCGTGTTCTGCCAATGTTATAATTTAGTTTTAGGACAACGCCGGATGGTGGAAAAGCTCGCGCCAGTTTACACTGAATTAGGCCTGACACGGTACTAGCCTTGTAAATGGTGAATATCATTGACAAGAGCGACCATCGTTGTATCCGGATAGTATTCAATAACATTAACCGCGGTATTATCCTGACGAATTGCCCAGACCCGTTCCAGCGGCAACCCTAGCGCGGCACACAGCAGTGTTCTGATCGTACCGCCATGAGAGACCACTAGAATGGTTTTATTTTCATGCTGTGCGACCAGTTGTTTGACCGCCGCCACCGCCCGCGCCTGCACTTCGGCAAATGTCTCTCCGCCCGACACGCGGGCAGATTCCGGATGCTGAAAAAACTCCAGGCTTTGCTGGGGCCAGCGCTCGGAGACCTCCTGAAACCGCAGTCCTTCCCAATTGCCAAAATAAAATTCACGCAGCGCCCTTAGCTGCTGAACCTGCAGTTGGTGTTCGGCGGCTATATATTGAGCCGTTGCTGCAGCTCTTCCCAGATCACTGGAATAAATCGCCGCAACCGGTTCGCGGCTCAGGCGGACGGCGGCCAGCTTGGCCTGCTCAATCCCAATAGCGGTTAGGGGCACTTCACTGTGGCCCTGATATTTTAATTGTACATTCCATTCCGTCTGTCCATGCCGTACCAAAATTACCCGGGTTGTATTCTCTGCCATTATCGATTACCTTTCGCCCTTATTGTATTGTATCCGCAAACCGCCTGTCTGCGGCTTCTGCAGGATCACGCCCGGTGCAGCACCAGCAGCAAAGCCGCGATCCAAAAACACAGTTCGCCGAGTTCGGTGGCAGCGCCGTAAATATCGCCGGTAACGCCGCCCAGGCGCCTGCAGGCAAAACGGGCAAACAGAGCGGCCGCAGCCACGCCCGCCACTGCCGCAAGCAAAATAGGCCTTGCAGCCAAACCAATCAGCACAAATCCGCTGATTAGCGCAACCGGTAAAGCACCGCTGCCGGCAAAATCGGCAAACGCTTTGCCAATTCCGGCAGGCCTGGCATAAGGAAAAAGCGTAATGGCCGCTACCATGCCCATCCGTCCGACAACCGGAGCGGCAAACACCGCCGCAGGCAGCATATCGCCACTAAAATCAAGGATGATCGACCAGCGCAACAGCATGCTGCAAAGAAACGCGACAACGCCATTAGCGCCAACCCGGCTATCCTTCATAATCTCAAGCATACGTTCACGCGAACGCCCCGACAGCACGCCGTCCATCGTATCCATGAACCCGTCGCAGATTAAGCCTCCGGTAAGAACAATATTGCCGACAAGCAGCAAGGCTGCCGTCAGGTGCGGCGGCAGCCACGCGGAAGCCAGCAGACAAAGCCCTGCCAGTACAGCGCCGACCACGGCGCCAATCAGCGGGAAATAACGTACACTGCCGCCAAATCGCTGCGGCGACCATTCAGTCTCCGGCCACAGCCGGATAATTGTCAAGAATTGCAGACCGGTAATAAAATTCCGCATCTTACCGCCACCCGCCGTCAGCATTGACAGGGTGAGCAATGCGTTTCAATTCAACCGCCAAACCACAGACAACCAGATACACTTCCTCCGCCGCGGCCGCCGCGGCTTGGTTAATCCAGCCGGCAAGATCGCGGTACTCACGGCTCAGCGCATTGTCCGGCACTATTCCCAGCCCGACTTCGTTGGTCACAAATACGACTGTTGCTGTTCCCGACTGAGCCGCCTGGAATAGCTGGGCGGCTCTACCCAGGATGCTCTCGCGTCTGTCCTCAATATTTGACGCCTGCTCCGCCAACAATAGGTTAGAGGTGTACAGTGTCAAACAATCAAAAAGAATGACCGGAAAATCCGCAGCCGCCTTGATCGCCTGCTCGGCGTCAACCGCGGCCTCAAACGTCCGCCACTGGTGCGAACGGCGCTGCTGGTGCAGCTTAACACGGTCGGCCATCTCTGCATCAAGCACTTGCGCGGTCGCAATATAGGCAACTTTATCGCTAAGCTGTTGCGCGTATTCTTCGGCAAACCGGCTTTTGCCGCTGCGAGCGCCGCCGGTTACTAGTACTATTTTCCCCATTTTCTCTTTATCATCCCTTGTTTTGGTAGTCAACCCGCGACACGCCTACTCCCACCAGCATGACTTTGCTTCAGCCAGCGCAACAATAACATTGTCATAATGACTGGCCGCGAGAACCAGACTGTCCGCCTTGGCTGCCATCAACGCCGCCGTCTCGCAGACGCTGGCCGGATCCAGCCTGGCATCCGCCGGGTTCGGACTGCCTTCCCGCCTGCCGGCATGCCGCAGCAAGTCGTCAATTGGAAAGAACCGCATTGGCACTTCAATTTGCTGGGCTGTAGCCAGCACACCGATTTCATCCTCCCTCGCCTCACTGGAAGCGATGGCGGCAATACTCTTCATGCTGCGGCCGATCTTCTTACAGGAATCAGCCAGTGCGCTCAGAATTTCGGAACTGGACGTATCCTGCCGGCAGCTTATGCCGGCTACCAGGGTCGGCGGCCGCAGGAACAAGCAGGGTTTCACCATATAAAGGTCTTTATCGGTAATGACAACCGCCGCGTCATAGTTATCCACCTTAGTCAGATCTTTGATATCAAGCAAGGTAATATCAAACTCCGCAGCGGTGACAAGATATGTTTCATAGTTAACAAGCGATGTATCAATAAAAAAGGCCACATTTTCGCCATGATCAATTGCCGCATCCATAATACACAGATTGTCAAATGGTTCAATTGCGGCGTTAAGCTTGACCGCCAGCAGATCGACAGCCGGCTTTTGCAGTGTATCATTGCTGGTAGTAATAATCGCTTTCGCCTGAACGGCTTGGCCCAGCAGCGTTGTCAGCGCATTGGAATGTCCCAGATGTCCTGAAAGCAGACTGATGGCATGATTGCCTGCCTCATCGAGAACAACAACGGCCGGATCATAGCGTTTGTCGCGGACATGCGGCGCGATAATCCGCACCACTACCCCCACCGTCATAATAAAGACAAAACTGTCATACTGGTGAAATAGGGTTGCAACCAATTGTCCTAAGTGATTATATTCTTTAGCGCCAGCCGGATTGCGGCCCACCTTGGCGAAAATTTCAATTTCTCCCTGCAGCGACGCAGTCAAGCGATCTGCCAGCCGGGCGCCCTCATTCGTAATGGAAATAATCGCAATTCGCATGAAACATAAGCCCTTCTTTCTCAACATTGGACATTCCAGCATGCCGTGAACCGGCAGCCGAGGAACGCCACCCATCTCCTCGATTATGACAGCAGCGCACTGTCATAACAACAATATCATATCCAATAATATATTCCATGATTTGTCGCGAAGTCCTGCCGATCATAAAAATAATTGCTCCTTGACGCATCCAGCCGCCGTATGCAGGCTTACCTGACAGCCGCCTGCTTTTTGTTGGCAGACTCTTGCCCAATAGTGGTATAATTAACTATCAAGATAAGGTATGTACTGCGTCATTGCTGCAAATGGCATTACCCCGCCGTTTCCAGCTTGACGAGGTACCAGGAAAGGATGTCCCGCATGTTTAATACCCCATTTACAATCAAGCTGGCGCGTACACTCTGGTTAAACGCTTACCGCGCCCAAATCACAGATTCCTTAGGCGAGTATTGCGCAACGCTGCGGCTGTTTCCGCAAATCCCGCTCGACCGGGAGGACGTGCCGGAAACTGCACCGGAGGCTAAGCTTTACTTAATCATCCTAGTCGAAGATGCGCCACTGTTGTCAGGAAAAAATCTAATCGAGTTTGAAAATCCCGTGTCTGCAGTGGTCATGGAAGAGCTGGCTAAGTTAGGCATGTATCCCGATTCCTGTCAGTTTGTCTATCCAAACCTGATGAGCGAATTGGAGCGCCCCATTCAGCAATAAGGCAAAGACACCAAAAGGCGGCTGTGGAAACAAGGGTTTCAGCACAGCCGCCTTTTTTGCTGTTCAGTTGATATGCAGCCGCAGTAAATCCCCCAGGCGCTTAATTCCTTCCCGGATAAGATCCGGCGCGGGGTTGGAAAAATTCAGCCGCAGCGTGTTAGCGCCGCCCCTTTCGGCGTAAAACGGCGGCCCCGGCACATAAGAAACCTTTGCCTGCTCAACTGCCAGGGGCAGCAAGTCCGACGCGTCCGTCCCTTCCGGCAGCGTCACCCAAAGAAACATTCCACCGTGTGGCGTCTGCCATTTCACGCCGGCAGGAAAGTACTGGTGCATGGCTTCAAGCATGACATCCCGCTGCTGCCGGTAGCGCTCAATAATTGATTGCACATGCGCCTCAAGATCGTTGTCAGTGACATAACGGTAGACAGCGCGCTGGGTCAATGAATTGGACAACACATCACCGGCTTGTTTCGCCGTAGCCGCCCGGTCAATAAAATCGGGATGCGCGATTAACCAGCCCAAACGCAGCCCGGGAGCGATAATTTTTGAAGCCGTGCCGGCATAAAGCAGCCAACGGCTGTCCGAGAAGCTTTTAATCGCCGGCAGCGCCTCGCCCTCGTAAAGCAATTCACCGTAGGGATTATCCTCTATAAGTGGAATCTGGTAGTGATCGGCCAGTGCGGCTAGCTGCCGCCGGCGCTCCAGATTCATTGAAATGCCTGTCGGATTCTGAAAGGTGGGAATAACATAAATAAATTTAGGCCGCTGTTTCTGAATAACGGCCTCCAGTTGATCGATCCGCATGCCGTCCTGATCCATGTCGATCGGCAGCAGCCTGGCTTGATAGCCCCTAAACACCTGCAGAGCCGCCAGATAAGTTGGATTTTCCACCGCCACATAGTCACCGGGATCAAGCAGGATACGGGCAATCAAATCAAGTGCCTGCTGCGACCCGTTCGTGATCATTACCTGCTCAGACCCGCACCGGATGCCTTGACGGGCGGCCCTATCGGCGACCCATTGCCGCAGCGGCAGATACCCTTCGCTGACACCGTATTGCAATGCCGCGGCTCCCTGATCAGCCAGAACAGCATTAAAAGCAGCGGCCAGTTCAGCTACCGGAAACGAGTCCGGCGCAGGTGATCCGGCAGACAGTGAAATTACATCCGGCCTCTGCATTGTTTTCAACAGATTTTTAATCGCCGGATCTTCCATGCCGCTCAGCCGTTCAGCCCAAGCATAGTCCATCATCATCACTCCGTTCTTTAATAAAAACCGGCTCAGGCCCGGCAGTGTTCACTATGACTGGCATAGGCATTATGATTATGAATGGATTCAAACGTTTCGCATTCCGCTTCAAACCATTCGATACCATCGACGCCTCGCAGTGCCAGCACCATATCACGCAAAACATCCTCAACAAATTTCGGATTCTCGTAAGCCTTCTCAGTCACATACTTTTCATCTTCCCGCTTCAGTAGTGGAAAAACGGGGCAGCTTGCCTGCTGTTCAAGCAGGGCCACCAGCTCTTCAATCCAGATAAATTTGCCCGGCCGCTGTCGCAGCTGCACCCGCATCACACCGCGCTGATTATGCGCACCGTAATCGGCGATTTCCTTACTGCAAGGGCAGAGCGAGGTAAAGGGCACCGCCAGTCCCAGAGTAAATGCCAGTCTTTCCCCCTGAATCAGTTGACCGGAAAACGAGCAGTCATAATCAAGGATGCTTTTTAAACCGGTTACCGGCGCCGTCTTCTCAATAAAATATTTAAACTGGATGCAAACGCCGGCACGCCGGGCATCCAGCCGCTGCAGAACATCGTTCAGCAATTGTTCGATTTCCCGGTAGGAAACCGGTTTTTGGCTCCAGGCAAACAGGGCTTCAATGAACCGGCTCATATGCGTTCCCTTATATTCCTTGAGCAAATCCACCGTCAACCGGATCCGTGCTAAAACCGACTGAAATGCACCGGCCTGTGTCTTAATCTGAAATGGCAGATGCACATCGGTAACACCAACTTTCTGAATGGCAATTCCGCGCGCATCATTGGAACTTTGTACGTCTCTCATACAGTGCCTCCTAGGGTCTGCCCGCAGCCTGCCTTACCTATGCCTACAGGGCATCCATTGTTTTAAAATGTGTTTTAGCCACCGCCGCCAAAGCCTCTTTCCCTCTGGCGGCCGCAAAGCGGCGAGCCGTGGCAATGACGGCAGCAGAAGCCCCTTTAGGGAATTCCATATCATATTCCGCCTGTAAGCGGTCCAGTCCGGACAAGAAGCGATCCCTGGCCAAAACCGAGGCGGCTGCGACTGCGATATCACGTTCGGCCCGATGGCTTTGCACCAATGTCAGACTCCGGCCCTTCTCCATAAGCCGCGACAAAACCAACCGTTCATCAGCAAACTGATCAATAATAGCAAAACGGCAGGGTTGCTTCTGCAGCAAATCCTCAAGTACCCTGGCGTGAGCCCAGGCAAGCAGTTGATTGAGGTTTTTCCCTTCGCTTCGTAGTTTCTGGTATAAAGCATTATAGCGAAGCGGCTGCAGCTCCAGCTCAACATAACGGCCCTGGCAGATCTCACGGGCAGCGGCGGCCAGAGTCCGCACCTTTGCATCCGATAAGACTTTGCAATCTTTAATGCCACTCGCGATCAGCCGCTCTTGCGTTTCTGCATCAACCAGCACGGCGGCAGCAACCAGAGGCCCAAAAAAATCGCCCTTGCCGGATTCGTCTGTTCCTATCCAGCGCCCGTCAAACCCTTCCATCCCGCTGAGGTCAAGATCGTGATCTGCCACAGCGGGCTTAGCCGGAGAACGCGCGGCAACAGCCAGCAGAGCTTCCGCTTTCCGCCGCAGCGGGCTGGCGGCTGAACCGCCCACAGTTAGAGAAAGGCCTTTTTTGCCACTGTAAATATTAACCGCAATTGCCTCCTGGCCATCGCTGACAGTCAGTTGAATGCCATAGGCAATGGCACGGGAAGCAGCAATTGTCAGATCATTTTCCTGCAGCTTCGCCGAGACAGCGGCAACCGCATCCTCCAATACAGCCATACTTCCTCCCTAATCGGTTTCTGGCAGCATAAAAGCCGCTGCCAGAGCCGCCTGCCGAATAATCCGCACCGGCTCACCGCAGACCTGTGACAACTGCAGGCAGTCCTCATATTCAGGCGTAATTTGACATACTTTCCCTTGGTAACGGCTGACTTTAACCCTGACAACGCCCCAGACAGTCTGAACCGTCAATTCGCTGCGGTCGGCAATCAGACGCTCAACCGGAAAATAGCGCAGGCCGATGCTGGTGGTTTCGTTTAACACTGTCTGCGCCACCATTTCCAGCACCGCTGCCGGCGCCAGAACAGAGAGCACATGCGCCGGACGGCTCTTTTTCATCATCGCCGGCGTGAGCCAGACATCCAGGGCACCGGCGGCAAACAGCCTGTCCATTGCCGCCGGATAATCCTGCGGATTCATATCATCAATATTGCACTCAATGACCAGTAACTGATCCTGCCGCGGCTGAATATCGCCGTAAAGAATGCGCAGCACATTCGGGATCTCGAGATTCCAGGTACCGGCACCATAGCCAATCTTGCGGCTGACAAAACGGTCGGGCATTGTCCCAAATCCCTTGGACAGAACGCTTATAATCGCCGCGCCAGTCGGCGTAACCAGTTCGCGTTTGATATCACCGCCATACCAGGGAATTCCCTGCAGCAGCTCGGCCGTTGCCGGCGCCGGCACTGGCATTACGCCGTGAGCGCATTTAACAAAGCCGGCGCCGGCATGCAGCTTGGATGCATATACCTCACCAATGCCTAACTCGTGAAAGCCGAATGCGGTGCCGACAATATCAATAATCGCGTCGACCGCGCCGACCTCATGGAAGTGAACATCCTCTGGAGCTGCATTATGTACCTTGGCTTCCGCCGCCGCCAGCCGCAGAAAAATGGCGGCTGCATTTTCGCGGACAGCCGGTGCCAGATCAGCCTTGGCAATGATATCAAGAATATCGGGTAAATGACGGTGATGCTGCCGTTTCGTCAGTTTGACATCAACATAAGCGGCGCTGATCCCCTGCTTCTCTACCCGGCTGACCTGCAGTTCATACCCCGAAACAGGCAGCTTGGCCAGCGTCGAGCGCAATAATTCCTCCGGCAGGCCCAGATCCAGCAAGCCACCCAGCAGCATATTGCCGCTAACCCCTGAAAAACAATCTAAATAAACAACAGCCATTGTTTCACCTCATTTGGTTGATCATACTGGCCAAGCGGCCGCCGCCAAAACCGTTATCAATATTGACAACGGCGATGCCGGCCGCACAGCTGTTAAGCATAGCCAGCAATGCTGCTACACCGCCGAAACTGGCACCATAGCCGACACTGGTCGGCACGGCAATAACCGGCTTGGCGACCATACCTCCGACCACGCTGGCCAGAGCGCCTTCCATGCCGGCAACGACCACTACGACATTGGCCTGCCGCAGCAGCTCATACTGCGAGAGCAAGCGATGAATGCCGGCAACGCCGACATCATAAACAGTTTTAACCGTATTTCCCATCATCTCGGCCGTAATTGCCGCTTCCTCTGCCACCGGAATGTCACTGGTGCCGGCGGAAATGACCAGGATAAACCGTTCGGGATCGCTAACACGGTCAGCAGCTCGCTGTACGGTAATTAACCGTGACTGTTCATAATATACAGCGTCAGGAATAACCTGCTTTACCGCCTCATATACAGCAGGATCGGCACGGGTGGCCAGCAGGTTGTTGTTGTGACCGGCCAGTTGGCTGGCAATTGCCGCAACTTGGCCAGGTGTCTTTCCCTGACAGAAAATCACCTCCGGAAAGCCCTGACGGATAACGCGGTGATGATCAATCTTTGCGAAGCCCAAATCTTCATACGGCAGGCTGCGCAGCGCGGCCACGCCTTCCTGCGCAGTAATCTGCCCCAGGCGGTACGACTCCAGCAATTCCAATAAGTGTTTATCCTCCATGGCTGTCCACTCCCGTTTCATGAGCCGCCAAGCGGGTTCGTCAAACACAGAGACAACAGGTGTACTCTGTATCCTGCCGCAGCGGCCTTCAGTCCACACAAATAATCTACATGTATACTACCATATACAATACAACTTCTCAATAACAGTAATTTACAAAAGTTGCCTTTCTTAGTTTTGCAGCTGGCCTCGCCGCGAGACAGCGACCATCTCCTCAACTAACGTAATAATGTTAAGCTGGACCTCTTCCAGCAAATCCATGCCATAGTGTAAGACAGTCAATTGCGGCGCAGCTGCTATAGCCGGCGTACTTTGAACCGATTCCAGACTGCTGATAGCCAATTCCAGTTGTTCTGCAGCTGCCACAATCTGCGTGTCCAGAAGTAATTCCAGCAAGACAAAATGATATACCCGTATCGTATCAAGCGCCTGCGTGAATCCCAGACTGCTGGAGTGGTGCTGAACAAATTGTAAAAAATGCTGCGCAAAAGCAGCGAATTCTCGGTTGCGCGCAATCTCACCGTCCGAGCAGGCGTTAATCAGTATGCCATATAATTGGGAGATATAATTGTGCTGCACTTGCATCAGCGACAAAACAGTCTGCATACCGGCCGGGTTAGACGCATTCAGCGAAACAAGCTGAGTATCCTCCATCCACTCACCTCCACAGGAGTGCATACCACTATAGTTTATTCTGCATGCATCCATAACGTTTCTCTCAACCGCTGCAATAAAAAACCACTCCGCGGTCACAGCCAGTGACACAGAGCGATAATTACAATTGAGGAAACGATGGCGGTCGGGTTGGGAAAGACAAATCCGGCTGCGCTAGGTAAGCACTGCTTAATGCCACGGCGCAGCTTGCCAGCTCTTTTTCCGGCTGGCTGCGTCAGCCAGCCGGAAAAAGAGCGTTGCTATTCCTGCAGTCTGGTTTCCTTGGCAGTCAAAAAATCTCTCGTCAATCTGACTGGTTCATTAATCAGCGCCTATCTTGGAAAAAATGGCTGATCATAATTGTACTTTCAAGACCGGCCGGTTTAAGCTGCAAGCGAATATGTGAAATCAACATAAAAGGCGGTCCGCTCTCCAATTGGTTGATCAGCCGCATAATCTGGAAGAAATCTCCGCTCACAGTCATTTCCAGAGAAGCCTGCCCGTAGCCGCTTTGCCCGCCAGCCGGCTCTGATTTAATAGCCAGCAGCCTAAGACCACTGTCGTCAAACAGCAATGCATTTTTTGAAAACAAGTCGCCGCCCGGATCAGAGGGTGGCAAATACCGGTTCAGAACAGCCAGCTTTTGGTCAAGCTGCCGCAGATAGCCGGGAGGATCCGGGTGCCGGATGATAAAGCGCTGGGCGAGTTCAATTACAGCCAATTCCTGCTGCAATTGCTGTTGCAGCAAAGTCATTCGCTGCTGCCAGGGCCAATAGACAAGAACGGCGAATAGCCAAAGCAACAGCATCAGCCCCAGACAAACAACGCAAAGATGACGGCGGGATACAGCTGACATTGGCATTCATATCTCCCCGAAGCCTGTCCGGAACTCAAAAAGAGTGCCGGCAGGCTCCTGCTCAATACGAATGAGGCTAAAATCCTTGAACAAGGCATCCTTCCTGATAAGAGCAAAAAAAGCAGTAGCATCCGCATAGCTTTGTGCCAATCCGCTGACTTTCAGTCCATTTTTATCAGCATTCACTTCGACCAGCCAAACCGTTTCCGTTACGCTGGCTCCCAAACGGACAATGCCGGCATAAAGAGGAAGCCGCTCCTGCGTTAACGCCAATAGAATATGTCGACCGCTGCGAAGCGAATTTTCTTTTGCTTCCGCATGCGCTAACTGCGCCAGCGTTGGCTGCAACAGCTCATGCTGTTGCACCACTTGCTGCAGGCGGGCTTCCAGATCGGTTTCGCTATATACCAGACCGCCCCATATAAAAACAAGGCATACAGCAACAGCAACGGTGGCAATCGCCAGAAATCTGGCAGTTTGCCAATACGGCACCCGTTGTCTAGGCGGCAATAAATTAATCAGCATTATTTGCCTCCCCGCAGTGCCAGCCCGATTGCAATTGGTAACTGGCAGCCGCAATCGCCGATATACCGCGCGTCCAGTGAGACGGACGGACAGATTTCCGGATTGGGTCCGACCACAGACAGGCCGGTCCGCGTGACCAGATAGCTATCAAGGTTGCCAAGCCTGGCGCCGCCGCCGCTTAACACTAATTGATCAATGACCACAGACTCCCGGGAGGACCATTCAGCAGCAGTGCGGGCAATCGCGTCCGCCAGTTCCCTGGCAACGGCAGTCAGCCCTTGTGGCAAATCACCCGCCGCGTCCAGTATTGCCGGCGGCAGCAGGCCGGATTGGTGGCGTTTAAGAGATTCAGCCTCGGTGTCGGTAAGACCGAGCGACTTCACAATCGCACGGGTAAAGTCTTGGCCACCCCAGCCAAAAGTCTGCACGGCAAGCGGAATCCCCTTATTAAACAGCGCAAGCTGGCTGCCATGCTTGCCAATATCCGTCACCAGCACCGTTCCCTGCTCCGGTCCTGCTAAAGCCCGCCCTGCCGCCAGCATTTCGATATCGACAGCAACCGGCTTTAGTTCCGCGGCCTGCGCCAAAGCAACCAGCGCATCGACAGCAGCCTTGCGGGCGGCGACAGTGATAATCCGCAGCAATTGACCGCTGCGGCCGGCAACAGCATAGTCATAATAATAGCTGTCCGGCGCAAAGGGAATATGACTGCCGATTTCCCAGCGTAACGCTTCATTTAGTTCATTTTCTTTCATGACCGGCAACCGCAATTCCTTAACAACCGCCGCCTGTCCTCCGACAGCAAATACGGCCTGGCGGCTGCGACAGCCGGCGGCGACCAATAGACGCCGCAGTTGATCCGCCAGTACAGCCGGTTCAGTTATAACCCCTGCTTGCAGGGTCTCCGCCGGCAGTTCAACTGCAGCGGCAGCAGTCAGCTGCGGTGGATTGCAGGAACAATCCAGCTCGGCAACCTTGATAAAGCCGCTGCCAATATCAACCCCCAGCAGCCGGTTGTCCTGCCGGGTTAACATGCGGCTGATACTGTGCCTATTCACCTTAATGACGCGGCTTCGCCTGAACGATAATCATCGCCCGGGAGATGGCACTGATAATATCAATCATAAATTGCAGTTCCAGTGCCTTCACACGGGTATATGCCTCACCGGTCGCCGTTACGACATAGCGTGGAGGCAGCATATTCAGTGCCAAAGACGCTACATCATAGCGGCACTGCTGGCAGCGGCACATTTCTGGCTGTTGTTCATAAACTTCCTCCAACTGCTGCCATACCAGATCTTCCATATAATTCTTTAATTGCATAGCTCTGCCTCCTGACCATTTAATGGTTTGACCATAATCCCGGCTTCAGTTCCGTCTCCCCTGCCGCAGCAACGATCAACACCGGAATCAGCACCTGCCGACGCGCCTGCCTGATCCCTGCCGCAGCCGTGCCGACAACAATGCGTTTACCACGATTGCCCGGATCAGCAGGATCGCGTTTTATTACAACCGCAACAGTTCCCGCGGTCGGGCCGGTACCAGCTAATCCCCCGATCAGCCCCATGGGAACGTAAGCTTTGCCGGCGGCACTGTCTGTTTCTGCCAGAATAGCCTCCCGGGTCCCGGGATTGGCAACCTGAGACTGCAGATACGCCAGCCCCCAGCGCGCGCCTGACTCAGCCAGATATTGTGCTGCTATTCCGTCTCGATAGGCGGAGGCCATAGCCGACTCGGTTGCTGTCAGCGGCACCAGCGCTGCACCGGCCGCGCAAACCAACAACAAGGCGACAATAGCAAAAATGGCGATTGACCCCGTTTGGCCGGATTGCATAGAGTATCCGCCTCCCCTGCTGCTAACGTCTGATATTCATACCGGTTACAGCCGTTACTAACGTGAAAGCAGGCCGCTTTTCAGGACTCCCGATTGCCAGATCCGTAACCGTCAGCTGAATCCCGACTGTCAGCGGCTGCCCCGCCGCATCAACCCGTAGAACCGCAAACTGCAGCTGGCTTACGCTGATCGTCGTCTTTGACCCGCCGCCGGTTAGCGGCTGATTGATTCCGGCATTTTGATTGCGGCGGATGACCGCCGCCGCCGCTGATCGGTCAAGCCAGTAGCTGATATGATCCTCACCGAAAAGGCGCTTGCGAAAACTGATTTTCTCCGGGCTGACCGCCAGAATCGCATCTGAAAATTGAATATCCCTCACCATGCTGTCCAAAGCATGGCGCGCTGTCTGCTGTACCTCCAGCCAGCTGTCCGCCTGAGCCCGGGCCTGAAGCGAAACGGCCAGCATATGAAACAAGGCCGTTAACAGCACCCCGGCCAGGCAAATTCCTGTCACCAGTTCAATCAGCGTAGATCCCGCCGTCGATAGCCATTTCCGCATTGCTCCTCCTTAGGACCGCAACCGCCGCGCAGTTAATCGGCAAAAAAGAATGCCGTCAGTTGCAGCGACTGCATGCCGGTGTCTTTAGGCCAAAACACATTGACTGCAACCTCGGCCGGATTACCGGTACCGACTACCCGGGTGACCACCTGATACTCCACACCGTTGAGCAGCAGCGGCATCGTTTCGCTTCCCTGCCAGGGCAGGATTGCCGGCGGACTGCGCCAGAAGGACGCTGGTCTTGCTTTCAGCAGCTCCATCTGCTTCTGTGCCAAAGCGGCGGCAGCGGTCATTTCGGCAGCTCCGGAACGGCTTAAAATCGCCGGTCTGTACAGAGCGGCCGCAGCTGTCAGCGCCGTGCTGATCAGGACAATAACCACCAGGATTTCAATGAGGATAAAACCTCTCTGCCCTTGTCTCATAACCTATCCACCACTCTGACTCTGCCGGTTGTCTGCAAAACAATGACAAAGCGGAAGCGAGACGGTTTGCCGCTTTGCTGTAGCATTAGCGTTGCGCCGGCAGCCGGTCTGCCTTCCAGTGTAAAAGTCAACGGCTGGGGCGTCCCGGCCAATTGAACCGAAACGGGAAACCGGGTAAACGGTTTTAGCCGATTACCTAAACCGGCTTCAATCGAGTAGCCGTGACTGTAAAAAGTAATCATCGGTGTCGGCATGCCGGCAGTACGGTTGACGGTTTCCTGCTGCGTCCAGCGAATGTCTGCCGCCAGCTGCTGGGCAGAATCCTCCAGTTCTCGCAACGTCAGGGAATCGCCAGTTCGCAGCACGGCAGTCGCAGCTAAAATTGCCGTAACCGCCAGTACCAGGATAACTTCGATCAGGCTGAATCCACGCTGCATGATTTCACCTCGTCAGGCCGAAGTACCACGTTAAAAGCTTCGCACCGTACACAAGAGCCATAAAGGCACCGGCGCACAGAAAAGGTGCAAAAGGAATCATGTCTTTACGTCCCTTTATCCGCGCCAGCAGCAGGAAAACTCCCGTCAGACCAGCAAAAACAAATGCGAGAAACAAGGCTAAAAGGGTCCCCTGCCAGCCCAGCCAGATGCCCAGCGCGGCAGTGAGCTTGATATCGCCGCCGCCCATTCCGCCCCGGCTGAGAACAGCAATCAGCAGCATGCAGCTGCCACCTCCGGCAGCTGCGATCAGCATATCTGCCAGCACCGGTGTCCCCAGTCCGGCGCCAGCGAAAAAACCGGCCAATGAAAACCACACTAAAACGCGGTTCAGTACCAATTGGTGTTCCAAGTCAATCCAGGTGATAACGACGAGAAACGAACTAAAAATCCAGGCGGCAATCAGGCGGCTGCTCCAGCCCCAAGCGGCAAAGCAAAAAGCAAAGAGGATGGCAGTCAGCAGCTCGACCGCCGGATAGCGGAACGCAATCGCCTGCTGACAATGGCGGCATTGCCCTGCCAGCAAAAGATAACTTAGTAACGGAATAAGCTCCATCGGGGTAAGACTCTTCTGGCAATGCGGGCAGTATGAACGTGGAAAAACAATAGACTGGCTCAGTGGAATACGGTAAATACAGACAGTCAGAAAGCTGCCAACAATAAGACCTGCCAGCGCAATAAAAACAAACGTCACTTTTGCCTCCTATTCAGGCCTGGCTGCCGAACGCCGCTCAATAACCACCGCTGGCATAAATATACTTGCCATCACTGATCTTCAGCGCCGCTCTGCCGTTATGAACGCTGTAAGCCGGCGCCGCTGGTACTGTATAGTCCGCCATCAAGCCATCGCTGCTTTTCCTTAACTTCAATGCCGCATTGGCGCCAGGCGGCAAAGGAACAGCCTGCAGATAGGCAGCTGTCTGGTTAAGCTCATTGACAGTAATTCCATTGGCAGCTGCCATGGCAATGGCACTGTCAATAGTCCGCAGATCGGCAAGCACCTTGGCACCGTTCGCATTTGCGGTCAATTCGCCGAATTTTGGTACCGCCATCGCCGCTAAAATGCCGATGATGGCAATTACGATGACCAGTTCAACCAGCGTAAAACCGCCTTGCTGCTGTCTTTCACCCATTTCTCCACCTCTCCTTTCAGCGCAATGCCGCACCGCTGATGGCATCCATGATGGGCAGCAGCACAGCAAACACGATCAAGCCGATAAGCAAACCGAGGATGCCGATAACCAATGGCTCCAGCATGCTGCTGAGCCGGCCGGCCATTGCATCAACATCACTTTCGTAGAAATCGGCAATCTTATCAAGCATACTATCCAAGGCGCCCGTTGCCTCACCAATCGCGATCATCTGCACAACCAGCGGCGGAAACATACCGCTGGCCTTTAAGGCAACTGCCAGTTCAATCCCCTGGCAAATACCGTTCTGTGTCCGGCTCAAGGCCTGAACAATCGCTTGATTGACCGCTGCGTATTTTACCACTTCAATAGCTTGCAAAACCGGCACACCGCCGCGCAGCAAACTGCCTAAAGTACGGCTGAAACGGGCGATAGCCAGCTTATGGAGCAGCAAGCCAACCAATGGCAGACGCAGCAGCAGCGGATCAATCCAGCGATGGAAAGACGGCTGCTTTTCCCAATAGAAGAACAGGGCGGCGCTACCGGCGGTCAACAACAGCAGCAGCGGCCAATACACCTGTACCCAAGCGCCTGCCGCCAGCAGCAGGCGCGTCAGCAGCGGCAGTTCCAGCTGAAACGTAACAAACAGGCGAACAAAAACCGGCAATACAAAAATCAGTAAGAAACCAACTGCTAACAGCGTCATGACAATAACGACCAGCGGATACGCCAGGGCTGATTTAATTTTTTCCTCCAGACGGTGCTCGTTCTCAAACTGAATGGCCAGACGAGTCAGCACACTGTCAAGAGAGCCTCCCAGCTCCCCAGCCTTGAGCATGCTAAGCATTACCGCCGGAAAGATACGCGGCTGCTCGCTAAAACTGCCGCCAAGCGGCTTTCCTTCCTGCACCCGGGCAAAAACCTGCCGGGTCGCTTCCCGCAGCCGTCTATTCGCTGTCTGCTCAATCAGCACTGTCAACGTTGCATGTATTGGCAATCCCGCACTCAGCATAACCGCAAACAAACGGCAAAAGATTGCCAGATCACGCCTGCTCACGCCGCCCCCCAGGCAATTGCCGGCCAAAACCGCCCACTGATTAGGAATAGAAAGTTTCGTGATATACAGACCTTGACTGCGAACATAGGCCGCCGCCTCGGCACGGCTGGAAGCGTCAAACGAACCGCTGACGAGCCGCCCGCCGCTGTCGCGGGCCGTATACGAGTAAAGCGGCATAATGCCCTCCTAATTAGCGGTAAGCATTCCCGCGGCATAGGCCAGTGCCGTTTCCCGACTGATTTGTCCGCGGCTGCATAATTCGTTGAGACTGTTGTCCATTGTCCGCATACCGTAACGTGATCCGGTCTGCATCAGGGAAGCGATTTGATGTGTCTTTCCCTCCCGGATCAAATTGCTTATTGCCGGTGTGCAAATCAAAATTTCGCAAGCGGCAATTCGGCCTCTGCCATCGGCACGCGGCAGCAGTTGCTGCGCAACCGCGCCTTGCAGCACATTGGCCAGCTGGCTCCGGACTTGCTGCTGTTGGTAGGCGGGAAAGCTGTCCACAATCCGGTCTATGGTTTGAATGGCCCCTCCCGTATGCAGACTTGCCAATACCAGATGGCCTGTTTCAGCCGCAGTGACAGCAGTCGTAATCGTTTCCGGATCGCGCATTTCCCCCAGCATGATAACATCGGGATCTTCGCGCAGAGCGGCGCGTAAAGCCGTGGCAAAAGTCTGCGAGTCGTGATAAATCTCGCGCTGATGCACTATGCTTCTGCGATGACGGTGGACATATTCAATCGGGTCCTCCAGAGTGAGGATATGACAATTACGTTCACTATTGATCAAATCGAGCAGTGCCGCCAGCGTTGTCGATTTGCCGCTGCCGGCTGGCCCTGTAACCAGCACCAGACCGCGAGTCAGTCGGGCAAGACCAAATAAAGCGGCAGGATGGCCAAGTTCGGCCAATGACGGCGGTTGTTGATTGATGATTCGTATCGCCAGGGCAACAGAGCCTTGCTGCCGGAAGACATTTACCCGGCAGCGACCGGTGGCAAAAGCAGCCGCAAAATCAAGGTCACCAGCGATGGCAAACTGCCGCAGTTGTATGTCTGACGCCAGCGCCGCCAGCATCTTCTCCGTATCAGTTGAGCACAACGGAGCCGCATCCGTCGCTGCCAGTTGACCGTTAATTCGCAGCATTGGCGGCAGACCGACCGTCAAATGCACATCAGAGGCCTGTCGCAGCATAGCTTCCGCCAAAATCGCTTCAACCCTCATAAAGAATTCTCCTTACTGCAGCGCACAGGCAACCCGCCTGACCTCTGACAGCGTGGTGTGGCCTGCGAGCGCTTTATCCAAGCCATCCTGATGCATGCTGACCATGCCTTCTCTAACGGCGCAGGCGGCTATGGCAGCATGCTCAGCACTATTTTGAATTAAATTCCTCAAGGCGGCAGTCACCGGCATCAACTCAACAATCGCCATCCTGCCTTTATAACCGGTTTGACCGCAGGCAGAACAGCCTCGCCCCCGCCATAACCTGACAGGACCGGAGCCAAGGCCCCAGTAAGCCCGTTCCGGGGAAGCGGGCGGCAGCCAATATTGTTCGCGGCAGTCCGGACAAATTGTTCGGACCAACCGCTGCGCAGCCGCCCCCAGCACCGAAGACGCGACCAAAAAAGGGGCTGCTCCCATCTCCAGCAGCCGGACAATCGCCCCAGCCGCATCGTTGGTATGTAAAGTGCTGAATACAAGATGACCGGTTAAAGCCGCACGGATCGCAATGTCCGCCGTTTCCATATCGCGAATCTCCCCTACCATGATTACATCAGGGTCCTGCCGCAAAATAGCCCTCAATCCATTGGCAAATTGCATACCGGCCTTTAGATTAACCTGTACTTGACTAATCCCGGTCAATTGATATTCTACCGGATCTTCTACTGTTATGATATTACGGTCAGTCTGGTTCAGTAGCGTCAAGGTCGAATACAGGGTTGTCGTCTTGCCGGAGCCGGTGGGGCCGGTGATCAAGATCAACCCGTAGGGCTGCTGATAAAGACTGCGATACTGTGTCAGCACCTGTTCCGACAGGCCAAGCCGGTTCAAATCCCATAAATCATCCTGCCGGTCGAGCAGACGCAGTACCATCTTCTCTCCCAGAATTGTCGGCAGCGTTGCGACACGAATGTCTACTTCCCGGCCGGCCTCCCTCACTTTCAGCCGTCCGTCCTGCGGCAGCCGCTTTTCAGCAATATCCATATCGCTGAGCAGCTTAAGCCTGGAGACAACAGCCGCGTGAAGGCTGCGGGGAAACAAGGCAAATTCCCGTAAAAAACCGTCAATACGCAAGCGGATGCGAAAATGCCGCTCCTGCGGTTCTAGATGAATATCACTGGCCTGCTCGTGTATCGCCTGTGAGATCAGCGTGTTAACCATTTCCGGCAACGGCAGTTCTTCCAGCTTTGGCGGCAATGAATGTCCGGGCGGGTTAGCGGCATAAACCCGGTTAATTGCCGCTAAAATGGCGTCTTCCTCTGCCAGCAGCGGCTCGACAGGAATGCCGGCAGCTGCGCGGACAGCCTCAATAGCGGCAGTGTCGGTCGGATCAGCCATTGCCAGCAGCAGCATTTGTGCACGGCGGGCCACCGGAATAACCAGATGGAGCTCGGCCATTGTCCGGGGAATCAGCCCGGAGAGATGATGTTCAATCTGCGCAGGGATCAGCTCAATCCGCTTAAAGCCCAGCTGGCGTTCCCATATCTCCAGCAGCGCAGTTTCCGAAAGATAGCCCAGGCTGACTAAACAACGGCTCAACCGTTGGCCTGTTTTCTCCCTCACCTCCATCGCCTTTGCTAACTGGCCGCACGTAACGCGGCCGGCATTAAGCAGGATGTCCTCCAGACCGTCAGCAGTCCTCACACTGTCATCCCCTTAAAGCAACAGAAAATTCGCAACAAACTCATTTTTCTTGTTTCTATTTGTCAACTCCTGCTTGTTTATGCCAAAATCAGTAAAAATATATTATAAATATAGTTCCGGACGTCTATCCTGCCAAACTGACATTGCCTGACGGGTCTTTTCAACTAAACTTATATCCAGATCGGCCAGTATAATCTCTTCCTGGCCGGTGCCCTCTGCCACAATCGCACCGTCGGGCGCAACAACCAGCGACTGCCCGCCAAACCGCAGCCCCTTATGCTCGCCGACACAATTCACCGCAACCACAAACAGCTGATTTTCAATCGCCCTGGCCTGATTTAACAGCCGCCAGTGGGCGCTTCTTGCTTCAGGCCATTCAGCGGCGACAACGACCAGTTCTGCTCCTGCCAGCGCCAAGGACCGAAATAGCTCTGGAAAGCGGAGATCATAGCAAATAGCCAATCCGGTTTGTGTGCCAGCCAAAGAAAAAAGGCTGCGGCCTGAACCGGCTTGAAAAAAGCGGCCTTCGCCATACAGACTGAACATATGAATTTTATCATAGCGGGCAGCAATAGTACCGTCAGGCGCTATTGCCAGCATGGTATTGGTAATTCCAGCCTTCCCCCGCAGCGGCATCGATCCGGCAATAATCCAGCTGTTCTTCAAACGGGCGATGTGCCTTAGCTCACTGATGACATAGCCGCTTTCCTCCTCAGCCCACAAAGCAAGATCCTTTAGCTGGTATCCGGTTGTCCATATTTCCGGCAGCACCAGGACCTCCGCCTGGGCGGCCGCCTTTTCAACCATTTCCAGGCCTCGCCGGCGATTGACCGGTACAGCCCCGGAAGTTATTTGCATCTGCAGCAGCGCAACTTTCATTCGTATCTCTCCTAGATCATATTTTTAGCTCGCAGCAGCCGCACAGCTACCGCTTCCAGCTGCCGGGTAATTTTAGTACCGATAAATTCATGATTACTCAATGGTTTCACCCAGATTGTCCAGCAGCCCAGCCGATTGCCTCCCAAAATATCGGTAAACAGCTGATCGCCGATTACCGCAACCTGCTCAGGCGGCAGCTGCATGGCTGCCATAACCTGCCGGAAGCCGCGGCCAGATGGTTTCAAAGCACGGGCTGCATACGGAATGGCAAATTGAGCGGCAAGCGCACTCACCCGGCTGGTATGATTATTCGAAACAAATCCCGCTTTCATATTAGCCGCCAGCAGGCCTCTCAGCCACACAGAGACTTCAGGGGCAATTGCTTCGCCGCCCCAGGGCAGCAGGGTATTATCAAGGTCGAGAACTACGCCGCCGATACCCTGTCGCCGCAATCGATCAGCATCTACCTCCAGCACTGTATTGAACATCATCCGGGGACAAAGCAGTCGCAGCATCGCGCCTCCTAAAAAATCTTTTTTTCATTGTACCATACTCAAACCGCCGCTTGCCACTGGCGAGCAGCACAGGTCTCAGAAAATGCGCCTGTTAGCCGGCAGCGGCAGAAAGTTCATTTCTGTTCAACAAACCGAAAGCAGTCAACACCTGTGGAAAAGCAGCCGCCTGCGTACATAGACCTTCTTAAGGTTCAGCCCTGTTGCCTTAACGGCATGCAGCAAAAATGCCCGCCATAACGGCAGGCATTAATCAAGCGGTTCTGTCAATCTGAATCTGCGTGACTTCGCGACCGGTAACTTCGATTTCCCTGTTCCAACCGGAAGAAGCTTTCCGCAGCCATGGCAAAAGACAGGTGAATAGTCTTGCATTACGATATTTAGGCTTCATCGTCTTCCTCTCTTGCTGTCGGTTTATAGTACATATTATATATAAAAGCAACTGCTGCGTCCATGGAAGAGGCAGGAACTTTCCGGACCGCGCCGCCGTTTCAAGCTGCCTACCAGTTCCGGTCTCGCCACCACACAAGCGCACCGGCAAGACAAACTCCAATTAAGATCCCGGTGAATAGTGTCAGATAGGGTTCGAAGCCCCAATCTATACGCAACAGCATATAAATCGCCAATAGAGCCGTTCCCATCAGCATTCGTTTACCCCATTCTGTCATGTTGGTTACGGACGCTGCGCAGGTAAAAGAATGCCGCATCGTCCGCTTTTCACCTCCCCCCACTATCATTATTGCACATAGGACTTAATTGTAATCACATCGCAGTGAAAGATCATATTTTGTCGGACAATCACTATTTTTGTAAAATTATTTAATATTGTCCACTATTTTCCATTATGATATACTAAACACAGACAAAAACCGCAACAGGAGGTAGCTGTGTGAAAAGTTCAACAAGAATACTATCTTTGCTTTTGACCATTGCGGTATTAACGGGGGGATGCACTGGTAAGAAAACCAGTGTTATTGCAACCCCAAGCGAATATCCCGATAAGTCAATTACGATGATTGTACCGTTTAGCGTCGGCGGAGGGATGGATCTCCTCGCCCGTGAAATGGAGAAGTCAGTTGCAACACAGTTAGGACGGCCAATGATTGTCGTTAATCGAACAGGTGGGGCAGGCTCCATCGGTTGGAATGAGTTGGTATCCTCACAGGCGGACGGGTATACGTTAGGGATCGTCGGTCCCGAAATTGTACTGCACCCATTATACGGGCAGGCAAAATATCATTATCCCACATCGCTAGATCCTATCATTCAAGTTGCCTCTGCACCTTCGTTACTAGTCGTTCAAGCCAATCAGCCCTGGAATAACCTCAATGATCTGATCCACTATGCTCAAAGCCATCCGGGCAAACTAAAATTTGCCCATGGAGGCATAGGCTCAATCTCACATATAGTTGGTGAAATGTTCGGCAAAAACGCCGGTATTGCCCTGGAGCAAGTCCCCTTTCGCGGCGGCGGCGAAATTACGGCTGCCTTATTGGGAGGACATATTCAGCTGATTTTTGTCGGACCAGCGGCAATTAAGGAGCATGTACGCAGCGGCACATTGCGCGCTCTGGCTGTTTCCGGGGAAAAGCGACTTGATGATCCTGTCTTGCGGGATGTTCCGACCTTTCGGGAACAGGGGCTAGATGTTGTTGCGAATTATTGGTTTGCCGTAGCCGCACCGAAGGGTCTGCCGGGCAGCATAAAAGCAAAACTGGAGACGAGTCTAAAAAAGATTGTCGTCTCACCGGAATTTAGGACAAACATGCAGCAGCTTGGTCAACCCGTAGATTATTTGGATGCAGAGGCAACAGCGATTAAATGGGCTGAAGAAGGCCATAAATATGGCAAGGTTGTACAGGAAACGGGCATTGCCGAACTGATCAAAGCGCAAAAAAAGTAGTGCCATTTCAAGTTCTACAGAAAAAGACGCTGATTTTGGCTTTGTGAATTCGGCCAGCGCCAGGCAACCGCGAGCCCAGGAATCGCGGTCGCCTGATGACACTTAATTGCGGCACTCTAATGCTATTTAGTCAATACCGAAAACACACAGAGAAAGCAGCAGACTTCTTCCGCAGGCCAATCTGCGAAAGAAATCCGCTGCTTTAAATGCCGTCTTCCTGGGAAAAATGCTTGGAAAGTTTGGCCACTGCCTTTTTCTCAATCCGGGAGACATAAGAACGGGATATTCCCAGAATACGGGCGATATCTCTTTGCGTCTTCTTATTACAACCGGGCAGGCCAAAGCGTTGCTCCAGCACCCATTTCTCCCGTCCATCCAAGCGGCTCATTTGCTTAATCAGCCGTTCCTGCTCACATTGACTTTCCACAGCCTCCATCACAATATCCGGTCCCGTGCCGAGAACATCAATCAGCGTTATTTCGTTCCCTTCTTTGTCAACGCCAATAGGATCATAAAGACTGACTTCAGCCCGGATACGGCGGGTGCTGCGAAAATACATCAGTATTTCATTCTCGATACACCGGGCAGCGTAAGTGGCCAGACGGGTTTTCTTATTTTGGTCAAACGTATTAATCGCTTTGATCAAGCCGATTGTTCCGATCGAGATTAGATCATCCATCTCCTCACCGGAATTATCAAATTTTTTTACAATATGCGCGACCAGGCGTAAATTCCGCTCTACCAGCACCGCTCTGGCCTGTTCGTCACCGCCTTGCAGGCGCTCCAGATATTGCTGTTCCTCTTTCTCGGACAACGGCATCGGGAATGCATTATTACTGACATAAGCAACTAATAATTGAATGCATTTTGCGGCAAAAACGGACAGGACTGCAAAAAAAGAAAGCAAACAATCACCTCCGGCAAATCCATTGGTTCATTATATGTTTGCTGCCGCCTGCGCGTGTTTGTCAGCTAAAAATGTTCTTGCTGGATTTTCCCCCCTATGTCCGTTATAATAAACATGCACATGGCGGCTGCTAAGCTGCCATGAAAATCGGGGCAGAAAAGTATTCGTACATGCCGTTCAGGGGGAGAATAATGGACCGGGTCTTCACATTGTATGCCGATCAATTACAAAGAATCTTAGCTCGGGTGGAGGAAAACAAACGAAAGAACCCACTGGCCAGCGAGGCTATCACCCTAATTGTATCCGACAATGACCGCTGTTTGAAATTGCTGCAGAAAGCGGGACATGACTGGATTTTTCTTGATGAAGAGCAGTTTTGTGAATGGAAATAAACAGAACCAAACCGGGGTGAATATCATGGAGCACTATCTTGGCGATATCGGTATTCTACTTGCCGCAGCACTGATCATTGTCTATATGCTGTGGGACAGGTTTATCCAGCGTTTATAGGCCCTTTCCCGGATGCTGATACAGAAAGAGCGGATGCGTAACCACGCATCCGCTCTTTCTGTATCAGCATTATAGCAACGGCACTTCCTGGTACAAAGGCTGTTCCGACACTGCCGCCAACGCCTGAATAACGAACCCGATATGCTCTTTCATGTCAATATCCAGGGCTGCGGCCCCCTCTAACAGCGTATCACGATTAACAGCGCGGGCAAACGCCTTATCCTTCATTTTTTTGACGACAGACTTTACCTCCAGGTTGTTCAGGCTGCGGTCAGGTCGCACCAGCGCGCAGGCAATAATAAAACCAGTCAGCTCATCCAGCGCCAATAATGATTTCTGCAGCAAAGTCCGCTCCAGCGGCCACTTGCGATCATGCGACTCAACATCGGTAATAAATTGACGACTATAGCCGGCCGCGCTCAACAGTTCACAGGCATGATGAGGATGGTCATCCGGAAATTTTTCAAAATCGACATCGTGCAATAATCCGACTGCGCCCCAGTATTCCGGATCGCCGCCAAATTTTGTACCATAGGCCCGCATAGCAATTTCCACAGACAGACAGTGCCGCAAGAGAACCTCACTGCTTACATGTTGTTTTAAAACCTGCCAAGCATAATTTCTATTGTGAATCATTCGCGCTCCCTTCCGGCGCGTCAAGCGCCAAGTGCTTCTAGTGCAACCGCCTTAGCATACAGGCCGCCACACTGCAGCAATTCATAATGAGTGCCGGTTTCGACAATATGGCCGTCCGCCAGATATACGATCCTGTCGCTAGCTGCCAGGATTGACAGGCGGTGTGTAATCAGAAAGGTCGTGCGTCCTCTGCCGGCCCGCCGGATCGAGGCCATTACCTGCCGCTCCGACTGGGAATCAAGTGCCGCGGTCGGCTCATCCAGCACTAAAATAGCCGGTTCCAGAATTAAAGCTCTGGCAATTGCAATCCGCTGCCGCTGGCCGCCGGATAAGAGGCTGCCGCACTCGCCAACCTCGGTTTCATAGCCGCGAGGCAAGGCAAGAATGAAATCGTGCGCATCTGCCATACGGGCCGCCCATTCAACACAGGCATCGGAAGCCTTGGGGCGGCCGTAACGGATATTGTCGCGGATAGAGCCATGAAATAAAATCGGCTCCTGCTGGATAAAGCCGATTCGTTTGCGATGAGCAGCCAAATTCAACGCGCGGATATCAACCTGGTCAATATAGATACCGCCGCTGCTAGGATCATACAGTCGCAGCAGCAGATTGGCAACAGAGGATTTGCCGGCACCGCTGGGACCGACAATAGCTATGATTTCATCAGGTCCTGCAGTAAGGTTGATATGGTGCAAAATCCCCGCATTTTGTGTATAGCGGAAGGAAACATCGCGAAATTCAACAAGGCCTCCCGCCTGCTTCGGTTCCATTCCCCCATCAAAAATCGTCCGCGGCTGAGCCTGAAATCCTTGAATACGTTCCCAGGCGACCGAACCCATGCGCAGTCCGGTCGCGGCCTCCGCAACTTTTCTCAGCGGTGTCGGGATGTTGATAATATAGACTAGAAAAGCGAACATGCCGCCAATTGTCAACTCTCCCTCAATTACTTCCCTGCCGCCGAACCAAATGATGACGGTAAGGCCAATCGCAGCCAAAAACTCAACTAGCGGCACCAGAACGGCGTTAAGGCGCTGCATGCTTAAAAATTCGTCAGCAGCCTGATTTATCTTCTCACTGAACTTGCGATATTCGTAGTCTTCGCGGCCATAGCTTTTCACAATCGTAGTCGATAGCAAAACTTGATGTAAAAATCCGGAGACTTTCGCCAGCGAATCTTCCATCAACAGGCCAATGCGGGCGGTTCTGCGATTAAAGTAGCCGACTACCAAGAAAATAAACGGCAACGTCGCAAAAGTGACTAATGATAATTGCCAGTCAAAATAAATCATAATACCCAGAATCGCCAGCACATTCAGGATCTCAACACAAAATTCGGGAATGCTTACTGCCACCGCCTGCTGGATTAAAACCAAATCGTTGGAAAATAGAGAAATGACCTCGCCAGCCTGATTATTGACGAAATACGCATAGTCCTTTGACTGCAGCTTGCCGAACAGCTCCTGACGCATATCCGCAATCAGGCGATTGCCGGCTTTAGCCATCAGATAGCCGTATATGTAGGAAAAAGCACCTCGCAGTAAATATAAAACAATAATTGCAGCGGTAATAATATGCAGCTGCACAAGATCGCCCTCGATCAGAACATCGTCAATCAACAGTTTAATAATGATCGGCGCCGCCAGTCCCGCTATACTGGCCACAAGAAAACTGGCCAAAGCAACTGCCAGTTGTGGCCAGAACGGCAGGATGAACTTTTGCCAGTAAAAGCTATACATAAGACCCCTCACGATTCTGCTAATTCAACAGAAAAGGAAAAGAAAACCAGGAAGGTGTTGTCCACCTTCCCTGCATGTGCTGTATGCTGTTCAGAGCGTTTACAATACACGGCGGGCACCGATATAACGCGGTCCCCAGTACGAACTGCTGATCCGGTCAACCGCGATCCCCCGGCTGGAGGTCGCACTGATAAAGCTGCCGTCGCCAATGTAAATGCCGCTGTGCGATGCCCCGGGAGCATAGGTGGAAAAGAAAACCAGATCTCCCGGCTGCAGTCTGTTCATCGATATCGCCCGTCCTACGCCAAACTGATCATCGGCCGCTCGCGGCAATGCTAACCCCGCCGTGCCATATACATAGCGGGTAAAGCCGGAACAGTCAAAACCAGCCGGCGTTGTACCGCCGAACAGATACGGAACACCCAAATACCGCATAGAAAATTGAATAATTCGTCTAGCAACTGCTGTTGAGGCATCACGGCTTACCGCCGGTATATCCCGCCCCAGCAGCATTTTGTAGGTTGCCGGCCCGACTACGCCATCGGCAGCCAGTCCCTGATCGCGCTGGTACGCTTTTACCGCAGCCTCGGTGGCAGGGCCAAAGTCGCCGTCCGCACTGCCTGCCGCATAACCCAGCGATAGCAACCGTGTCTGAATCAGAGCAATTTCCTCGCCTTGATCGCCAGCCTCATAAAAATTCGAGGCAAACGCGACGTTGACCAACGTCAAACTCAATAAAAAGCACAACAAGATTGCCTTCTTCAAATAGGCTGCCCCTCTCGAAGCCTCCGAGGTTAGCTGACGGGTTAGGGTTAGAGGATCCCTCTTCCCACGCTGGGAAATTCACCCCGATATGCGGTTCCCCCGTACCTGAGCTGGATTCGGCTTTATCATGCTCTGTTCAATGTAATTCGATTTTTAATTGCAAAATCCTGCCTCACAAGCGAAAAAAATGGAAAAGCACTGGCTCCCCCGACCGTTTCTACTCCTCTTGACTGATTTGAATATAGCGGTTCAACATTTTTGCATATCGCCAGCCGGATTTGGCCTCAGAGCCGGAAAACTGGTTGAGGATGGAGTTCAATTCATCGGCATAATGGACAATAAAACTCTCTTTTGTTACGCAGGCAACCGGTGCGCCATTTTCCACTTTGCCGTGATGGGAAAGCAGGACATGCAGCAAAGCCTGCCGGTCAAGAGCCGGAAACGCTTCCTGGGTGCCGATAATCCGGTCGACCAGCATCGCTCCCAGGGAAACGTGTCCGATAAGCCGGCCCGGGTCAGTGTACTCAAAACCCATGCCGCCAGACAGCTCCTCCAGCTTGCCAATATCATGCAGCAGTGCACCGGCGACCACTAGATCAATATCAACATCACCGATTTCAACTGCCATTGCTTTGGCCAGCCTGGCAACATCAACGGAATGTTCCAGTAGTCCGCCAACATAGGCATGATGCATTTTCATGGCCGCAGTGTGCTTCACATACAGCTCATAGGTTTTTCCCGCTAGGATCGTCCGCAGCAAATCCTGTAAATGCGGCTTGGTAATCGCGGCGATCAACCCTTCCAAGCAGCCTTTATATTCGTCAATATTTTTCGTCGTGCAAGGCAGCAAATGGCTCAGATCGTCAGCATCAGTCACCGGCTCGGTGCGGCGGACTACAATTTGAACGGCACCATCGCCGCCATAACGATCGGCCTGAACTTGTCCGAAAACAACAAGCGGAGTAGGGCCATTAAGCTCCTTCATCGTTTCCACCGTATCACGCTCAAAGCAAATAAAACTCAACGTACCACTGTTGTCCTCCAGCGTACCGCGGGCAAAAACACCGCCATTTGAAGACTGTCCCGCCTTTTGCAGGCGCATCAGCGCCGTATGCCTGATTTCATCTCCAACCCGAAATTGCGTCAGCAACAATAACAACCCCTATTCTGTAAACTGAAGTATAGGTTCGCCTGCTGCCGCTCGGATTCCTGCCCGCATGCGTTAAAAAAGCATCGGCAACGGCTTCCAGACGCAGGCCGGCTCAGCGCCAGAAAATATCCGCCGCCGCCGCCGGCAGCACCGTGGCAGGAGACTGCCGCTGCTTCAGCCAGCCGCTCAAATACTGTGTGAGCTGCGACACAACCGGATACTCGCTGCCAAAATGGCCGGCATCTACCACCGCCAGCCCCTGGGCTACCGCTTGCTGCGCCTCGTGATATTTAACATCGCCGGTAAGATAGACATCGGCTTCCGCCTGCTGCGCCTGTTTGATAAATTCAGCGCCGCTGCCGCCGCAAACAGCTACCGTGCGTACCAGTCCGTCGGGATTACCGGCGGCTTTGACGACGCCGGCCGGCAGCCGGCTGGCAGCCAGCTTGACAAAATCACGCAACGGCAGCGGCAGCGGCAGCAGGCCTATCCGGCCAAATCCCCAGCCTGCAGCGGTATTGGCAAGCTCGTAAAGATCATAGGCGACTTCTTCGTAGGGGTGAGCGGACAGCATTGCTTCCAAGACCTGCCGTCTTACCGATTCGGTAACAATCGTCTCCAGCTTATATTCAACAACCCGCTCCAGCCGTCCCGGTTCCCCAATAAATGGCTTAGCTCCGTCCTGAGGCAGAAAGCTGCCTTCACCCTTGGCACTAAAGCTGCAATGACTATAGCCGCCGATATGGCCGGCTCCGGCATTTCCCATGGCGGCCTGCACCGCTGTCATATGCGTCTCCGGCACAAAAACAGCCAGCTTATAAAGCTTTTCGCTTTCCCCCAGCAACGGCCGCAGCTGTTCCAGGCCCAGCGCCGCAGCCAAGGCATCATTTACCCCGCCGAGAGCGGCATCCAAATTGGTATGGCAGCAGATAACAGCAATGTCGTGCCGGATCAAGCGGTAAAGCAGCTCTCCCTGTGGCGTATCCTGGCGCAGACTGGATATGGGTTTAAAAATAACGGGATGATGCGCGACAATCAAATTTGCTCCCTGGGCCAAGGCAAAATCAACAACCGTGGAATCAACATCAAGAGCGACGACAACAGACGTTACCGGCTGCATCGGACTGCCGACCAGCAGGCCGACATTGTCCCAGCCGGCCGCCAGACGCCGCGGCGCCAGTTCTTCCAGCACCTGTAATACATCTTGACAGATTAAAGACATGACAGCCTCTCCTCCAGTATTGCGATAATCGCTTCCTGTTCCTGATATTTCGGATTCTCTCTGGCGGCAGCGCTTTTAGCCATTTCATTCCGGATTAAATAATGCGTCTCCAGCCGCTGCCGCAACAGTTCCCCCAGCAGCGGATGCCGGCGCTGCCACAACAGCGGCCCCACCTCAAGCAAATCACCCGCAGCCATGACGCCGGGCACGGCCGCGATGATTTCATACAGCCTGCCCTCATCCCTCACGATCGTCTCATCAACAATCATCCAGCCATTTGCCTGCAGCCAGCGTCTTAACTGCGGCGCAGCCGTCATCGGCTGCAGGATCAGACGGGCAAGCGAGGCGGTGATGTCGGGCCTGGCCTCCAAGATCGCAATCATGGTCATCGCTCCCATACCGGCCATGACCGCAACATCAATCTCACCGGGATTCAGCGGCTGCAGGCCGTTGCCGATCCGGACATCAATCCGCCCGGTTTGACGCTCTCGCCGGACGGCGTCACAGGCAGATTTATAAGGGCCGGGATTAACATCAATCGCGACGGCTCGTTCGATATGTCCATTGGCAGCAAGCTGCAACGGCAGGTAAGCATGATCAGTGCCGATATCGGCAAGCCGGCAGCCAGCCGGAACCATTGATGCAACTGCCGCCAGTCGTTCACCAAGTTTCATAAATGCTCTAGCCCCCTGAAGAGAAATGAAAAATGCAAAGCAGCATATGCCGGCTTTGCATCATTTTGGTGACCCGTGGGGGATTCGAACCCCCGTTATCGCCGTGAAAGGGCGGTGTCTTAACCACTTGACCAACGGGCCGTATACATTAGGAACTGTGAAAAGCATGGATTGGTGGGCCCACCTGGGATCGAACCAGGGACCGGCCGGTTATGAGCCGGCTGCTCTACCGCTGAGCTATAGGCCCGCTCAGAAACTAAAACAGGTTTTCCGAAGAAAGCCTGTCGGTTGTTAAGTTGGCTCCTCGAGTAGGACTCGAACCTACAACCCCGCGGTTAACAGCCGCGTGCTC
>UQPB01000001.1 GCA_900542835.1 uncultured Pelosinus sp. | reverse complement strand
TCGCACTTCTGGCTTTTTCCTTACCTGCATTGTTCAGTTTTCAAGGAGCTTCGCGCCTTTGAGCGCTTATATATGTTAACATATTGTTTTCATCTTGTCAACATATATTTTCTTTTTTTATATCGCCGCCATAGCGCCACAGGCGTTATGGTTAAGCGACTTTTATATATTACCACGCCGTTTGGAGCGTGTCAACGCCTTAATTGGCTTTTTCAGCATCTGTTTATAAATAATCGCCGCGCCTGATTACCAAAAGGTTTTTGGCATCATCCGTTCCAGCTTCCGGACAGGACTGCCAACGCAGTCAAAGTCGCCAATCGCCTCGGCAACATCGGCAACCGCGGCGGTAGCAATCAGCGGCAAGCCAAGAACACGGGCGGCTTCAGCAACACCGAGGGCGCCCTTCTGAACAATATCGGCAGTCGTTTCCTCTGCCAGATGCGTATTGTTCAGGACGGCATCGACCCTGCCCAGGCCGGATACATATTCGACGATCGCATCAACAGTTGAGGTGAAAGGCCTGGACATATTAATGACAGCAATGATTTGCAGACTGGGGTGATTCTCAGCCCCTTCAATCAAATTAAAGATACGTGCCCCATGAACGCCATAGCCGATGTCCATAATCACACTGCCCTGCCGCCGAAGCACCCAGCGCATGGAACCTTTTATCACATTGCCCGCTTCCCCCAGACCAACAGTATCGCGGGTTTCCCACGCAACCACGTCAAGCCCCATCGCTTCCAGTTCCCGCTTAATCGGCCGCAGGGTATAGCAGGGCTCAACCGTGTCCAGATCGGCGATAGTGACATGATGCCCGGCCCGCTGCAGCGCAATTGCCCGGTTAACTGCGTTCTCACTTTTGCCGCTGGCGTATTCGCCAACATAAGCTTCAACAATCGGCGCTATGCTCATTACTGTATTCACTCCTTACCCGGGAAAATGCTGATTAAATGAACCAGTCAGGCTGACAAGAAAGCACGATCGCAGGCATAGCAACGCTCTTTCGCGGTTTTGCCGGCACGAATTAATCAGTGCTTGCCTAGGCAACAAAAAATTTGAACACAACTAGCAGAATAACACCCGGCAAGCCCAAAAAACCCACAATTAGCGCAGTAGCGGCATTAATGGCGATGGAAAAGTCAAAATAGGCGCCTACCCAATTAATCAGCCACAGGACAACGCCGCCGATAATACCATTATAAATAAGCTTAAATACCAGCCGAATTGGCATCAACAGGACCCTGCCGATAATATAAAGCAGCAGCAGGCCAAATGCAAACGCAATAATTATATTGATTTCAGGAAGAACCGGCATAGAATCTCCTCCTTTGTTTCTACTGTTATTTAGAGACCAATACTACTCCTATTTCCTATTGTACCTTTAAAACAGCGCCCTGTCAGCGAAAACCGGAAATAGGCTGCGATAACGCGGACCGTGTCAGGCCTGACACGGTACTAGTCTCTATAACAGATTCTATGCGTTAAGGACAAGAACTATGACGATTCGTCCAAAAAGAGGGGGGGGGTACCAAAGCAAGCCGGGAACGATTCCACGGAGTACACAGAGTAATGCACGGAGGTACACGGAGGCGTATTTTACCTGCTTCACAGGAAGCTTACTAAATTTCAAGCCGTTTTACCCATATATACTTCGTATTTCTTCGCGCAGGCTCCGTGCGCTCCGTGATCAGCCTCCTCCCACATCCCGGCTTTATCGGCAGCCTGGAGCGGCAGGAACTTTTGTGTTTATGTGGTAATTTTTAGTATCAGGTAAACGGAGGAAGAGGTGAATTTCATTGTTAAAGGCGCAGAACAGATTATTATTCTGCACAGTGCTGCTTGTTATGCTGCTGTTACCCGCTCTCGCTATGAGCGCTAATGCGGGGGAGTTTACTGCTGCCCAGTGGCTGGAAAAGGGGCATGCTTTTCAGGCGCAGAAAGATTATGCCAATGCGATTGCCGCTTACAGCCAGGCGATTACGCTTGATCCTCAGCTTGAGCAGGCATTTTTTGAGCGTGGAAAAATGTATCTTCACACCAAACAGATTACCCTGGCCAAGCATGATTTTACAAAGGCCATTGAGCTAAATCCGGACAAGGGGCATTTATATTGGTTTCGCGGTCTGGCTTACGCCTGGGAAGGGCAGCATGCCCTGGCAATTAACGAATACAATCAAAGCCTCCGGCTTGATCCCCAGCTGTTTCCGGCCTATTGGACCTCTGCTCTGTCTCACGAAAGAATCGGCATGCCTAACCGCGCTTTGCCGTTGTATCAGCGCTTTGTCGAGTTGGCACCGCCTGATTTTCCGGATGTATCACAGGCAAAAAACCGGATTGCGCAATTGCAAGCGCAGGATACGGCAAGGCTGGACGCCTCCGCCGAGAGCATCGGACATTTACAGGGTGAGCATAAACAGCTTGTTTTTGATTTCTTAAAAACAGATTTTCTTACCGTCGATCTTGGGCAGCCGCGCTGGAAGATCGGGTTTCAGCAAAGCGGCAGCAATGGGTTAATTGTCGAGCTAATTACCGGTAACGAAACGGTAAAAGACTGGACAGAGCTGGTTACAGTTCAGTTCTTGCCCTCACTGAAGCATATCAGCCCCTCGCAGTATGCGGCGTTTATTGAAAAGCAGTACAGGGAAATGTACGGAGAGAAAGCTCGGGTTAAACTTTTACGCAATTCTGCTGACGACTCCCTGGTTGAGTATATGGTTGTTGGACAACCGGGAACAAAGGATGAATATACACTTACCCGGATCCTGAAAGGGCGCGCCAGTTTAATTCTGGTCCATTATGGCGCCAGGCCGGACAGAGTAGCAGACTATCGTCAGATTGGTCCGGAGATTCTAAAAGGAATCCGCTATTCGGAGCATTTCCCCCAATCATAACCAACAGGCCCTTAGTCAGACTTCTGAATTATATAAAAGGGATAGGTTCTCATTTATTTTGAGGACCTATCCCTTCAGGCCGTTGATCAAGCCCCATCTGCGTATCCCCCGCAAGGAGGATGCCGCCAACGCTAAGGCACCAAGGACTCGCGGGCCCGCCTAGTATCCGGGGCCTTTTGAAGAACGGCCTGGCAATATGTTTTTCAACAAGCTGAGGTATTCTATTCAGGATCAGGAAACGGAGAATGGGTAATTCCCTGCCTTCGCGCCTCGCGCAAAAGGTAGGCGTATTTTTTTTCCGCCGCCTGTATCTGGTAAACAGCGTGATCCACCAGCTCCGGATCTGATACGCTTTCATAATAACGCTGCGCCATCAGCCAATCCCGCCGGGCTGCCTCCACACTTTCGAACAGGCCGGGCTCGCGGGCCGCCGGCAGTTTGTCATTCACCAGCCAGTTCTCCGGGTCCAGCAGGCTGTTCAATTGTTCGATCCATTTGGCCTTCATCATTCATCCCTCCTGCATACGGTTAGTATTTCCATATACAGGAATATATAAACTTAGACCAAAAAAATCGCTGCTACCCCTCCATTTCGCGCCGGTTTTCAAGCGCCTTGGACAGAGTAACCTCATCGGCGTATTCCAGTTCACCGCCCATCGGCAATCCGTGACCAATGCGGGTCACAGTCAGTCCGAGCGGCCTAAGCAGCTTTGACAGATACATCGCTGTGGCTTCGCCTTCCACATCCGGATTTGTCGCCAGTATAATCTCGCTGACAGCGCCGGAGCGGATACGAGCCAGCAGTTCCTTAATCCGGATTTGATCCGGCCCTACTCCGTCCAGCGGCGATAAAGCGCCATGCAGGACATGATACAGTCCTCTAAACTCGCGCGTTCTCTCCATCGCCGCCACATCCTGCGGCTCCTCAACCACGCAAATTATTGACCGGTCGCGGTTTTCGGAGCTGCAGATATGACAGGGATCAGTATCGGTCAGAGCAAAACACTGCGAACAATAGCGGATCTTTTCCTTGGCATCAAGGATCGCCTGCGCAAACGCCGCCGCCTGCTGCGCGTCAAGCGTCAGCATATGATAGGCCAGCCGGGTTGCCGACTTTTGCCCGATACCGGGCAGGCGGCGAAAATGTTCGATAAGCTTGCTCAGTGGCCCGATTTGCTGCATTAAAGCATTCCCGGCGGCAAATTAAGACCGCTGGTCAGCTTGCCCATCTCCTGGCTGGTCATATCATCAACTTTTTTAATCGCTTCGTTGACCGCGGCCATAATCAGGTCTTCCAGCATTTCCACATCTTCCGGATCGACCGCACCGGGATCAATCTTGACTGACTGCAGCTGCTTTTCGCCATTAATAACAACCTTGACAGCACCGCCGCCGGCAGTCGCCTCCAGTGTCCGCTGTTTCAGTTCTTCCTGGGTTTTCGCCATTTCCGCCTGCAGCTTCTGCACCTTTTTCATCATCTGGCCCATGTTGCCAAGGCCGCCCTTATTCCCAAACATCAAAAAACCTCCTCATTATTTATCTAATTTTATGATCTTGCCGCCGAATATCTGCTGCGCTTGCTTAACACTGGGCGGCGGTTCCTCACTGACCGCTTGCCGAACCGGAGCCGGCTCGGCAGGGATCCGGCTCTTGGGCTCGTCAAGAACGCACTGAATGAGCACAGTCCTGCCGGTTATCTTTAGCAGCGCCTGCTCAATAATGGCGCGATAATCATCCTTTTCCGTGCGCTCCTTGGAGAAGGGGACCGAAAACCGGATCACCGCTTTTGTGTCATCCAGCGATTCGAGACTCCCCTGAGAAACGCAGGCGTGAACCATCCGTTTACCGTTGTTCACTAATTCCCGCAATACAGAATCCCATACAGTTTTTGCCGCCGCCGGGCTTTCCGCTGCCCCCGGCGGGGCCGGGGACGGAGCCGGAGATGGCGGTTTAGCGGCCGTTTGCGGCTGCCGGGGCGCTGCCGGCGGCGGTGCCGGCTCTGCCACGGCCCGTTCAGGCTGTCCTGCCTGTTGTACCGTCAAAGCGGCAGCGGGGGCCTGGCGGGGCGGTGGATTGACAGAGACAGCGGCGGAAGGCAGTGTCCCTGCAGCCAACGCCTGCTCCAGCCGGCTAATGCGTTCCGCCAACGCGCCAAGATCGGCCGCCGGTTCGCGGCAGGCTGCCAGAAAGGCCATTTCCGCTGTGATGCGGGGATTAGCCGACCATTTCACCTCATTAATCGCGTCATGCAAAAGCGATATCCAGGCAGAAATCCGGGAGTAACCAAATGCATTCCCCTGCCGGTCAAGCAGCTCCTTGTCGCCCGTATAGGATTCCAGCGCCAGTTCCGGAGCCGCCAGATGCAGCAGCAGACTGCGGGCATGCTGCACCAATTCGTTAAGGATCTGACGGATATCCCGTCCCAGAGAGACCAATTCGTCCAGCGTTACCAACGCCTCGACCGCATTGCGGGCGGCGATAGCCTCAGTCAGCCGCCATACCCACTCATGGCCGACCAGTCCAAGAGTAGCGCGCACATCGGCGACCGTCACCCGGTCGTTGCCAATTGCCCCGCATTGATCCAATATGCTGAGCGCATCGCGCATGCCGCCGTCAGCATGCGCCGCCACCAGCTTCAGCGCTTCCGGATCGACATTAAGGCCGCTGCCGGCGGCAACCGCTGCCAGCCTCGCTTCAATCTCGGTCAGGGCAATCCGCCGGAAATCATACCGCTGGCAGCGTGAATGGATTGTGGCGGGAATCTTATGCGGCTCAGTCGTTGCCAGAATAAAAACCACATGAGCCGGCGGCTCCTCCAGCGTTTTCAGCAGGGCGTTAAACGCTTCGGTGGTTAACATATGCACTTCATCAATGATGTATACTTTATAACGACCGTCGACCGGCGCGAACTTAACCGTCTCCCGCAGGTCGCGGATTTCATCAATGCCGCGGTTGGACGCGGCGTCTACCTCCAGAACGTCCATCGATATTCCGGCGGTAATCCTTTCGCAGTTCGGGCATTGGTTGCAAGGCTGCGGCGTCGGCCCCTGCATGCAGTTTAGCGCCTTAGCCAGGATTTTTGCCGTCGAGGTTTTGCCGGTTCCCCGCGGACCGGTAAACAGATAGGCGTGCGCAATCTTACCGGTTGTCAGGGCATTGGTCAGCGTAACGCGGATATGTTCCTGTCCGATCAGATTGTCAAAGTCTTGCGGCCGCCATTGCCGATAGAGAGCAACGTAAGACATGCCGTTCACCTCCGGACTGTTATACTTCCACAAAAGCCGCCTATTCCCTGCCAATAGCGGCTGCGCACAAAACACAACGGCTGCGGCCGGATATCAAACAGCCCCAAGCTCCGGCTGCGCCGCAACGCGGCGCGCATGGATCTCAGGGCTAATTATCAGCTTGATCAACCGGCGAACTTTTCATGTCGGGCTGCGACAGGAATCAGGCGCCCTTGCGGCACATGAGAATTGTCACTTACCGTTGCTTCCTTCCGGACCTGGCGGGGTTCATGAGTTCCCATTGCGCAAGACCCAACTCCTGCCGCAGCCCGGCATGAAACCGTTCTAACAAATATGGCGGAGAGAGAGGGATTCGAACCCTCGGTACAGTTTCCCGTACACACGCTTTCCAGGCGTGCTCCTTCAACCGCTCGGACATCTCTCCATATCGGTCAACTATTAAAGTAAATAGTTCAGAACAAATGATATTATACCGTTTTTACCGGCCGATTGTCAAGAGTGGATAATAAACAGAATATATAGGAATATATAAACTTCTATTTAATACAAAAATTTGTGTTATTTAAAGAAGGGCAATTTATCGTCAATCGAGAACAAGATATGAATACTGTATTCACAAATCCTACGCGAAAGAAGGTATTGATCATGAGAAAACTCAAGACCATGGATGGCAACACGGCAGCGGCGCATATTTCCTATGCGTTCACGGAAGTTGCCGCCATATTTCCCATCACACCTTCCTCCCCTATGGCGGAAAGCGTTGATGAGTGGTCTGCTCAAGGCCGCAAAAATATCTTCGGCAATCCTGTGCGGGTTGTCGAGATGCAGTCGGAGGCAGGCGCCGCGGGAGCGGTACACGGTTCATTGCAGGCGGGGGCGCTGACAACCACCTATACCGCTTCGCAGGGCCTGTTGCTCATGATTCCCAATATGTATAAGATTGCCGGTGAACTGCTGCCCGGAGTATTTCACGTCAGCGCCCGGGCGCTCGCAGCCAACGCGCTCAGCATCTTCGGCGACCATCAGGACGTTATGGCTGTCCGCCAAACCGGTTATGCCATGCTGGCCGAAAGCAGCGTCCAGGAAGTAATGGATTTAAGCGCTGTAGCCCATTTAGCCTCGCTAAAAGGCCGCGTTCCGTTCGTTAACTTCTTTGACGGCTTCCGGACGTCGCACGAGGTCCAGAAAATTGAGGTCCTCGACTATGATGAGCTGGGCAAACTGATCGATCAGGACGCACTGGCGGCATTTCGCGCCAACGCCTTGAAACCGGATCAGCCGGTCGTGCGGGGTACAGCGCAGAATCCCGACATCTACTTCCAGGAGCGTGAGGTCAGCAACCGTTTCTACCAGCAAATTCCCGCCATTGTCGAGGAATATATGGCAGAGCTCAGCAAGCTGACCGGTCGTGAATACCACCTGTTCAATTATTATGGCGCCGCCGATGCCGACCGTATCATCATTGCTATGGGTTCGGTCTGCGATACGATCACCGAGACTGTCCGTCACATGAACGCTGAAGGGGAAAAGGTCGGCGTACTGGTGGTTCACCTCTACCGTCCCTTCTCATTGGAACACTTCTTTAAATATATTCCCCAGACAGTAAAAAAGATTGCGGTTCTCGACCGCACGAAGGAACCGGGCGCGCTCGGCGAACCGCTTTATCTGGACGTACAAAGCGCTTACTATACCAAAGATGTCCGGCCGGTCATTGTCGGCGGCCGCTACGGTCTTGGCTCGAAAGAAGTTCTGCCGTCGCATATTCTGGCTGTATTTGATAACTTGAAAGCCGAACAGCCGAAAAACGGGTTCACCATTGGGATCCAGGACGATGTTACCGGCTTGTCGCTGCCGGAAGCACGGGATATTGATATTACGCCCAAGGGCACGAAATCCTGTAAATTCTGGGGTCTGGGCTCGGATGGCACGGTCGGCGCCAACAAAAGCGCCATTAAGATTATCGGCGACCATACCGATATGTATGCGCAGGCTTATTTTTCCTATGACTCGAAAAAATCCGGCGGCATCACCGTGTCGCACCTTCGGTTTGGCAACCAGCCGATCAAAGCGCCTTATCTGATTAACAAGGCTGACTTTGTCGCCTGTCACAACCAGTCCTATGTTGACAAGTACGACGTCCTTGACGGCCTGAAGCCGGGCGGCACTTTCCTCCTCAATTGCGTCTGGAGCCCGGAGGAACTGGATGAAAAGCTGCCGGCAGCAATGAAGCGCTATATTGCCGATAAAAAAATCAACTTCTATACTATTGACGCCGTCAAAATTGCCCAGGAAATCGGCTTGGGCGGCCGCATCAACATGGTTATGCAATCGTCATTCTTTGCTTTGGCGCAAATCATCCCGATTGCCGACGCGGTAAAATATCTCAAGGACGCTGTCGAACACTCTTACGGCAACAAGGGCCAGTCTGTCGTCGCCATGAACAACGCGGCGATTGACCAGGGCGTTTCCGCCGCCGTTAAGATTGCGGTTCCCGCTTCCTGGAGCGAGGCGCTTGATCAGGCTGCCGCTACTGCCGATGTTCCCGCATTTATCGCCAACATTATGGTGCCGATGAACCGTCAGGAAGGCGATAAACTGCCGGTCAGCGCCTTCAGCGGCATGGAAGACGGCACCTTCCCCTGCGGCACCAGCGCTTACGAAAAACGCGGCATTGCCATTGACGTGCCGGAGTGGCAGCCGGACAACTGCATCCAGTGCAACCAATGCGCGTTTGTCTGTCCGCATGCGGCCATCCGTCCCGCGCTGCTGACTGCGGAAGAAGCGGCGGCGGCACCGCAAGGATTCGCCGTTAAGCCCGGCATTGGTATCAAAGAACTTTCCTTCCATATCGCTGTTTCGCCGCTGGATTGCGCCGGCTGCGGCAACTGCGCCCAGGTTTGCCCGGCCAAGCAAAAGGCGCTGGTGATGAAGCCGATTGCGACTCAGCTTGAAAAGACCGTAAACTGGGATTATGCCATCAATGTTTCGCCGAAAGCAAATCCCTTCAATAAACAGACCGTCAAAGGCAGTCAGTTCGAACAGCCGCTGCTGGAATTCTCCGGCGCCTGTGCCGGCTGCGGCGAGACGCCGTACGCCAAACTGATCACCCAGCTGTTTGGCGACCGGATGATGATCGCCAATGCCACCGGCTGCACCTCGATCTGGGGCGCCAGCGCTCCCAGCACACCGTACACGACCAACCACCGCGGCCACGGTCCTTCCTGGGCTAACTCGCTGTTTGAAGACAATGCCGAATACGGCCTTGGCATGTTTGTCGGCGTCAAACAGCTGCGCGACGCACTGTCGACAGAAATTGAGGCCGCCTGCCAGCTCCCGCTTAATGCCGAATTGAAGGCTGCCTTTGAGGATTGGCTGGCCAACAGGGACAACGGCGCCAATACCCGCGAACGCGCCGACAAGCTGGTTGCGCTGCTGGAAGCCTCCGATCTCGCCAATCCGGCGTTGGCCGCGATTTACGCGAAAAAGGACCTGTTCGTGAAGCGCTCCCATTGGATCTTTGGCGGCGACGGCTGGGCTTACGACATCGGCTACGGCGGCGTCGACCATGTGCTGGCCTCGGGTGAAGACGTCAACATCTTTGTCTTTGACACGGAAGTGTACTCCAATACCGGCGGCCAGTCCTCGAAAGCGACCCCGGCGGCCGCGATCGCCAAGTTTGCCGCCAGCGGCAAACGCACCAAGAAAAAAGATCTGGGCATGATGGCAATGAGCTATGGCTACGTCTATGTCGCCCAGATCAGCATGGGCGCCGACAAAAACCAGGCGCTCAAGGCAATTGCCGAAGCCGAGGCCTATCCCGGCCCCTCCCTGATTATCGCCTACGCTCCCTGCATCAACCATGGCCTGAAAGCCGGCATGGGCTGCAGCCAGCTGGAAGCGAAAAAAGCGGTTGAGTCCGGCTATTGGGGGATGTACCGTTTTAACCCGGTTTTGAAAGATCAGGGCAAGAACCCCTTTAGCCTTGACTCGAAAGAACCGACCGCCGACTTCAGAGAGTTCCTGATGGGCGAAGTCCGTTACTCTTCACTCAAGAAACAATACCCTGATCAGGCGGAAGCATTATTTGAAAAAACCAAGCAGGACGCTGCCGAGCGTCTGGCTTCCTACAAACGGCTGGCGGCTGCAACCCTGTAAGCTCCGACAGTCAAAAAAGTCCCGGGCGTAAGCCCGGGACTTTTTCTGTCTGCGGCAAAAACTCACCGCCGCCACTGCATCAGATATTCCGTTTCGCCGCTGCCGGCATTGACTTTTTCCTGCTGGACCGTGAAGCCGTGGCGTTGATAAAAACGGCAGGCCCGGACATTCTTCCGGTACACGTCCAGCGTCAGCCAGCCGTACTGCTGCTGGCAGCGGGCCAGCAGACTGCCGCCGATGCCGGTACCCTGCCGGTCAGGAACAACGAACAGGCCGGCAATGTAAGAATCGTCTACAACGCCAATAAAACCGTCGATGCCGCCGCCCTCCGCCTCCGCTACCAGAATAGCCGCCTGCGGCAGCAATGAACGGACCAGCGCGGCATTATCGCGCCAATACTGCGGATCAATAAAATCATGGGCCGCGATATTCACACGCAGCCAGATGGCCAGCAGCGCATCCAGGTCGGCGCTTTCAAAGGCCCGGATCATTGACCCGGGCGGGCGGAGAGCCTGCCTGCTCTGCCAGCTGCCGGCAGGATGCCTGAATCGATTTAATTGACCGCGCCAGCGCTTCCTCTTCCACCGCCGACAGATCCAGAGGCAGCACCTGATACGCACCCTCGCGGCCGATCAGGGTTGGCAGGCTGAACGCGGCGCCGTATTGCTCGTGATAGGTGCAGACCGGCAAAATTTGGCGGCTGTTGCGAACCAAGGCCTCCAGAATGGCGCAGGCGGAAACCGCCGGCGCGAAGACCGTGCCGCCCTTGAGCGCGATCACCTGTCCTGAAGCCGCAATAACTTCGTCGGCAATCCGCGCGATCCGCTTGTCCGCATCGGCGGCAAGCAGCCGCAACGGAATCCCCTTGACTCTGATATTGGCGGTCAGCGGCACCATTGTCTCACCATGCTCGCCAACAATGTATGCGTCAATATCACGTGAATCGACGCCAAAGGCCTCGGCAATATAGGAACGATAGCGGGCCGTATCCAGCACCGTTCCCATCCCGATGACCCGCGCCGGCGGAAATCCGGAAACCTGCCGCGCCAGCTCGGTCATTACGTCCAGCGGGTTAGTGACGATCAACAAGATGCTGTTAGGGCTGTAAGCAACGGCTTGTCTGACCAGATTGGCCAGAAGCGCCGCGTTTCGCGACAGCAGCATTACCCGCGGCTCATCCGCCTTGCGGGGAATACCGGCGCTGATGACGACAATATCGGAGTCCGCCGAATCGGCGAACGAGCCGGCGACAATATCCGCCTGCGGCATAAACGCCCGGCACTGCAAAATATCCAGCGCCTCGCCCCGTGCCTTTTCGGCGCAGGCGTCAATCAATACAATCCGGCTGGCCAACCCCCGCAGGCAGGCGGTATAGGCGATCGTCGCCCCGACTTTGCCACAGCCGACAAACGATATCTTCATAAAAAATTACTCCCTTCAATTCCTCTACCGACAAATCAGCGGCCCCACAGCAGCGGATGCTGCTGCATCAGGCAGCGGCAGGCCGCCTCACCCAGCTGTTCGCTTAATACACCGACCATAAGGTCATGCCGGATATATTCCTTGGCAACCAGCACCACCGAGCGCGTTTGCGTCCAAATCCCGGTGGATGCCTCGCCGTCCCTGCTCAGTTCGCCAATGACCACTTCTTTGTTGTCAGCGACAACGGTGCACAGGCGGGCCTGGGTCCGGTTCTCGACATTAGCGGCGCAAGCCTCCAGATTATAAAAGAGGTGGGCAGCCGGGCACCGGTCGCCAAACCCGGCCAGAACAACATAAACGTTCCGCTCCATTGCCGCCGACAGCGCCGGATTGATCGCTTCAATCTGCTCCGGCCAGACAGAGGCGTAAACGCTATCGGTTGCGGCAGTAATAATCTCGACCAGCTTCTCATTGATCTGGTCGCTGCCGTTTAGATTCCAGGTAACCTGAAAATTACGCACAGGCGCCAAGTCGCTCAGATCCGCCACCAGCGACTTCATCGTCTTTTCCGATTCCTCCTGAATACGCCGGAAAAAAGCTGCCGCCTCGACCGGCAGATACAGGGTCGGCTGCGTCTGGCTGTCAATTACCGCGCCGCGGTTTTTCAGCTTTTGCAGGGTCTCGTAAATCTTTGACGGCGGCACCTGCGCCAGTTTGCTGACCTCATAGCCATTGGCGGGATGTTTGCGCAGCAGAGCATAATAGGCTTTGGCCTCATACGAGGAAAAACCGACCAGCTCCAGCCGTTTTATAATATCGACAGGAATGCACCTCCTTTGTTATTATATACTACCACGGTAGTTAATATACTTGCAAGACTTACCGCCAGGCAGTGAATAGCGGTATACACTGTGAAGCCGGAAAATAGAGTCAAAGCTGTCCGACCGTCTTATCGTCGCTCAGCAATTGGTCAATAAACGCCTTGACAGCGGTCCGCCCCAGCGACTCGCGGCGGTACAGCAGCCAGGTACGGCGCTTGATCGGCGAACCGTCCTTGCGAAACATCGGCAGCCGGAATAAGCCGGGATGCGATTTTAGCCAGATTTCCGGCAAAATCGTCCAGCCCAATCCGTGCAGCACCATTTGCAGGCAGGTATCGATCTTGTCAACTTTCATCGTTGAAATCGGCAAAACGCTGAAATGCTCCCGCCACCAGTCTTCATCCGTCGCGTTGATCGTAAAATCAATTTCGTACTGAATCCAGGGCATCCGGGGTAAATCCTCCAGCGCCACCGGCTGGGCGCAAACCAGGCAAAGCGCCTCCTCCCGCAGCAGGTGCCGGCAATCATTCCAATGGTTATCACCACGCAGAATGGCCAAATGCACGGCCTGCTCCCGCAGCAAATTGATCAGTTGGGAGCTTAGCTGCGTCTTCAGGTGGACCTCTACCAGCGGGTAGCGCCGCTTATAGTCGCTCAGCAGCGGCGCCAGCTCCCATTGCGCAAAGGTAGTGGAGGAAGCGATGCGCAGCACACCCTGAACCTGGTTGCTCATATCGAGAACGTGCTCTTTTGTCTGTTTAAGCTTTTCCAGCATATCCGAGGCATACCCGAGAATATATTCGCCTTGCTCCGTCAGCTGCGTGCCATTGGGACTGCGCATCAGGATCGGCACGCCAAACTCCTTTTCCAAATTGCGCAGCCGGTAGGTCAGTGCCGGCTGCGATAAATAAAGCCGCTCCGCTGCCTTGGTCAAACTGCGGACCTCGGCAATTGTCTTTAATACAATCCAGTCCTTGCTATCCATAAAAACCACGCCTTATAAACAAATTTTATGACTAACCCCATAATTTATATAGTTTCTTTGCTTGCATAATTATACTACAATCGTTATAAAACATAAATTGCTTTTAAAAACAATAAGGAGTGTACAAATGAAAGCCCAGCAAAATGTATTTAAACGCTTTTTTTCGGTCCCGCACACCTATGTCCTGCTGGTTCTCCTGGTATTTATGGCGGCGGCGCTTACCTATCTCATTCCCGCCGGCGAATTCGACCGGGCCAAGGACGTTGCCAGCGGCAAAACGCTTATCGTTCCCGGCAGTTATCATCTGGTTGAATCCAAACCGCTGAGCCTGCTGCAAATTCCGGTTGTCATTTTCAAAGGCATGGTCGATGCCAGCGATATTATCTTTTTTATCTTTATTGTTGCCGGCGCGTTCGAGATTATTAACCAAACCAGCATGATCAACGCGTTTACCGGCCGTCTGGCCAAAGGGCTGCGCGGGCGCGAGTCCTGGGTAGTGCCGATCTTTGTCACCATCTTCTCGGTTGGCGGCTTCACTATGGGGATGTCATCCGAGGTTCTGGTCTTTGTCCCGATCGGCATTGTTATGGCCCGTTCACTGGGCTATGACGTTGTTACCGGTACGGCAATGGTTGTCCTCGGCGCCTGTGTCGGCTATACTGCCGGCCTGATCAACCCCTTCAGCGTCGGCATTGCCCAGGCTATTGCCCAGCTGCCGCTGTTCTCCGGCTTATGGCTGCGGGCAATCATTCTGGTTGTGTTGATTGTTGTAACCAGCCTGTATATTCTTCGCTACGCCAACAGCGTTAAGGCTGACTCTGCTAAAAGCGTAGTCGCCGACGTCGAAGACCTGGTAACGGAGTTTAAACAGGATCATGCGGCCATTCCCGATCTTAAGCCGTATCATTATTATGTACTGGCCGTCGTCGTTGCCGGCTTCGCCGTACTGGTCTGGGGCGTTTCCGTGAAAAAATGGTGGATCAGTGAGATGGCGGCCGCTTTCCTGACCATGGGCGTTCTCAGCGGCTTCGCCGCCGGCTATAGCTCCAGCAAAATCGCCAACTTCTTTGTCGCCGGTGCCAAGTCGGTTACCTTCGGCGCACTGATCATCGGTCTGGCCCGCGCTATCTTTGTCGTCATGCAGGACGCGAGAATCATCGATTCGATTGTCAACGGCCTGGCAATCTGGGTCGGCGCTTTGCCGCCAGTGCTGCAGATTATGGGCATGTATGTGGCCCAGATTATCGTCAGCCTGATTATTGGCTCCAGTACCGGCCAGGCGGTAGTAACCATGCCGATCACCATTCCCTTGTCCGATCTGCTGGGAATCTCACGCCAGACGGCGGTTCTGATCTTCCAGTTCCCCGACGGCTTCACCAATTCAATTCTGCCCACATCATCGGCGACGATGGGCGCCCTGTCGGTGGCTAAAATCCCCTTTGAGCGCTGGTTTAAATTCATGCTGCCGCTGGAGTTGATCTGGCTGCTGCTTGGCGCTCTCTTCGTTATCTTTGCCTTCATGATTGGCTATCAATAAACAGGAGGAAAACGTATGATCCAGCGACAGACGGAAAAAACGGCGCTGGGCGAGGCGCTGGCCTCGCTGCAGAGCAAACTGACCGCGATGAGCGATACGATCTTCGATCACCCTGAAGTCGGTTATCAGGAAACGGCGGCGTCCAAGCTGCTGGCCGATTACCTGCGAAAAAACGGCTTCAGCGTCGAGATGGGCTATGGCGGCCTGGCGACAGCGTTCCGGGCTGTTTATCAAAACGGCGAGGGCGGTCCCGTTATCGGCCTGCTCTGCGAATATGACGCGGTCATCAATCTGGGCCATGTCTGCGCCCATCACCTGCAGGGCCCCAGCATTGCCGGCGCCGCTATCGCCTTGAAACAGACGCTGCGCGATGCCCCTTATACATTGGAAGTGATCGGCACACCGGCCGAGGAAACCGCCGAAGGCGGCAAGAACCTGATGCTTGACAACGGCGCCTTTAGACAGCTGGATGTAGCGCTGATGATGCACGGCGGCGATGTCACCCAGACTGATGTCAAATCATTGGCACTGAGCGAGTATGTTGTCACCTACCATGGCGTCGCCTCGCATTCGGCGGTCGCTCCCGACAAGGGCCGCAGCGCCCTGGAAGCGCTGATGCTGGCGTTTAACGGCATCGCCTATCTGCGCGGCCATGTCCGCGACGATGTGCGCATCCACGGCATTATTGAAAACGGCGGCCAGGCTGTCAATGCCATCCCTGACAAAGCGGTCGCCCGCGTCGAAATCCGCTCTTACGACCGCCCCTACCTCGGGCAGGTGATTGAACGGGTTATGCATATCTTTGACGGCGCGGCACTGATGACTGACACCCGCTATGAGCTTCAGAAAATAGCGGAAATGCACAATAAAATACCGGTGCATTCCCTGAACCGGCTGCTGATGGACAACGCCGCGGCGGCCGAGGCGCCGGCGATTATGCCGCCGCGGGAAAAGACCGGCTCCACCGATTTTGCCTCAGTCATGTATCACGTCCCCGGCAGCTGCATCCGGGTGCCGTTTGTCGAAAGAGGAACCCCGGCTCATACCGAAGCCTGGCTGCAGCGCGGCAAAGCGCCCCAGGCGCACGCGGCATTACAGCTGGCGGCAAAAATTCTTGCCTTTACGGCCTATGACCTGATTGTCAACCCTGCTGCGCTGGCGGAAATCAAAGAAGAATTCCGCCGGGAAAAGGCGAAACTGACCCAGGAGCAATAATCGGACAGACAAGGAGTGACCGCCAATGCCCGCTATCGATTGTCAGGCGCTATTGGACCGGATCAGGCTGGCGGAAATGCAGAGGCTGCTCAGCCGCTTCAGCGCTTTGCATCGTCTGACCGGCCAGCCGGCGGCCGAGCAGGCTGGCCGCTATATTATCGAGCAGTTGACCGCCTACGGCATAGACTGCGAGCTTTACGAATTTGACGGCTATTTCAGCGACCCGCTGAGCGGCGAGCTGCGGGCCGGCAAGCCGGCGGCCAGGATCGACGCCAAGCCCCGCTCCTTCAGCGCCAATTGTCCTGAAGGGATAAGCGGCACGGTCATTTATGACCGGCACAGCCGCAGCCGCCTGACGCCGCTTGAAGAGGATGCCTGGTTCAGACAGTTTCAGGGCAAAGTCGTCTTAAGCTGGAATTTTTACGAAGACTATGTAAAGAAAATCGAAGCCTACGGCGCAATCGGCCTGATCCACATCTGGGGCAGCGGCGAAGAGGCCCTGCATGAGGAAACGGTCGGACCGGTCTGGGGAACGCCGACGCCGGACTCCATCGGCTGGCTGCCGGCAATCCCCGTCCTTGGCATCCGGCAAGCGGATGGCCTGCGGCTGATTCGCCAGGCTGAAGCCGGCGACCTGCCGGTTACACTCCGCTCCCGGGTCGAAAATCATGTGGCAAAAGCATTTTTGCCGGTGGCCCGCATTGCCGGCAAAACGGATGAGTATGTCCTTGTTTCCGGTCATTACGACTCCTGGCACGAGGGCGTTACCGACAACGCCGTAGGCAACGCGGTCTGTCTGGAGCTGGCGCGGATTTTTGCCGCTTACGCCGGCAAGCTTGAACGCGGCGTCAGAATTGCCTGGTGGCCGGGTCATTCCAACGGCCGTTACATGGGTTCCGCCTGGTTCTGCGACAACCAGTGGCAGGATCTGAACCGGCACTGTATAGGCCACCTCAACATCGATTCACCCGGTTCCTGCGGCGGCACAACAGTGCTGCCCAGGACCAGCCGGCTCGAAGGCGACAGCCTGCTGCCGGAGCTGATCGGCGCTTTGACCGGCCTGACGCCGCAGCAGCTGCTTGATATCCCCCGCGGCGCCGACCAGTCCTTCTGGGGCGTCGATATCCCGTTCCATATGATGTTTAAATACCAGCCGCCGCCGGATCAGCAACTTTATCAATCGCCCGGCTCCGGCGGCGGCTGGTGGTGGCACACCGAGCATGACACGATTGATAAAGTCGATGACGAGCTGCTGCTGCGGGATGCCCGGCTGAATGCAGCCACAGTCTTTGCCCTGGCCGCTCCGAAACGGCTGCCAGCTGACTTTGGCGCCTATTTTGCCTGGCTGGAAACCCGGCTGCGGGAATTGGCCGGCGAGGCTGACCCGGCTTTTGATTTTCAGCCGATTCTGGCGGGACTGACCGCCTTGTCCCGCCAGATCAGCCTCCTGGCAGACACAGTCGACGACACGCGGTTCAACCGTCTGGTCAAGCGGGCAGGCGGCAGGCTGCACGGACTGGTTTACAGCGCCGGCAGCCGCTACGATTTCGACAATGCCTTCCCGGCCAAGCCTTTCCCCAGCCTGCAACGGGTTGCGCTGCTGCGCCGGGATCAGACACCGGCGGCGCAGTTTCTGTTCGCCCGTACCGCTTTCATTCGGCAGCGCAACCGTCTTATTCATGAAATGAACGCGCTGTCAGCTGAGCTGACCGCATTGCTTTCGTAAACAAAGCAGAGGCCTGTAAATAAGTCTTTTAACAAACTGAAGCGCTTAGAGCTGATGCTCTAAGCGCTTTTTAAACCCCAATTCAGTCATGGCGGCGAGGGGCGCGGTGGAAATCGCTGCCGCCGCTTTCCTTTCCGCCGCAGATCGTCTACAATGAATACATCAGCACACAAGTATACAAGGAGTCGCTAACATGACCTCAAAAACGCTTTCCGGTCTTATTTTAGTGTTTGGTGTATTTGCGCTTTCCACATCGGCTATCTTTGTCAAGCTGGCTGACGCGCCATCCTCAATCACCGCGTTTTACCGCCTTTTTTTTGCCGCGCTGCTGCTGCTGCCACTGGCGCTGAATAAAGAAAACCGCCAGGCGCTGCTGACCCTGTCGCGACGGCAATGGCAATTCAGCTTATTATCCGGGCTGCTGTTATCGACCCACTATGTCTTATGGTTTGAGTCCCTCCGCTATACCTCTGTCGCCAGCTCAACCGTTATTGTTACGCTGCAGCCGCTTTTTTCGATTAGCGCCGGCTACTGCCTGTTTAACGAACGCTTCAGCAAGGGCGCCCTGGCCGGCTGCGCTGTCGCTATTGCCGGCTGCTTCATCATCGGCTGGCGGGATTTTCAGGTCAGCGAACAGGCCTTGTTCGGCGATCTGCTCGCATTTGCCGCCGCCGGCCTTATCACCGCCTACTTCTTTGTCAGTCAGCATGTCCGCCAGGGTCTGTCCGTTGTCCCCTACTCCATGCTCGGCTATGTCAGCAGTTCTGTGTTTCTCGGCCTGTATGCGCTGGTTCAGCAAGCGCCGTTCAGCGGCTATTCCCTGCAAACCTGGGAGTCGTTCATTGGCCTGGCGTTAATCGCCACCATTCTGGGACAGATGATTTTTAACTGGCTGTTAAAGTGGGTCAGTACGACGCTGGTATCGATGAGCATTTTAGGTGAAACGATCGGTACCTGCATCCTCGCCTATTTTATCCTCGGCGAGACCATTTCGCTGCAGCAGGGCATTGGTATTGCCGTAATTCTAACCGGTCTCGCCCTATATATTCTCAACGCGCAGCAACGCCCGGCTGACAGCCGGGAATCAGTCGCCTGAACCAGCAATTCCACGGAGAACACAGAGTAATACACGGAGGTTCACGGAGTCGTATTTTTACCTGTAGCACAAGGAAGTTTGTTAATAGCAAACTTCCTTGTGCTATCCATATATATTTCCTGTTCTCGTGTAGACTCGCGCGCTCCATGGTCAACAGGCTCCGCATTCTAAACTTTTTTCGACAGCCCGCTCCTTAGTGGCAGGCGTCGGCGCTAACCACCAGCAGCAATACAACGTTTCGGGTCATGCCGCTAGCAAAGACACGGCAGCGTCCGGCGACAAAAGCTTCAGCCGCCAGGAGAGTTTTAGCGATAAGGCGGCTTCCGGTCGGTCAATCCAAGCAGGTAGTCAACGCTTGTCCCGTAAAACTTTGCCAGCTTAATTAACGAAACGCTGGGAATATCCAGGGTTCCGCTCTCATAACGCGAATAGGTCGCCTGACTGACATTCAGCAGCTCGGCAATCTCCCGCTGGTTGAGATCTTGATCCTCTCGCAAATCTCTAAGTCTTCGGTACATTACGATCACCCCAACGCCATTGTATTTTATGCAGTAATTGCATATTGATTTTTATGCATTTTTTGCATAAAATAAAATTAGCGTTTAACTAAGAGGTGATATAAATGCCGGATTACAAACAAATGTACATAACCTTATTTAACCGGATAACCGATGTCATTGCCGAACTGCAGACCGTGCAGCAGGAAATGGAGGAGCTTTACCTGCAACGGCCTGATGCGAAAATCACCCTGCTGTCCTCCAGGACGACCGATCAGGAAAAGTAGTCTGCGCGAAGAATCCAGCCGGCGACTGCTCTGCCCCCCCTATGCCGGCAATAGAAAGCCGCAAAACACATGGTTTTGCGGCTTTTCGTCTTCAAAATAAAGAGTAAAAATTTACGGGCGGCCTATCCCCTTAGCAGCTTGCCTATTAGAATTAATCCACTAAGGAAGCCTGGTACATTCGCGAACTGCCTCCCCAAGGATGATAGCCCTGAGCAATATAGGCAAATCCATACCGCTCATAATAGCCAATATGGTCGGTACAAAGATACAAACGGCGATAGCCGCTTCTTCGCGTATCCGTTTTGACGCGTTCTATCAGCAGCGAACCGTACGACCGGCCGCGGTAATCCACTTCAATATACAAAGCGCACAGCCACGGATATAAATCCATTCTGCTGATAAAATCATTGGTAACAAGCCCGGCGCAGCCTATAACAGATTCCTTGTCATAGAGCAAATACCATTGCGGCAGCGGCGAATCTGAAGCCAGACAGTTTATAATACAATCCTCATAAACCATTTTGTTATCTTCATTTGCCCAGTGCTGTTGAAAATATTGAATTGCCGCTTTGGCGGAGTCAGGTTGTTCCCTGACAGAAATGATCCTCATTGGATTTCCTCCTTGCTAGCCGCGCCTCTGTGGCCAGACCGACGGCAAATTTCCTCTTCATGATCGTATACGCTGTGCCCATTTACGGTACCAGCTTTTTGCAATAGCATATGACCAAAAAAACAGACAAACTTCTTTTCGAAATTTGCCTGTTTGGTGATGGCGGAGAGGGCGGGATTCGAACCCGCGTGACGTTGCCGTCAAACTGATTTCGAGTCAGCCTCGTTATGACCACTTCGATACCTCTCCATATATAGCAATAAATGCAATTTTACTTTTTCTGCGCCTGCCGCCGCAGCCGGAAAAACTGTTTCATCAAGCCGGCGCACTCATCCTCACGGATGCCGGCAGTTACTTGCAGGCTGTGATTCAACGCCTGGTGGCCGGTGACATTAAACAGGGACTCAACCGCGCCCGCTTTGGCATCGGCGCTGCCATATACCAGCCGGTCAATCCGGCTCATGACCAACCCGCCGGCGCACATCGGACATGGTTCTATAGTAACATAAAGTGTGCTGCCGGTCAAACGCCAACGCTGGAGTTTTTCACAAGCCTGACGGATAACAATCATTTCCGCGTGCGCAGTGGCGTCGAGCCAGGTTTCCCGCATATTATGGGCGGCGGCAATTACCTCGCCGTCAAGCGTCAGCACAGCCCCGATCGGCACTTCACCAAGGTCAAACGCTTTCTGTGCCTCAGCTAGGGCCAAGCCCATAAAATAATGGTCGTCACGCATCGCATTCACTCACAACTTCGCGCAAATTGCCATCCTTCAAGATCGACGGATATTATTTTACCACAGTCCGGCCCTTGTTCGCAACCGCCATTTCCCACAATCATTTTTTCCCCGTCGGCAGCTGCCAGCAGGATTTAGGCTGTTTTTGTCAAATTTGATCAGAATGGCAAATACATACGGGAGGCGAACATTCGTGCATGATTTTATCAACGTTTTTGTTAATCAGGTAATGAATGCGCTGGATGAAGGAGTTTATTTTGTTGACAGCAAGAAAACTATCCTATACTGGAACAGCGGCGCTGAGGCGATCACCGGCTACGGCCAGGAAGAAGCGTCCGGGCGCGACTGCTGCCGCCTTCTGGGCCGCACCGGCCTTAACGGCGAACCGCTGTGCGGGCAGCACTGTCCCGGCTGCCAGACACTGACGCGGGACCAGCCGCAGGAAGCCGTTTTGGAAATCAGGCATAAGGAGGGCTATCCGCTTCCGGTCAGAGTCAAAACGTTTCCGGTACATACAAGCGACGGCCGGCTGTTAGGCTATATCGAGCTGTTATCGGATCATATCCGGCAAAAAATCGGCCAGGATAAGGTCGGCGCCTTGACCAAGGCCGCCTATATTGATTCGCTGTCCGAGCTGTTCAGCAAGCAATATATTGAAAGCCGGCTGCAGGCGATGCTGGAAGCGCCGAACCGGGACCAATTCGGCCTCATTTATCTCAACATAGTGGATTTTCGTCGCATCAATGAAATGCACGGTGTCTCCCGTGCCAACACAGCCCTGAAGGAAACGGCCAAAATACTGGCCGCGGCCATTAGCTCGCCGCATATTATCGGTCGCTGGCACGGCGCCAGCTTTATTGTCATCGCGCAAACGGCCAGCAAAAACCTGCTGCTGCTATTGGCGGACCGCTTAAAAGCGCTGATTGCCGAAAATCAGATCCGCATTGGCGACGATGTAATTGTCCTGCAGCTGTCGGCAGGCACGGCAATGGCTCAAGCCTATGATACTCCCGACTACATGATTGAACGGGCGACCAGGGCCGCTCAGGCGGAAAAGGATTCGTCGCAGGCCGTGGAGCCGGTCCGGCAAGCCGCCGCTCAGGCGCAAAACCGGTTTTACTCGCTGCGCTCCCGCCGCTGAGCGGGCGCTTGAGCGCAGCGACAAGTCGCTTAGCAATAAATTAAGTGTAATGGGCAAGAGGGTTCAGCGGCATCAGAGATACCGCTGAACCCTCTTACGTCCAAGGCGACGGTACGCACCGCATTATCACTTATAACAACGCAAAATGGTCACTTTCGATAATTGATTTCATTTGACATAAGCAGAAGGGGTGCCCGGCGGGATCAAACATAACTCTCCACGTATCCGAAAATTGTTTATCGGCAATGGTTGCTCCACACTGGACTGCATATTGAACTGCTTTTTCTAAATCATTCACGACGAAGTCAATATGCGCCATTTGCTGTTGAGCTTCAGGCTCGGCCGGCCATACAGGCGGTTTATAGGCAGGATTCCGCTGAAACAGTATACCAGGGTATGTTCCCTGATGGGTTCCTGGTGCGTATACACATGCCCAATCTCCATCGATAAGCATTACTTCCCACTTGAGCAGCTCCGCATAAAATTTTGCTAATTGATGCGGCGCTTCACAATCCACTGTAAATGAGTACATTTTTATTTTCAACTCATCATCCATAACGCTGATCCCCTCCTAATATACATAGTCTGCACTACAACTTCCTGTTTATTTATGTGCTCATAAATATTAGCCTGTTTTAATTATAACTGATCAGAGAGCAAAAAAAACAGACACATTTCTTGTCGAAATGTATCTGTATCTTTGGTGCGCCCGGGAGGACTCGAACCACCGGCACGCGGTTTAGGAAACCGCTGCTCTATCCACCTGAGCTACGGGCGCATTAGACTAGCAACCTGACCTTTCCCTACCTGAATATAATAGCTTATTTGACCTAAAAAATCAACATTTTGCACGGCGGCGCATGAATCCGCCCGGTTCTGAAGCCAGTTAAGCAATGGCACGGCAGCCGGAGCAGATCGCCGGCTATCGTCAAAAAACTGATGAGAGCCTTATCAGCTAAAGCCGCAAGTCTCTCATCAGTTATCAACAGGATAATCCAACTGCACACAGCCTGTGCAAGATTACTATCCACATGATCAGGTGGGTCCGGCCGGCTTATTTACGGCATTCATTTGTGAATTATCCACAAAGCAAGCGTAAATGTGGATAGTTTTGTGGATAAACTCTGTATTTTACAGCCGTACCACCAAGGTTATCCACAGTTATGATTATTTAATCCGGAATTCGTCATCAGCCGGGCGGCTCCAGTCAACCAGCACGCCGGTCGCTTCCCACAGCTTGGTCAGAGACAGCTGGAACGCTTCCAGTGAATCGAGCGGCGCAATCTGATTATACTCCAGATCAAGCAGGGTATCGCGCACCTGCGGCAGCAGCCGCGGCTGCTTCAGATAAGCTTCGACCGCTTGCCGTTTAGCGACATCGTCAAGAATGACCACTGCGGTTTTTGCGGCAGAATCATATTCTATACGGCCAAAGCTTTTGCCGGAATGGATAGCGACCCGAAATGTATTTTGCATGATACAACTCCTTTGCTCAGTACTGCACTGTTCTATTATACGCAATTCCCCCTTGTCTGAGAAGTCCCTGTCGCGATTGATCGGGACAATCGCTTCCCAAAACGGACTTTTTCTGAATCCAGAAGCGGCAGCGAGCCGCCGCCTGACCGATGCAGCCAGGGAATAGGAAGACCAGACGCGAATGCACTAAGCTTCACGGAGTCGATGGCCGGAACGCGGTTCATATCGGACGGAGAATAGCTTGCGCCAGGTGGTGTTGTGTCAACGCTATCTAACTGGTAGGTACTAGTCTTTGCGGTACATCGGCTTCAGCCGCTGCTCCAGCGGCATCTCCGGCTTATAGGCAGCTGCCTTGGCCAGGCGGTACAGCTCGGCCTGGCTGTCCAGTCCTTCGCCTTTGGCGCGGCGTACCTTACGGTAGCGGCCGTCGCTGCGCAAGACGTGGGCCCGTTCGGTATCGGCAAGCTGCAGGTCGAGAATCGCCTTAATGCGGGCGATATGACGCTCGTCATCAACGGGAAAGAACAGCTCCACCCTGGCGTCAAGATTGCGCGGCATCCAGTCGGCACTGGAGAGAAAAACTTTTTCATCGCCGCCATTTGCAAAATAGAACAAGCGGCTATGCTCAAGAAAGCGGCCGACAATGCTGCGAACGCTAATGTTCTCGCTGACGCCGTCGATGCCGGGCAGCAGCACGCAAATACCACGAATAATCAAGTCGATCTTCACGCCGCCGGCGGCGGCTTCATAAAGTTTTTTCACAATGTCGCGGTCAAGCAGGGAATTCATCTTGGCAATAATCCGGGCCGGCCGGCCCGCCCGCGCCCACTGCAGCTCCTGGTCAATCAACTCAATAATCCGCTTGCGCAGCCCCAGCGGCGCAACGACAAATTTATTCCATACCGGCGCGTCTGAATAGCCTGACAGCATATTGAAGAAAGCCGAAGCGTCGGCCCCAAACTGGTCGTTGGCGGTGAACAGCCCCATATCGGTATAGACGCGGGCGGTAGCGTCATTATAGTTACCGGTGCTGAGATGAACATAGCGTTTGATGCCGTTGTTCTCACGGCGGACAACAAGGCAGATTTTACTGTGCGTCTTCAGGCCAACGAGGCCATAAATTACGTGACAGCCGGCCTCTTCCAGCCGCCTTGCCCAAAGAATATTGTTCTCCTCGTCAAACCGCGCTTTCAATTCGACCAGCACCGTCACCTGCTTGCCGTTTTCGGCTGCCTGGGCCAGCGCCCTGACAATCGGTGAATTGCCGCTGACGCGGTACAGTGTCTGCTTGATCGCCAGCACCTGCGGATCTGCGGCGGCCCGCCGCACAAATTCCAGTACCGGCCCAAACGATTCATAAGGATGATGCAGCAGCACGTCGCGTTCACGGATAGCGGCGTACAAATCCTCAACATCAAGCAGTTCGGCCGCTGTCTGCGGCTGCAGCGGCGCGTAACAGAGCTCGGGCCGGCAGACGCGATCGACAAATTTGCTGAAGCAGGTCAGATCAATCGGACCGGGAATCGGATAGACATCGCAATCGCCGATCTTCACCGCCTCCACCAGCAGCTGCCGCAGCTGTTGACTGCCCGTCTTGTCAATTTCCAGCCGCACAGCCTCGCCATGCTTGCGCTGTCGCAAGGATTTTTCAACCTCAACCAGCAAATCGCCGGCGTCCTCTTCATCAATCAGCAAATCAGCATTGCGGGTAATCCGGAAAACCGCCATATCCTTTACTTTGTGACCGACAAACAACTGCTGGCAGTAAGCCTGGATAATCTCTTCCAAAAAGATATATTTCTGCTTTTTATCGCTTCCCGGCATTGCCACCAGGCGCGGCAAGACTGCCGGCACCTGGACGACTGCCATTTTGGTCTCGCCCTTGGTTACCAGCGATATGGCAATATTCAGGCTTCGGTTGGCAAGGAAGGGAAACGGATGACTGGCGTCTACTGCCAGCGGCGTAATGACCGGATAGATCGTGTCGAGAAAGTAATTGCGCGCCCACTCTTTTTCCTTCTCGCTCAGCGACGCAAACGGTTCAATAAGGATATCGGCCTCGGTCAACTGGGCGATAATCTTTTTATAGAACCGGTATTGCTGTCTGACCAGTTCCTGGGTCATGATCGCGATACCGCTCAGCTGGGCGGCCACAGTCAGGCCGGCAGCGTCTTTTTTATTGATGCCGCTGTCGAATTGCTGCTTAAGGCCGGCCACCCGGATCATAAAAAATTCATCCAGGTTAGATCCGACAATCGAGACAAATTTCAAGCGTTCCAAAAGCGGCTTTTGCTTGTCGTCAGCTTCCTGCAGCACACGACGGTTGAAAGACAGCCAGCTTAATTCCCGGTTCAGGAAAAACTCCGGCTTATCAAATGCGGAATTCATAACGACCGCCTTTCCAGAACAGCGCGGATGCCGAATACATTTTCAAAGAAATCGGCTTTATCGGCAAATGTCCATTCTTCCAATGTAATGTCCTCAATCGAGCTAACCAGTATTGTCATCTCATCACCTTTGAGCATAATCGACTCTATGGTCGCCTTCTGGCGGTGACTGCGGTCAATCGCATCAGCCAGCCGCAGAATCGCCGACAGCTTTGCCGTCGTAACCTGCTGCTCTGTCGTCAGCTCGCGGAAATAGGCGTCGACAGTTGACGGCGTTATTTTGGAATGATAGCAGGCTACGCAGGCGATAACCTGCTTTTCCGTCTCGGACAAGCCGAGAATATCGGAGGAGCTGATCAGGCGATAGGAGTAAAAATAATGCCGCCGCAGGCTGACATACTTGCCGATATCATGCAGAATTGCCGCCAGCGTCAGCTGCAGCCGCTCCTGCTTGCCCAGACCATAGGCTTTGCTCAGTTTATCAAAAATTTGCAGCGAATTCTGTTCCACACACCTGGCGTGCCGGCTGTCGTGCTGATACTTCTCGCCAAGATAGCGGGCCAGGCTGACAGTCTGCTGCTCAATCAGCAGCCACCAGGGATCGGCGGTTTTCTCGGCCACATGCCGCAGAATGACACCATCGTTGAAATTGGCGTTGGAAAAAATAATTTCCTCAATCTCTCCCAGATTGAGAATTTGTTTGTAGAGGACAATGGTGGGCAAAACCATTTCCGCCTTCTGCTCGCTGAGATCAAAAGCCTGCATCAGCTGCGGCAGATTCAACTCCCGCACCCGTTCATACAAAGCGTCAAAATCGGCCAAACTAACCCGGGACAGCGCCTCAGTCTGATCTCTGCCCAGCATTTTCAGCACCAGCCGGGTTTCACTGCCGGAAAGCACCAAATAGCGGATCTTATGGGCCTGCAGTTTCTGCTCCACCGGCTCAATTGTGCTGTAAATATATTCGGATAAAACTTTGTGAAAGTGGATCGCGTCACGCTGCTGCTTATCAAAGCTTTCCTTGATCCGCAGCGCGCCGATATGGATATTCTGCTGGTAAATGATGTCGGGTTCCTTATAAAGGGTAAAACCGAGTCCGCCGGACGAGATGTCGACAAACAACAGCGGTTTGCCGGAATCGTTCAGGCCGTTCATAGCAATAACACGGAACAGGGCAATATATTTCGCAAAAATTTCCTGAGGCATATCGGCAACTTCCAGTTGAAAGCCGGTTTTCACCCGGATCTGATCAATAATGTAAGGCTGGTTTTCAGCCTCGCGTACGGCCGTGGTGGCAAACAGCCGGTATTCACGCACTCCGTATTCGCTTAACAGGCGACGATAGCCTTTGAGAAGCTCGCAAGTCTGACTGACCGCGGCAAAGCTGATGCGGCCGGTCTTGAAGGCTTCCTCGCCCAGCGGCACCGGCAGGGCGGCGCGCTCAATAATGTTGATATCATGCAGTCCCTGAAACTCGGCAATTTGCATGCTGACTTGTTCGGAACCGACATGAATGGCGGCGAAGCTGTGAATTTGCCTGGCCAATCAAATCACCTCCCTTTAGTATTCGACGCTGTTTCCGTAAAAATCCTTTCCCGGCGCGCTTTAGCGGCCAGCCGGATGTTAAATTCACGTTAATTCCATGTTAACTTTTCCCCCTTTCAGCAATAAATACGACAAAAAATCCTGTCGCCGGAAAGGTTTTTTGCCAAAAAGAACGGAATAATGCAATATGAGAGGGGTGCAACCATGACGGAGCGTATTGCCATTATCGATCTGGGCTCTAACTCGGCCAGACTGATTGTCATGCATATCTATGCCAACGGCGCCTACAATCTGGTCTATCACCAGAAAGATCCGGTACGGCTGAGCGAAGGCATGAGCACCGAGCACTGGCTGCAGCCGGCGGCGGTAAAGCGGGCAGTCGCCACCATGCAGATATTTGCCCATATGTGCAATCTGTTCAATGTTGACCGGGTTTTAGCGGTTGCGACCGCCGCGGTTCGCAACGCCCGCAACGGCGGCGAGTTTGTCGACATGGTCAAAGAAAAAACCGGGATCACGCTGGAGGTTATCAGCGGCGAAACCGAGGCAATGCTAGGCTATATCGGCGTTATTAACACCATTGATGTCCGGGACGCAGTCCTGTTCGACCTTGGCGGCGGCAGCACCGAATTAACCCTGGTCCGCAACAGCAAACCGGAAAAGATGCTTAGCCTGCCATTCGGTGCCGTCTATCTGACAGAGAAATTCCAGACCGCCGACCGCGTCACAGAAGGCCAGCTGGCCGATCTGCGCAGCTTTGTCCGCGAGCAGCTGGCGACAGTCCCCTGGCTGCAGAAACTGGCACTGCCGCTGGTCGGCATTGGCGGCACCGCCCGCAATATCGCCAAAATGGATCAAAAGCGAAAGAACTATCCGTTTAATAAAGTTCACAACTACCGGCTGGGCCGGCTTTCCTTTGATGAGCTTTGGCGGGCCCTGATGGTTACCAGTCTGGGGCAGCGCCGCAAGCTCCCCGGCCTCAGCAGCGAGCGGGCCGATATTATTGTTGCCGGTTCAACTATTGTCAAAGGCCTGTTTGACGTCACACAGGGCACGCATCTGATTATCAGCGGCTGCGGCGTGCGCGAGGGACTGTTCTGGCGGGACTATCTGGGGCGCGAGGGCGGCAAGGGCCTGTTTGACGACATTCTGATGCACAGCGCCCATAATATGCTGCTGTTTTACAAGGGCGACAGCAATCACTGCCGCCAGGTGGCAACCCTGGCACTGACCATGTTTGACGGCTGGCGGGCCCTGCACAATTTGGACGACCGTTCCCGCAAGCTGCTGCATATCGCGGCCCTGCTGCACGATATCGGCATTACCATTAATTATTACGACCATCCGCGCCACAGCGCCTATCTGGTGGAAAATGCCCGCCTGTTTGGCCTGACGCACCGCGAACAAATGCTGACCGCCGTCATTGCCGGCTGGCACAACGGTCCGACGAAGTTTGTCCGCAACCGGATTTACGGTGAATTTTTTGACAATATTGACTGGCAGACCGCCAAAAAACTGTCGCTGATTCTGGCTATCGCCGAGGCGCTTGATACGACGCAAATGCAGTTAATCAAGGTGGTTCAGGCCGGTCTGGCCGATGGCAAGGCGATTCTTGATCTGGGTGGAACAGCCGCGCCGGTGGAACGGCAGGCGCTGGTCCGGATACCGCGCTGGTTCCATAAGGAAATGGGCACAGATCTCATTATTAAATAGCGGCCGTGACCCGCAGGCCTTAAACCGCCTGAGAACCCCCAGGGAAAAACCTTGTTTCCAGACCGCAGAAGGCCCCAGATACCAGACGGACTCGTGAGCCGGCAGCGACAGGTACTTTTTCGTACGCATCGCTGCCGGCTCACGAGTCCATTGCGCGGCTCCTGTCGCTTTAGCACCGCAGAGTGGGCGGCTTCTCCTGCGGGAACAACGTAAAAGGGCTAACGGCCTGGAAATAAGGTTTTTCAACAAACCGCAGAGGGACCGCTTCATCGCGGTCCCTCTTTCTGCTAATACACTTATTTCTTCAGTTCCGAAGCTGCCTGGATAATAGCTGTCACCCACGCCGCCGTCTGATACAGATGCTCTTCCCTGATGTATTCATCGGTTGTGTGAACCTTGCTCATGCCCACTGCCAGTACGGCGGTAGGAACTCCGTAAGCGTTGAAAAAGTTGGCGTCGCTGCCGCCGCCGGTCGCCTCGGTTGACGGGGTCAGACCGACCGCGTTCGCCGCCCTGACCGCTGTCTGCACCGGCAGGGAATCCGCCGCCAAAACAAACGGCCCATAGGCTTTCTTCACCGTCACCGTCGCCTTTGCGCCATTCTCGGCGGCTACCTGCTCAAACGTAGCCACCATGCTCTGTGTCTGCGCCTCCAGCTTCGCCATATCGCGGCTGCGGGCCTCGCAGAAAAGCTCTACCTTGTCAGGCACAATATTGGTAGCGCCGCCGCCCCTGATCTGGCCGACATTGGCAGTGGTTTCACTGTCGATGCGCCCCTGCTGCAATGCCGCCAGCGCTTTGCCGGCGACGACAATGGCATTGACGCCTTCCTCCGGCGCTAAACCGGCATGAGCGGTTTTACCATGGACAACAACATCAATTTTATTCTGTCCGGGGGCTTCCGTTACTATTTTGCCGGGGGTGCCGCTCGAATCGAGCGCAAAGCCGAAATCAGCCTTGAGCCAGGAGGGATCCATATTTTTGGAGCCGTTGACGCCGCCTTCCTCAGCCACGGTGAACACTACCTGAATATCGCCGTGAGGCAGGTTCCGCTCGTGGACCACCCGTAAGGCTTCCATGATCGCGACTACGCCGGCTTTATCATCGCCGCCGAGGATGGTATCGCCGGCTGAAGTAATAATGCCGTCTTTCAATACCGGCTCGACGCCGGCGCTGGGTTCCACACAGTCAAGATGGGCACTTAGCAGCATTGCCGGCGCGCCGGCGACATTGCCTTTGAGGAAAAAATAGACGTTGCCGCAATTGCCGCCGATTTTTTCACCCACTTCATCTTCGCTGACATCAACCTGCCACTTGTATGAAGCGATTTTTTGCTTAAGAACATCAGCAACTTCACGCTCTGCCTTCGTCCGGCAGGTAATCCGCACCAGCTCGAAAAACTCCTGCAATACCCGTTCTTTATTAACCATACTCCGCCCCCTCCTTCACCTTTATCGGTTATACATTGGCGAATTGCGGGTAATATTCCTGCCTGAATTGTCCGTCTTTACAGGAAATTTTGCCGCCAGCAGCCGCGCAGCTACTGCGGTGGCTTAGGCGGCAGCAAGCGGCCGCGGGAAACGATCCCCGAGCCGAATTTCTCTCTCAGCTTATCGACCGCCGCTGCCACCGCCAGCTTTTTCTGCGCCTCATTGTCAAACAGGGAACACTGCCCGCCGCCGCTGCTCAGATTCGACACCGTTATCCCCAGCAGCCGGATGCCTTCGCCCCGCAATACGCCCTGGGCCAGTTCCCACGCGGTTTCAAAAATGACTTCATCAAGACAGGTGGGGTCTGGCAGTGTGCGGCTGCGGGTAACCGTTTTGAAGGAACGGTAACGGAGCTTTAGCGTCAGGGTGCGCCCGCTCACTGCCAGCAGGCGCAGCCGCCAGCCGACATGCACTGCCAGGGCCAGCAGCCGCGTACGGACTTCCTCCGGATCATAGATGTCCTGCTCATAGGTTTCCTCATTGCCGACTGATTTGGGGGCCTGATCACTAACAACCGGCCGCTCATCCCGCCCCTTGGCCAGGTCTTGCAGATCGGCGGCGACATTGCCCAGCCAGCCCTCAAGCTGCTCCAGGTCGAAGGCCGCCAGCTGGCCGATTGTGTTAATGTTGTGTTCGCGCAGCAGCTTGGCTGTCACCGCCCCTACGCCCCAGAGCCGGCTGACCGGCAGCGGCGCCAGGAACCGTCTGACAGCTTCGGGGCGAACCACAACCAGACCATCCGGCTTTTGTAAATCGGAAGCCACTTTTGCCAGAAATTTATTGGGAGCGATGCCGGCGGAAGCGGTCAAGCCGGTCTCCAGGCAAATACGCTCCTTGATCCTGCGGGCAATAGCGGCAGGATCAGCATATAAGAGCTCCATTCCCGTTAAATCTAAAAACGCCTCATCCAGCGACAACGGCTCCACCAGCGGCGAAAATTCATCCATAATCCGGCGGATCTGACGCGATACCTGGGCGTAACGGCGGTGATCGGACGGCAGAAAAATAGCGTGCGGACAGCGCCGTCTCGCCTCCGCTGCCGGCATTGCCGAGCGCACACCGAACTGCCTGGCCTCATAGGAGGCAGTCGCCACCACGCCGCGGGCACCGCAGCCGCCGACAATCACCGGCTTGCCCCGCAATTCGGGATGGTCGCGCTGTTCGACTGAGGCAAAGAAGGCGTCCATATCCACATGCATGATCCATCGCTGCATACCGGCACCTCCTCAGGAGTCAATGGGGATAAGCTTACGGAAAAACAAAAACCGGCAGCCGGCGTCTGCCCCACAGCAGGGCCTCTCCGACATCGTCAAAATAAACGTCAAGACAATCTCCCTGTATTGCCTCGCCCCTGTCCTTTACCGCTGCCGCCCCGTAGCCCGGCACAAAAATCCGGGTGCCAAAAGCGATGTCCGGCGGCGCGGCGATACAGAGCTCGTTGGCGCCGACGCTAAGGCGATAGGTACTGGCGGTTACGCCAAAATCGGGGTGATCACTGTCTTTGCCGGTGCTTTCCGGCCCGGCGGTATAGGCAGTTACCTCCATCACCCGCACATGGGGAAAAACGCGTTTGCGCGCCACCGCATCCAGCCCGCGGCCGGCAAAGGCAATAAAGCCTGTCCAGGACAGCAGCATCAGAATAAGCTCGGCAATAATCAGTTTGCATAAAAACGAGCGCCTCAATGATAATTTGCGCGGCACCGGGAGCATGGCGTCACCTCGCAAAAGCAGTCATGCCGCTGCAAGTCCGTCAGCGGCAGCATCCGTATTTGCTATTAAAATACCACACAAAGCGCGCTTTTCCCTGCATTTTCCGATGCGGCAAAAAGGATGCCGGAACGGCCGGCAGGGTCAAAAGACCTGCCGGCCGTCAGCAGCGGAAGCAGAAGCGAGACGCCTTAGAGTGTCTCCATACCCGGTTTTTGGTTTTCTTTTTGCAGGGCAAGCTGCTGATAATGATCGAGATGATGCTCCAGCACGCCGCTGGCGGCAATGATCGCGGCATCGGGGAAGTCTTCCTGATCGACAAAATCGTGCAGCGACTGCTTCAGATTTGTTACCTGCTCGATGATCTGACTGAATTGATTGGCAGCCGCCGGGGCTTGGGCCGCAGCCTGGCCCGCCCCCTGGCCTGCAGCCGGCTGCGCCGTTTGCGTCAGCGCAGCCTGATAGGCCTGACTGGAGGTATTCTGACTGTTCGGCTGTGCTGTCTGACTGGTATTTTGATTCATCGCGAGTCTCCTTTCGGCAAAAAATTTGTCGGTTCCAGGCAAGCACTGATTAATGCCCACAGTGCAGGCCGACAGAGCTTTTTCTGCCTGGCCGCATCAGCAAGCCCTAAAAAAGTTGTCATTCCTGCGGTTTTGCTTCCTTGGCAGCCGGAAAAACCGCTCGTCAGCCTGACCGCTTCATTTAATCAGCGCGCACCTATCGCTTAGCTTCCCCGCCGGCGACGGCTGTCATGTATAAAATAGCAGTAAGAATGCGCCGGCGCTTTTCTCGCGTTCAGCATCATGCTATAATCTGGGTAGAATAGACAAAGGAGGATGTTATGCGCGAATACAAGGTTCTCGAAGTCAAGAAAAAAAGTACCTTTGGCTTCTCGCGCCTCGACGCGTCCGGCCTCGAGCGCATACTGAATGAACAGGCGGCCGGCGGCTGGTTTTTTGACAAAACGCTTGATGGTGAAACCATGTTTTTGGACAAGGACACGGTTATGCTGGTCTTTTACCGCGAAAAATAAAACAGCCGGGCTTGCTGACTTCTGTCCGGGACATGCTGCCAGACACCAATCATGTACAGATTGCAGAAAATAAAGGGGGACTAGCAATGCAAACAAAGTTAACTCAACTGCTTGGCATTAGGTATCCGATTATCCAGGGGGCAATGGCCTGGGTCTCCGAATCAAGCTTAACCGCGGCAGTCTCGAACGCCGGCGGCGCCGGCGTTATTGCCAGCGGCGGCCGCAGCGCCGACTGGGTGCGGGATGAAATCCGCAAAACCAAAGCCCTGACCGATAAGCCGTTTGGCGTCAATCTTATGCTGATGGCGCCAAACAAGGACGAGGTACTGGAAGTCATCTGCCAGGAAAAGGTCGCTTTCGTTACCTTGGGCGCAGGCAATCCGGTACCTTTCTTCGCCCCGCTGCGCCAGGCCGGCATTAAAGCAATTCCCGTCGTTCCCAGTGTAAAGCTGGCACAGCGGGTAGAGGCGGCGGGCGCAGACGCGATTGTCATTGAAGGCATGGAGGCCGGCGGCCACATCGGCACCTTAACAACAATGGCGTTATTGACCAATGTCATTCCCGAGGTCAGCATTCCCGTCGTCGCCGCCGGCGGCATCGTCGACGGCCGCGGCATGGCGGCCGCGCTTCTGATGGGCGCTGCCGGCGTCCAGATGGGCTCCCGCTTCCTGCTCGCCACCGAATGCAAGGTCCACGACAATGCCAAGCAAAAAATTATTGCCGCCAGCGACACCGATTCGGTTGTAACCGGCTACTCGCGCAATCATGGCGTCAGAGGCCTGAAAAACGCATTCACGCAAAAATTTCTGGCGCTGGAAATCAGCGGCGCTCCGGATGAGGAATTGAACAATCTGGCCACAGGCACCAATAAACTGGCGGCATTGGATGGCGATGTGGAGAACGGACTTGTCCAGGTCGGGCAAAGCCTGAACCGGCTGCGTGAGATCAAACCGGCGCAGGCGCTTATTGACGATATTATGGCAGAGGCCAGCCGCCTCCTGACAACAGCTCCCAGCCTGGTTAACTAACCGGCCAGGAATAGCTCACTACTTCGTGCCGCCGGCCGACTGGCCTGGCGGCACTTTTTTTGCGCCAGGCCTGCCCGTTGTCCGGCATATCGCAACCGGCTTATCGCCGTAAAATAAAATGCCCCTGCGATCAGGGCATTTTAAATGAAGGAGGCAAGATTAAGATGTACTGCGGCGCGGCTCCGCCGCCAAGCTTAAATTAGCAGATTGAATCCCCGTTGTCAGTGCAGCAGAACAAAAGCAGCAGGATGATGATGATGATAATGCAACCGCCGCCGCCGAATCCGTTTCCGAAGCCACCAAATCCACGACCCATAAGTATCCCTCCTCATCGATAAGCTGTTTGCCCGCTTATCATGATGCATTATATGGCGCAGCCGCAGACTCGGTGACAAAACCGCCAAAAAATCGTCAGCGCAGAAAAATTTGTATTCAGCCTGCTTTTACATGCCGGTTTAGCGGCATTGGCTGCGTCAGATTCAGCCAATCCGGATACACTAGTACCACGCCACGCAAGCTTAAACGGTAGAAAACAAGGCGAAGGCTTGGTCAGCCGAGGCAGAGAAAGCAGGCGTACCGTCAGTATGCCGATTGACGACAACGCCGGCTGGCGAAAAAGCCCCGCCAGTTTTCACTGGATTAGCCTGCGGGGTACTCGCAGCGGCTGTCACCAGGGCAGGCTGCAAAACTGCGGCAATAGGAGGATGAAGCATGGCTGACAACGACACCAGACCCACCGACACGAAGACGGCGAAGCCGGCAACCCGGCCCGGCCCCTACGGGCACACGGACTACGACCAGACCAGTCAGACAGCGTCAAGTGTTTTCCCGCCGGAAGAAAACGACAAGAACCCGGCAATGCCCTGCAAGAATTCGCTGCCGACCTGACAGCAGAACGGCCCCGCTCCTGACGGATGCGGGGCCGTTTCAGCCTGGACGGCATGGCTGCGCACACGCAGCCGGTCTCAGGCGCCAATAATTTTGACAATCGACAGCGCCTTTTGTTTTGCCAGATCAATAAACTGACCGTTGTCCTTTCTGACCACCGGCTGGGGAGCGGCAGGCTGCCAGTACACGACCTGAGCTTTGACGCCGTCACTCAGCAAAGCGATATTGCCGATCATCACTTTCGTCAGATACTCAAGAAAGCAGGCGCAAGCCGCGGGATCAAGCCGGCCCAGCATCTCCTCACGCAGTCTTTGCATCACCTGAAACGGCGAAGCGGGTTCACGGTCCCTGCCGGCCAGCAGCGCGTCGTAAGCGTCAGCAACGGCAATAATTTTCGCCAGACGGTGAATCTTGTCCCCGCTGGCACCAAGCGGGTAGCCGCTGCCGTCGCAACGCTCGTGATGCTGCAAAATGCCGTATAAGACACGCTGCCCCAGCGCTTGCGGCTGCAGCAGTTGAAACCCCTTAATCGGATGTGCCGGATCGTCCTCCAGTTCCGCCGTCAGTTCGGCAGCGGCGCCGGTCAGAAAGCCGACATCATGGAGCAGACCGCAGACGACCAGCTCTCGCTGCTCCGGCCCGGGCAGCTCCAGCAGTGTGCCAATTACGCCGCCGATCGCGGACACATGCACCGAATGCTGCACCAGATACTCCCGCCGCGGCGACGCCATCAACAAAAAATTGGCGATAAACGCGCCGCGCGTCGACCAGGCCAGAATTTGACCGCTGAGCTGTTCGAGCAAAGCGGCATCCAGTGTCTGCTGCATCCGCAAACCGGCAAACAGCCGCTCAACCCCTGCCAGTACCGTCTCATACTCGCCATCAACCTGCCGCTTCAGCGGCGACGGCGCGATTACAAACTCCAGGGGCTGCCTGACTACTGTATCCTCGCGTTCAATATTCACTTCCACCGGACGGTACTCGCGGATAATAACGCTGTTTAGCGACAACGCCTGCAGCCGCCTGATGCTCTCCGCGTTCAATACCGTCCCCTCAATCAGCCAGACCAGTCCGTTGGCCGAATACAGCGTTTGTCCAAGTTCCATACCGGGAGCCAGCTTGCTAACAGGGCAGCGTTTATTATTAAACTCCGCATTCATCCGCTTCACTCCGTCTGCCAAAATTTCTTATTTACAGAATACTACACTATTTTTATTTGGTAAATCGTATTTTTTAAAAAATTAGACAATTTATTGTAAAATCATGCCAGAGATCTTTTACGTTGATTAATTGCATATTTTACATTATCTGGGTATAATATAATAAAAAAAGACTGACGCAAGCAACGCCAGTCCACAGGCCGTCTAACCGGAAACGATTAACCGTGTCTGTTTACAAGAAATAACCGCCGTGTTTGCAGCAGAGGCGGTTATTTCTTTTTGCCTGTGACCAATACCATGAGCGTGGCAAATGCGACAGCAAATGTCAGAGCCTCATAAATGGTCATTTCACCACCCCCCCTTCCCGAAAAGGAAGAGGCTAACCGTCCCCCGAGCAACCTGCATTATCATTATACCATAATTTACCATGTAAAAAATAGTGCTTTTGTCTTATCGGCTGAATCAAAAACTACAGCGGCAGGTTCTTGCCCGGCCATAGCAGGATCAATCACGGGCTCATACAAAGGCAAGTTGCACAATCCTGTCACTGAAGCGGTTTCTAAAGGCGGGAAGCTGCGCCAGCCACCCCATCCAGCCCCATCTGTCCCGGTGGCAATCAAATAAATTCCATTCATTTACAACCTTAATCCCGGAGTGGTATGTTTCCAACTCCCGGCTGCTTTTCACGCCCCATTGGAATCGTGCATTCATTTTCCCGACCGAATCATGGTGGCTGCTCATTTTTACAATTGCCGGCGTGATGATCTCCAGCAGCATTTGCGCCCGGGGAAAAGCGGCATGCAACGCAGCGAGCAGGTCGATGACTTCTTGCTCGCTAAAATACATCAGGGTTCCTTCGGCAATAAGCAAAACCGGCTTTTCCGCCACAGCGATCTCATCAAGCCAGGAATAATCAAAAACCGACCTGGCGATCATTTTATAGCGGTCTGTTTCGCTAAAAAACCGGCGGCGAATCTGTATAGGCTCCGGCAAGTCCAGGTCATACCAATAAATTTGGCCATTGTCCACCTGCGCATAGCGGGTGTCAAGACCGCAGCCGATATTGACAATAACGGCTGCAGGAGCTTGCCGGATAAATTCGGCCACAGCTGTATTTAAGATTTCGGTGCGAATAACAACGCCGATTTGCGACTTCCAGGCCTGCTCAAACTTTGTAAAATCATAGTCGATGCTTGCCATCATTTCAACCGCTTTAGCATCGGTAATGATCGGGGCATCGCGTCTGGATTCGACTGCCCGCGCCCACAGCGGAATCAGCAAGGTCTCGGGAACTCCGCTTAACACAGGTTTCACCGTTATCCCTCCTTACGCGCAACGCGCGCTTTCAACAAAAATGATAACCATTCTCATTATACGGGAGGAAGTCAAACTGTGTCAATAACTGCCAATTCCACACAGGCGTAATTCCGCCGTTATTCCGGCGCATCAACCGGCGGCTGGTCCGATTCGGCTGCATCCGCCAGCCTGCGCAGCAGCACTCGGGAAATGCGCATATTATCCGCTTCCTCAATCATAAAGGAATAGCCGTTGTAATCAACCTGCCGGCCGATCCGGGGCGGCATTTCCACCTGGGCCGACAGCCAGCCGCCAAGGGTATCAAACTCATCAAGATCCAGCCCGAAGACTTCATTAACGTCATCTAACAGCATCCGCCCATCCACTGAATGGGCGTTATCGGAGCGCATTTCGACGAGAGGCCGTTCTTCGTCAAATTCATCCTGAATCTCGCCAACAATTTCCTCCAGGATATCCTCAACCGTTACCAGACCGGCTGTACCGCCGTATTCGTCGATAACAATCGCGATCTGCGCCTTGTTTTTCTGCATCAGCTTTAACAGGTCACTGATGGCCATCGATTCAGGAGCAGCCGTCATTTCCCGTGCCATATCCCGCAGCGCCGGGCTCTCGCCTTTGGCTAGCGCCGCCAGTAAGTCCTTGATATGGACAAAGCCGATAATATTATCCTTATCCGGATCGCAGACGGGATAACGGGTGAGCTGCTCCTCCAGGGCTTTTTCCAGATTAACGGCAAACGGGTCGTCGGCATACAGGCAAACCATCTCTGTCCGCGGAATCATGACCTCATTGACATGACGCTCCGCAAACTCAAAAATATTATCAACATAAGTGAGCTCTGTCTGATTAATATATCCCTGCTGATGGCTTTCCTCCATCAGAATGCGGATTTCCTCTTCCGTATGAGCCGCCTCGTGCTCGCCTGCCACCTGAATGCCGACTGCCCGTAAAATCCAGTTGGCAATACTGTTCAGTACCCAGATAAACGGAAACATTAATTTATAAAACGCGATCAGCGGCACTGACGTCCAAATCGTAACACTGTCGGCTTTCTGGATCGCCAGCGATTTAGGCGCCAGCTCGCCGAGGATAATATGCAGAGCGGTGATGATGGAAAAGGCGACGGCAAAGGCGACCGTATGAATCATCGCTTCCGACAGGCCGAGCTCAGCCAGCAGCGGTTCAAGCAGACGGGCGATAGCCGGCTCGCCAATCCAGCCAAGACCAAGCGAGGCCAGCGTAATGCCAAGCTGACAGGCTGATAAGTAGGCGTCAAGATTATTGACCAGCCGTTTGGCATATTTGGCGCGTGTATTCCCTTCCTGCAAAAGCGTATCAATCCGGGTGCTGCGCACCTTGACCATGGCAAATTCCGCGGCCACGAAAAAACCGTTTAACAAGACCAGTACCATCACCAGAACAATATTCCAGATTATAGACGCTGATTCCAAACCCAACCGGCTTCGTCCCAGGTAACCGCTGATTAATTCACCCAGCGCAATCTAACGGATCTTTTTCCGCCTGGCTGCGGCGGCCAGCCCTTGAAAGAGCGTTGCTATTTCTACGGTCTGGCTTCCTGGCCAATCGAAAAAATTTCTCGTCAGCCTGACTGGTTCATTTAATCAGCGGTTACCTCGCGGGATAAAACCGTCCACCTCCTCTTTCCTGACGAATACAGGCTGCTGTTACTAAGATGCCCGGGGCAGACGCGGTCCTATCCGCTAATCAGCCGCATCCGGTCTGCCTTCCTGGCCGCCGGGCAGACGCTTTTTTCCCTGTCGCAGCTTCCAGTACACAAACGCGACACAGACCGCTGCCGACAGCCAGGCTGCGCCTCGCTCATAATTAACCAGATTATAGCCGATAACAACTTCCAGCACCGCCGCCGGAAACTTGCCGATAATCGCCGCCAATGCATAATCGCGAAACGAAATGCTACTCACAGCCCCCAGCGCGGTAATTAAACCTGAAGGCATGTAGGGAAGCGCCCGCGCCACCAGCATCATCTTAAAGCCATTATTGCCGCTGAATTCATCGAGCCTTTGCAATTGCCGGCTTCGCGCGATCAGGCGCTGCGCCGATTGCCGGAAGAAGCGGCGCAGCAGATAAAAACCGATGATCACACCCAGGCACTCCGACAACCAGGAAATGACAATGCCAGGACCGATGCCAAAAACGATACCGTTAGCCGTCGATAAAAAAATAGACGGCAGAAAGCCCAGAATATTGATGATTGTATTTAGTAAAGCGCTGACTGCGATTGCCCACAACCCGTAGGAACGCAGCGCAGCGGCAATGGCCTCAATATTGCCGCTGGTCAGCAGCCGCCATAAAGTGCCGTACAAAGCCGGATCCAGCCAATGGACCAGAACCGCCGCCACCAGCAGCAACACAGCCAGGCCGGCCTTTAGCCGCCGCTGCAGCCTCTCTTCCTCCATGCCGCACCTCAATTCGTAACAAATCGCATTACCGCCTGCCACTCCGGTGTCAGGACGGGGAGACTTTCCGTCAGCCAACCTTCCCGCATGACGCTTGACGAAACGCCGGATGGCGGAAAGCTGCCGCCGGGTTCCACCGGCTTAGACTGGCGGGATTATACTTTGCAAAAATAGACAAAGGCAGGCGGCATATTCAGCCAGACAAATTTGACCCGTACCTCGCGGAAATAGTGTCGCAGCAATGAATGCAGCTGCAGCGAATACTGAAACGCGACAAAGGTGCCCTCCGGGTTTAACGACCGGCGGACAGCGGCCACGATCAGGCGGCGCCGCTCATCCGGAAACGCGGCAAACGGCAAGCCGGATACAATGCAGTCGGCTTGACCTAAGCGATAGGTTTGCAGCAATGCCTCCAGCCCTTCCGCGTTACGACCGAAATAGAAGTCGGGATAACGCTGCCGCAGCCGGCGGCGCATCATGCTGTCCTGCTCGATAACCACCACCCTGCTCGCCTCCCGCTTATGGTCGGCGATATAGCGGGTAAAAACACCCGTGCCGGCTCCCAACTCGACAATGGTCGACAGCTCCTTCCACGCCAGTCCATCAAGCATCTGTCTGGTGAGGAATTCCGAACTTGGCGTGACGCTGCCGATTTTTTTCGGGTCCATTAGAAATCGCAATAAAAAGGCAACGCGCTCTGTCATGATTTTTTACTCCCGTAAAATGCCCGCGCATGCTATCATCATAACCGTCGAACATTACACATTGATTAGAGTCAGATTAGAACTGGATTAAAATTATGGATCAGCCGGCAATCCGCCGGCTCATCACAAAAAGAAGTAAGCATAGGCGAAGGCCGCGATCACGATCCGGTAGCAGGCAAAAGCCGTCAGCGTCGATGAGTTGAGAAACCGGAGAAACCAGACGATCGAAAGATAAGCGACGCCAAAGGCAACCACAAAACCGATTGCAAACAGCTGCAGATCCGCCACTGACAGCTTATCCCATATTTTCAGCAAATCGTACAGGCAGGCGGCAAACATTAACGGCACGGCAACGATAAACGAAAACTCAGCCGCCGCCGTTCGCTGAACCCCCAGGAACATACCGCCGGCAATCGTGGAGCCGGAGCGGGAAAAGCCCGGCCACAGGGAGAGCAGTTGAAACAGGCCGACATAAAAGGCCTGTTTTACGCTAATCGCGTCCAGCTGCGTCGTTTGGGGGCGGGGAGCGCTTCGTTCCGCCGCAATCATCAGCACCGCTCCCGCGATTAGGCCGACAATCACTGTCAGCGGCGAAAACAGGTACTGCTTGATCGGACTGTGCAGAATAAAGCCGGCGGCGGCGGCAGGTACAATTGCGGCCGCCAGGTGCAGCAGTCCCAGTTTTTCCTGGCTGAAGGCATCCCGGCTAAGGATCTGCCTGAACTTCTCCCGGTATAACAGCAGCACGGCTAAAATGGCGCCCAGTTGAATAAACACCTGGAAGGCGCTGGCTACCTCACCCTCAAAGCCCAGCATCGCCCCGGCCAGGATCATATGCCCGGTGGATGAAATCGGCAAAAACTCGGTGACGCCTTCGATAACGCCGATAATCACCGCAATTATATACTCATGCATAACGGTCTCCTTGTATCAGTTAAATTATCCCCGGCGCACCCCGGCCTGACAGGCCAGGCATGCATGCGGCCAGACGGCGGCGGACCCAAATATGCAGGTAAGCGCTGATTAAATGAACCAGCCAGATTGCGCGACAGACATTAATCAGCGTTTACCTAGTTTGCCACGCAGTTTACCGCTCCATTCACAGCCGGCCGCCGCCGGCAGACGCCTATACTATACCTGTCCAAGATTAGAATTGGATTAAAATCCCCTATTCCGTACGGAAAAGTGGCGGCATCTATAGTACAATTAAGACATACCCGGTTATAGACAGCGCGAAGGAGGCAGCCTGATGCAGTCCGCCAACGCAACTATTCTCATTGTTGAAGATGAGTGGAAAATTGCCCGCTTTATGCAAATGGAGCTGACCCATGAAGGCTACCACGCCGTTATCGAAACAAATGGCCGCCGGGCTCTGGACCGGATTGTTCAGGAAGATTTCAGCCTGGTCCTCCTTGACATCATGCTGCCGGAAATGGACGGCGTCGAGGTCTGCCGCCGGGCCCGAAGGCTATCGGCGGTACCAATCATTATGGTCAGCGCCAAAGACGCGATTGAAGATAAGGTCCGCGGCCTTGATACCGGCGCCGACGATTATTTGACCAAACCGTTTAACATGCAGGAGCTGCTGGCCCGTATCCGGGCCGCGCTGCGCAAGCACAGAACCGAAACCGACGCCGACAGGGAGCTGCGGCTGAAGAATATCCTGCTGCTGCCCGGCCGCTATGAAGTCCAGGCAGACGGACAGCCGGTTGAGCTGACTAAAAAAGAGTATGATCTCCTGGAGTACCTTATCCGCAACAAGCATGTCGTGCTGGCCCGCGAACAGATTTTGCGGGAGGTTTGGGGCTATGATTATACCGGCGACACCAATGTCGTCGACGTTTATGTGCGTTACCTGCGCAGCAAGCTGGACGAGCGCTTTGGCCAAAAGTACATCCATACCGTCAGAGGAGTCGGCTATGTGGTCAAGGATTAAGCCTGCGTCCATCAGCAGCAAGCTGACGCTTTTATACACCGCGATGCTGTCCTGCATTCTGTTGTTTACCAGCCTGCTCACAGTCGCCGCGCTTTATTACGTCCTCTATACCCAGGCCAAAACCGATTTTGCCATCAGCGTCAGTCGTCTGGACGCGTATGTCGCCGCCGGCAATCCGGTCGATCAGATGCTTCTTGCCAATAATCTGCTGGTTCCGGGCATGATTTTAAAAGTGCTTGACGATAACGGCGATACTATTCTCGACAGTGCCCCCTACCTGCCGGACAACCCGGAAACGCTCGAAGAAGCGGTGGCGGATCACGATCCGCTGGAAATTGTGCTGCTGCGCCAAAATACGCTGCGGATCATCAACATGGAGCAGATGTACTATTATTATGTCACCCACCCGGTCCGCCAGAACGGTCAGACCTATCAGCTGCAGCTGCTGAAAGCACTGACCGAACAGGCTCATTTTCTGCAAACCCTGACCAAGATTCTGACCGCGACCAATCTGATCGGGCTGCTGACCGCCATTCTTTCCGGCATGTTTATCAGTCGCAGGATTTTGCTGCCGCTGCGGAGCATCACCGCCACCGCCAGGGAAATCCGGGTCGACGACCTGAGCAAACGCATTCGCGTCGGCAGCAGCGGCGACGAGTTGGCCGAACTGGCCGAAACGTTCAATCATATGCTTGGCCGCCTGCAAACCGGCTTTGAGCAGCAGCGGCGGTTTGTCGCCGACGCTTCCCACGAACTGCGCACCCCGATCACCGTCATCAGCGGCTATGTCAATATGCTGGACCGCTGGGGCAAAGAAGAGCCGCAGGCGCTGGCCGAAGGGCTGGAGGCGGTTAAATCGGAAGCGGATAATATGAATAATCTGATCGAGAAGCTGCTCTATCTGGCCAGAGCCGACCAGGGTAAACAGCAGCTTCACAAAGCTGATCTGGCGACAGCCCCCTTTATCGAAACTGTGTTTCAGGAAACCCGTCTGATCGCTCCCGATCACCGAGTCAGCCTGACGCTGAACGACCCGGCCGTAGTTGAGGCCGACGGCGCCGCCCTCAAACAGATGCTGCGGATTTTTATAGAGAACAGCATCAAATACACGCCGCCGGGCGGCAGTATCCGGCTTGCCGCACGCCATACCGGACACCAGCTTGAAATCACCATTGCCGACAGCGGCATCGGTATTCCCGCCACTGATCAGTCGAAAATCTTTGATCGCTTTTACCGTGTCGATCAATCCCGTTCCAAAAGCACCGGCGGCACCGGCCTGGGCCTGTCGATAGCCCGCTGGATCGCCGATCAGCATGAATGCGGCATTAAGCTGAACAGCAGCGTGGGCCAGGGAACGGTCGTCACACTCGAACTGGCGGCTAAGCCGCAGCAGCAGCTTAATTGAACCAAATGCTGCGAAAAGAATGCAGCATCAGGCTTACCATGCTGGAGGTTCAAAGGCCGTGACCGTGTCATTCCGCGCTCAGTTTCCCTTAACTGCCAGCGCCGCCGGGGTTGCAATCGCCGGCGGCATTGGCTATACTGAGACAGGAAGTCCATTAACCGAAAGGAATACAGGTACTACCGACATGCGCTAGTCAATCTTGTTAGCAGCTAAAGAACGAAAAAACCGCCGGTGTTCGCCGGACGGCTTTTTACGTTCGTTTGCGCCGCTAAGAGGATTGGGGATAGGCATGTTTTTTTCTGTTTGTCTATTCTTCATCCTCTCTTCAAAAATAAGGGGGGATTTTCTTGTTGCTGGAACTGAAGAATATTGCAAAATTGGTTGGCGAACGCCGCTTGTTCAGGAGCGGCCGCCTGCAGATAAACAAAGGCGACCGCATTGGTGTTGTCGGACGCAATGGCGCGGGAAAATCGACTTTACTGGCAATCATGGCCGGTAAAATCACTGTCGACGCGGGCGAAGTCGTCCGTCGCTGCGAGCCGGCGCTGATTAGCCAGCTTGATGCTCCGGACCGGTCCATCCCGCCGATCGACCCTGTTTTGGCGAGGCATTGGCAGGTCAGTCCGGCAGCAGCCGGCCAGATGAGCGGCGGCGAAAGGACCCGCTGCAAAATTGCCGCCGCTCTCAGCGAAAAACCGCTGCTGCTGCTGGCCGACGAGCCTGGCGCCAATCTGGATATCAAGGGCATCGAACTGCTGCAGTCTACATTGCAAAGCTTTCCCGGCGCTTTGGTCATCGTTTCCCATGACCGCCAAATCCTAGACAGTCTCTGCACGACAATTTGGGAAATCGCCGACGGCGAGCTTACGCCGTACCGCGGCAACTACAGCAGCTATCTGACACAAAAGGAGACCGTCAGACTGCAGCGGCAGCGACAGTACGAAGGCTACCTCCGTGAAAAGAGCCAGCTGGAGCAGGCAATAGCCGACCGCCAGTCCCGCAGCGCCGCCACCCGCAAGACCCCGAGCCGGATGGGAAACTCCGAAGCCCGCCTGCACAAAATGGGCAATCAGAAAGCCAAGGCCAGTCTCGACAAAGCTGTCAAAGCCCTCGAAACCAGGCTGGAAAAACTGGGAACAGCCGTCAAGCCCGGCGCCGCTCCCACCATACGCTTTGATCTGGCGGCTGCGGACGGCCTCTATAGTAAGATGGTTATTCAGGGCAGCGGTATTACCAAAGCGTTTGGCAGCCGGATTTTGTTTCAGGACGCCGCCGTCAGTATTGCCAACGGCCAGAAGATCGCCCTAATCGGTGACAACGGCTGCGGCAAAACAACATTGCTGAAGTTAATCCTGCGCCGTCAGCCGCCGCTGGCGGTATCGCCGCAGGTCCGTATCGGCTACTTTGCGCAGGGCGCCGACAATCTGGCGCCGGGACAGTCAATTCTCGCTAACATCCTGTCGACAAGCGTTCAGCCTGAAGAGTTTGTCCGCCGCCTGCTGGCGCGGCTTTTATTCCGTGGCGACGCCATCGACAAAAAAGCCGCCGTACTGAGCGGCGGCGAACGGACACGGGTATGCCTTGCCAAAATTATGGTTAGCGAAGCTAATGTGCTGCTGCTGGATGAGCCGACCAATTATCTGGACCTGCCTTCATTGGAGGCACTGGAGACGGTGCTGGCCGCCTATCCGGGTACGGTCGTGTTTGCTTCTCACGACCGCCGGTTTGTTGATAAGGTCGCCACCGGTTTGCTGCTGATCGAAGCAGGAAAGCTGCGCGCATTCCCGGGTAATTATACCGACTTGCTGCAGACCCGGGCCAGCGCAGTATCAGCAGAGAATACGCTATTGCTGGAGCACCGTCTGGCGGAAATCGTCAGCCGGCTGGCACTGACCACGGATAAGGCCGAACTGGAGCGTCTGGACAAGGAATACCGCCAACTGCTGGCCGCCCGCAAGCAAAAGTAACGCAGGGCAAGCTGCCTGCAAGCGGGCCGCGCGTGCAACTATCAACCAACGCCCCAAATACGCCGGACATCATCCGGTGTCGCCAGCTCCCGTCCCATGGCGGCGGCGATGGCGGCCATCCGCCCCACCAGTGCGGCATTGGTCGCCAGCACGCCTTTGCGATAATAAACGTTGTCCTCAATACCCACCCGCACATGACCGCCTAAAGCCATGGCGATCATCGACAGGCTGACATGCTCGGGACCAATCACGGAAACGCTCCAGACCGCTCCCGCCGGCAAACTGTCGACAAGAAAAAACAGGTTCTTTGCTGTCGCCGGCAGCGAGCCGCGCACGCCCAGCACCAGATTGAACAGCAGCGGCGGTTTAAGCAGGCCGGCCTTCTGCAGCAGCACCGCGTTATGGATCATCGCCGTATCGAACACTTCGATTTCCGGCTTGATGTTGCGCTGCAGCATAATTTCCGCCATATACGCTACCAGGGCCGGCTCATTTACATTGGCCGATGCCGGGAAATTGGAGGACCCGGTCGCTAAACTGGCCGAATCAGGATTAAGCGCCAGCGCCTCGGCTCTGGCCTCAGCCGGTTTGCCGCCGCGGGCGCCGGTGGAAATCTGCCTGATGACCGGGCAGCCGGCGGTGTCGAGCAGCTGCATAATTGCCGCGAACACTGCAGATTCGGTCGTCGGCCGTCCCTGGCCGTCGCGGGCATGGATATGAGCAACCGCCGCGCCCTTCGCGTGACAGTCGATAATCGCAGCGGCAATTTCGGTTGCCGTCAGCGGCACATGCGGCGTCATTTCCTTAGTCGGGACATTGCCGGTAGGGGCCAGCGTAATAATCAGCTTTTCCATTTCTCTCACCTCACACCCGCCAGATTTTGTTCAAACTCCTTAAAGCCAGCCAGCAGAGCCGCGATCAGTTCATCGGTCTGGTCCTTGCTGATAATCAGCGGCGGCGCCAGCAGGAACTGATCGCCGTTTTCACCGTCGGCGTTGCCGCTGCCGGGATAGACGATGACGCCATGCCTGAGCAGCGTCTGCGTCAACTTTTCCGCCATTGCCAGCTTGGCCGGATAAGGCTCTTTCGTCTGCTTGTCGCGGACGATTTCCACTCCCAGCAGCAGGCCCTTGCCGCGGACATCGCCGACATAGCTGAACGGCAGCAGCTTCTCCTGCAGCTGCGTCAGCAGGTAATCGCCGCGACAGCGGGCGTTCTCGGCCAGACCGTCGTCGACAAGGGTTTTGACAACCGCCAGCGCAACCGCCGCCGACAGCGGGTTGCCGCCGTAGGTATGGCCGTGGACAAAGACACCGGAACCGCGCTGGAACGCCGTAAAGACTTCCTCGGCGGCAATGACCGCTCCCAGCGGCGAATAGCCGGCACTCATCCCCTTGGCGGCGCAGATCAGGTCCGGCACGACGCCAAAGTCGTCAATGGCAAACAGTGTCCCGGTGCGGCCAAAGCCGGCCATGACCTCATCATCGATGAGCAAAATATCATAATGGTCACAGATCTGGCGAATAAGCCGGAAATAGTCGGGATGCGGCACAATTGCGCCGCAAGCGGCGCCGCCGACCGGCTCGGCGATAAAGGCGGCCACATATTCCGCTCCTTCCAGCTTGATTGTCCGCTCAAGATCAAGCGCACAGTCCACCTCGCAGGTCTGCTGGCATTTTCCAAACGGACAGCGGTAACAATAGGCCGGAGCAATATGGGGGAAATTCAGCAGCAGCGGCGTATATTTTTTACGGCGTTTATCACCGGTCATGGACAAGGCGCCGATTGTATTGCCATGAAAGCTTTTCCAGCGGGAAATCACCCGGTACTTCGAACTCTGACCATCGCGCTCAACATAGTACTGCCGCGCCATCTTCAGCGCCGCCTCTGTTGCCTCCGACCCGCCGGATACCAGATACAGCTTATTAAGTGAGCCGGGCGCAAGCTTTGCCACCAAATTGCCCAGTTCCTGGATTGGCCGCGATGTCCAGCGCGACAGATGACTGAAGGCGACTTTTTGCGCTTGCCGGTTCATCGCCTCAATTACCGCCGGATGCGCGTGCCCCAGATTGGCCACCGCCGCGCCGGAACAGGCGTCAATATAGCGGTTGCCGTCCGTGTCGTACAGATAAATGCCCTCGCCGTAATCGACTTCAAGCAGCCGCTTGTTTACCGACCGGTAAAATACTGTGCTCATGGTCTAACCCTCCTCCTCAAATTGAGTAGACACACTGGCTAATCTCACTATATCATGAAGCTAAGGACAGTAAAAATGACCGTTTTATATTAAATCGATCACTCCGGCAGATTGATTGGAGGAAATAGGATGATGGAACTACGGCAGCTGGAAATATTCCGCTGCGCCGCGAAAACGCTGAACTTCACAGCGGCGGGCGTCAAGCTTGGCTATGCCCAGTCGAATATTACCGGCCAGATCCGCCGTCTGGAAAGCGAGCTGCAGGTAAAGCTGTTTGAGCGTCTCGGGCGCGGCATCCGCTTAACCAGTGAAGGAAAGCAGTTTCTGCAGCGGGCCGAGGCCATTCTGGAATTATGTGAAAAGGCCCGGATGGAGATCTCGCCGCAGCATTGCCGCGGCGCAATCAATATCGGCACCGCCGAAACCATCTGCGTATACCGCCTGCCGCAAATCCTGCTGGAGTATCGCAAGCGCTACCCGCTGGTTGAAATCAAAATCCATACCGAGGCCTGTGATAATCTGTATTCGATGCTAAAGGCCAATACAATTGATCTGGCCTTGGTGCTGACCGGCAGCATCAGACAGCCGGAGCTGACGGCCCGGCTGCTGCACGAGGAGACAATGGCGGCAGTTGTCAGTCCCCTGCATCCGCTGGCCTGCCGCCCAGCGATCACTGCCGCCGATTTTGCCGGTGAATGCCTGATCATTACCCTGCCCGGCTGCGGCTACCGGCCGCTGATTTTGTCCATGCTGGAGCGGCGGCACAGTACACCGGGTTCGCTGATGGAGCTGTCGAGCGCCGGCGCGATCAAGCAATGCGCTATCTGCGGCCTGGGAATCGCGATTCTGCCCCTGGTTGCCGTTCAAGCCGAGATCAGCCAGGGAAAGCTGATTCGGCTCAAGCTGGCGGAAGACCCTGTCGAAGTCAAGGCGCAGTTGGTGTATCACCGGCAAAAGTGGCTGACGCCGGCTATGCAGTCCTTCATTGATCTTTGCCAGCAACAAACCCAGGCGCTGCTGGCAGAGCCTTAAAATACAAAAACAGCACCGGCTAAATTGCCGGCGCAGCCGCGACGGAGCGTTCGCTCCAGTCGGCGGCTGCTTTTTTTACCCCTAACCCAGCGTCGCCTGTTGGCATGAATGTTGCATAGTAAATATACTGACCGTCAACCTGCGGCACCCTGCAGCCGCAAGTTAAACAGAAAGGAATGAAGCACAATGCGAGAAGTAGTTATCGCCAGCGCAGTCAGAACCGCTATCGGCAGTTTCAACGGTGCGCTGGCCTCCCTGTCCGCGCCTGAACTGGGTGCGGTCGTGATCCGGGAAGCGCTCAGCCGGGCGGAAATCGATCCGGCGGCTGTCGACGAAGTCATCTTCGGCAACGTCCTCCAGGCCGGTCTGGGCCAGAATCCTGCCCGGCAGGCTGCCGTCGGCGCCGGCCTGCCGCCGGCAATACCGGCATACACCATCAACAAGGTCTGCGGTTCCGGACTTAAGGCGGTTAATCTGGCTGCCCAGGCCATTCGCGCCGGCGATGCCGATATGATTGTCGCCGGCGGCATGGAAAGCATGTCTAACGCCCCTTACCTGCTTGATGCCAAAGCCCGCTGGGGCTACCGCATGGGCGACGGCCGCCTGACTGACGTCATGGTCCGTGACGGCCTGTGGTGCGCTTTTAATGACTATCATATGGGCATCACCGCCGAAAATGTGGCTGCCCAGGCCGGCATTACCCGCCAGATGCAGGACCAGCTGGCCTATGAGTCGCAGCAAAAGGCAGCGGCGGCGATTGCCGCCGGTCTGTTCAAGGCTGAAATCGTGCCGGTAACGGTCAAAGGCAAAAAAGGCAATTTGACGGTCGATACCGACGAGTATCCCCGCGCCACCACGCCTGAGTCGCTGGCAGCCCTGAAGCCGGCGTTCAGGCGCGACGGCACCGTGACAGCCGGCAATGCCTCCGGCATCAACGACGGCGCCGCTGCGCTTGTCATCATGAGTGCAGATAAGGCCGCCGCGCTCGGCATTAAGCCGCTGGCAAAGCTTCGCGCCTATGGCGCCGGCGGCGTCGATCCCGCGTTTATGGGTATGGGGCCGGTGCCGGCCAGCCGGCAGGCTCTGTCCCGGGCGGGTCTGACGATCGGCGATATCGACCTGATTGAGGGTAACGAAGCCTTTGCCGCGCAGTTTCTGGCGGTAGGCCGCGAACTGGGCTTCCCGCAGGACCGGGTCAACACCCGCGGCGGCGCCATTGCGCTTGGACACCCGATTGGCGCCAGCGGCGCCCGCATTCTGGTAACGCTGCTGCATGCCATGAGCCAGGAAGATAAGCGATTAGGTCTCGCTACCCTTTGCATCGGCGGCGGCCAGGGTGTCGCCACCATCGTCGAACGCAGCTAAAAAGGAGGAACCCGTATGGCCCAGTTAACAACACTTGAAGCCGCTTTGGAGCGGATCAGCGACCGGATGACTCTGATGATTGGCGGATTTCTCGCCGTCGGTACGCCGGAACGGCTGATTGACGCGATCGTGGCCAAAGGCAGCCGCGATCTCACCGTAATCGGCAACGACACCGGCTTTCCCGACCGCGGCATCGGCAAACTGATTGTCGCAAAACTAATAAAAAAAGCAATCGTATCTCATGTCGGCACCAATCCCGAGACAGGACGGCAGATGAATGCCGGTGAACTGGACGTGGAGCTGTCGCCGCAGGGGACGCTGGCGGAGAGGATCCGCGCCGGCGGCGCCGGTCTGGGCGGTATCCTGACCCCGACCGGTATTGGCACAATTGTAGAAACCGGCAAGCAGAAGCTCACCGTAAACGGACGCGAATTTCTGCTGGAAACGCCGCTGCGGGCCGATGTTGCCTTACTCAGGGCCGATGTCGCCGATACCGCCGGCAATCTCCTCTATCGCCGCGCCGCCCGCAACTTCAACCCGCTGATGGCACTAGCCGCCGATACTGTCATCGTAGCCGCCAGAACTATTGTCAAGGCCGGCGAAATCGATCCCGATCAGGTCATGACCCCCGGCATCTTTGTCGATATGATTATTCCGGATGAATCAAGCTGCCAGGAGGGAAACGCAAATGGATAGCAAAATCACTATCGCCCAACGTGTCGCCCGCGAGTTTCGCGATGGCGACGTGGTCAATCTTGGCATCGGCATTCCCACGCTGGCGGCCGACTATATCCCGCCATCGGTGCATATTATCCTGCAGTCGGAAAACGGCTTTGTCGGCCTGAAAGCCCTTGACGGCGCTGTTGACCCCGACTGCGTCAATGCCGGTGGCAAGCCGGTGGCAATTCAGGCGGGAGGGGCCGTATTTGACAGCGCCATGTCATTCGCGATCATTCGCGGCGGCCATGTCGCCGCCACCGTACTAGGAGCGCTGGAGGTCGACCAGCAGGGCAACCTCGCCAACTGGGTGGTGCCGGGAAAACTGGTTCCCGGCATGGGCGGAGCGATGGATTTGGTCGTTGGCGCCCAACGGGTTATTGTCGCAATGGAGCACACCGCCAAGGATGGCACGCCAAAAATTCTCCAACAGTGCACCCTGCCGCTGACCGCCAAAGGCGAAGTCGACCTGATTATCACCAACCTGTGTGTGTTTGAGCGTAACAGCGACGGCCTGCTGCTGACCGAGCTCGCTCCCGGCGTCAGCCAGGAGCAGGTCAGAACTGCCACCGCGGCCGATTACCAGGTGGCCGCCAATCTGAAAGTAATGAACAGCTAGCGCAAGCGACGATTATAGACTTTTAGTTGCTTTCTGGTCAATACAAAAGCAACAGACATCCTTCGGTAAAACCCGCCAACAAGGAGTTGAAATTGATGAACGAGGCCGCCGCGCCGGACAGCCGGACCATCCTCGAGCATTACCGCTATGTGTTAGCACACCTGCAGGAGCTGGTTCCCGCCGACTATGGCGTGACACTGGCCGATTGCACGACTTGCTTATTGTACAGGCCGGCCAAAAATCTTGATCTGCACCTGACTGCCGGGCAGCCCTTGCGTGAAGGCAGCGCTGTCAAACAGGCAATCGAGCAGAAGCGACGCATATTTGTCCGCGTCGATAAAGCGGTCAGAGGGATTCCTTACATTGCGCTGGCCACTCCCCTGTTTGACCCCGCAGGTACAATTATTGGCGCAGTAGTAATAACCGAATCGGTCGAACGCTATGATGATTTAAAGGAAATGGCAGCAACGCTAACTGAATCCATCAGTTCATTGGCAAGCACCAGCGAGGAAATATCGGCCCAAAGCGAGGAAATCGCATCGGTGAGTCACGCTCTGACCGATGCGGCGCACATTTCGCAGCTTCGGGCCCAGGAAACCGACCAGGTTCTCGGCTTGATAAAAACAATATCGTCACAGACAAACCTGTTGGGACTGAACGCCGCCATCGAAGCGGCCCGCGTCGGCGAACAGGGCAGAGGCTTTGGCGTCGTCGCCGGGGAAATCCGCAAGCTGGCGGCAGTCAGCGCCGACTCCATTAAGCAGGTGGAGACCATCATGCAGGAAATTAAAACCGCCAGCCTTACCTCCTACCGGCAGACATCGCAGATTGAGACGGCAATTGCCCAGGTAGCAGAGGCAATTGCCCATATTGCCGCTTCCGTACAGCAAATTAACGCTATGGCCGAAAAACTCGACCGCAGCGCCGGCAGTCTGGAAAAAAGCAATCTGTAAAACGCGCCCAAAAGCGGCGGCTTGATACGCCGCCGCTTTTGGGCGCGTTTGGGCAATGCTTAGCCTGTCAATCCGGCAGTCCCGCGCACGCACTAAGCCAGGTGAAGCAGGTCGCGGGGTGTAACGGGCCCCTTGCCTCTGGCGCCTCCGGGCCGTTTGCACTATCCATAATATACTTCGTGGTCAACGGCTTCCGCATTCCATACTTTTGCGACGGACTCTCAGTAGTAAGCGTGGCTAAAATATGATAAAGTGTAATTAACTAGTATCTTGACACAATTGCCAGTTGGACGTCAGGTGATTTTCTGCACGGTTGTCAAGGTACGCAATGCAGCAGTCAGCAGATGTCAACACCGGGGAGTTGAGCTTGCATGAAGCCAATCGACGAGTTTTTCAGCGCCGCCAATGCGACGGTCAGCTTAATCGAGGCCGTATATGACGGCATTCTGATCATCGATACCGATGCGATCGTTCGCTATGTCAACGACGGCTATTTACGGATATCCGGGCTCAAGCGGGATGATATTGTCGGCAAATCACTGTCGCAGGTGCGTCCCGGCAGTGTCTTGCCGCAGGTTACCAGGAGCGGCACCGCTCAGCTCGGTATCTACCGCCAGGAGGGAAACGCCGAATATGTGGTCGATATGGCGCCGATCCGGCTGTCCGGCACAGTGATCGGCGGCATTTCTGTTGTCAAAAGCATTGCCCGAATCAAACGGCTGTCAAAAGAACTGGAGAAATACGCCCAGAAGAATCGCGAGTTAAAAGCCACTGTCGATAGTCTGTATCAGGCTCGCTATACCTTCCAGGACGCGGTCGGCGTTTCCGGCGAATTTAAGAAAGCAGTCGCTCTCGCCAAACGGATGGCCGGTTATGAAGAGGATATTCTCATTACCGGTGAAAGCGGCACCGGCAAGGAGTTGTTCGCGCAAGCCATTCACAACGCCAGTTCCCGCGCCGCCAAACCGTTTATTGCCGTGAACTGCTCGACATTGAACTCAACACTGGTGGAAAGCGAATTGTTCGGCTATTCGAGCGGCTCATTCACCGGCGCCCTAAAGGGCGGCAAGGCCGGTCTGTTCGCTATGGCCGACGGCGGCACGATTATGCTGGATGAAATTGCCGACCTGCCTTATGACATGCAGGCCAAGCTGCTGCGGGTGCTGCAGGAACGAAAAATCAGGCGGGTCGGTGAAACGACCGAAGAGGAAGTCGATATCCGGGTCATCGCCGCCACCAATCGCGATCTGCTGGCAATGGCCAACGCCGGCAAGTACCGCGAGGATCTCTACTATCGCCTGTCGGCGATGCGGCTGGAGCTGCCCAGCCTGCGAAGCCGTAAAGAAGATCTGGCGCCGCTTGCCGATTACTTTCTGGCCGAATGGGGCAAACGCAACAAACGAACCGTCTCTTTCCTGCCTTCGGCTTACGAGATGATGCTTTGCTATGACTGGCCCGGCAATATCCGGGAGTTTAAAAATGTCATCCAGTTTTCGGCCTACACCTGCGACGGCGAGACGGTTGCCGAAATTCATCTGCCAAAATCGGCCTACGCTCAGGTTTCATCGCTGCGGCCTTTGCCGGAGAGAAACGGCGGCGTCAGTTATGCCGGCAGCCTCAAAAAAATTATCGAGGACACCGAGCAAGCGGTAATCCGGCAGATGTTCGCTAAATACGGCGAAAGCCTGGAGGCAAAAAAGGTCATCGCCGCCGAACTGGAAATATCGCTTGCCACACTATATAACAAGGCCAGATCAATCATGCCGCGTCAAAACTGATCCCGCAATGATCTGTCATTAATTATAAAGTTCTAGAAATTTAGCAATAATTTTATAAAAAATTATAATATATAGAATTTTTCAAATAAAAAGCGTTTTTAAAAAACGCTTTTTTTATTTGCCTGTTACCGCTTTTCTATTAATTCAAACGGCGGCAGCCGGAATAAGTCCGCTAAGCCGGCGCTGCTGCTCACGATTCAGCCAGAATTGGCACGCAAATTGCTTACTATACTGCCAAGCCAACCAAACAAAAACATCGAGGCAATGCAACAAACAAGGAGGACGAAACATGGAATCAGGACAGAAGCAGACCGGCGCGCTATCAGGAGTGCGGATCCTGGATCTGACCAGGGTGTTGGCCGGCCCGTTCTGCAGCATGCTGCTGGGCGACATGGGCGCGGAAGTAATCAAAATTGAAGAGCCCGGCAAGGGAGACGACACGCGCGGCTATCCTCCCTTTATCGATGGCTTCAGCGCCTATTTTGGCAATATGAACCGAAACAAGCAAAGCATTACCCTGGACCTGAAGAACGCGGCCGGGAAAGCGCTGTTTTGCGAAATGGTCAAACAGGCCGATGTCGTCATTGAAAATTACAAGCCAGGGACAATGACAAAGCTGGGTATCGGCTATGAGGAGTTAAAACAAATTAATCCGCAGCTGATTTTTGCCTCCATTTCCGGCTTCGGCCAGTACGGCCCCTACCGGGAACGGCCCGGCTACGATATTATCGGCCAGGCGATGGGAGGGCTGATGAGCGTTTCCGGCTGGCCGGATTCACCGCCGACGCGCAGCGGCACAGCCATGGGTGACATCCTCGGCGGCCTTAATTGCTGCATCGGCATTCTGGCTGCTTTGAAGGGACGGGACGTAACCGGACGCGGCCAAAGCGTCGATGTGTCGCTGGTCGACTCGGTTGTCAGCGCCATGGAAACGATTATTCAGATTTACCTGGTGGAAGGCAGAACACCGGGGCGAATCGGCAACCGCTATGAATTTATCGCCCCCTATGACTCCTACCCCGCCACCGACGGCTGGGTGGTCATCGCCGTCGGCAACAACGCTGTCTGGAAGCGGTTCTGTCAGGTAATCGGCCGCGAAGACTTAATCGAACATCCCGATTACAAGAACAACGTCGACCGGGTAAGCAATCATCAACAGCTGACAGAGCTGGTCAGCGACTGGACCCGGACCCGCACAGTCGAAGCGGCGGTGGCAACGCTGCTGGCCAACAGCGTCCCCAGCGCGCCGATCAACGACATTTCTAAAATTGTCAGCGACCCGCACATCGCCGGCGCCAGGGAAATGTTTGTTGAAATCGCCACACCGGCAGGCAAAAGCATGAAAGCCGTAGCCTGCCCGATCAAATTCTCCGAGACGGCCGCAACGGTACGCCAGGCCGCGCCGGCGCTGGGTGAGCATAACGACGACGTTCTGCGGCGGCTGCTGAATCTGGACGAAGCCGCAATCGCCAAGGTCAGACAAAGCGGCGCATTAGGAGCCGGCCATTGATAAATACCAGGCTAAGTTAATACACAAACAGAAAGGATGAAGCGCATATGAAATTTAATCTTTCCTATCCGAAAAAAGTCACAATCGGCGATATCACGATTCGTGACGGCCTGCAGCATGAGGAAAAATTTATTTCCACCGACGCCAAGCTGTATTACGCCGAGCAACTGATTCTGGCCGGGGTCAAGCGCATCGAGCTGACCAACCTCGGCAATCCGCGCAACATGCCCCAGTTTAAGGACGGCGTGGAACTGCTGCAGCGGCTGCGTGGCAGCAAAACGCTGAGCAAGGCGGGAATAAACTGGTCGGACATCGAAATTACGGCGGTAACCATTCGCGAGAGCGCCGTCGACCGGGCGATTGAGCTAAAGCAGCAGGGCGTTGGTCCCGACCGTATTCTGATGATGGTCTCCACCGACGAGCAGCATCATTACGCCAATTCCGGTCTGACACTGCCCGAATACTGGCAGGAAGCGGAGCGCTGCATCAAAAAGGCGACTGACGCCGGCCTGAAGGTAAACGGTACAGTGAGTACGATTTGGGGCAGCCCCATCTCCGGTCCTACCGACATGAAGGACGCCATCGCCTTCACCCAGCATTGGCTAGACATCGGTGCCAGCGACATCGAACACGCCGATCACGACGGCTCCGCCTCGCCGGATCAGACCTATCGCTATTTTGCCATGCTGCTGGACGCTATCCCCAGAACGGATGTGCATCTGGCCCACTTCCACACCACCCGCGGCTGGGGTCTTGCCAATGTGCTGGCAGCGCTGCAGGCAGGCATTTGCATTTTTGAAAGCACGCTCGGCGGTCTTGGCGGCCAGCCGGCCAACTTTATGGATGATTGTCCTATTCCCGGCACCGGCGGTTATTATTATAAAGACCCCAATTCTGTCGGACTGGTCAGCACCGAGGATATGCTGCTGATGATGACCGAGATGGGAATCGACACCGGCATTGATGTGGACAGAATTCTCAAACTTGGCGTATTGTTTGAACGGACGATCGGCCGCCGGCTGCGCTCGGCCTCAATTTTGCACGGACGGATTCCGAAGCTGCCAAACGAAGCCTATAAACGCAAAGGCCTGAAAGAACGCAAAGAACGCCTGGGCGAAAAGCCTGATCAGGCTTTCCCTGTATAAACAGCGGCCGGCAAACCGGCCAGCGAACGGTTGGCTCCGTTCGCTGCGCCGGCATTGCCCCGCCCACGCTGCATAATAACGCTATTAAAAATAAAACTGCTAAATAGGGCGCAAGGAGGATTTTATGTTATCGTTTTTAGGATTTTTAACAGTCTTTGTGTTTCTCTATTTGATCATGTCCAAACGGATGTCGGTAACGGCGGCGCTCATTATTGTCCCGGTCAGCACCGCACTAATCGGCGGCTTCGGCACCTCCATGGGCAAAATGATGCTGGACGGGATTGTTAAAGTCGCCCCCACCGGCATCATGATCACGTTTGCCATCTTCTATTTCGGCTTGATGCTGGAAGTGGGCATGTTTGCCCCCCTGGTCGAGCGGCTGGTGCGGATTGTCAAGGGCGACCCGTTGAAGGTCGTGCTGGCTACAGCCTTTCTGGCCGTATCGGTAGCCCTCGACGGCGACGGCGCAACCACCTTCATGATCACGATTTCCGCAATGCTGCCGATTTACCAGCGGCTGAAAATGAGCCGGCTGGTACTGTCCGGCACTATCTGCCTCGCCGCCGGCGTCATGAACCTGATTCCCTGGGGCGGACCGACGGCGCGAGCGATGACCACCCTGAACGTCGACTCCCTGACTCTGTTCAATCCGGTCATTCCGGCCATGATTGCCGGCCTGATCTGGGTGTTTGGCGTCGCCTACTATTTTGGCAAGAAGGAACGGGCCCGTTTAGGGGTAACCGATCTTGACTTTGATCATGAAATTGCCCTGACAGAAGAAGAGGCCAAATTACGGCGGCCGCAGCTGCTGTGGTTCAACCTGCTGCTGACCGCTGTGCTGGTAGTGGCGCTGATTCTGGCAGTCATGCCGCTGCCGATCCTGTTCATGATCGCCTATGGCATTGCCCTGATCATCAACTTTCCCAACCATAAAGAACAGATGGCCCGCATCTCGGCCCAGGCCGGCAACGTTGTCTTTGTCTCCTCCATGATTTTTGCCGCCGGCATTTTCACCGGCATTCTGACTGGCACAAAGATGATTACCGCAATGTCCAAAACCCTGGTAACCCTAATCCCCGATCCGCTCAGCCCCTTCCTGCCGCTGATCGTAGCCCTGACCAGCATGCCGCTGAGTCTGGTCTTCACCCCCGATGCCTATTACTTCGGCGTACTGCCGATCATCAGCCAGACCGCCGCCGCTTTTGGCATCGAGCCGGTAAGCATTGGCCGGGCCGCGATCCTGGGCCAGATGACTACAGGCTTCCCGCTGAGCCCGCTCACTGCCTCCACCTTTATTCTCGTCGGCATGTCCGGCGTCGAACTGGGCGATCATCAGAAGCACATTTTCTGGTGGGCGTTCGGCTCAACCGTGGTTATGACCATCGTCTGCCTGTTAACAGGCGCTATTCAACTATAATCAGGCCCCTTTAAAAGAAAAGCAGCCGGCGCGCCGGCTGCTTTTCTTTTATTTTACCGCCGCAGCGAAAGACTCGCCAAACTGACGGCATCTGGCGATTGCCGCTTCATCCGGATACCACAGTTCCCGCAGCCCCTCATTAACCAGAGAGAGGCCGGCATCCGTCAACAACCCGTTAATCACCTTGACCGATTCGCCGCTCCAGCCGTAGGCGCCGAAGGCGGCGGCCTTTTTCTGCCTGAACGCCAGCCCCTTAATCTCGTCCATGACAGCGGCGACCGATGACAGAACCGTCTTATTGACTGTGGGACAGCCAACCAGAATCGCTTTCGACTTAAACACCTCGGTAATGATATCATTCTTATCGGTGCGGGAACTGCTGAATACCTTGACCGTCACCGCAGAATCGGCAGCTTTAATGCCTTTGGCAATTTCCTCGGCCATACGCCGCGAGCCGTTCCACATCGTATCGTAAATAATACTGATCTGGTTTTCCTGATAATCATTGGCCCATTTGGCATACTGCTCGACAATCTGCAACGGCTTGTCCCGCCAGAGAACGCCGTGACTGGGACAAATCATTGCCAGCTCCAGCCCCAGACCGGCCACCTCTTTCAGCTTGCGGTCAACCAGCTTGCTGAACGGCGTCAGGATATTGGCGTAGTATTTGATCGCCTCCTGATATAGCTCCGCCTGGTCAACCAGGTCATTGTACATCATCTCACTGGCATAATGCTGTCCGAACGCGTCATTGGAAAAAAGAATGTTGTCGCCGGTCAGGTAGCAGAACATGCTGTCCGGCCAGTGCAGCATCGGCGCCTCGACAAAGATCAGTTCCCTGCCGCCGAGGCTAAGCCTGTCGCCACTCTTGACAACCTTAAAGTTCCAGTCCTGATGATACTGGCCCTTAATCGATTTCACCGCATTGGCGGTACAGTAAATCGGCGTATCGGGAATATGCCGCATCAGTTCCGGCAGAGCGCCGCTATGGTCGATTTCGCCATGATTGGCAACAATATAATCAATTTTTTTCAAATCAATGGTCTTAGCCAGGTTATCGACAAATTCCTTGGCAAACGGCAGCCAGACCGTATCAATCAAAGCGGTTTTCTCATCCTGGACCAGATAGGCATTGTAAGAGGAGCCGCGATGCGTAGAATATTCCTCGCCGTGAAACGTCCGCAGTTCCCAGTCAATTTTTCCTACCCAGCTGACAGCGGGCGTGATTGAAAAAGCCATTCTCGTTCAGCCTCCTTCTAAGCGATAATACCGACAATATTCCCCATATCCGGCAAAATATCCTGCCAGCGCTCACTGCCGCCAAAAGGGCAGCCGGTAGGATTTACCGGCTGCGGCGGCGAAATAAAAGAGCAGAACAGCAGGCGCTGCCGAAATGAACCAGTCAGATTGACGAGAACTTTTCTTGTCTGGCAACGCTTTTGCAAGGCCTGCGCTGCGGGCATTAATAGTATTTTACCCCGGTTGTCTCTATGCAGAGGTGAAGAAAAATGCGATTGCGCTCATTTACCCATATCCTGCTGATCCTGTGGACCGCGCTGCTGCTGTCCGCCACTGCCGCCGCCCAGGAAAGCGATGCCGCGGCCGTAATTCTTGACGGCAAGGAACTATTCCCGATTCAAGCGCGGGCAGGCGATATCTGGCCGGACGAGCGGGCCCGGATCGTATCGGAGCGCCTGCTGCAGCTTGCCGGCGATATTACCATTCCGCTTGACTCGATCCGGCTGACTGCCGCCGGCGGCAGTATTGAAATCGGTACTCCCGAGTATCTGATTATGACGGTAACCGAAGCGGAAGCCACGATCGAGCAAGTGCCGCTGGAGCAGTTGGCCTCTGTCAGGCTTGGCATCATTAAGACGTCCCTGTCCGAGTACCGCACTGCCCACAGTGTGAAAAACCTGGTGATTGATCTGCTGCTGGCGGCCTTCTGCAGTCTCTTGCTGTTCTGGCTGCTGCGCCGGCTGAAGACTGCGGCGGTTTCATTGCAGCAGCTTCCGGTGGAGAAAGGAATCTACCGTTACCTTAAAAGCATCCGGGGACATAAACTGCTGCCGCCGGAGCAGATTAAGCGCGGCTTCAACAATTTTATTTCCCTGGCAATACTGCTGCTGCGGCTGTTTCTGCTTTACTTTTATCTGTTTGTTGTCCTGAGCCTGTTCCCCTGGACGAAAAAGTATGCGCAGCAGCTGCTCGATTACATTCTGGTCTTTGCCGGCATGATTGCCTCGGCAGTAGTCGGTTATCTCCCCAACGCGCTGATTATTTTGTTCATTGTGCTTTTCTGCCGCTATTTGCTGAAATTTGTCCGCTTCCTGTTTAATCAGATCAAAGCAGGCAAGCTGAAGTTCGCCGGGTTCCACAACGACTGGGCCGACCCGACGTATAAGATTTTCCGTTTCCTGGTACTGGCAATTGCGGCAATCAGCATTTTTCCCTATATTCCCGGTTCCCGTTCACTGGCCTTTCAGGGAGTTTCGGTTTTCCTGGGCCTGCTGCTTTCGTTCGGCTCCAGCTCGGCCGTTGCCAACATCATCGCCGGCATTGCCCTGACCTATACCCGCGCTTTCAGCATTGGCGACCGGGTACGAATCGGCGAGCACGAGGGCGACATTATGGAAAAATCGCTGCTGGCGACCCGTATCCGTACCATTAAAAACGCCGATATTACCATCCCCAATTCGGTGATTCTCAACAATCCGATCATCAATTACAGTTCTTCGGCCGCAGACGCCGGCTTTATTATCAATACCCGCGTCACGCTCGCGTTTGCCACGCCGCGGCAGCAGGCTGAGGAACTGCTGATCCGGGCGGCGCAGCAGACGCCCGACATCCTTACCCAGCCGGCGCCGTTTGTTTTCCAGACCACTTTCCGCGACTTTTCCGTAGAGTATGAGCTTAATGCCTATACCCAAAAGCCGAATCGAAAAGACGCCATTTATTCCGATCTGCATAACAACATTCTCGATCTGTTCAACGCTGCCGGTGTTGAAATCATGACCGCGCATTACGTTGCTGTCAGAGACGGCAACAGCCCTTGCCGGCCGCAGCCGGCAGCAAAAAAACCGCCCGGAGCAGCGGACGGCTGACACAGGAATTTTTACATGTTTTGTCGAAGTTAACCATACCATAATAAATGGAGGTGGCCGCAATGTCAATTTTGGGAATTATTGAAAAAACGAAACGCGCAAAAGAAAAAAAAGCCCGCAAAAAAGTACTGGCCGGAGTGGCAGTCGGCGCAGTAGTCGGTGCAGCCGCCGGTGTTTTGTTAGCGCCTAAGTCCGGTAAGGAAACCCGTGAAGAGCTTGTCAGCGCGGCCAAGCAACTGCCGGATAAAGCAAAGGAAATTGCCGAGCTTGGCAAGGCTAAGCTGGAAGAAGTCAATAAATGCCTCACAGAGGCAAAAGCGGAAGCGGCGGCAGCGGAACCGGACAAGGCCGATTAAAAGCTTCCGGTCAGAGTCAGTCAGCCTGTAAAAAAGCGGCGGGGCGTTCTGCCCGGCCGCTTATCTACATCGCGGAAAGAAGGGATCGGCTTGTACATTGCCCTGTCGGACATCGCCTTAAGCATTTTATTCTGCCTGGCGCTGGCAATTGGCCTCTACCTGATCTTGGTCTTGCGGCAGACGCTGCAAACGGTCTGCCGGATTCGCGGCATCATCGACGGCCATGAGACGGCCCTGCGGCAGTCGCTGGCACAGCTGCCGGAACTGTTGACTAATCTGAACGCATTGTCGCTGTCGTTAAAGCAAAGCGCCGATCTGGCCAACTCAACCCTGGACTCGCTGCACTCGGAAGTGGCCGGCACGGTTGACGAACTGCGCGACGGCCTGGAAACGATTACGCTCTACTCACGGGCCATCGGCGAGATTATCAAAGCGCTATTCAGTAAATAAGCCGCCCCAGCAAGAGGGACAGCCGCCTATCGAGTCGGCTGTCCCTCTTGCTGTTCCCTGACGGCAAAAAACTGGCAGGGCATTGCCGATGCCGCCAGGGCAACCTGCCAGGGCAGTGTTTTGCTTTTAAACCCCATGGCCTTACAGCCATAAGGATGCAGCTTGTCCCAGGTAATATAAAAATAGCGGCACTGCCGGCAGCGCGGCGGCGTTAGCTGTGACATACTGTTCCCTCCGTATCAATCAGTTCTTGCTCGGGAGACCAATCTCCTGCGAGTCACGCCACTGCTGAAACCGGCAGCGGAGAAAACGGGGCGCGAAAGGCGGCGGCGCAATTGGCGGCAGCCGCAGCGCCCGGTTATATGCGGCTCGTCATTATGATATTGATTTTCATTATCATTAGTGGTATGATATTCTTATCATGCATTAATGGAAAAGGAAGGTCTTAGCATATGGCAACAAACAGAGGGCCCCGGTTTAAACTTTGCCGCAGGCTGGGAGTTAATATTTTTGGCCATCCGAAAGCAATGAACCGGGCAAGAAAAGAGAACAGCCGGGCGGGCCGGAAGCTGTCGGAATACGGACTGCAGCTTCTGGAGAAGCAAAAGATCAAAGCTTATTATAATATTCTGGAAAAACAGTTTGCCCGCTATATGGAAGCGGCAAAAAAAAGCCGCGAAATTACCGGCGTTGCCCTGCTGAAATCGCTTGAATGCCGGCTGGACAATCTGGTCTACCGCATCGGCTTCGCCAACTCGATCCGGCAGGCGCGGCAAATGGTCAGCCATGGCCATATTTTGGTCAACGGCAAGCGGCTGGATATTCCTTCCGCCAATGTCGCGGTCAACAGTATTGTCTCACTGCGGCCGCAGTCGCGGACCAATGAAATGTTTACCGCCAATTTTAAGGAATTGCAGTCGTTCAATCTGCCTTATATCGTTAAAGATCTTGATAACTACAGCGGGACTTTGATCCGCCTGCCGGAAAGATCGGAAATTCCGGTCGAGGTGAATGAAATCCTGGTGGTCGAGCTGTATTCCAAGTAGCCGGCTTCTGATTTTTTCATGTGGGGTTACGCGCATGTGCAAATATAATCACCATCAGTACTGGGAAAGCCTGCTGCCCAAGAACCCCTGGCAGGGTTCGTTTGCCGCCAAAAACATGGAGCAGGCTGTGTTTGTTAACACTGTTATTATTGATCACCGGCGCGACATTCTTGATAATAACTGGGCCAGCTATCCGAATATCAAATCGCTGCTGGGCTTCTTGCAGTATCTGCATCTGCCGCTGGTCTTTTTTCACACGCTGCGCCCCGACAAGCAGGAACTGCTTGTGCCGGTTTGCTCCAGCGCCGAGTTTCTCGAACTTATTGACCAATCCGGCAGCGAGCGCGCGCCGGCAATGCGCCAGGCACTGGCCGAGCTTGACCGCTGCTGGCAGCTGGATGACGAGCAATGCCTGCTGGCACTGCGAAACTTCTGCCGCGGTTTCAACGCGCTTTGGCAGCAAGGGGATTATATTCTCAATATCGGCATATTTGCCGATACGCTGGAGATTGCCCGTTATATCCTGGACCAAAACCCGTTTCCCGAAGTGCTGGAGGAGGATACAGGACTGACGCCAGGCGGATTGCTTGATATGTGCAACAACTTCTACCATGAGCCGCTGCTGCGGCGCAATTTTGTCAAACTCCTCAATCATAAAATTGGCTGTGTGATTTAACGCCATTCCTGTCCAAGCGCTCCGCCAGTTAAGCGGAGCGTTTCTGGTTTACCGCTTCCGCTGCCCGGTTGCTTCTTTGACTTGGCGGCGATGCCGGAAGCGGCTATAATAGAACTTACAAACAGGAATCCAGGCAGGCAGAATGCCGCAATCCGGGGTTCCTAAAACCGAAAGCGGGAGTTGATTGCATGAGTGACAGCATTACCGTCACCTATCTCGATCACAGCGGTTTTTGGGTTGAAACCGCCCGGCACAGGCTGCTGTTCGACTATTACCGCGATCCGGCCCAGGCGGCTCCGCCGCTTGCGGGCAAACCTCTCTATATTTTTGCCTCGCACGCGCATGGCGATCATTTTAATCCCGCCATCGCAGCCTGGAAGGAATCCGCCGTCTATATCCTCAGCAGCGATATCGGCCAGCCGGCACTTCCGGCAGTCGCCCCGGAGCGGGTGCACGTTCTCGCTCCCTACGGGACGCTGGAACTGGGAGATGTCTCCGTTGCCGCTTACGGCTCGACCGATGCCGGCGGTTCCTTTCACGTTGCTGTTGACGGCTGGAATATCTTCCATGCCGGCGATCTCAACTGGTGGCACTGGAAGGGTGATACGCCGCAGAATATTGCCCAGGCAAAAACGGATTTTTTCCGCGAACTGGACCGGCTAAAAGGCAAGCAGTTTGATCTGGCCTTTTTCCCGGTGGACAGCCGCCTGGAGGAATATCGCGCTTGCGGTGTTAACGAGTTTGTCAAAGCGGTTTCGGTTATGCACCTGGTTACCATGCATGACTGCGGCCAGCCCTGGTCGCCGCCGCCTGAATTTAGCGGCAGCAGCAGCCTCTGGGTACCGGCCAGGCCGGGAGAATCACGGCGGCTGCCAAAGTAAACCCGCCTCTGACCGTCGGAGCGCGAATAAAAAGCAGCGGTACTGCTATGGCAGTACCGCTGCTTTTTATGTAAATCCAGCTTGCGGCTAACGCGTCAAAAACCGCACCGCCTCCGGCTCCACAACCGGACGGCTGAACACATACCCCTGGATATAATCGCACTGGCATTCCACCAGCTTCGCCAATTGCAGCTTTGTCTCAACGCCTTCGGCGACAACCGTCAGTCCCAGACTGTGGGCCATGTCGATAATCGACGAAATCAACTGCAATTGTCCGTTATCGCTGGCGATGCGGTCGATAAACGATTTATCGATTTTCAGCCTGTCGACCGGCAAGCTGCGTAAATAGGTAAGAGAGCTGTAGCCGGTGCCGAAATCGTCAAGCGCCAGGCGCACACCGCTGTCGCGCAGCTGCGTAAGCTTGTGGGTGCTTTCTTCCACCGAGGTCATCAGTACCGTTTCCGTAATTTCAATCTCCAACTGGCGGGGATTTATCTGTTCCCGCTCAATCGTCCCCTTGACCAGAGCGACAAAATCCTCGGCAGCCAATTGCCGGGGCGATACGTTGATGGATACCGCAATATGGCCGTTGCCGCTGGCGGCAAGACGGCGAATAAAGCGGCAGGCTTCCTCGAGAACCCATTGGCCGAGCTGACGGATAATATTGCTTTCTTCCGCCAATGGGATAAAGCGGGCCGGCGACACGGCTCCGTGGTCGGGGCTGGTCCAGCGCAGCAGCGCTTCAAAGCTGGCAACCTCACCGGTACGGGCATTGATCAGCGGCTGATAGCGGAGAGTCAGCTCCGTATTGCTGACCGCATCGCGCAGGGCCCGGATCAGAATCATATTTTCATAAGCGCGCATCTGCGATTTCGCTTCACAAAAGCGCCAGGTGCCTTTGCCGCTGCGCTTAGCTTCATTTAGCGCCATGTCCACCTTCTGCATGACGTTAACCACACTGTCGCCATCGTCCGGATATACGGCGACGCCCATACTGGCGGACAGGTAGAGCTTAATCCCGTCAATGGTGAACCCCCGCGCCAACTGCTTAATAATCTGGTCGGCAATGCCGGCGACGGCGGTGCGGTCGGTCTCGCCGGGCAGAAGCACGGCAAATTCATCGCCCGCCACCCTCGCCGCCAGAGCAGCCGGACCGGCGACGGCGGCGATGCAGCCGCCGGCCCTGGCGATGGCGATGTCGCCGCAGGCGTGGCCCAGCGTATCATTGATAACTTTCAACTCGTCAATATCCATGAGCATAATCGAGCCGCCCCGGTTGCGGCCGCGGCTGACAAGGGCAAATTCTTCAGCAAAGCGTTCGTAAAAAAATGTCCTGTTGGGCAGCCCGGTCAGGGTATCGTAATAGGCCAGCCGCCAATTCGCCTCTTCCTTCTGTTTGCGCTCCCGAACCTCATTCTCCAGCGACGCAATCAAGAGTGAATTATCGAGCGCAATCGACGCCAGCTCGGCGAACCGGCTGAGGACATCGATCTCGGTATCGCCGAATACCCGGCCCTCCTCGCAGTAAGCCAGCCCGATCGTACCGGCGATCCGGCCTTCGGAGCGCAGCGGGATTTGCAGCATCGCCGTCAGCTCGGGGAATTGGGCCGTAAACAGGTTGTGCTTGCGCCATTGCTGATAATTATTGATCGCCACCGCCTCGCCGCTTTGGTAAACCGCACCGGTGACACCCTCATCAAGCGCCATTTCCCGCCCCGTATCCTGCTCGTAGATGCCGACGCCATGACTGCGGTAAAAAACACCGCGCCGCCGGTCCAGGCGATAAATAAAGCCATGCGGCGTTCCCAGCAGCTCGGTGGCGCCGACGACAATCTGCTGTAACAGCGCCTTCGGATCGAGACGGTGCATCAGGCCCCGCGCCGTCTCATGCAGCAGGGTCAGGATACTGTTCTGCCTGCGGATCTCGGCGTCCCGCTTTAACAGCTCATCAAGCTGCTGCCGCAGTTCCTCCTCCGACGCGGTCAGCTCCTCATGCGTTGCCGTCAGCTCCTCGTGGGCCGCGGCCAGCTCCTCATAGGCCGCCGTCAGGTCGGCATTGCGCAGCCGCAGCTCGGCTTCACTGTTTTGCAGCGATTGCTCGGCCGCCAGTGCCGCGGTGATATCGCGGACAATGCTGATGACCACCTCCGTTCCGGCCACCTGTATCTGGCGTGAACTCACTTCGGCGGTAAAGCGAGTAGAATCCTTGCGTACATACACAGCCCGGAACAGAATTCCTTCCCGCTGCGATTTCACCAGATATTCGTCCACACTGTCGCGCATCGCCGGCTCGCGCAGGTCGTGGACCCGCATTTGCCGCAATTCCTCGGCCGAGTAGCCGAAATTGGCGACAACGGCCCGGTTAGCTCCCAAAATCCAGCCAGCGGCGTCAACAATAAAAATCATATCCCTTGCTTGCTCGAGGATACTTTTATAAAAGGCATTGTCGATAAAAGCCGCCACTGCAGTCTGTCTATTATCCTCCCTGGTCATCATTTTGCCTCCTGTCACCAAACTTTCAGCATCATACCTTATGGCCAAGGCAATTTTTTCCGCGTTTATTGTTTACTGTAATAATACGCTGCCAGCAATTGATTTCCTTTTTCAACCGTCTAGAATACCGCAATTTGTCATAGATATAATCGATAACAGCCGGCAGGAGGACGAGGCATGCGCTTATTTTTCAACAGCAGGGGTGATATTGACTGCTGCGGCCTGACTGGCGACAGCAGCGTAACGGAGCTGGCCGAGGCCTGTCTGGACTTCTGCGGCCGGCATATTGACTGCAGTCGCTGCCGTCACAGCTGCTGCGGCGGCCTTGCCGTTTACCCTGATCATATTTTTTTTGCCAGACTGGAGCAAATGACCCGTCCGGTGCTCAGCCAGACGGAACAGGACGCCTTTATCCGCCGCTTGCTGCGATTCGACCGCGATGCCGGCAAATGGCTGCTCGCGCCTAATTCCGACGGCTACTGCCGCTTCCTGCTGACAAACGGACGCTGCGCTATCTATGAAGCCAGACCGCTTGTCTGCCGCCTGCATATCTGCGGAGGCATCGCGCCTGCCTTCCGCCGTGCCAAGGAGCGGATTTATCCCGCTTACCAGGCAGCGCTGCGGGAGGTCATGGCCGGGCGGCTGCCGGCACGCCAAACAGCCGCTGTCCGGCTGGGCAATCCCGTACGCCTTGACAGCGGCTATACCGCCAGGATCGGAGCCATATGGGACTGGACCGGTTCAATAGGTCCAGAATAAATCCTGAATACGGCCGGGATCGGTTGTTTGCAGCAGCGCCAGCATCAGGAGAATCCTCGCTTTTTGCGGGCTCAGCGTGTCGGCGGCAATAAACCGGTTTGCGTCATCATCAACGGCGCCGTTGCGGGTTACAATGCCATTGCTGACCCGCGTGCTTCTGACAATGACGATACCCTGCCTTTGCAGCCGGCGCAGTACCGCCTCAACCGGCGCCGGCATGTTGCCGTTGCCGACGCCGGCGTAAATCAGCCCGCGGGCGCCATCCTGCGCCGCCGCTGCCGCCAGCGCGCCGGTGTCGTTGACATGACCGTAAAGAATATCCACTCGCGGCAGTTCGCGAATGCCGCTTACATCAAACTCGCTCATATAAGTATGGCGGCGGCTGGGTGTACGGTAAAAACTGGGCTGGTTGTCAATCAGATAGCCCAGATACCCCAGTTCCGGCGCTTTAAATGTATCCTGCAGGGCGGTGTTGGTTTTGGTAACATCCCGGCTGGCATTGATCGCGTTGTTCAGGGCGACCAGCACCCCCTTGCCGCGCGCCTGGGGACTGGCGGCCAGCACGATCGCGTTGTACAAGTTCAAGGGGCCGTCGGCGCTGATGGCAGTCGCCGGCCGCATCGCCCCCACCAGCACTACCGGCTTTTCACTGCGAACAGCCAAATTGAGAAAGTACGCCGTTTCCTCCAGTGTGTCAGTGCCATGAGTGATGACAATCCCGTCGGTATCCTGCCGGCTAAGCAGCCGGTTGACCCGTTCCGCCAGCAGCAGCCATAGTTCATGGCTCATATCCGAGCTGTCCACCTGGGCCAGCTGCTCGGCTGCCACAGTTGTACCGGCGGCGAGAGAGCCAATCCCTTGCAGGATTTCATCAATTGCCAGCTGCCCCGACTGGTAGCTGACCGTATCTGTCGCCAGCTCAGAAACGCCGGCAATCGTGCCGCCGGTGGCTATAACAACAATGTTTTTCATCTTGTGTTCCTCTCTGTTCACGGAATCAACCGTTCCCGGACCAGCTTGATAAACGCCCGCATCGGGTAATTGACCCATTTACCTTTATGTTTAACCAGATAGGCGTTGAGCTGAATCTCCGGACCCTGCCAGGGCAGAGCCGCCAGCTCGCCGCTCAGCAATTCCTTGTGAACCGCCACCAGCGGCAGCACAGTCAGTCCCAGATCCTGCAGCACCAGCTGTTTAATGGCCTGGATCTGGCCGACCTCCAGAACGCTCTTTACCCGTACATTCGCTTTTTCCAGTATTTTTTCAAACAGCCGCCGGTAACAGCTGCTGGCCTCGCTCAACACGAGGTTCTGCTGCGTCAGATCAGCCGGACTGACCGCCTCCGCCCTTGCCAGCTCATGCGCCGGCGACGCGACCAGAACAACCGGCTCCGGCCAGAGAAACGTACTGTCCAGTTCGGAATCGTTGACAGTCTGCTCCAATAAAATAGCAATATCCATCACGTTCTTGCGCAGCAGCGAGCGAAAGTCACTGGCAGTGCCGAACTTCAGATTTAATTCCACATCCGGATATAAGGCGCTGTATTCCTTCAACAGCGCCGGCAGCCGGTAGACGCACAGCGATTCCGGCATGCCGATGATCAGCGGGCCGCGGGGCGTATAGGAACGGTTCAGTACATTTTTAGCGTCTTCTTCCAGCTTGACGATCTGTTCCGCGTAATCATACAGGCGCTGCCCGTCCTCGGTCAATACATTCTGTTGACCAAACCGTTCAAACAGAAGGGTGTTTAATTCCTTCTCCAGCAATTGAATATGGCTTGTAACAGCAGACTGCGTATAACCTAGAAACTGGGCAGCTTGCGAAAAGTTGCCGAGCTTAACAATATTAATAAAGGTTTTCAACTGCCGAATTTCCATGCGCGCCTCCCGGATCCTTGCCTGCCCCGCGCCACCATTCCGGCTTGACACACTAGGCAATCAGGATTAAATAGGCTAAACTATTATATACCAGCAGTGTATCACAGAGAAAGGAGTTGCTGCAAACACAATGGAACCGCTTACCCTGCCGGTGGTAAAAATGCTAGTCGCCGGTGAACAGGGCCTGGTCGCTGACTTTGGCAATATTATTTCGGAAAAGGTAAATAATATTGTGCAGCAATTAGCTAAAACGCTTAGCCTGAGCAAAAGAGCGGGAATCAGCGAAGTTGTCCCTACTTATCGCTCTGTGATGGTGTATTTTGATCCGGTATTAATCAGCCGTACCAAATTAACTGCCATTATTTACGCGATACTGCAGCAAATTATTGCCGAAATTGACACTGCGCCGCCGCGCCGGATTATTTCGGTGCCGGTTTGTTACGGCGGCGTGTTCGGACCGGACATGGATTTTGTGGCCCGCCGTACCGGCTTATCAGTCCCTGAAGTTATTGCTATTCATACAGAAACACCGTATTTAATCTATATGCTGGGATTTATTCCCGCCTTTCCTTATTTAGGCGGCCTGTCAGAAAAATTGCTTGTGCCGCGGGCAAATAAAACGCGTCCTCGCATTCCGGAAGGGTCGGTCGGCATCGCCGCCAGGCTGACCGGCTTCTATACCTTGGAAAGCGCCGGTGAATGGCGAATTATCGGCCGTACACCGCTTAAGGCCTTTAATCCGGCAACGGTCCGCCCCTTTGCGTTTACCGCCGGTGATTATCTGCAGTTCACACCGATATCGGTAGATGAGTTTTTTGTTATCCGTCGTCAAGTCGAGACGGACAACTATATTCCCGTCGTTCAGTTTCAATGAAACAGCCAGTCTCCAAAAGGGAGCACGCTCAGGCCGTGCCTCCCTTTTCTTGATTTTCCGGCACAAACAACTGTCTTCAACAAAATTGAACCCGCCTATTGAATAAATGAATTATGCGAAGAGACAGAGGAATGCTATGATTGCTTCACCAGAGCCGCCCTGCGCTTGTCGCCTGCTGACAAAACCGGAATAGCAGGTGTCAGGTCAGTGCACACACCCGGTAAGCATCGTCAGCTTGGGCTGCCTGAATTAATCAGTGCTTACCAAGGAAAGGGAGGGATGAGCATGAAAGCATTAGCTGACCTGGAGCCAAGGGAAGTCCGCACCCTAATTCGCCAAAATCAATTGAAGCGGCCTACAGCCGGAATGGCCAAGGGATATGTACAGGGAAATCTGGCTATTGTTCCCAAAGCGCTGGCCTATGACTTCTTACTGTTTGCCCAGCGCAATCCGAAACCGTGTCCGATTCTTGATGTAACCGACGTCGGGTCGCCTGAGCCAAAGCGAGTTGCCCCCGGCGCGGATCTCCGGTTTGATATCCCGCAATACCGGGTTTACCAGAACGGCATCCTTACTGCCGAAGTAACAGATATTGCCGCTTACTGGCGGGATGATCTGGTCGCGTTCCTGCTGGGCTGCAGTTTTACGTTCGAGTCCGCGTTGCTAAATGCGGGACTGCCGGTACGGCATATTGAACAAAACTGCAATGTTCCGATGTACATCACCAATATCGACTGCGTCCCCGCCGGCACATTCCACGGCCGAATGGTTGTCAGCATGCGGCCGATGCCCGCCAGCCAGGCCATTCGGGCGGTACAAATCACCTCCCGTTTTCCGGCGGTGCATGGCGCGCCGGTTCACATCGGGGATCCGGCGGCAATCGGCATCAAAGATATTATGCATCCCGATTTTGGCGACCCGGTCACGATCAATCCCGGGGAGACGACGGTGTTTTGGGCCTGCGGCGTTACACCGCAGTCGGTGGCGATGACAGCAAAGCCGGAGATCATGATTACCCATTCTCCCGGCCATATGTTCATCTGCGATCTTCGCGACGAAGATCTGGCGGCGTTGTAAAACTATCTAAAAACAAACAGGGGGAATGAATAATGGCGGGTCCGCTGATTAGTAAACCAGGACAGGGAAAAACAAATTGGTCGGTGCTGTTAGGCGCGGCGTTTATTATGGCAACCTCGGCAATTGGTCCCGGTTTTCTGACGCAAACGACTGTTTTTACGGAAAAATTCCTGGCTAATTTTGCTTTTGCGATATTAGCCTCAATTATTATTGATATTGGCGCTCAGATGAACGTCTGGCGGGTCATCACCATGAGCCGCATGCGCGGTCAGGATGTCGCCAACGCGGTTCTGCCGGGACTGGGTCATTTCGTTGCCTTCTTGATTGTCCTCGGCGGCCTGGCGTTTAATATCGGAAATATTGCCGGCGCCGGCATGGGCTTAAACGTCCTGGTCGGTGTATCAGAGCAAACCGGCGCGATCATTTCCTGCATTATCGCAATCGCCATTTTTGCTTCTAAAGAAGCCGGCGCGGCCATGGATACTGTAGCCAAGGTTCTGGGGGGTCTGATGATCCTGCTTACCGCTTATGTTATGTTAGTTTCCAACCCGCCGGTTGGCCAGGCGGTTGTCAAGTCCGTTTTCCCCGATAGCTATAGTATGCTGATGCTGCCAATGATAACCCTGGTAGGCGGCACAGTCGGCGGCTACATCACCTTTGCCGGTGGTCACCGCCTGCTTGACGCCGGTATCGTCGGCTATGAAAACCTGCAGCAGGTCAACAAAAGCGCGATTACCGGCATCATTGTAACCGGTGTGATGCGTGCCGTTCTGTTTCTGGCCGTTCTGGGTGTTGTTGCCGCAGGTGGCAAATTGAATCCAGGCAACCCGCCGGCATCGGTATTTCAAATTGCCGCCGGCCAAATGGGCTATATCTTTTTTGGTCTGGTGCTCTGGGCTGCGGCTATTACATCGGTAGTCGGCGCCGCTTATACCAGCGTCTCCTTCCTGCGGTCTTTTTCCAAAACAATCAATAACTATAATTCCTATGTCATTATGCTGTTCATCATTATCTCAACAGTCATCTTTGTTACAATTGGCAGGCCGGTTAAGGTACTCGTGCTTGCCGGTTCGCTGAATGGCCTGATCCTGCCGGTTACACTGGGGACAATGCTGTTTGCCTGCCGCAATCCGAAAATTATTGGGGAGCAGTACCGGCATCCGACCTGGCTGGTGATCTTTGGTATCCTTGCCGTACTGATTACCGCTTATGCGGGCATTACTTCATTATCAGGCATGGCGGCGCTCTGGAAATAATGGTACAGAAAGAGAGCCAAGCGTGATGGCTGCAACGGGTGACAACAGACAGAGAATCCGGAAGCCGTCCCTGCAGCAGCCCTTGCCGTCCGCTCTTTCCGTCAGGAGGGAATGCTATGAGTGATATTCGGTTTTTGCAGGCGGGAGACCAAGGCTTAGTTGTTGAAATGGGCAGTGAAATAAATTCCCATCTCAATCGCCGCATTCACAGCCTAACCCGCGCCTTGTCAAAACAATTGCCTTCCGGTATTCTGGAAGTAATACCAACCTATCGATCACTGCTAATTTATTTTGACCCGCTGCAAATTGGCCGCTTGGCATTGATCAGCCTGGTAGAAGGATTACTGGCCGACGAGACAACCGCCCAATTTCAACCGCAGGAGGCGGCGGTACATGTCGTCCGCATTCCCGTATGCTATGGCGGCGAGTTCGGTCCGGATATCGACTTCGTCGCACAGCACAATGCGCTTTCCCGGGATGAAGTAATTGCCATCCACACCTCAGTTCCTTATCAGGTTTATATGCTGGGTTTTACGCCCGGCTTTCCCTATCTCGGCGGCATGTCGGAGAAAATCGCCGCCCCCCGCCTGGAATCGCCGCGGCTGCGGATACCGGCCGGATCGGTCGGTATCGCCGGCAGTCAAACCGGCTTTTATCCCCAGGAAAGCCCCGGCGGCTGGCGGCTGATCGGCCGCACGCCGATCAACGGCTTTGACGCTGCCGGCCCCCGGCCGTTCGCGTTTGCCGCCGGCGATTACCTGCAGTTTACGGCGATAACGGCGGATGAATTTTACGCCATCCGCCGTCAGGTAGAAGCAGGCGCCTATACGCCTGAATCCACGCCGCTCCCGAGGAGGGATTAAGATGTTTACCGTAACCAATGCCGGTTTTTTCACCACGATCCAGGACGAGGGCCGCTGGGGCTACCAGGCCTTTGGCATGCCTGTCGCCGGCGCGATGGACCGCTACGCCTACCGGGTCGCCAATCTGCTCGCCGGCAATAAAACCGGCGCCGCCGTTATTGAAATGACCCTGCTGGGAGCGGCGTTCAAGTTTGACTCCGATCTGCTGATTGCCATCTGCGGCGCCGACATGCAGGCAAAGCTGGACGGAGCCGCTGTCAGCAACTGGTCCGGCTTTTGGGTAAAGCGCGGCAGCGAATTGAAATTTGATTATGCCCAAACCGGCTGCAGAGCCTATATGGCGGTACACGGCGGCATTGACGTTCCCAGCGTGCTGGGAAGCCGCTCCACCTATACGCGGGCAAAAGTGGGCGGACTGCAGGGAAGAGCGCTGCTGCCGGGCGATACGCTTGCCGCCGGCGAGGACGGAGAAGCCGCTCCCCTGCCCCGGCTGCTGCCGCCGTCCTATATGCCCCCATGCGAACAGAATATTGAACTGCGGGTACTGCTGGGGCCGCAGGATGATATGTTCACCGCGGAAGCAATCACGGCTTTTTTCCAGAATCCGTACTCGGTGACCGATGAGGCCGACCGCATGGGCTACCGGCTGGAAGGGGAAAAAATTGCCCACAGCGGCAAAGCGGACATTATTTCTGATGCGCTTTGCTTTGGCGCCATCCAGATACCAGCGCACGGAATGCCGATTGTGATGATGGCCGACCGCCAGACAACCGGCGGCTACGCCAAAATCGGCACGGTCATCGGTCCGGATCTGCGAAAGCTGGCGCAGGCTAAACCCGGCGATACGGTTCGCTTCCGGCAGGTTGACGATGCGGCTGCGGTAGCGGCGCTGCGTGAGGAACGACAAATCTATCTGCAGATTGCCGAAGCCTTCCGGGGCGCGGCCCAGCCCGGCCTGTCGGCAGGTCGCAGCCTGCGGCTCTCCGTCAACGGCGCCGCCTACCGGGTAAAAATTGAGGAGATTTTATGAGGAGGGCGACTATGCGTATCGATGTAAACTGCGACATGGGAGAAAGTTTTGGTGTATATAAGCTCGGTTATGATGAAGCGGCAATGCCGTACGTCACCTCAATTAATGTGGCCTGCGGCTTTCATGCGTCCGACCCGTTGAATATGCTGCAAACAGTCCGCCTGGCGAAAAAGTACAACCTGGCGATTGGCGCCCACCCCGCCTTCCCCGACCTGGTCGGCTTTGGCCGGCGGGCAATGGCCGCTTCCGCCGAGGAAATTTTTGCCGACGTAGCTTATCAGATCGGCGCGTTAGCCGGCATCTGCCAGTCGCAGGGACTGAAGCTGCAGCATGTGAAAGCCCACGGCGCCATGTATAATCTGGCCGAAAAAGACATTCTGATCGGCAGCGCCATTGCCGAAGCGATCAAGAGTGTCGATCCCTCGCTGTATATGGTCTGCTCCGCCGCCTCGCCAATGGTGGCAGCCGCACAAAAGGCCGGTGTCAGATATGTGGAAGAAGCCTTTGCCGACCGCGCCTATACCGCTGCCGGCACTCTTGTTCCCCGTTCGCAGCCGGGGGCGGTCATTCATGATGTCGATGCGGTGGCCGAACGGGTTGTCACATTGGTCAAAACCGGCAGCGTACGGGCAATTGACGGAACAGACATCGCGCTGAAGGCGGACACCGTCTGTGTTCACGGCGACACCCCGGGAGCGGTGGAAATGATCAGGCAGATCCGGGAACTGTTGACGCAAGAGGGCATTGCCCTGAAAGCGTTCGGCGAAGCCTGAGGCCACAGGGCCGGCAGCCGCGTTCTGTTTCCATCCCTCTCTGCAGCCAGTTAACCGTCTTTTGCAGCCTTGTACATTTACCGGTGCCTTACCGCACCGGTATTTTTTTGCCAAAAAATTCTGTTGGCAACAGGGAAGCCGGTATTGAGCAGCGAATAGGCCAATTTAAAAGAATGTCGCCAGCTTATTAACAGGAGAGGTAATACATGCGCTTTGATCTGATTCTAGATCTGTCCGGCGATATGGCCTTATTTCTTGTGGTTGCTTACCTGATTGGCCGCAGCCGCTATATTGCCAACTGTGTCAACCGGCCGCTGACACCGCGCCACTGGCTTGTTTTAACCTGCGTTTTTTCCGTTCTTTCCATTCTTGGCACCTACAATGGGATCCGGACAGAGGGGGCGATTGCCAGCACCCGTCTGATCGGTACGTTGATGAGCGGTATTATGGGCGGCCCCTATGTCGGCTTCAGCGTCGGCGCGATCAGCGGCCTGCACCGCTATCTGCAGGGAGGATTCACCGCCGAAACCTGCGGCTTTGCCAGTATCCTCGGCGGTCTGTTTGCCGGTCTGGTCAGACAAAAAATCGGCCTGCATAACATGACCTGGAAGACAGCCGGCCTTGTCGCCCTGGGAGCGGAATTTATGCAAAAGGGCATGGTGCTGCTTCTGTCCAAGCCATTTGCCGCCGCGCTGGCGCTGGAGCAGACCATCGCCCTGCCGACCACCGTTGTCAGCGTTATCGGTACCGTGGCCTTTATGTTCGTCATTAAGGATATCCAGATTCAGCAGGAGGTGCACGGAGCCAAAGCGGCTGAGCTCTCGCTGCGGATTGCCAGCCAGACCCTTCCCTATCTGCGGCACGGATTAAACCGGGAATCGGCGGCGCAGACGGCGCAGATTATTTATGCCCTGGCCGGAGTCGACGCGGTGGCGATTACCGATCGCAGCCATGTACTCGCTTTTGTCGGCAAAGGCTCCGACCACCATCGCAGCGGTGACCCGATTATGACCCAGTCGACCAAGCAGGCTGTCAGTCAAGGCTGCCTGTCGGTGCTGCATACCAATGAGGAACGCGGCTGCCCCATCGCCGGCTGTCCGCTGAATTCAGGTGTTGTTGCGCCGCTGATTACTTACGGCGCGGTAGCCGGCACGGTCAAGCTGTCGCGGTCCGGCGCCGGCGAGATTTCCGAGATGGATGTCCGCCTGGCACGGGGGATTGCCCAGCTGCTGTCCGTGCAGATTGAACTGGCGGCCATTGACGAACAGAAAAAAATGCGTGAAAAGGCCGAACTCAAGGCGCTGAGAGCCCAAATCAATCCCCATTTCCTGTTCAATACGCTCAATATTATCATGTCGTTCTGCCGCACTGACCCGGAGATGGCCCGCAGCCTGCTGCTGCATCTGGCCACAATCATGAAGTACAGTTTTGCCAGGCATGACGATTTTGTCAGCATCGCCGAGGAACTGGATGAGATTAAGGCGTATCTGGAAATTGCCAAGACCCGCTTTGGCGCTCGCCTGTCGGTCGATCTGGCCATTGATGAGGCGGTTCTGTCCGCCAGGATTCCGGTATTGGCGATCCAGCCGCTGGTGGAGAACGCAATTCAGCACGGCCTGTTTCCCAAGCTGGCGGAGTGCCGGCTGCGCATCAGCGCAGCCGCCCAAGCGGGAGAAATAACAATTGCCGTCGAGGATAACGGCATCGGCATAGAGCCGGAAAAGCTGAAGCAGCTTTTTTCCGCCGCCGCCGAAGGCATCGGCGTGCAAAACGTGGCCAGGCGGCTAAGCGGTATTTACGGCGACGCTTACGGATTATCGCTCAGCAGTGAACCGGGGGAGGGAACGCGGGCGCTGATCCGGATTCCATTACAGAGAGGAGCGTCCGAGCATGCCAGTTAACACCGTGATTGTCGATGACGAACTGCCGATCTGCGATGAAATTGAATACCTGCTGCAGCGGGAGCGGGACATCGAAGTTGCTGCTAAATTTACCAGTGCGCCGCAAGCAATGTCCTATCTGCTGAAAAATGCCTGCGATCTGGTATTCCTGGATATCCAAATGCCGGGCATATCGGGGCTGGAGTTGGCGCAAAAGCTGGCGTCACTGCGGCGGCCGCCGCTGGTGGTTTTCTGCACGGCCTTTCCCGAGCATGCCCTGGAAGCGTTCGCGACGCCGGCGATCGGCTATATTACCAAACCGATTACCGGCGCCGGTCTTGCCGCCGTCCTTGATAAGGTCCGCGCCATCGGCGGGCGCAGTCAGGCGCCGCAGCCGGCGCTCAGCCGCTTCTGTGCAACGAAAAACGGCAAATACATCCCCCTTGACCTGCAGGAAATTGTCCTTATCTATGTAAAAGACAAAGAGGTCCGCATCTGCACCCGTCAGGAGGAGCTGACTTCGACGCTGACAATTCAGGAGATTGAAAAACTGCTGTCGGGACAATCCTTTTTGCGGGTTCACCGCCAATACCTGGTCAATCTCGATAACATCGGCGAAATTATCCCCTGGTTTCATGGCTCCTATCTGCTGCGGATGAAGGATTTTCAGGCAACCGAAATTCCGGTCAGCCGCAATAAAGCCAAAGAGTTCAAACGTCTGGTCGGCCTGCCTTAAGGCCGGCCCTTTTTATGCCGCCTATGCGCAAGGACAGGCGGAGAACAGGCAGACGGCCGGTAAAGATGCGGATCAAGGACTTTTCAGCCACGCTGCGGGCGACGGGAAGGAGAAGGAACCACGCCGTTCGGCGGCCGCAGCTACCCTTTCGGCCGCCAATTCAGCCAGGTCGGGCGGAATATATTGCCGCATACAGAGGGGTGCTTATATGATAAATGCGAATATTCCTTATATTTCTGTAATAAAGGAGAGATTTGCATGCCAAAGATCAACACTGTCGTCCCGCCGCTCCCGACCGAATCGTTTCTTAAACGGTACGGACTGCTTCTCGGCGCCGCCGCCCTGATTGCCGTGCTGCTGCTGCCAACACCGGAAGGCTTGCCGGCTGCCGGCAAGGTCATGCTCGGCATCCTGCTGTTCTCGGTAATTATCTGGATGACCGACTGTGTCAGCTATCCCACCAGCGCCGCTCTGATTACCGCCCTGATGGCATTTCTCGTCGGCATGTCGCCGAACGTCGCCGACCCCAAGCTGCTTTACGGCACCGCCAACGGGCTGCGAATGGCGATTGCCGGCTTCAGCAATACCGCTCATACCCTGGTGGCCGGCGCCCTGTTTATTGCCGCGGCGATGATGCAGACCGGGCTTGACAAACGCATAGCCCTGTTCGTGCTGTCCAAGATCGGCGCCCGCACCAACCGGGTGCTGGCAGGGGTTATCTTCGTCGGCTTCCTGCTCAGCTTCTTCGTTCCCAGCACTACCGCCCGCGTCGCCTGTCTGGTGCCGATCGTGCTTGGCATCATTGCCGCATTCGGCGTCAATAAAAAGAGTAAATTTGCCGGCGTTATGATGATTGCCACCGCCCAGGCCGACAGCATCTGGAATGTCGGCATCAAAACAGCGGCAGCCCAAAATATGGTCGCAATCGGCTTTATCGAAAAAATCCTCGGGCAAAACATTACCTGGCTGGAATGGTTTATTGCTGCCGCGCCATTCGCGATTTTGATGTCAGCGGCTTTGTATTTCGTATTATTGAAGGTTATGCCGCCGGAAATGGACGAGATTGCAGGCGGTCAGGCCGCTATCACCCGTTCGCTGGCAGAGCTGGGACCGATGCAGACGAATGAGAAAAAGCTGATGGCAATTTCGCTGACCCTGCTGTTCTTCTGGGCAACCGAAAAGGTGCTGCATCCATTTGACACGTCCTCCACGACCATTGTGGCGGTTGCCCTGATGCTGACGCCCGGCATCGGTGTCATGAACTGGAAAGACGCTCAGGAAAAGATTCCCTGGGGAACAGTCGTGCTGTTCGGCGTTGGCATCAGTCTCGGCTCGGCGCTGCTGTCGACCAAGGCTGCCGCCTGGCTTGCCAAACTGTTTGTCGCCGCCTTCGGACTGCAAACCATGCCGGCGCTGATTGTTCTCGCCGTGCTGGCCGCGTTTCTGATCTTTATTCATCTTGGGTTTGCCAGCGCCACCGCTCTGGCGTCGGCAATGATTCCCATCGTCATTTCCGTACTGCAAAGCATCCAGACGCCTGGCATCAATATTGTCGGCATGACCATGATTCTACAGTATGTGGTCAGCTTCGGTTTTATCCTGCCGGTCAACGCACCCCAGAATATGATCGCTTACGGAACGGAAACATTTGAGGTCAAGGATTTTATCCGCACCGGTATCCCTCTGACGATTATCGCGTATCTGCTGATCCTGCTGCTGGGCGCAACCTACTGGCGCTGGCTGGGCCTGGTATAAGCTGACGACGCCAAGCCAGTGAGCAGGGGACGTAAGGATAGGCCAGGGAGGCGTTACGGAGTACGGAGAGAAGGGAAAAATCGTTCCGCAGAGGACGCAGAGGAACGATGAGGGCACAGCGGCGAAACGGTCGGGATTCACCGCTGCCCTCCGCTCACGCCGTATCCCCCTGTGAACGGCGCAAGATTCCAGTGCCCCATAGAGAAAGGAGCAAGCGCCGGGCGCTTGCTCCTTTGTTAACTTCCGCTTACGATTCCTTCGCCGCCAGCGGGCCGCGGGAGACGGCAATCTTGCCGGTGCGAACAATTTCGATAATACCAAAATCGGCCAGCACCTCGCACAGGGCGTCAATCTTGCTTTCCTCGCCGGTCAGCTCAATTACCACTGTCTCGCGGTTGATGTCGACAATCCGGGCCCGGAAGATCTCGACAATGTCGACAAGTCCGGAACGATTGCTGCTGCTGGTCTTGACCTTGATCAGGGCCAGCTCCCGCTGGATCGAATCGACATGCGTCAGATTGACAATCTTGATCACATCAATCAGCTTTGACAGCTGATTGACCACCTGCTCCAGCTCCAATTCGTTATCGACCTCGACGTCGATGGATATCCGGGTGGTATTGGCCTCCTCGGTCCGGCTGGCGGCGATGCTTTCAATATTAAAGGCGCGGCGGCTGATCAGGCCGGCCACATGGGTCAGAACGCCGGGCCGGTTCTCAACTAATACGGCTAATGTGCATTTCATCTCTATCCCTCCAGCACCATTTGATCCAGCCGGCCTCCCGGCGGCACCATCGGCAGCACGTCAGCCGTCGGTGGCACGGCAATATCAACCAGAACCGGCCCCGCCGCTGTCAGCGCCTGCCGCAGCACCGGCTCCAGCTCCTGCGGCTGCGAAACCCGCAGACCGGCGACGCCCATCGCCTCCGCCAGTTTAACAAAATCAGTGCCGCCGTGCGTGCTTGAGTGCGAATAGCGCTTGCCATAAAACATGCGCTGCCATTGATTAACCATGCCCAGGACCTGGTTGTTGAAGACAATGATTTTGAGCGGCAGCCCATTATCAGCCACCGTAGACAACTCCTGGCAATTCATCATGATGCTGCCGTCGCCGGAGAACAGCACCACCGGCTTGCCGCCGTCGGCAAGCTGGGCTCCCATAGCCGCCGGCAGGCCGTAGCCCATTGTGCCAAGGCCGCCGGAGGTCAAAAAGGAGCGAGAATGGACAAAATCGTAATATTGCGCTGTCCACATCTGATGTTGACCGACATCGGTAACAATCACCGCCTCATCGCCGAGCAGCCGCCGCACGGTCCGCAGCACCTGCTGCGGCGCCACCTTTTCGGCGGCCGCGATTTCCGGCAGCGGTGTTTGCCGCAGCCATTGCCGGCATTGCTCCAGCCAGGCGGCAGAACGTTCCGGTTCCGGCGACCGGGAAACCGCCTCGCACAGGGCAGGCAGCGACCAGCGCAAATCGGCGATCAGCTTTAGATCTGTCCTGACATTCTTATTGACCTCAGCCGGATCAATATCAAAGTGAATAATCCGCGCCCCGGGAGCGAAATCCTTGACCAGGCTGGTTACCCGGTCATCGAAGCGGACGCCGATGCCCAGCAGCAGGTCGCATTCCATGGTTGCCATATTGGCGGCGTAGGAGCCGTGCATTCCGACCATGCCCAGATGCTGCGGATGGCTGGACGGCAGGCTGCCCAACCCCATCAGGCTGCTGATGACCGGACAGCCCGTCAATTCAGCCAGCTGCCGCAGCGAGTCGGCCACTCCCGCCAGGGCGACGCCGCCGCCGGCGAACAGCAGCGGTCTTTTCGCCTGCCGCAGCGCCGCCGCGGTTGCGGCAATTGCCGCCGGGTCGCCGGCAAAAACCGGCGTGTAGCCGCGAATGCTGACCGTCTCCGGATAGTAAAAATCGAGACTGGCGTTAAATACATCTTTCGAGATATCGACAACAACCGGACCCGGACGGCCGCTGCGAGCGATATGAAACGCCTCTTTCAACACCCGCGGCAGCTCCTCAACCTTTTTGACCAGATAGTTGTGCTTGGTAATCGGGGTGGTGATGCCACAGATATCGGCTTCCTGAAATGCGTCCTTGCCAATATGGGCAACACCCACCTGGCCGGTTATCGCTACCAGCGGAATCGAGTCCATATAGGCGGTAGCTATACCTGTCACCAGATTAGTGCCGCCAGGGCCGGACGTGGCAATACAGACCCCTACCTTGCCGCTTGCCCGGGCATAGCCGTCAGCGGCATGCACTGCCCCCTGTTCATGCCGGGTCAGGATATGCGGAAAATCGGCCCGGTACAACGCATCATAGAGAGTCAGCACACAGCCGCCGGGATAGCCGAAGACGAGCTCCACGTTTTCCCGCTTCAAACATTCGATAACCGCTTCTGCCCCTAACATTTTCATCTTCATTTCCCCTTTCCGGTCAATGGTTTAGTATTACTTTAAAGTCCTAATCGCATAAAAAAGCCCCCGTCCCCGACAGGGACGGAGGTTAATCCGCGTTACCACCCAAATTACTATGGCTGACCATAGTCGCTTAACGGTACGGAGCATAAGCTCGATACCTCGCCGCAATAACGGGCGGCATTTCCTCGGACGAGGCCCGGCGCAGCCTACTACAATCTTCGGTGCGCAACTCACGGAGGATATTCGTCTACAGTCAATAGCACCGGTTCGCACCGCCTCCGGCTCTCTGCGGCTATCACAGCTGTAACTACTGTTCCGTTCATCGTAATTTTCGGTATAGTTTGTAACCATTGTATGATAACATATTACATCTGTCAATAGAATTCTTACGTTGCGCTGGGCTTTGACGGTTACTGCCCTGAAACGGCAGTATTCGCCGGCTGGTCAAAACCGGCCAGGATTGCGTCGACAGCCTGTTGCGGCAAGCTGTCATTACGCACCCGGCAATGGGCGCAGCGTTCATAGAGCGCCTTTTGCTCCTGCCGGCCGTCTGCGGCGGCCGGCAGGAGCGAGCGGTCAAGGTAAACCAGATGGCCGCCGGCGGCCAGCCCGGCCAGGGCCTCGGGGCCGGAGCCGGAGGAAGCGGCGATCACGGTCCGCCGCCTCCGGCCAAACTCGCGGCTGGCCTCCAGCTCCAGCCGCCGCAGCCGGTCAGTGCCCGCGGCAGCAAGCTCCCCGGCCGACTGTCCGCTCCTGCGTTCAATATAGGCATCAATATCGCAGAATTCCCAGCCCAGGCGGGCTGCCGCCAACTGTCCCAGCAGCGTCTTACCGCTGCCCGGCAGGCCAAGCAGAACCAGATTGCGCGGCGGCGGCAAGACGGCCAGAAAATCGCACAGCGGCGGCAGCAGCCCGGACAGATCCCGCCCCTGCCAGATTTCCTCCGCGGCCACGGCCTGAGCCGCCAGCATGGCCAGACCGTTAATCGCCCTGACGCCCTGCTCGCGGCCTTCACGCATCAGCCGTGTCTCGGCCGGATTATATACGAGGTCGATAATTACGCCAAACCGCGGCAGCAGTTCCTGCGGCAGGGGCGAAGCCGCCGTGTACGGATGCATGCCGACAGGGGTCGCATTCACCAGAATATCGACCGCCGGCAACGCTGCCAGCTGGGCGTACGATAAAACGGCAAAATCGCCCTTGCTGCCGGGCTGGCGGCTGACCAGCCGCACCGAGGCCGCGCCGTGGTCACGCAGCCAGCAGGCGGCGGTACGGGCCGCGCCGCCGGTTCCCAGCACCAGGGCGCTTTTCCCCGCTGCCTCGATCTGGTGCAGCCGCAGCATCAGCCCAAAGCCGCCATAGTCGGTATTATAGCCGATCGCGCCGCCACTGCCGAACAGCACCGTATTTACCGCCCCCAGCAGTCGGGCCTCAGCCGACAGATCGTCAAGCAGCGGCATGATTTGAGCTTTATACGGAATGGTGACATTGACGCCGCCCGCCCCCAGCAGCCGCAGGCCTTCCAGACCTGCCGCCAGCCGCGCCGGCGGCAGTGGAAACAGCGAATAGGCCGCCTCGATATTCAACTGCCGGAACAGAAAACGATGGATCTCCGGCGAAAGGCTGTGTGACAGCGCTTCTCCCAACAAGCCGTAAATTCGCATGACTGTCTCCTTTCGCTATAAAAACGCGGCCGCCGCCTCTTCCAGGCTCATGGCGATGATTTCGGCTGTCCCCAACTGCGGCAGGACGATCAGCCGCAGCTTATCGCCCGTATTTTTTTTATCCAGCGCCATGGCTGCCAGCAGTGCTTCACGGTCCCAGTCCGGCGTCGTCACCGGCAGCCCCAGCCCCGCCAGCGCCTCGCGGATGGCGGCGGCTGTGCCCGGACGGCTAAACCCGCGCTGTTCGCTGCCTTCGGTGATTTTAACCATACCGATGGCGACCGCCTCGCCGTGGCTGTAGGTCTGAAAGTTATATACCTGCTCAATCGCGTGACCAATGCTGTGGCCAAAATTCAAATGCAGCCGCCGGCCATGGTCCTTTTCGTCCTCTTCAACCACATCACGCTTAATGCGGCAGCAGGCGGCAATCAGCGCAGGCGCCTGCCGGAAAAAAGCGTCCCGACTGCGGCAAGCGGCGATCCGCTCAAACAGGCCGCGGTCAGCGATCGCTCCATATTTCAGCGCCTCGGCCAGGCCCTCGCGCAGGGTTGGCTGCGGCAGGCTGTCAAGCAGCCCCGGATCAATCAGCACCGCCGCCGGCTGGTAAAACGCCCCGGCGAGGTTTTTTCCCTGCGGCAGATTAATTGCGGTTTTGCCGCCAACGCTGCTGTCGATCTGCGCCAGCAGTGTCGTCGGAATCTGCACATAAGGAACACCGCGTAAATAGGTTGCCGCCGCAAAACCGGTCAAATCGCCGACCACGCCGCCGCCCAGGGCAACTACCAGATCGCCGCGGCTCACCCTTGCCGCGGCAAACCCCTGGTAGACTTTTTCCAGCATGGCCAGCGATTTGCTGGCTTCGCCGGCGGGAATCACGGTCATGGAGGCGGCAAAGCCAGCCGCCTCCATCTGCTCCAGCAGCGTCTGTCCGTATAGAGCCGCGACAGTCTCATCGCTGACGACAACCGCTCTGGCAGCGGTCGTCAGGCGGCGCAGCTGGCAGCCGGCCTGCTGAAACAGGCCGTTGCCGATCAGGATATCGTAAGCGGCAGCGTTTAATGCCACGCGAATCGTTTCCACGTTACCTGCCTCCTTAGATAACCCGCTGTTCCAGGCGGGCCAGTTCCCTGACAGACTGCATCAGACTGGCAAACCGCTCCGGTTTAATTGACTGCGCGCCGTCGCACTTGGCATTGGCCGGATCATTATGCACCTCGACCATAATGCCGTCGGCACCGACGGCAATCGCCGCCTTTGACAGCGCTTCCACCATCCACCACATGCCGGCGGCATGGCTGGGATCGACAATAACCGGCAGATGGCTCAACCGTTTCAGCGCCAGAACGGCGCTGAGATCCAGCGTATTGCGGGTATAGGTTTCAAAAGTGCGGATGCCCCGCTCGCACAGGATGACATTGGGGTTTCCCTCGGCCATGACATACTCCGCCGACATCAGCAGCTCTTCAATAGTGGCGCTGAGCCCGCGTTTTAACAGCACCGGCTTGCCGGTCCGGCCTACTTCCTTTAAAAGGTCGAAGTTTTGCATGTTCCTGGCACCAATCTGAATCACGTCAATATCTTCAACAAACTGCTCCAACTGCCGCACCGACATCAATTCCGTCACCAGCGGCAGCCCGGTTTCCTGGCGCGCTATTTTCAGCAGCTCCAGGCCTTCCTCCCGCATCCCCTGAAAGCTATAGGGCGAGGTGCGGGGTTTAAAGGCGCCGCCGCGGAGAAAGGTGGCCCCCGACGCCTTTACCTGCCTGGCAATATCAACAATCTGCTCCTCGCTTTCTACCGAGCACGGCCCGGCGATCACCGCCAGCTGCTCGCCGCCCATACTGGCGCCGCCGACGGAAATGACCGTATTTTCGGGATGGAACATTCGATTGGCCTTTTTATACGGTTCCTGTACCGACAACACCTTATCCACATAGCTTTTATTCAACAACCGGCCTTTATCCAGGCGGCCAGTGTCACCGACCACGCCAATGACATGCATGAATTTCCCCTGGCTCGGCCAAAGCGTGCAGCCTTCCTTCTCCACCTCGGCCTTCAACTCTTCAATCTGCGCGTCAGTTGCTGATGCATGCAGAACAATAACCATCATTGTTTGCCTCCTCTTCTACGTCGGTCAAATTGCTGTCAGAATTACCTGCACAACCGCTTCCGGCGGCTGTACATTCGCCACTCTGATACTGGCATAGCGCTCATACAAAGGCTTGCGCTGCGCAAACAGCACACCCAGGTTGCGGCTGTCACCGGCCAGCAGCGGCCGGTCCTGCAGATCGCAGGCGGCAATATCGGCAAGCGGACGCTCCAGATAAATCAGCCGGCCGCTCGCTGCCAGCATCGCCATGTTTTCCGGCCGGGTGACAGCACCGCCGCCAGTGGCAATAACAACGTCCCGCTTTTGGCAGCATTCACGGATAATCTCGGTTTCCAGACGACGAAAGCCGTCTTCACCGTCAGTGTGAAAAATCTCACTGACCTTGCGGCCGGTCCGTTCCTCAATGATCGGATCGGTGTCGCAAAATTCCCAGCCCAGGCACTGGGCTGTCAACCGCCCCAGCGTACTTTTGCCGCTGCCCGGCATGCCAATAAAAATGACATTCGGTCTTGCCCGGGAACAGTCTTGCTTCACAGTCATCCACCTACCATTCTACTATTCTACAACATATCCCAAACAGCCAGGGCAATAGCGGCTTCGACAACCGGCACCGCCCGGGGAACGACACAGGGATCGTGGCGTCCTTTTATGTTTAAAACCGCCGCCTCACCCGCAGCATTAACCGTATCCTGGGGTTTGGCAATTGATGGAGTCGGTTTGAACGCGACTCGCAGCACCAGCGGCATACCGCTTGCAATGCCGCCCAGGACGCCGCCATGGTGATTGCTGACGGTTTGCACCTTTCCATTATTTACAACAAAGCTGTCATTGGCCTGACTGCCGCGCATAGCGGCAAGCTGAAAGCCGCTGCCAAACTCAATTCCTTTTACCGCCGGAATCGAGAACACCAGGTGGGCCAGGGTGCTTTCCAGCGAGTCAAAAAACGGCTCTCCGGTACCCGCCGGCAGACCGGTGGCGGCCGCTTCCACCACACCGCCAACCGAGTCGCCGGCGGCGGCCGCAGCGGCAATCTCCCGCCGCATGGCATCGGCCGCCGTCCCGTTCAGCACCGGCAGGGACGAGCCGTTCAATTCCGCCAGCAGCGAGGATGAGATTGCCGCCGGGTCAAAAGCGGCGTCTTCGACGGTGCCGATGCGGGCAATATGGGCGCCGATTACAATCCCTGCCGGCGCCAGCAGCTGCCTGGCAATAGCACCGGCAAACACCAGCGGTGCCGTCAGCCGGCCGGAAAAGTGACCGCCGCCGCGAGGGTCGTTATGCCCTCCTGTCTTGACAAAAGCGGTATAGTCGGCATGACCCGGCCGGAATAGGTGCGGTTCAGCGGCATAATCGGCAGAGCGGGTATCGGTGTTGCCAATCAGCGCACATAGCGGCGAACCGTCGGTCTTGCCCCGGTATAAGCCACTGCAGATGGTTACACTGTCCTTTTCGCTGCGGGGGGTGGTCAATGGACTCTTCCCGGGGGCGCGGCGGGCCATTTCCCGTTCAATTAACTGCCAGTCAAGCTCGGTACCGGCAGGCAGTCCGTCAATCACCATGCCAATGCCACCGCCGTGGCTCTCGCCAAAAATCGTATAGCGGACTTTTCTACCCCAGACAGCGCTCATTGACAATCCCTCCTAATGCGGAAAAATCCTGCCAGAAATGCGGATATGACTTGCTGACACATTCGGCGCCACGCAGCCAGACCGGCTGTTGGCAGCGGATGGAGGCAATGGCCAGGGCCATGGCAATACGGTGATCCTGCCAACTGTCGACGGCGCCGCCATTAAGCTGCTCCCTGCCGTGAATCACCAGCGAATCGCCCTCTTCCCGGATATCGGCCCCCAGCTTGCCAAGCTCGGCGGCGGTGGCGGCCAGGCGGTCCGACTCTTTAATCCGCAGCCGTCCGGCCCGGATGATGCGGGTTTCACCCTGACTGAGGCTGGCAAGCACCGCCAGCACCGGTACCAGATCCGGACAGTCGGCAGCGTCGATCACACTGCCGCGGGCAGCGGCAGGCAGGGCAGTAAATCCATTGTCAATTGCCTGAACGCTGCCGCCGGCCGCATTGATCAGATCGACAATCGCTTTATCTCCCTGCAGCGAGGCCGCCAGCAGGCCGCGGCAGGAGACTGCGGCGCCAATCGTACCGGCCACCAGCCAGAACGCCGCCTGCGAAAAGTCGCCTTCAACCGTATAGTCGCGCGGCCGGTAGCACTGGCCGCCGCTGATCCGGAACTCGCGGTACTGATGCTGGCAAATGTCAATGCCAAAATCGGCCAAAGCCGCCAGCGTCAGGTCAACATAGCCTTTGGATTCCAGCGGTGTAGTCACCCGGATGACCGAGTCGCCCGGCAGCAGCGGCAGCGCAAACAGCAGGCCGGATAAAAATTGTGAGCTGACATCGCCGCGAAGGGAAAACGCTCCTGGCTGCAGCGGCCCCTGCAGGCTGACCGGCAAGCCGCCGCCGCTTTCCCACAAAAGCCCCTGGCTGCGACAGATGTCGGCATAAGCGGCCACCGGACGCTCCACCAGACGACCGCGGCCGGTAAAGGTCATCCGCCGCGTCCCCAGCAGGGCCAACGGCATCAAAAACCGCAGCGTTGAACCCGACTCGCCGCAGTCAATCACCGCCGCAGTCGGCGAAACACCGCCGCCGCTGACCGTCAGTTCGCCGCCAGCGGCGATGATGTCCGCGCCGAGAGCCCGCATTGCCCCGATTGTTGCCGTGATATCATCTGAAACGGTCGCACCGCGGATCCGCGATTGCCCCTGCGCCAGTCCGGCACAGATCAACGCGCGATGACTCATGCTTTTCGACGCCGGCACCGTAACACTGCCGGTCAGCTTTGCCGGCGTAATCATCAAATCTGCCATGGTTATTGCCTCCATCCATACTGCAGGTTTCGCTGCCTGCCGCTTTCGACAAAAAAAAATGAGACTCACATGAGTCTCATTCCGCCAGAAACGTTTGTTATGCGCTTCGGTCAGCTATTCGGCCCATCGGCAGTGTTCACTATACTTTTTAATAAACGAATAACCCACGCTATAAAAATAGCCCAGGCTAAAGCTAAAAAAGTATGAAGTGCGCCACTGTAAGCCGATTGTTGAAGCCGTCATTGTGACCTCCACGCCGTAGCGTTTTTTACAGTAATTTGATTTAATTATAACAACATCAATCTAATTGTCAATGCTTTTTTCATAACTATAACAATAAAAAAACTATTTCCGTCTTTAAAAAACAAATGTTTTTACCGACAGAACAGCAATAACCAGGGGGGCGGACAATCCGCCCTGCCGCCCCGGTTATGTCAGACAATCTTCTCGCCGTGATAACGCTCACCGTCAGCGTCAGGCAGCAGCTTATAGCGCTCCGTCCACAGGGTCTTATACTTAAGCGCCTGCGCGTGGATGCGGTCCCATTCATCGGGAATCGGCTTGATGACCTTCGCCGGAACACCCGCGACCAGCGAATGGGGCGGAATGACCTGGTTTTCCCTTACCACCGCGCCGGCGGCGATAATGCTGCCCTTGCCCACCACCGCGCCGGTAAGCACGATCGCTCCCATCCCGATCAGGCAATGCTCCTCAACCACACAGCCATGCAGGATCGCGTTATGGCCAACTGTCACATAATCACCGATAATGCAGGGATTGTCATCGGCGACATGCAGCACACTGTTATCCTGAACATTGCTGTAACGGCCGACTTCGATCGAGTTGACATCGCCGCGGGCAACGGTATTAAACCAGACGCTGGCGTATTCCCGCAGCGTAACCGCACCAAGCACGCGGGCGCCTTCGGCAATAAACGTTTTTTCATGCAGCGTAGGGGAAATGCCTTCAAATGAATCGCCTGTATAGCTCTTGCTCATAACAGCCACCTTCCTTGCATTAAATATTGTACTGTGTAAGCCTGCATGACAGGCTCAACCGAGAATTTCCTGCACCCTGCCGACAGTGCCGTCGCTCAGCCGCACCTTGATGCCGCGGCTGTGAACCGCGCTGCTGGTCAGAATATCCTTGACAACGCCCTCGGTCAACTGGCCGCTGCGCTGATGCTGTTTCTGCACAATTTTAACCGTCAGGCCCGGCCTGATATCACTGCGCCTGGTCCCGTCCAACGCCTCACCTCCCTCGCCAACCGCCGCCTGCCGGCTGTTAAACAGTTCAATCAGCCGCAGCTTGTCCCGTCGCGGCAGGCGCTTAATCGCCGCTTCGCGCCGCTGTCCGCTGCTTTTATCCGGCTGGTATTCGAAGTAAACCAGTTTGACCGGCCGGCGTCCCCGCGTATAGCGGGCGCCGCTGCCGGCATTATGCGCCGCCAGCCGTGCCGACAGATCGGTGGTCCAGCCGGTATACAGCGTTTTATCGGCGCACTCCAGCATATAGGTATATGGCATAGTTTCTCCTTGGATATCTCCTGATTTCAGTTTACACTAAATATAAAACGCGCACAATAAGCGAAAAGGGATTGCTGCGCTTTTGTCGAAGCAATCGTTACACAAAGCAGAACGAAAGCCGAGGTATCCTGCATGCGCTTTTCCAGCAAAATCGCCATTCTGCTCGCGGCGCTGATCGCCGGCAGCGGCCTCATACACTTCCTCGCCTTTGACAGGCTATTTTTCACCACCACCAACACGCTGTTGTCCAACGCGATCCGGAATACGGCCCAGACTACTGGCGAAAATCTGGCCGCTTATTTTCAGAGGACGCAGGAGATCCTGAAAAGCATCGCCCGTGACCCGGAAAGCCGGAACAACCGTCAGTTATTAGAAAAATTCAGTGCGCTGCTGCCTGAAATCAATATGATTTTTGTTCTCGACGCTAACGGCAACCTGATCAATTCGACTGCCGCCAGCACCACCAGCCGCAATTTTTCGCAGCGGGATTATTTTATCCGCGCCATGAGCGGCGAAACGACCATCAGTAATGTCTTTACCAGCGCCGCCGGCCGCCAGGTCATCATGGTCAGCACCCCGATCCGGGAAAACGGGCGCGTTAACGGCGTTGTCGCCGCCTCCGTCTGGCTGCACGACAATTTCCTGATGTCCATGTTTGATAATAAAACCTTTGGCGACAGTGGCGATATCATCATTACCGACGCCGAAGGAATTATTGTTTATCACAGCGATAAGCGCCGCATCGGCCAGGCGGCGCATCTGCACGGCGCATTGCCGGAGAAAGCGGGCACAATAACCCGTCTCAACGAAGCGGGCACAGAGCAGTACATCGGCTACTATACCCTGCCGGACTCCAACTGGCTGGTGACAGTGGAAACGCCGACCGATCAATTAACCAGGCTGCGCCGGCTGATGCTCTATCAATCGTTTGCCGTGTCGCTGATTACCCTGTGCCTGACAGTGGCGATCGGAGTCTACACCCTGCGACGCGGTATCAAGCCGTTCGAGGACCTGGTGCAAGCTCTCGGCTCCCTGCGCAAAGGCAGCTACCACGAGCTGAACCCAGCCGACTACAGCCGCGACTTCAGCGAAGTAATCAAAACCTATAATCTAACCGTCAAGCGGCTGGAAACCCTGCACAGTTCCCTCCGCGGCGCCGCCAATATCGACGAGCTGACCGGCGCCTACAACCGCCGCGCCTTTGAGCAGGCGGTGGCGGCCCTCGACAGAGAGCTGCAGGCCGGTACCGCCGGCGTCTTTACGGTCATGTTTATCGATCTGGACAACTTTAAGGAAATTAATGACCGTCAGGGACATAGCGCCGGCGATACGGTTTTGCGCGATTTTGCCGCTCTGGCCCGTTCAGTGGTAGGGGCCAGAACGCTGTTCCGTTACGGCGGCGATGAGTTTGTCATTATCCTGCGGCTGCCGCTGGGCGCGGCAGTCGCGCTGGCCGAGCAGATCCGTTCCCTGGCGGAGCAAAAGCTGCAGAATTACACCGTCAGCATCGGCATCGCCGCCTATCCCGATCATGCCGACAGCAGCGAAGCGGTGCTGTCGCTGGCCGACAAAGCGCTTTATATCAGTAAAGAGCGCAAAAACTCGATCACCGTATCCGGCTGAGTTATACATGAATAAAAAAGCAGGTGATAAACGCGGCGGCCAGCCAGCGGTGAACGGCGCGACCCCGCCGCCAGCCGGGCAGACGGCGCAGCCGCAGCCCGGTGAGGGCCAAAGCGGTTAACAGCAGAAACGCTGCCGCTCCCGACAACAGCCTGGGATGCAGCAGCCCGCCCCGCCAGCCGGAAAGCATGAGATAAACGTGCAGCAGCAGCAAACTGAAAGCGGCGATCCCCAACAGAGGATGCAGCTGCCGCAAGACAGCGACCGTTTCGGCCAGCCACGGCGGCAGACTCAGGCCGCGCTTGCGGCTTTGCGAGTAGAGCTCCCGCAGCAGGTAATACGCCAGTGCCAGACCGCCGGCCGCCATACCGGCCAGGGCCAGCGAAATCGCCGCCGTCCGTATTGACGCGCGGGGAAACTGACTGAAAAGGGAAAACGCGGCATCGCTCAGGACAAGCATCGCCGCCGCCGCAAAAACAACACCGCCAATAAGGGCAAACCGCCCGGCCAGCATCCGGGCCGCCTGACTCCAACGCGTCATCTTTCATCACCCTCCACCGTTTTTTCCTGTACTGCAGCCGTAAGCTCTGTCAGCAAAGCAGGCAACCGGTATTTACGGACTATTTCTGCCGCGATACAGACTTTTCCTGTTGCGGAAAAAGCAAAAGCTTTTATTTTTTCACCGCAGAATTGGCAGCTGCCTCACACCTGTTTTGGGTAAGCGGCGCAGGCGTCCAGGAACCGGGACAGCAGCGGCGAAATATATTTATTTTTATGGTGAACCAGCCGGAATTCACGCCGGAAGTCAACGTCGCGCAGCCGCACCCTGACAAGCCGGCCCAGCGCCAGCTCCTCACGCACCGCCAGCTCGGAAAGCACGGTTACGGCAATACCTCTGGCGACAGCCTGTTTAATCGCTTCCGCATTATTGTAAACGCCGGCAATGCGCCAGTTTACCTGCCGGCTTTGCATAACCGACTCGAACAATTCCCGCGTGCCGCTGCCTTCTTCGCGGACTAAAAATCCGACCTCCTCCAGATCCCCAACCGACAGCTCGCCGGCAGTGAAGGGATGCCCCGGCGCAGCCACCAGCACCAGTTCGTCACGCATAAACACGCTGCCCGCTATTGCCGGCGAATGCACCCGTCCTTCCACCAATCCCAGATCCAGGCGGTCCAGCAGCAGCATCTCCTCAATAATCATCGTATTATTCACCACCGACTGCAGCTGCACTTCCGGGTTGGCCCGGGCAAATTGGCTAAGCAGCTGCGGCAGCACATAAGTGCCGACAGTAATGCTGGCGCCGACGCGCAGCACCCCCTGGCCGGCGAATTCGTGCATTGCCGTGTCCGCCTGATGATACAAGCTGAGAATATGCCGGACATAGCCGAGCAGCTTCTGGCCGGCGGCAGTGATAAACAGTTTCCGGCCCAGCCGCTCAAATAACCGGACCCGGTAATACCCCTCCAACTCGGCAATCGCCTGACTGACCGAGGGTTGGGCAATGTGCAGCTTTTCCGCTGCCGCCGTCATGCCGCCTTCATCACAGACAGTCAGGAAAATGGTTAGATGCCGTAAGGTCATACGCGCCTCCGTATATAGGCATTTACCTATTGTTATCAGTTAATTATAGTATTATGCTTACGCATTGTCGAGTGGTATGATAATACTACGATAAGGAGGCATACATATGGCAGAAAGTAAGTCTGTTCTTCCCGGCCTGGCGCTGGCCGCCGCTATTGCCCTGCCGGCGCTGGCGCTGGGCGCCTGGCTGCCGCTGATCGGCGGGCCGGTTTGGGGTATCCTGCTGGGAATGCTGATTGCGCTCTGGCGTACGCCGCCGGCGGCGTGCACGGCGGGAATTCGCTTCAGCGGCAAAAAGGTGCTGCAATACGCGATTATTTTACTTGGCTTTGAAATGAACCTGTTTCAGGTTTTTGCCGTAGGCAGCCAGTCGCTGACGATTATTGCCGTTACATTGACCGCCGCCTTCATCACCGCCTGGCTGGCGGGCAACTATTTGCGGCTGGAGGAAAAACCGCGCATTCTCATCGGCGTCGGCACCGCCATTTGCGGCGGCTCGGCGATCGCGGCCGCCGCCCCGGCCATCAACGCCGACGAACAGGATATTGCCTACTCGATTGCAACCATTTTCTTATTCAACATTGCCGCCGTATTTATCTTTCCATTCCTCGGGCATGCGCTGGGTCTAAGCGACAGCGGCTTCGGCATGTGGGCGGGAACGGCGATCAACGACACCTCGTCCGTTGTCGCCGCCGCCTACTCTTACAGCTCGGCCGCCGGCAATTACGCGACCATTGTCAAGCTGACCCGCAGTCTGATGATTGTGCCGGTCACACTGGCCCTGGCGGTCGGCTTTGCCGCCAGCGCGCAAAGCCGCGGCCAGGTCCGCCTGGGCAGTATCATTCCCTGGTTTATTTTCAGTTTTCTGCTGGCTTCAGTCATCAATACCAGCGGCATACTGCCGCCACTGGTCTGCGACTGGCTGGCGAAAGCAGGCAAATTTCTCATCATCGTGGCGATGGCCGCCATCGGCCTGAACACCAATCTGCCAAAGCTGCTCAACAACGGCCTGCGGCCCATTGCGCTGGGTCTGCTCTGCTGGCTGGCGGTTGCGGCAAGCTCGCTGCTAGCGCAGCGGCAGCTGGGGCTTTGGTAGCAATGGCTGATTACGCCGCAACCAGCTCGACTGCCAGCACCCTTTAATCCTGCCGCCTGCTTCATAGCGCCTAAACAAAAGGAACGACCCGTTACGGATCGTTCCTTTTGTTTAGGCCCTCTTTAATGCCGTCTGCAGGCTGCCGATACAGCACCGCCTGATTGCGGCCCTGCGCTTTGGCCTGATACAGGGCGAGGTCCGCCAGCCGGATCAAGTCCTCCGGCTGTTGCCCCCGTGCGGGGATAAGCGCGGCAACCCCGACACTGACCGTGACCCAGTCAGAAACCGCCGAAACGGAGTGCTGAATTTTCAATGCCTCAATACAACGTGGAATGCCCTCGGCTAGTTCCTCAATCTGCGCCAGTGAATCGGCCGGCAGAACAAGGAGGAATTCTTCGCCCCCATAGCGAGCGGCAAGTGAGTTCTGCCGGTCGACAGCCTTGGCCAAACCGGCGGCCACTTTTCTTAAAGTGGCATCGCCGCATTGATGACCATAGTGGTCATTGAACAATTTGAAAAAATCGATATCAATTATGCAAACTGCAAGCAGCTTCCTCTGCGTCAAACAGCGACGCCATTGCTCCTGCAGCTGTACTTTGAGATGCCGGCGGTTGTACAAGCCGGTTAACTCATCGATATGGGAAAGATAGAAAAGCTGATAATCGTTGCGATACATTTTGTCGGAAAAATAAATCCCGATCAAATTCACAAACAGCAAGCCCAGATATAGGCTTTCAAAGCCGAAAACAGAGGGCGGCTGTTTGTGCAAAAGATAAATCAATGCTAATGCAACACTAAAGACAACCGGCGGGATGAGGCGAAGCCGGCGGTTGTACTGGGGAATAACCAGATACATTGACAAAATGACCGGAATCTCGACAACTAAGGACAGATAGTAGGAACAGGGCCGCAGCACGTCCGAGACACAGGACATAATAACAGCAAGCGCCTCCCAGACAAAAATACACCACTCAAAGGACCGCTTTTGCGGCTGGCGCCGGTGGGCGATTAGCCAGCAAAAAACAGCCAGGGAAGCCGTCAGGGCGGCGGCCCGCAAACCATAAGAAAGCTGCTGCAGCGGTGTTAGCGGCAGTTGGCCGGCGCGAAAAAGCAGCCAGTCATGCCAGGCTGCCGTCACCAGGATAACCAAAATGATCCCGATATAAACTGCGGCGCTCTGCACATCCGCCTGCCAGCGGCTATTATAGTAATCCCGTTCAATAACCGGTATATTCGTGTGCCGCAAGGATCCACACCTCTCATCACAGGATGCATTCGCGCTTTTTTACCTACTATACCATACCACAAACCACCGCCGGCAACTAATCAGCTGGCAAAAAGGAGAGAAAACAGCCCGTTCCAAAAAACGGGCTGTAATTAAATCAGCACAAACAGCTAAAGCAGTTGGTAGAACAGCCCATGCTGTGAACAATAAAAATACAGCTTGCCATGCCCCTGCTTATAAACCCGGAATTGCAGGTTCCACTCCGGATATTGCTTGACAATATGGACCCGGTCCCCGGTAACATAGGCGACAAATGAAATATAATGCGTTTTCTCCATCGCATGCGATGAGGCAATATATAGTTCATCCTCCACCGGCTCGACTGTCAGCAAATGCGGCTCGTCCGCTTTTGCCGCAGCCAGCGCTTCCAGTCTCCGGCCGCAGCAGGAAATAACGGCATCGCCGGTGGCGGTTACCATATTGTTGCACTGCGGACACACATAAAAAGCAAGTTTTCTCATATTCCCTCCCACCATTTCATTCAACGCAATTTTCCCGGAAAGAATCTCCTCAATATTGATATCCAGTATCTGCGACAGTTCAGGCAGCAGCGTTATATCCGGACAGCCAAGGCCGCGCTCCCATTTACTGATTGCCTTGTCACTGATATTCATCAAGTCGGCCAGTTCTTTTTGCGTCATATTTTTTTCTTTGCGCAGGCTGTAGATTAACCTGCCAATTTTTTCGCAATCCATACAATCACCTCCGCAGCTCTAGTTTAGGCGATATTGCAGCCGCAATCAATCAACGCTCCGTAGAGTCTCCTAAAATAAACAGTCTGCCCAAACCGGAGTGAATGATACCTATGCAATCCGCTTAGCCGGCTGCAGCGTCGCAGCCGTCGCGACCAAGGGCGAATCAGGTTGCTACGCCAGGAATACGAGCCCGGTTTCCGGACAAATTCCAGCTGTGAATGCGTCGATTTCCGCTCAACAAAGAACGCCGGCCCCGGCGAAAGCCCCGGCCGGCGTCCCAGGAGTCGCGCTTTGATAAAATAATGCGGGCGTTCTACAGTCCCGCGTAGGACCGTGCTGTAGAAGCCGGAACCCGGATATGCCACGGCCACTTAAGACTGCCGCACAAACGGCAGCCGCAGCGTCCCTTCCCCCATGCCCAGTATCCGCGTCAGTATCGCCTCGGCCACACTCGCCTTCGCGTCCAGAACCGCGGCCGCTTCTTTGAGGTAAATGGCATCCCACAAACAATTCAGCGTACTCCAGAAGAAAACCAGCGTTTCGTCTATACATGCCACCCGCATGCTGCCCTCACGGTTACCCTGGCGAATCATCCCGGCCAAAAGCGGGTTAAAGACAGTTTCAACCTGCTGCTGCCAAATCCGAAAAAACAGGTCAAACTGCTTTTCCGACCATAAATGATCAAAAACCGCGTCAAGCGGTCCGGGAAGAAACTGCTGCCGAATAAACTCGCACAGCTTCTCCCGCGCAGTGAACCGGCGACTCTTGGCCTGAAAAGCAGCGGTCATTTCAGTGGCCCAGCGGCTGCAAATGGCCGTCAGAACCGCTTCCTTGGTAGGAAAATAGTAATAAAACGTCCCTTTGGCCACACCGGCCTTTTTTACAATATCCACAATCATGGTTTTTTCATAACCGGCAGAGCCAAACAGGGCCAGAGCCGCATCAATCAACTCTGTCCGCCGGATTTCGGGATCCTTTCTGATGCGCATGATTATCAGCACCTCCTGACCGGCAAACGGCTGGCGTTTATCCTGTCGCTTTGCCCAACTGACCTATGGTCAGTAAATAGTGTATAAGCAACGGTACCGCTTGTCAATCTGACCATCATTGGCCGAGGACTTGCCTGCCGGACAGCCAAACGCCAGCTGCCGGCATTTAGACTGCTGGCGGCGCAAACTGGCTATTGTACAATTGGGCGTAAAAGCTGTTCCGGTGCATCAGCTGGCCGTGCGTTCCCTGTTCAATGATTGTGCCATTATTCATCACCAGAATGAGGTCGGCGTCACGGATAGTGGAGAGACGGTGGGCGATGATAAAGCTGGTTCTGCCCTTCATCAGGGCAGCCATCGCGGCTTGAATTTCAAGCTCCGTACGCGTATCGACATTGGATGTGGCCTCATCCAGTATCAGGATCGCAGGGTCAGCCAAAATTGCCCGGGCAATAGTAAGCAGTTGTTTTTGCCCCTGAGAGATATTGGCTGCCTCGTCATCCAGTACGGTCTGGTAGCCGGCGGGCAAGGTGCGGATAAAATGATCCGCGCGGGCGGCTTGAGCGGCCCGGACCACATCCTGAGAAGTCGCGGCTTCCCGCCCATAGGCAATATTGTCCTCAATGCTTCCGCCAAACAGCCAGGTGTCCTGCAGCACCATCCCGAGCATGGAGCGCAGCCGGCTGCGGCTCATCTCGCTGATATCCACCCCGTCAATGGTAATTCTGCCGCCCCGCAGTTCGTAGAACCGCATCAGCAGATTGATCAGCGTGGTCTTGCCCGCGCCAGTGGGCCCGACGATAGCAATTTTGTCGCCGGCTTTTACCCGGAAGTTTATATCATGCATAAAAATCGCAGCGGCGTCATAACCAAAACGCACATGCTCAAAAGCAACGTCTCCCCGGGGCGCAGACAACACAGGGGAACCAGGGAGATCGGCAGTCTCGTCCGGCTCGTCCAGCAGCGTAAACACCCGCTCCGCCGCGGCGATCGCGCCCTGCATCGAGTTGAAAATATGGGCAATCTGGGTGAGCGGTTCCGAAGCCTGGTTAACATATTGAAAAAACGCCTGAATGCTGCCGATTGACACTCTCCCCTGCGTAACCAGCAATGCGCCCTGTACGGCAATAATTATATAACCGATCTGATTGAACAGTCGGATTGCCGGATCGACTGCATAGGTAATAAACTGCGCTTTGCGGCCGGTCGTATAAAGAGTCTGGTTGAGAAATTCCACATTCCGAATAACAGCCTGCTCGAGTTGAAACGCCTTGATGACCTGATTGCCGGTAAACGCCTCTTCAATCGCTCCGTTCATCTCACCCAGGGCCTGCTGGTTGTCCGCATAGCAGCGCTGCGTTCTTCGCGCGATCAGGGCGGCGGCGCTCATACTGACCAGCATAGTCGCCAGCGCAATCAGCGTCAGCAGCGGACTGATCGCCAGCATCAGGGCAAAGGCGCCGATAATGCTGACCGCAGCGCTGAAAAACTGCATTAGGCCATCCTCCAGCGTATCGGCGACCTTATCCAGGTCATTGGTCGCCCGGCTCAGGATGTCGCCCTTCTTATGACGGTCATAGTAGCTAAGCGGGAGCCGCGCCAGCTTGTCACTGACCTTTTCCCGCAAGGAAAGCGCCAGCGTCTGGGCGACGCCGGCCATAATAAACTGCTGCAAAAAAGAGAAGGCGGCGCTGATCAGGTATAGTGACAACAGAATCAGTACCAGGGTTCCCATCGCGGCGGCATCAAAACCGCGGCCGCCGGTAAGGCCCTCATAAACCAGATTGATTGCCTGACCGATCACCAGCGGCGCGGCCAGGGTAAAGGCGCTGCTGAACAGAACGCTGACCAGAACCGCGGCTAATTTCCACCTTTGCGCCAACAGCTGTTTCAGCAGGCGCACCGCCGCGCCGCCGGCCAGCAGCGACTCGCCTGCAGGCAAATGCCGATTGCGTTCCCCGCTCACGCCAATTCCTCCTTGCTCAACTGGGAATGGGCAATTTGCTGATAAACCAGGCAGTTGGCCAGCAGTTCGCGGTGAGTGCCGCTGCCGGCAACCCGTCCATTCTCCAGCACGATGATCTGATCCGCATCGATGATCGTACTGATCCGCTGCGCCACCAAAATAACAGCGGCATCTCCCACCGCCTGCTGCAGCGCTTTTCGCAATCTGGCATCTGTCTGAAAATCAAGCGCGGAAAAGCTGTCGTCAAAAACATAAATCTCCGGTTTCTTGATAATAGCCCGGGCGATGGAAAGGCGCTGTTTCTGTCCGCCGGAAAAATTGCCGCCGCCCTGAGCAACCGGCGCGTCGTAGGCCGCTTCCAGGCTGCTGACGAAGTCGTCAATCTGGGCAATTTGCGCCGCCTGCCGCAGCTCTGCCAGCGATGCGTCAGGCTTGCCGTGCCGCAAATTAGCGGCGATCGTCCCGCTGAACAAAAAGGCCTTTTGCGGTACATAGCCGATTTTTTGCCGCAGCTCATGCAGCGGCAGATGACGGATATCGATCCCGTTCAGGAGGATGCTGCCGCTTTCTATGTCATGGAGACGGGGAATCAGGCTGGCAATCGTGGTTTTTCCCGAGCCGGTTCCGCCGATAATCGCCGTTGTCCGTCCTGCGTCACAGGCAAAGCTGATATCGTTCAATACCGGCTCTGCCGCGCCGTCATAACGAAAACTGACATGGCGGAATTCCAGCTTTGCCCGGCGGCCGAAAGGCTGGGGATCTGACAGGGGAGCGGCCGGCTGCGCCTGAAAGGCAAGCACCTCATGAATCCGTACGGCGCAAGCCTGAGCCCGCGGTATGATCATGAACACCATCAGCCCCATAATCAGGTAAAACAAAATCAGCAGCGAGTATTCAATCAGCGCCATGATATCGCCGATCTGCAGCAAGCCGGCGTCGACCCGCTTGGCGCCAAACCAAAGGATCAGCAGGGTGCAAAGATTGAGCAGCGTCATGATCACAGGCATCATCAGCGCAAAAATCTTGTTAACCCGAATTGCCGTAGCGGCGTAATCGCGAAAGCTTTGATTGATGCGGCGGCGTTCATAATCAACCTTGTTGAATGCGCGGACAACCCTGGCGCCAATAATGTTTTCCCGCAAAACGCGGTTAATCCGATCCATCAAGCCCTGCAGGGCCGCATACATCGGCATGGCTTTCCGGCTGACGATATAGGCGAATACGACGACTAAAATCATCGTGGCAATAATGACCAAGGCCAGAAACCGGTCTTTGGCAAAAGCCAGCAGCAGCGCCGCCACCGTCATCAGCGGCGCCGGCAGCAGCATCTCCAGCAGCATAGCGAACGCTTGCTGAATTTGAATGACATCACTGTTGCTTCTGGTAATCAGAGATGCGGTGCCGAACCGTTGAAAATCGGTGACAGAAAGAGCCTGGACCTTCCGAAACAGTGCGTTGCGAAGGTCTCTTTCCAAGGCTGCCGCCAGCGCTGTCGACAGGTAAGTGGCTGTAATCGAAAGAACGCCGGTCAACGCTGCAACCAGCAGCATCAGCATGCCGGTTTGCAAAATATACTCCAGATCGCCGGGAATAATCCCGTTATTAACAATAGCGGCGGTTAGTGTGGGGATGTACAGAGTTCCCAGCACCTGCAGGAATAAAAAGCCCAGTACGGCCAACACTCTTGTCTTATATGGCGCTATAAACGGCCAAAGAGTAAGCATCGCGATTCCTCCCCAAGCTTTGCGCATACCGCTGACGGCAGCGCACTCAACAAGTGACCCGGGTCAGTTAACAGTCAAAAGCAGCCTTGCGCACTGCTCTGAGACGGCTAAGCCGCTCGGCAAGCCGGCGCACGGGCGCCTATTAAAAAGCATTCCCGCAAACGGCTTGGCTATACAGGAAGCGGCGGTTTATTCCCTCCGCTCTACTGACCCCGGTCAGTAAATAATACTAAGAATAGCATCCCCTGTCAACAGCAATTGCCGCTTTAGCAATCCGAACCCGCGGTCGCAAACGAAAATGTCTTGACGCCGGCCACACCGCTATGCTAGGATAAAATCACAATTAAAGAGACAAGGTGGAACTGACGGATTGGTGGAATTGACCACATGGACTGCCTTGTTCTGAAACGCCGACCGTCTGGGCAGGGATTTCCCGCTCAGATGGTTTTTTGTTTGCCCGGGATTTCTCAATTCGCGTTCAGGAAAGGAAGAGGCAAATGAAAAACAGGGGACTGATAGCGCTGGCGGCGGTAGGCATTCATATCTGTATCGGCAGTGTATACGCCTGGAGCGTGCTGACCAAGCCGATTATGGCTGCCATGGGGTTTAGCCTGGGGGCAACAACGGGGGCGTTTTCCATCGCGATTTTGTTTTTAGGCCTGTCAGCGGGCTTTTTGGGCGGGTTTGTGGAATATCTCGGCCCGCGGCGGGCGGGACTGCTGTCGGCCGGCTTTTTTGGCAGCGGCATGCTGGGTACAGCACTGGCGCTGCACTTGCACAGCCTGCCGCTCTTATACGGATTCTATGGCATAATCGGGGGAATCGGCCTCGGCATAGGCTATATCACGCCAGTATCAACCCTGGTAAAATGGTTTCCCGAAAACCGCGGCTTTGCCACCGGATTGGCCATTATGGGGTTTGGCTTCGCCAGCCTCATTGCTGGTCCCGCTATGCAGAAACTGACGGCTTCGTCCGGTCTTGTTGCCACTTTCCTCATCCTTGGCGTTATCTATACCGCGATTATTGCCCTTTCGGCCCTGTACCTGGCCCCGCCCCGGCCGGGCGACGTATATCCGGCCCAGCGGATTGTACCGGAGCAGGAACGGCGCATTGAGACGTCCCTGCCGACGGACCGGCCGCAGCTTACGCGCAGCCAGGCGCTTCGCACGTGGGATTTTTATGCGCTTTGGTGGATGTTTTTTATCAATATTACCTGCGGCATCGGCCTGCTGGCTGTGGCCTCGCCTCTAGCGCAGGAGGTTGTCGGCATGGACGCCGCCGCAGCGGCTTCCATGGTTGGCGTTATCGGACTGATTAACGGCTTTGGCCGCATTGTCTGGGCCACAATTTCCGACTGGCTGGGGCGCAGCACAACCTATATCCTGTTCTTCATTTTGGAAACCGCTGCGTTCTGGCAGTTGGCGCAGACGACGGATTCACTGCTGTTTCAAACATTGGTATTTGTTGTCATTGCCTGCTATGGCGGCGGTTTTTCCTGTATGCCCGCCTATCTGTCAGACCTGTTCGGCGTCCGCCAGCTCAGCGCCATTCACGGCTGTATTCTGACAGCCTGGGGACTGGCCGGTATTGCCGGCCCCTTAATTGTATCACTGGTGAAGGAGACGACAGGCAGCTATATTGCGGCGCTGCAGCTGTTCGCCATCCTTTTCGTCCTGAATCTGGCGGTCGCGGTTGTGATGAAGCGGCGCGCCGCCGGTGCCGAGGCGGCCTGGACGGCGCAGCAAGAGCTCTGATTATTAACCTGACAATTAACGGGATATACTACAAGGTGCAAAGCCATGTCCGCTAGCAGATACTAACCGGCTATTTACACAAGTCCCCGTCAAGCTTAATCCAGTAATAACCGGGGAGTCCGCCAGCCACCGTTTTACGCTTGACGGGGGACTAAGTTAGGGGGAACCGCAATGAACGGCTATGTCCTTTTAAGTCTGGCAATTGCCCTTGAGGTATTCTCGACCTCCATGATGAAAGCGTCGGCGGGATTTACCAAGCTGTTGCCGACAATTATCTTTATCGGCGGCATGGGAACTTCCTTTTATGTTCTGTCACAGGCGCTGACGTCAATTCCATTAAGTACGGCTTATGCGATTTGGTCTGGTGTCGGTACGGCGCTAACAGCTTTGATCGGTGTTTTCGTTTGGAAGGAACAGTTCGACCTGTATACCGGGCTAGGAATAGTTTTGATTATTTTCGGGGTAGTCATCCTGAATCTCAAGGGACCGGGCCATTGAAAATGGCTATGCGGGCGGAGAACCAGTGTTCTCCGCCTTTTATATTGAGCGATTTGCCGCTTAGCATGCGGCAGCTGATTGGAAATTTCATCATAGCCAATAATATTGTTCTTCACGGTACTGCTGCAGTGCTGACTTGACTTCTGTCAGGTTAGCGCTACAAAGGCAGCGTAATCAAGCGGAACCGATTGCCTAAAAATCCCGTCCCGGGGCTCAAATCAGATGGCGACGATTACCGGAGAGGATTATCGGCCCACCCGGTTGACGGGCTGCCGCTTTATACAGGAGCGCTTGGAAAGGTTAATCTTTGTAATAAACTCAATAAACGCCTGGGCCGCCTTTGATAAATATTTATCCTTTTTCCAGGCCACGCCAAAATCAATATACAGCGGATTGGCAAGAGGGACTGAAGCGATGTTGGCGCTATGGCGGGCAATTTCTTCAATGAAAAAGCAGATTCCTATTCCCTTTGTCACCAAGCGCCTGATTGTTTCAATCTGGTCTGAGGCCAGTACGACATTGGGCGTAAACCCGTTATTTCTACACTCTTCTTCGATCAGCTTACGGTTATAGGCGCTTTCTTTAAACAAAATAAATTTCTCATCGCGGAGGTCACCGATCGACAGCTGTTCACGCTTGGCTAACGGATGCAGCAGAGGAAGGCAAACCACAAATTTATGTCTAGCGACCGTGATGGCCTCCAGCAAAGGCGACGGATTAATCACATTAACGATACCGACATCCAGTTCACCTCTTTCCAGAGCCTGACGAATGGCAAAAGAGCCGTTCTCGGTAATGATCAGCTGGATGCGTGGATAAAGCTTAGTAAAGCCCATTAGTATCTCCGGAAACAGAAAGGAACCAATCATCGGCGGCACGCCAACTTTAAGCGTGCCTTTTTGTAATTGCTTCAAGCTGTTCAACTCGCTGACAGCATCCTGAAGCCGAGTAAGAATATCCGATACTTTTTCCAGAAAGATCTCACCTTCTGCAGTAAGAAAGAGCTGTTTCTGGCTGCGATCAAACAGCAAAACATCCAAATCGGCTTCCAGCCTCTGAATAGCCAGGGTGATGGTTGATTGTGACACGTGCATCTGTTCCGCCGCTCTGGTAATACTATTCAGCTTTGCAACCATCTGGAAGTATTCCAGTTGCCGTAAATCCATGCCGCCCTCCAGCACTACACAACTAGTGCCTCCACCTTTTAATTTCTAACGCTAGTCTAACTCTACTTGAAAAATTATTCAATGCAAACGTTTTATATACTCGAAGCCGGATATTGCTGTCCCGGCAGCGCATCGCTGCATATTAGGTAAAATCACGCTATTTTAGCCTAAAGTACAGATATTGATTAAATTAATTAATTATATAATTGCGAATATATATTTTTTTTCGTCAGAAGTAACCGCTATACTAATGTCGAGCTCATTTGAAATTAACAGAAAGGATTTTGCCTGTCTAAAGCCGGCTTAACAACCAAACTATGCTATGTGTCCCCTAATTACTGGGCTGTATTCGCAGTTTATCCGCCGCAATAGATTGAAAATTCTTTTATTTTTTTGCCGTTTTTTAAAATACGTTCAGGAGGTCTACGTATGATAACAGTATTGGCCTATGCGATGATTATCACCTTCCTGGTGCTATTGACCAAGCGCAAGCTTAATGTTTTTGCCGCGCTTATCATTGTTCCTATTGTGTTTGGCCTTACAGCCTGTCTGTATTTGGGCAAAGACCCGCTGTTGGTGTTTCAATGGGTAAAAAATGGCCTTTTCTACACGATAAACCCTCAGACCAAGGCGGTTAAAATGGGGGTTATGTCCGGCCTCACCCTGATACTATTTGCGGTGTTATACTTTGGTATCATGCTTAAGGCAGGCCTGTTCGATCCGCTATGCATCTTTTTTATCAAAAAAGCCAAAGGCGACCCGTTAAAAATTGCTTTAGCCACGGTCATGGTGTCAAGCATGGTCACGCTCGACGGTGATACGACGACAACAATCGTTGTCTGTACATCGGCCCTGCTGCCGCTCTGGCGACGCATGCGAATGAACCTGGCTTATTTGGCGATTTTGATTACTATGCCAATCGGGATTTTCAATCAGCTGCCCTGGGGTGGACCACTGGTCGCCAACGCCATTGCCCTGGGTGTTGATATGGGGCAGCTGTTTACAAAAATTCTGCCCGGTATGCTGGTTGCGGAAGTTTATGTAATTGGTGTCGCCTATTGGCTGGGCAGACGGGAGCGGAGCAGGCTCAGCTATGATCCGGCGCATGCCAATCAGGTGACGCCGGCGCAAATCGAGGAAATGGTTTCTTCCGTAAAAAATTTTGAACCGGATTTCAAACGGCCGCGCTATTTTTTCTTCAACCTGGCTTTGACTGTTGCCGTCGTAGGCGCTCTGATCGCCGATCTGGCACATGGCGGCGTCTTGTTTATGACCGCCTCGGCAATCGCGCTTAGCGTCAACTACGGGCTGGATGAACAAATGGACTTAATCAGAAACTGCGCTTCCGATGTGCTGATTCCGTCCCTGGCGACCTTTGCCGCCAGCGCTTTTACCGGCATACTGGCAGGCAGCGGCATGTCAACAGCTATCGCCAACAGCATTATCGCGATTATCCCTCAATCGTTAGGCGTTCATATGGCGCCAATCTACGCGCTGATTGCAGCCCCGGCGATCTGCTTCCTGCCCCAGGATGCTTTCTACTTTGGCATTGCCGCAATTATCGCGCCGGTGGCCAATCAGCTGGGCATTTCCACCGAGGAGGCGGCAGTAGCCTCGATGGTAGGCCAGGCCTGGCGCTTGGCGAGTCCGGTTATTCCGGCCTTATATCTGTTGTGCGAACGCTGCGAACTGAATTTTGTTGAATATCAGAAGCTGTTCTTCATCTGGACCTGGCCGATCTTGTTTATTTATCTATTCATGCATGTAGTAACCGGCGCAATGCCGTTCTAAACGATCAACTGGGAGGTTATTAAATGAACACTAAGGAAAAAGTACAAGCCATGGCAGACATTATGGCCAAATTTACCGCGTACATGGGTAAGCGTCTTCCCGATGACATCATGCAGAAGCTGCGCGAACTTGGAGCGCAGGAAGACACCTACTTGGCCAAGGTTGTATATGACTCGATGTTTGAAAATCAGGCACTTGCCGACAAACTGGACCGCCCCTGCTGTCAGGACACAGGCGTCATCCAATACTACGTCAAAGCCGGTTCCGGCTTTCCGCTGCTGGCCAATATTGCCGACGTGCTGGGCAACGCCGTCCTGGAAGCGACGGCAACCGCACCGTTGCGGCACAACGCGGTAGAAATATTTAAAGAAAAAAATACCGGCAACAATACGGGCGAACGTGTCCCCATTATTGACTGGGAGATTATTCCCGGTTCCAGCAGTGCGGAAATTGAGGTTTACATGGCAGGCGGCGGCTGTAGCCTGCCCGGTCAGGGAAAAACCCTGATGCCTTCCGCCGGCTATGAAGGCATTGTTGAGTATGTGTTTGACGTCATGACCGCAATGGGGCTTAACGCTTGCCCGCCTCTGCTTGTCGGCATCGGCATCGCCGGTTCGATTGACGTGGCCGCGAGATTATCCAAAAAAGCATTGTTCCGGCCGATTGGCTCTCGCCACCATGACCCCCGGGGAGCGGAAATGGAGCTGCTGCTGATCGACGGCCTCAACAAAGTCGGGCTTGGTCCCCAGGGCCTTTCCGGTAAAACCTCGGTAACTGATGTTCATATTGAATCCGCCGCGCGGCATCCGTCCACTATCAGTGTCGCCATTAGCGTAGGCTGCTGGGCGCACCGGCGGGGAACGATCCGGATTAATGCGGATATGTCATATGAGATTCTTTCACATAAGGGGGTAATACTGTGAAAAAGGTTCTAACAACACCGATAAAAAATGAAGATATTGAAGCGATTGAGGCCGGTGATGTCGTATACCTGGATGGCTATCTGGTTACCTGCCGTGATGTGGCGCATCGCCGGCTGATTGAGCTGGGACGTGAGCTGCCGGTCGACTTGAAAGGTCTGGCGATCTTTCATGCCGGTCCGATTGTAGCCAAGGATGCAGCTGGCAAATGGCAGATGGTTTCGATTGGCCCCACGACCAGCATGCGAATGGAAAAATTCGAAAAAGAATTTATTGCCCAAACCGGCGTTAAACTGATCATTGGTAAAGGCGGCATGGGGCCGGATACGGAAGAAGGCTGTAAAACCCATAAAGCGCTGCACGCGGTTTTCCCCGGCGGCTGCGCGGTTTTGGCCGCCACCGAGGTTGAGGAAATCGAACGGGTAGAGTGGGAGGATCTGGGCATGCCGGAATCGCTTTGGGTTTCGCGGGTCAAAAACTTCGGGCCACTGATTATTTCCATTGATACTAAAGGTAATAACCTGTTTGAGAAAAACAAAGTGCTGTTTAACGAGAGAAAGCGAGCAGCAGTGGCGGAAATCTGCCAAAAAGTAAAGTTTATTAAATAAGAGAGCCAATAGCAATGAGGAGGCCGAAAAGCCTCCCCATTGCTATTGACGATCAGGGCCTTACCAAAAGCGCGAAGCTATGTCGGCTGTTGGGGCCACTTCCGACTGCCCGACCGGGTTATTCGTATTCAAGCGCCAAACCGACGCCAACCTCTTTGAGAGCGGCAGCCTGCGACAAACGCAGTTTCGAAGACAAATCCGTGCAATGACAGGCATGAATAGCGGCTATCTGGTTTTCCTGCAAATACTGGCTTGTATGAATCAACCGATCTTCGCCGGGATTTAAAAGATGGAAGCCACCGATAATATCATATATTCTTGTTTCGTTACATACTTTCTTCGCATATTCGACAATATTGCAAATTCCGGCATGAGAACAGCCAGTAATGATCACCAGCCCTAGCGCAGACCGATACACCAATGCCGAATCATCCAGCACAAAGTCCCGCTGCCAGCTGCCATTCCGCCTTGTTTCGCCAATTGGCTGCATGGCTTCAAACGAATTGAGCCGCTCAATCTCGCCAAGAAAAAGCAGCCTGTCTGACAATACAACCGGTTCCCTGCTAAGCCTCAGCGGAAAGCTTCCTGCCAATTGGCTTGCGGAAAGCGCGGTGCCGATACGCTGTCCATTTTCCCGTTTCTCCAGCAACGCATCCGGATGTGCGATTATTGGCGGTATTTTCAACTTGGGCTCTTCCCTCCCGGCCTCTGCATATAACTGAACAAGCCCGGACAATCCACCGGTGTGGTCATTATGACCGTGTGAGAGAACGATCGAATCCAATGACAACAGATCAAGGTTCATTTTATTTGCGTTTTTTAAAAACAAGTCCGAGTAGCCTGTATCAAACAAGACTCTCTTGCCTTCACATTCGATAAAATAAGATACCGCCGGCTCACCTTGGAAATAACTATCAATAATTGTAGTGTTGTCAACCAGAACAGTTAATCTCATGTAAACCCTCCACTGATCTTTACTGAACAGGCAGTATTAACTGCGGGCAGCGTCAATCATAGCCTGATATTGCAAATCACCAAGCCCATACGCGGGAAACCGGGCGAGTAAATCGGTTACCAGCCGTTCTTTAGTTAAATTGCCCCTGATGTATTTTATGATCGGGCTTTCTTCTGTTTGATAATTTAAATACATTCTTATGGCTTGGTAGGTAACCGGCATTACTTTTTGACCAGGCATTTCATGGCGACATATAACCGTTTTATAAATGTTGGAATACCCGACAGCATCAATTTCAAAGGCATCGGCTAAGAAGTCGTCAATTGTTTCAAGCGCCATGCAAAAAAGCACGTCGCCTTTATAGCCGCTTTGTTCCAGATATGCCAGCAGGGTAATCATATTCATCTGACAAAACATATCATCGCCAAACCATAGAACAATAATATCAAATTTTGCTTCCAAAAGCGGCTTCAAGGATCCAAGCACTCTGCTCCGATACTCTACTGCCGTTGTTTTTAACGATTCCACTCTCTTTTCGACAAAGGCAGCGGAAAATACGGCAGTGTCGGCTTCTCCCCAGCACATCGCTTCATTAAAAGCCACATAGGTCTGGTTGTCTCTCATAAGCGAATCTCTTTCAAAGCGGGAAAGCATCTGCATCCCATTAAGAACATGCAAAACAGCCACCTCGTAGCTTGCTTCAATTTTATCCTGAAGCGTTTTTATCGCTTCCGTTCCATTACCGTATAACACTGGAGTGCTTTTCCGGTATGCTGCTTGAACCGGCGCTTTGGCCTGTCTATATTGGCGGGGTGTTAAGCCAAACATATCCATAAAAGCACGCGAAAAAGCGGCTTGTGAGGAATAGCCATATTGCATTGAAATATCAATAATTTTCATATCGGTGTTTCTAAGGGCTTCAGCTGCACGCGTAAGCCGGCGCTTCTTCGTGTAGCCTTTTATCGTGTCGCCAACAGTTTGCTGAAACAGCACGGACAAATGGTATGGTGAGTAATTGCAATACCGAGCCACATCAGTTAGCGAAAAATTATCTGTCAGGTTCTCATCAATATACCAAACCGCTTTCTCAATTCCAAGCTTCACAATAGCCCCCTCCTGTCAATAATAGCATAGCATACAAATAGCCATTTGTTTTGATCGTAATTGCGAAGATGATAAGCGCTGCCGGCAAGTATGCAGCCATTGCAGGGATGCTTGATGTCAAACGGCACAGAAAGGGCAAGACTAAAGCCGCTAATCCTAACATTATTAGGATTAGCGGCTTATCTTACCAGCCACTCAGCAAAAATCTTCGATGTTCAACTATATAATGCCCTTGCCGCATCCCTAGCGTCAACACAGATTTAACACAGAGATCATTGTTATACGTCCGCCATTTGTTTCGCTGCGAGCTGCCACATCAATTTTTGCAGCTTAAATCGCCGCAGATTCCGTTTTATTATTCTGTTCAGGAAAATCAAACTGCATGCTTCCCGCCTGTAACCCCAGCAATACTTCGATCAGGCGTTCCGCGATCTTCAGCTTATTATGCATGACTGCCGGATCAGCCTCATGACCGAATTCCAGCGGTGAACTCGACTCCAGTAAAGCAGCCATGATACCGGCAAAAAAAGACAGCGTTTCATCCATATGAGCAACTTTGGTAATGCCTTCTTTGTTGCCCTGTTCCAAAATACATCGTAAAATCGGCGTGGTGGCAATCAAGGTCTGACGCCAAAGCTTATTAATCAGCTGGCCCTGCTTCTCTTTGTATAAAATTTTGGAAATCAGACCGACTTCATCATAGCACAGCTTATAAAACAGTGTAAAAAACAACTGTAATTTTTTCAGGACGGTATTCTGCGGGGCATAAGCGGACTGTACTTCAGAAATCATATGTTGAATAAAGCGGTTAAAGATGGCTTCCAGAATAACTTCCTTGGAAGCAAAATGATAGTAAAAAGTTCCCTGGGCCACACCGACTTTTTTTACAATCATACTGACGGTCGTTTGCTGATAACCTGCCGAGATGAATAATTCCTCAGCTGCATTCATGAGTTCAGCCTGGCGCATCTCAGGATCTTTGCTAATTCGCGGTATGATCAACACCTCTTTTTCCCACTGACTAAAATCAGTTCATATTCTAAATAATATTTTGATTAGTGTCAAGAAAATTTTGGTATTTGGCGCCTTTAGCAATTAAAATTTATCAGGATACAAACCGGCCGCGATTTTCTCAATAGCGTCAACCGTACGGATACCACCGTTATTCACCGTAAAAAAGGGCAGATTAATGATATTTCCCTGTTGAATAGCGCGCATGCTGCGCAACTGGGCCAGTGACTGCAAGTGTCCGGCTGCCGCTTGATCGTCGAGATCCTCTGTTGGCCGCTGATCATTAACGGAAACAAAAATAATCACATCAGGATCAAATGACAGTACTTTTTCCGCACTGACAAAGGAGGTGCGTTCCTCACAAAGATTTTGTCCGCCGGCAAGTTCGATCATGTGGCTGATCAAATACTGGCTGTCGTAAACCGAAAACGTACCATTAGAATGGTCTTGCAGCACAATGACCCTCTTTTTCTCCGGTAAATCCTTGACCGTCTCCTGAATTTTTTCCACCCGCAGCTTCAAGTTCCGGATATAAGAATCGGCAGCCTGCTTGATGCCAAAAATACTGCCGATATCCGCGATACTGCGGTAAACAGAATTTTCCAGAGTCGGTTTTGTTCTTACTAATGTGCTTGGCAGTATATAGGTTCCAACCCCCCGCCCCTGCCAGGTCTTTACCTCGCCCATTTCATTCGGAGAGAAGTGCTGAACCCAGCCGATAATCAAATCAGGCTGCATTTCCAGCATTTGCTCGGCAGACGGCATATACCGCGCTTTGGTAATATTTAATTTGGCGTATTTCCCGGCTATCCGCGCTACCGGACTGCCATATGGCGCAACTGTCGCCAGAATACGCTCGTCAAGGTCAAACTCCAGCAAAAGCTCAGTTGCACCGGGATGCGTAACAACCACTCTCTGCGGAGCCTGATGATAAGTATAATCAACGCTATTTTCCATATAGTCGTAATTGCTTATCGTGACAGGATAAGCTGCCGAATTTGTCTGAACAGCATGCCCGGGCTTAATTTCAGCCTGCTTTTGCCCACAGCCTGCGCCCAGCAGCAGCAGGGCAATGCTTACCATACAAACAGCGGTCACCCGTCTACACCGGTTCATCTGTCCACCCCCTCATTGCGCCCGCCGCCAGCCGGGGTAATAGTGAATCGACAGATGGCCGGTAGCAGGATTCTCTTCAATATCACAGTCAATTTCATATACATCACGCACCAAGTCACGTGTAAGCACTTGATTAGGCTGGCCGCAGGCAACCACCTGTCCTTCCTTAAGCACATACAGCAGATCGCAATACATGGCCGCCAAGCTAAGATCATGCAGGGCGGCCAGCACCCCGATACCAAGAGCCTTTACAATAGACAGCAGTTCAAGCTGATATTTAATGTCAAGATGATTGGTCGGCTCATCCAATATAAGCACCTCAGGCTGCTGGGCCAGCGCCCTGGCCAGTATAATACGCTGCTTCTCCCCGCCGGATAAAGTAGAAAAACTCCGGTCGGCATACTTTTCCATACCAACCTTTTGAATGGCTGATAACGCAATCGCATAGTCGTCCTGGTTATCAGCAGCAAGCAAGCCTTTATGGGGTGTGCGGCCCATCATGACCATCTCAAAAACACTAAAATCAAAGTTTACGGAATTGAACTGGCCTACCACGCCCATTTTCTTTGCGGATTCTGCCAGTTTAAGGTTCTGCAGATTTTGTCCGTCAAACAGAATCGTACCGCGATTGGGTTTGATCACCCGGTAAATCGTACGAAGCAGCGTCGATTTCCCGCTGCCGTTGGGGCCGATCAGTCCGACAAAGCTTCCCTGTTCAACCTCCAGCGAAACATCACGAACGACAGTTTGACTGCCAAGCCTTACATCAATGTTTTTTAATGCTAAATTCACAGGAGCCCTCCTTACTGACTGCCAAAATGAAAAGACTGCTTAACCAGAATATACATAAAAAAGGGAGCGCCTACCAGCGCAGTGAGAATGCCAATCGGTAATTCACCGCTTGTCAATATGATGCGGGCCAGTACATCCGCCCAGATCAGGAAAATCGCCCCTGTCAGAATAGTCACCGGCATCAGGCGCCGGTGATCGGCCCCAACCATGCCGCGCACCACATGGGGAACAACCAGGCCGACAAAACCGAAAATACCGCATACAGAGACAATCAGTCCGGTAACCAATGCAGTGATCATTAAATAAAGCCGCCTGACTTTCGCTAAATCAATCCCCAGTGTAATTGCCGCTTCCTCACCCAGCAGCAGCGTATTCAGAATACGGAACTGGCTGAGAAAAAACAGGCAGCATGCAATAATGCCCGCTGCAGGAAGCGCCAGGTTGCTCCATTTGGCGGCAGCCAGCGAACCCATTGTCCAGAAAGCGACACTGCGCATTCCCTCGGCATTGCTGGAAAGATAGACAATAAAATTAGATAAGGCAATAAACAGCGCACTTGCGACAGAACCGGCCAGCACCATTTTAACGGTGGAAGCTCTCCCGCCAATACCGGATAACGTCATCACGAACAAGGAAGCCGCCAAAGCGCCGATAAACGCCCACACGGCAGTGCCCAGCCCGAACAGAACACCGGCAAATCCGCCAAGGAGGATGGAAAAGGTTGCGCCAAGTGATGCGCCGGCGGATATTCCCAAAATATACGGTTCGGCCAGCGGATTTTGCACCGCCGCCTGCATTACCGCTCCGCATACTGCCAGCCCGGCACCGACAACAGCAGACATCAGCACCCGTGGCAAACGGATTTGCCAGATAATATCCTGTTGGGCCGGCGACGCCTGCCCGGCAATGTCCTGCAGGTTCAAATAAAGCATTTTATATAAGAGAATCCGGTAAGCTTCGCCGGGGGCAATTTTCGCCGATCCCAGACAAACCGCCAGTACTATGGAAGCCAGCGCAAGCAAGCCCAAGCAGGCCAGCAATAAAACAAAGCTCCGGCGCTTCTGAATTACGCCGGCAGGCCGCGCGGACGATTGTAGTTTAAATTCCACCATCTATAGTTCTCCTATTATTGAAAAAGATTATCAATATTATTTTAACCGCTAAACCGGTTTTAGGAAACAGCAAGGTTATTCTTCCTTCAAAAAACCGACATGCACTGCCCTCACGCTGATAAGGTACTGGCAGTGCATGTCGGTTATTTATGTAACACGCCGGTTACATCCGGTGTTCGATTCCAACAAAGAAGTTCCGCCCTGCCATCGGATATGAGCCGGGTTTATACCAGACATTGCCGATCAACTCATAGGACTCATCGGTTAAGTTGTAGGCATTTGCATAAATACGGGTGGTTGAATTGATTTGATAATTTACCGCCAGATCCATAGTCAGATACGATTCAGAAGTAAATTTTTCCAGACTGCGGTTGGTTGCCGCCCGCAAGATCAGACCGGCATCCCATTTATCCTGATTATAGTTGAAGCCTAAATGATATCCATTGGGCTGGCTGTTTTTGGGATCATCATAATAGTCGGTGCTATCGGCTGTTGTTTTTATTTTTGCATAAGAATAGCCTGCAGTCACACCCCATTGCGGCGACAAGGTTTTCGTCAGGCTGATATCCAGTCCCTGTCTTTTTTCCCGGTCAACATTTTCATAATAACCGGGATCAGGCCACAGTGTTTTCCATTGGATTGCGTTTTTCAGACGGCTGTTGTATACGCTGGCCTGCAGCTTGGTTCCATCGCCCAACTCAGTATTTACGCCGACAGTAACGGTGTTGCCTTCCTCGGGTTTAAGGCCGGGATTTCCCACCCAGTAGATGGTATTGCTGAACAGATGCGCAACAGTGGGGTTCCTGACAAACTGCCCCCAGGACGCATAGACATTGGTGGTGGCGTCAATTTCCCGGTTAATGGATAAACGCGAAGTCGTATTGTCACCAACAATACTTTGGTCATCATAACGGGCACCGACGCTAAGGGTCCAGTTGCTGGGGAGCTTCCAGCTATTTTCCAGAAAAACAGATTTGGTCGTAACACCTCGGTCGATTGTGTCCTTATCATCCAGATGCTCCTTGAGCCAGCTGGCGCCTCCCACCAGTATCTGTTTTTCACTCAGTTTCCAGTTTTGCTGCCACTCCACTCCATTAGCATAAAGATCATAAGTATAAGGGCTGATGCCATCCGATTTAACCAGCGATTTGTAAAGCTTTCCGTTTGAAGTATTGCGGTATACCCGGAAAAAATTAGCTGCCCCGCCCTCCCGGTTCCAACGGTAAGTTAAAGCAAGATTGTTGCTCTGGAGATCCTGCCTTCCTTCAGGATTTGCCGCATTGCCGTCCTCCATCAAGGCCGCGCCAAAGCCTGTCTTGTCATTGCTGTATTCCCACTGAAAAGAAAGCTCGCCCTCTCCCAGTTCCTTATCCAGACGCAGCGTAACTAAATCCTGATCAATCTGACTGGCGGCATGTGTTCTTGTCTTGCCTGTCGCAGCATCTTTATACTGAAAGTTATTCCGCTTCTTTGTTTCGGCGGTAACTAAATAGCTGATGTCATTTGCTTTTCCTTCCGCGGTCAGGCTATAGCGCTTAAAGCCCCAGCTGCCGAATTCAGAAGCAACGGTGGTACGGTTCACTTCTCCTTTTTTGGTAATAATATTGACTACCCCGCCGACAGCATCACTGCCATAGAGAGACGAGCCTGGCCCGCGTAAGACCTCAATGCGTTCGATATTTTTCACCGATATGCCATCCATATTGATGACATGGTCATTGCCGCTAAACATCAAATGCGGCCAGTTCATTTTGCGGCCGTCAACAAGAATCAATACCCGGTCATCACCATTGAGCACAGGAAATGACCCAAAACTTGTCGAACCGGTATTGACATTCTTGCTGCGCAGAGCATCCGATATCCGGGTAAAACCGCCTTTTTCAATTTCCTCGCCGGTGATTACGGTGATATTGGCCGCAACCTCCGTCAGTTTAACCGGAATACGGCTGGCGGTAACGACATACTCCTCCAACGCATATTCCTCTTTGGCCTCGGCCGCTGACGCCAGTCCGGTCATCCCGAACAATAACGCACTGCTGATCAGTGTACATAATATTTTTTTCTGCTGATAATAAATGATCATCTTCCCCTTTCTCAATAAACCGTTTGCGCTGATGCGCTAAGGACGGCACCTTTTCACCGCAGTCCTTAAATTAGTTATGTACCAAACACCCATCGACTGACTGATTTCAGTCAGTCGATGGCAATAAACTAAATCCTGTATTTTTCTATCACGCTCCTGTCAAATTACACCTTCTCATGAAGAATTGAATATCCATCAGCATATCGAAGGGGTAAAATGTTTGGTTGACGACTGCCTAAAAATAAACATATAATAGCTCCAGATCTTTCTTATCCTTCATCGTTAATTATAATTTTAATTTGACTGTTGTCAGTCAAATTAAAATTATAATCCTATTGATGTTGATAATCACTATCAATAGGATTATAATACCTGTCCTTAAGCAAGTCAATACGTGAATTAAATTTCAAGTATGAAAAAAATGAATCCACAAAAGAAAGGCTGTCGCTGCTCATGATCACCTACCGTAATGGATCACTTCTTCTTCTCATTGTCAATATGTTTATTGCCCAACTGGGCGTCGGCCTGGTTATCCCGGTCCTGCCGAAATATATGCAGTTATTCAACGCCAGTGGAGCCATGATTGGTTACCTGGTATCGGCGATGGGGCTGACCTTATTTCTATTTTCATCGCTTGCCGGAAAGCTGTCGGACAGCTATGGCCGCAAAAAGGTTATTGTTTTCGGCTTAAGCATGTTCTGCTTATCACAATATCTGTTCGGCGCCGCCAATGAGATCTGGCTGCTTTATTTGTCCCGCCTTATTGGCGGCATTGGCATTGCGTTTACTTCACCGGCCATTACCGCATATATAGCCGATATTACCACTGAAGCCGAACGCGGCAAAGGCATGAGCTGGCTAAGCGCAGCCATGGCCTTAGGTATTGTTATCGGACCCGGGGTTGGCGGCTTTCTGGCCGAATATGACTTGCGCCTGCCCTTTTATTTTGCCGCTGCCGCCTCAGCTCTGGCCATGGTCGCGTCAATGCTGGTTCTGCCGGAGACATTATCACGGGAAAAAAGAACCGTTGCCAATTGCTTAACAAAAGCCCGGCCCGGAAATATCCTGCAGCACTTTGCCGTATCCTTCAATACCCCTTATTTATCCTTATTGCTGCTTTTTTTTATCCTGACCTTTGCCTTAGCCAATGTTGAAGTGGTTTTCGGACTGTATCTGGATGTGAGATACGGCTATACTCCGCAGGACATCGCCATGATATTTACCATTGGCGCACTGGCCGGAGTACTCATGCAGGCACTGTTGACGGATTGGCTGCTGCGCCGCTTTGGCGAAAAAAAGGTCGTTCGCTTATCACTGATTTTTTCGGCAATTTCACTGCTGCTGCTATTGATTCCGGAAACTTATTCCGTCCTGCTCGCAATCATTATTTTCTTTTTTTCCTGTACTGCGACGCTGCGTCCTGCCCTTACCACCATGCTGTCTAAAATGGCCGGAGAAGAACAGGGTTTCGCTGCCGGACTAAGCAATACCTACACCAGCCTGGCGATTATTTTTGGTCCGGCATCGGCAGGACTGCTGTTTGATCTCGATATCAATCTGCCCTACCTCTGCGGAGCGGCTATGATCCTGCTAAGCCTGGCCATTCCAATAAAGCAGGCAGAAGCGGAAAAAGAGGTTCCGGCCGATACCTACCGGCCGGAAGGATAGAGCGGAATACACGTCTTGTTGAAAGCAATATGCGCAGGCTTAGACGCGCAGTTGAAAGACGGAGCCAGCGAGGAGAGACGCTCGAAACGTCACGGCAAGGGCAATAAAACGCGCAAGCCTCTCACCGGAAACGGCGACAGCTTACGCATTTTTAATCCCCTGTACCGCTTTTACTCTTCCTCCGGCCGATGCCCTTTCCACAGATGGTGTTTGTCAGCCAGGTACATCTGCACAGTGTTCAGCATTTCGCCAAAACGTTGGAAGTGAACGACCTCACGCTCCCATAAAAACCGCAGCGTATCCTTGACACAGGGATCGTCAGTGCAGCAGATCAGATGCTCGTAGGTCGTCCGGGCCTTCTGCTCCGCCGCCATGTTTTCGGCCAGATCGGTAATCGGGTCGCCCAGACAGGCAATGTATTTGGCACTCCAGGGAATGCCGTTGGCGTCGGTCCAGAACAGACCGTGATCATGCTGTACGAACTGGCCGCCCCAGCCGGCCTTTTCAAAGTCCTTGCAGTCGGCCCCCTCGGTCAGCTTATACACCAGCGCCGCGATCATTTCCATATGAGCCAGTTCTTCGGTGCCTATATCTGTCAGCAGCGCCTTGGCGGCATCTGTCGGCATGCTGTAGCGCTGATTAAGATAGCGAAGACTGGCCGACAGTTCTCCGTCCGGTCCGCCGTATTGGGTGATGACCAATTTGGCAAACTTGACGTCAGGACAAGTGACCTTGACGGGATGTTCCAGCTTTTTTTCATATAACCACATATTCACCAGTCCCTTTCATTACATTTCCCAAGGCCACGGCCCCTGAGCCCAATCCCAGTTGTCACCATTGTAGACCGGACTGAGAGCGATCAGGCTGCCGTATTCGGCCTCGTATTCGGCGATGTATTTATGCAGCGCTTCCACCGCGCAGCGATAATCATTCAGAGCGTCGGCATCGCAGGGATGCGTGTCCAGATAAAGCTGCAGTTCAATTGAAACAAACTGCATTTCCTGAATGTTCAGCAGCAATTTCATCCGTTTATCATCACACTTCACGCGTTTTCACCTCCGTCACTTCGGTATTGGGTAGACGCCCCACAGTTCAGGAAACAGCGTGCCTTTTGTCAACGCCTCTTCCGGACAAAAAGCCTTTTGGTAATTCTGCCACTGTACATAAGCATGAGCAAGCACCATATAATCGCAAATGTTGTCCTGCGGCACGCAGATAGGTTCGCAGTCCGGCTCCGGCAGTTTTTTTGACTTCGCTTTTTTTAGGGGCGGGCGCTCATCCGACGGCTCTATATCATGCCATTTCCTGTCCGATTTTTTTTCCACAGTTCTCCCTCCTCTCTTAGCCTGATACATATTATGTTTTGTAGACGGATAAGGTGAACAACGCCGCAGCACGGCCGCGTGCTTACCGAGGCGTAAATAAAAAAAGCCGGAGCCTGCAAGCAACTTGCAGGCTCCGGCCCCGGGCAGAGCAAAATTCCGTTTTACAAAATGAGCCAAACCGGCTTTGTCAGCCAGTCATGGCAGCAGTACCGGCATAATCAAGAACGCCAGAATATACAAGGCAATGCCGGCGCCGCGGTAAAAGGCGGTCACCGCCCATAAGAGCCGGATCAGACTGACATCAAGGCCGGTATACTGGCTTAGACCGGCACAGACGCCAAAAACCATGCCATTCGCCTGATCCAAGGCCAATGGCCTTGAGGCCAGCATCCCGCCGGCAGGCTCGCCGCCCTGCAGCGCCTGCCAGGCGGTCAAACCGCCCACCAGATAAAGCCCCAGCCGGAAAAGCCAGACCATACGCATCCCCCGTCCCGCTGTTGGCGAATACTTTGACCTCGCTATAGCCTAAGCTTGCTAACGGTCGATACTAGTATTGCCGCTTTTGCGGAAACTCAGACGATGTTCGGCTGATCAGCGATAACCGGGGCCGCGGCGGCGGTTCCGGCTCCTCCTCATCGGACGCCTGCGGCCGCTTACGGTAACGGCCGACACTGATTAAAAAGGCCAGCGCCAATAGGTTAATTAACAGCGAGGTACCGCCATAGCTGATAAACGGCAACGGCACACCGGTTACCGGAATCAGGCCGCAGACCATGGCAATATTGCCGACTGCCTGCCCTAAAATCAGCACAATAACACCGGTCGCCAGCAGCGTTCCCTGCCAGTCGCGGGCGTCAAGGGCAATTTTAATGCCGTAAAAGCCAATGCCAGCCAGCAGTCCGGCGACAACGAGCGCACCGATAAAGCCCTGCTCCTGACAGAGTACGGCAAAGGCAAAATCGGTATGCGCCTCCGGCAGGTAATAAAACTTACTGCTGCCTTTGCCAAAACCGGCGCCTAATAAACCGCCGGAGCCGATGGCCAGCAGTGCCTGTACCGACTGATAGCCAATTCCCTGCTGGTAGCTCCAGGGGTCAAGCCAGGCCCAGATGCGGTCAGCCCGGTAGGCGGCAGCAAAGACAAAATAAGTAACCACTGTAGTGCCGGTAAAAGCCAGTCCGATTATTTCCTTACGGGAAACACCGGCAATTAAATGCATTGCCACACCCAGACCGACAATCACCGCCGCCGTGCCCATATCCGGCTGCAGCATTACCAGACCGCCGAACAGCAGCGTAACCCCCATCGGCAGGGAAATGAGCGAAATCGGCAGCCTTCGTTCCAGCCTGCCGCCCAAATGTACGGCATTCATCAGGATAACGGTCAGCTTCGCCAGCTCCGACGGCTGAAATTTAAGACCGACGCGCAGCCAGCGTTTGGCGCCATTAGCATCCTCACCGAACAGCAGCACCGCTGCCAGCAGGGCAATTGTTGTCAGGATGATCAGCGGCGTGACCGCCGCCAGTCGACGGTAGCCCAGCCGGACCACCGCCAGAAAGCCAACCAGACCGATCGCAAACGATTTGCCATACTGCAATAAGAAGTAGTAACTGTTATTCATCAGCTCCGCGGCCAAAACAAAGCTGGCACTAAAAATATTGACCGCGCCGATAATCATCAAAATACAGGATATGACCAGCACTGCCTCATTAGGCGCCAGCCAAAACGCCATTTTACGCACACGCAACCTCCCCGGCCCGACACCAGTCAGACCTGTCCCTCCCCTCCATTATACGGTGAGGTACAGATGTTGCCAAGAGCGGACGGACAAGAAAACCGCCGGCGGCCGGTTTCCCTGCCGCATAAACAAGCGCCGCCTCCAGGAGACGGCGCTTGTTTATGTCTATTTTCCGGCTTCGGCGATAGCCGCAAGCGTCTCTTTATATTCCGTGCCATATTTTTCAATGACCGGCTTAACGGCGTCCTGCCAGGGTTTAAGGTCCTTGACCTCAATAACGCTAACGCCGGCGGCGCGAACCTTCGCTTCCGCTTCTTTATCGGATTTCGCCCAAAGCTCCCGCTGGATCTTGACCGAGTCGGCGGCCGCCTGTTTAATCAGTTTTTTATCATCGTCGGACAATTTATCCCAGGCGGCCTTGCTCATGATCAGCATTTCCGGCACGCGCTGATGCGCGTCGGAGATCCAGTATTTAGCCACTTGGTAATGGTTTGAGGAAGAAAAAGTCGGCCAGTTGTTTTCAGCCGCGTCGATAACGCCTGTCTGCAGGCCGCTGAACACTTCCCCGGCCGGCATCGGTGTGGCACTGCCGCCGAGAGCCTGAATCATATCGATATTAATTTTATTTTGAATAACCCGAACCTTCATCCCGCTAAGATCCTCAAGCTTCGTAATTGGCTTTTTGGAATAAAAGTTACGGGAACCGGCGGTAAAGTAGGCCAAGCCGACAAACTTGGAGGTTTCCAGATCCTTGAGCATTTTTTCGCCGCCAGGACCGTTGAGATATTTCCACATATGATCGTCAGAGTTGAAGATATACGGCAGGGAAAACACACCCAGCTGCTTGTTGAACTCGCCCAGCGGACCCGAGCTGACGCGGGCAAATTCGATCGCGCCCAGTTGAACCTGCTCAATAATCGCCTTTTCTTCGCCTAGCTGCGCGCCGACAAATACATCAATTTTGATGCGCCCCTGGGAGCGGTCGGCAACCAGCTTGGCAAACTCCTTGTCCGCCTGGGCGGTCGGATGATCGGGCGGATGCATTTCGGCCAGACGGAAATTCAGTTTAGCGGCCGTTTTCTGATCAGCAGTCTTGGCGTCTTTCTGCCCGCAGCCAGCGAGCGTTGCGGCTAAGGCAAGAATCATGATGGCAACGAGTACTCGTTTGATCATAGTGATCTCTCCTCCGTTTTTTTGCCGCTGCCGCCGGCGACAACACTGCTTTTGACGGCAACGTTATTCCGGTTTCAGTTTACCTTTTTTTTGAAAAAAAAGCTGTTGGTTTTATTTGGAATATTTTTTGTTTTATTTAGATTTTTCAGTTTTTACTAACATAAACAGGCCTCTTCCGCATATGACTGCCGGAAGAGGCCTGTTTGGAGCTTGCTAGCAAAATGCGCTGCCGCTAACCAAGTGCAACCGCATGCAGCGGCTTTTGTCCGGACAACACCCGCACAACCTCCTCGGCCGCTGCCATGGTCATCCGTTGCGCCGCTTCGTAGGTGCCTGCGCCGCTATGAGGCGTCAGCACCACATTATCCAGCTGTGTCAGCGCACTGCCGGCCGGCAGCGGTTCGCAGACATACACATCAATACCGGCCCCGGCAATCACGCCTTCGCGCAATGCCGCACACAGATCAGCCTCCACCACCAGCTCGCCGCGGGCGGTGTTGATCAGATAGGCCGTCGGCTTCATCAGCCGCAGCGTCTCGCGGTTGATCATGCCTGCGGTTGCGGTATTAGCCGGCGCGTGCAGGGAGACAAAATCGGACTCTGCCAGCAGATCGGCCAACGGCAGGTAGCGCACGCCGTATTCGGAAATACAGCTGGGACGCTGGCAAATATCATACGCAATCAGCCGCATGCCGAAGGCCTGGGCCCGCTTCGCCACCTCGCTGCCAATCGCGCCCAGGCCGATAATGCCCAGGGTTTTGCCGGCCAGTTCCGGCCCGATAAGCTTGTCCCAGGAGCCGGCGCGCAGCGAGGCGTCCTGGCGGGTAACACAGCGGGCGACTGCCAGCATTAGCGCCAGCGTCAACTCGGCTACTGCCACCGAATTGGCACCGGCCGTAATCGTTACGGGAATACCGGCCGCGGCCGCGGCCGCCAGATCGACACGGTCGTAGCCGACGCCGCAGCGGGCAATGATTTGCAGCTGCGGCGTTGCCGCCTCGATCGCCGCGGCGGTAATCCATTCAAGGCCGGCAATATAGGCATCCATGCCAGGCAGCAGCGTTACCAGATCGGCTTCCTGCAGCGAGTGGTCATACGGATTCCAGACAGGCCTGATACCGTTATCCCGTAGATGCTTCGCAGCCGCGCTGTCAGGGGTAAACGAGCGGGCTGTAATGAGTACGTTCTTCATCAGCTTCTCCTTATCAGCGGCAGCGGGCATGCGCCGCTCTGCCGGTAATCGCTTCGCATAAATGCTTTTTATAGTTTGTATTCGATGATAAAAAGAACAAATCCTTTTACAACTCCGGTATCAGCGACAATTCGACGCAGAAAACGCCCGCCAGTCATGCCTACAGCATTTCCTGGATAAAAACGGTCAGCTGCTGTCCCAGATCCACTTCTTTCGGCTGTGCGTACGGTTTGTTAAGGCGGTTGAAATATACGCGGACGACCGGACGGGGCCCCTCGTTTTTACGAACATTGGCGACGACACCGACATCGCCGCTGGAAAGGCGCACCAGCGAGCCAAGCGGGTATACCGCCAAACGGCTGCACATCGCATGGACAACCTCGGGGTCAAAATAGATGCCGCCAGTCCCATAAATATATTCGATTGCCTGATAATGCTGATAGTTTTCCTGACGAATCAGTGAATCATATTTTTCACAGACACTGATAATGCGCGAGCCAATGGGAATTTTTTCTGCTTTCAAGCCGTCGGGGTAACCGCTGCCATCCCAGTTTTCATGATGGTGCATAATGATCTGGCAAATTTCGTCACGAAAGCCTTCCTCCTGGGCCAGAAAATAGCCATAGCGGGAATGTTCGCGCCAAAGCGTTTCCTCATGCGGGTTTCGCTGCGGCTTGCCAATCAGCGGCACCATTTCACAGCAGCCAAGATCATGCAGCAGCGCCGCCGTGCCGATCACTTCCAGATTCGTGCCGTCAAACCCCAGTGCTCCGGCGGTCAGCAGGGCAAGCGCACAGGTGCTGACCGCATGATGATAAAGCAGCCTGCTGTTCATCAGCTTCATCTCCATACACAACCGGATAATCTCCGGCTTGGCCGTAATGATGGCGGCAGTCCGCCGCGCCCTTGCGGAGATGCTGACCATTTCATCCGAGGTGTTGGCCTCAGGCCTGCCCGGGGCATAAGTATTGATTCGCTTGCTCAGTAATTTTGCCAGCTCCGTGGCGATGGTTTCCCGCGGATCGACAAACACGGTATAGGGATCGGCGATAAAGACCTTATACACTCCTCTTGTCTTCAACGTGGCGATTAAGGCATCGGAAAGCATACTGCCTTCTTTCAGCAGCATTGTTTGGGTCTCTGGACATAAAATTGTCTGGGCCAGGACCATCCCTGGCGTTAATTGCTCAACCGTTGTTTCCAGCATGGCTCCTCCTCATTCTATCGCGCCGCATAATCAAAAAGACTTGGCAGAACTTGTTTTATCAGATTAACATAAATTCGCAGACAGAATGTTATAGCAGCTTGAACAATTGATTAACCCTTGCTGCTGCCTGCCAATCACGACTCAGACTTTGGCAAAGCTGTTTTTTACTTGCATATACGGCGGCATTGTGCTATGCTTTAATTAATCGATTGATTAATATGCAAATGAGGGATATTATGGAACCGGATGCCAAAGAAAAGCTATTGACGGCCGCGACGCGCCTGTTTGCCGAAAAAGGGTTTGCCGCCGTATCCATTCGCGAGGTGGCGCAGGCGGCTCAGGCCAACAGCGCCTTAATCTCCTATTACTTTGGCGGCAAGGAGGGTTTATACACTGCGGTTCTGCAGCAACAGTTCGCTACGGTGGAAACAATTATCAACCAAATCCGGGCGAGCGCAGCGTCGCCGATCGCGAGGCTTGAGGCCTATGCCCACGGCGTATTGGCTATTCATACGCATAATCCCTACATTGTCCGCTTTCTCTACAGCGAGTTTGCCAACCCAACGCCGTCATTCGCCACTATCCAGCAGGAAGTTGCCGCTATTTTTCGTTTTATTCTCCAGACAGTCAATGACGGCATCGCCTGCGGCCAGCTCCGCCCCGACCTGACTCCGGCCCACGCGGTGGTAGCGCTTGCCGGCATGATGAATTTTTACTTTTTATCGCAGCCGCTGCGACAGGCCTTCCTGCCGGCAGACCGGGAACGCGACCGGCAGTATTTCGAAGATGCCCTGAAAATTTTTTTAACCGGGGTGATTCGGCATGACGCTGACTAGCAAAATGGCGCTGGCGGCAACCGCACTGCTGCTGATTAGCAGCGGCTGCCGGTGGCTGCAGCCGGTGGCGGTGGGCATTACCGCCACCGGTACGGTGGAAATTACGCGAACCGACATTATGCCCAAGGTGAGCGGTTATATTACCGGGCTTACCCTTCAGGCAGGCGACAGCATTGCCGCCGGGCAGACAATCGCCGTTATTGACCGGCCCGATCTGACGGCCCAGGTACTTCGCGACGAAGCCGCTTTAGCGCGAGCCGAGGCGCAGCTAAGCGATCTGAAGGCCGGCCCCCGCGCCCAGGAACGGCGGGAAATCGCCGCCAACGCCGCCGCTGCCCGTTCCGTCTATGAAAAGGCAGCCGCTGATTATCAGCGCTATCAACGACTGTATCAGCAAGGCGCGATTCCGCTGCAGCAGTTGGATAACGCCCGTTCCTCCCTGTCGGTAGCCGAAAATTCGCTGCAGGCGCTGACTGAACGGCTAAGCCTGGCCGAGGCCGGAAGCCGTCCGCAGGAGATCGAGGCGCAGCGGCTGGAGGTCGAGCGCGGCAAAGCGGTACTGGCGGCAAGCCAAACACTGGCTGCCGACAGGGTCATCATCAGTCCGGTCAGCGGCCTGACACTAACTAAAAACTTCGAGAATGGCGAATATATCAATCCCGGTTCCGCCCTGGCCACTATTGGCGATATGAACGACTGCTGGGTGAAAATCTATATTCCGTCGCCGCAGTTGGGACTGCTCCGTATCGGTCAGGCCGCAATTGTCAAAGTCGATTCATTCCCTGACCGCTCCTTTAGCGGTACAATCAAAGAAATCAGCCAGCAGGCTGAGTTTACGCCCCGCCAAAGCATTACCCGGAACGAACGCGCCAATCTCGTCTTTGCTGTAAAAGTAAAAATCGACAATGCCGATTCAGTATTAAAGCCCGGCATGCCGGCCGACGTAACGCTGCAATGATCCAGCTGGACAATGTCGTATGCCGTTTCGGCGCGTTAACGGCGGTCGACCGGCTTTCCTTAACTGTCGCCGCCGGCGAAATCTTTGGTCTGGTAGGCCCTGACGGCGCTGGTAAAACCAGCATTATCCGCCTGCTTTGCGGCCTCCTGCGCCCAAACGCAGGCTCGGTGAGACTGCTTGACAGCGCCGCGGCAGCAGCAGTGCGGGAACACATCGGCTATTTGCCGCAGCGGTTCAGTCTTTACGGCGATCTGAGCGTGATTGAAAACATCCGCTTTATCGGCGCACTGTACGGCGCATCCCGGCGTCAGATTGAGGAACGAGGCCGGGAAATTCTGGCCTTTACTAATCTGCTGCCGTTTAAGGACCGGCTGGCGGATAACCTGTCCGGCGGCATGAAGCAGAAGCTGGCGTTGGCGGCAGCACTGCTTCACAGACCAAAATTGTTTTTGCTTGACGAGCCGACCACCGGGGTTGACCCGGTATCGAGGCGTGAATTCTGGCAGCTGCTTTACCGGTTAAACCAGGAGGGTATGACAATCTTTGTCTCCACTCCCTATATGGACGAGGCGGAGCTGTGCAGCCGGCTGGCGTTTATTAATCAAGGACAGATTGCCGCCTGCGGTTCGCCGCAGCAGTTGAAACAGGCTTATCCGTACAAACTGCTGGAGCTGCAGGCGCCAGGACGGCAGGTAAAGCATGCTCTGGCCGCGGCGCCGCTGCGGGAAATCAACGTATTCGGCAGTAAATATCACCTTGCGGTCAGCGACAGCGCCACCGCCGCCGAAGCGGTCAGAGCGGCGCTGGCCGCGGCGGAAATTCCGCTGCTTGCACTGCGGGAAATTCCACCCGGTCTGGAAGACGTTTTCGTCAATCTGGCGGCACAGAGGGAGGAGTAAGCATGTACGCAGTGGAGACAGTCGGATTGACCCGAAGCTTCGGCAACTTTACCGCAGTAGACAGGATCAGTCTGCAAATCAGCCGCGGCAGCATTTACGGCTTTCTGGGTCCGAATGGCTCAGGAAAATCAACTACCATCCGCATGCTGTGCGGTATTCTTGCTCCTACCGCCGGCAGCGGCCGTATTCTCGGCTTCGATCTTGCCGGCGAAAGCGACGCGATTAGGGCCAGAATTGGCTATATGTCACAAAAATTCAGTCTGTACGACGATTTGACCGTAGCGGAGAATTTGGACTTTTACGCCGGCCTGTACGGGCTCGCGCCCGCCGCCAAAAAGCAGCGTATCGAAGAGATGCTGGCTATGGCCGGATTGGAGCAGCGCCGTCAGGAGCTGAGCGCCAACCTGTCGGGCGGCTGGAAACAGCGCCTGGCTCTGGGCTGCTCAATCCTGCACCGGCCGCAATTGCTGTTTCTGGATGAACCGACAGGCGGCGTCGATCCCGCCTCACGCCGCCTGTTCTGGGACATTATTTACCAGCTGGCGGCAGCGGGAACAACGGTCATGGTAACCACCCACTTTATGGACGAGGCGGAACACTGCGATGCCATCGGATTTATTTATCAGGGCCGCCTGATCGCTGATGCCGCACCGGATACGCTGAAGCAAGACCTGCCCGGCCTGCTGCTGGAAATTGACGCCGCTTCACCGCTGGCGTTACTGGAGACGCTGGCCGGCTATCCCTGTCTCGATCTCTACCCTTATGGCACAACTGTGCATGCGTTAATTACCCCTGAGCAACTGGATGCCTATACCGGGCTTGCCTACCGGGTTATGGCCCCTTCGCTTGAGGATGTCTTTGTCTACTATGTAAAATCGCAACGCAGGGAGGTGGTTTAATGCAGCGGCTGCGGGCGCTTCTGGTTAAAGAATTTATCCAGATGCGGCGGGACCGTCTGACCTTTGGCATCATGATTCTGCTGCCGATCGTGCAGTTGCTGCTGTTCGGCTTCGCCATCAACACCGATGTCAAACATTTGCCGACAATTGTTTTTGACCAGTCGCTGCAGCAGGAAAGCCGGGACTTGCTGAATACCCTGACGGCAAGCAGCTATTTTGATATCACCGCTACCGCCGCCAGTTTTACGGAAGTCAACACCGCGATTGAGCGCGGCAAGGCCAGGGTCGGCATCATCATCCCGCCCGATTATGCCGAAAGCCTAAAACACGGACGCAGCGCCAGCGTCCAGGTCATTGTCGATGCCTCTGACTCCATGTCCGCCTCGTCGGCGATTGCTTCGGCTCAAATGATCGGCCAGCTTAAATCACAGGAAATCCTGCTGCAGCGGCTGCAGGGAATCAGCGGCAAGAGCGTGGCGGCGCCCCTCGACATTCGCATTCGTCCCTGGTACAATCCTGACTTTATCTCACCCTTTTATATGGTACCGGGAATACTCGGCGTTATCCTGACAATGACACTCGTCATGATTACCTCCATGGCAATTGTGCGTGAGCGAGAGCGCGGCACGCTGGAACAGCTTTTGGTTACGCCAATGAAACCGCATGAGCTCATGCTGGGCAAGATCATCCCTTATATTTTTGTCGGCTATGCCCAGGCGACACTGGCACTGTTAGTGGGAACACTGGTATTTGACGTTCCCCTGCGCGGCAGTATTGGCCTGCTGTACGCGCTGACCACCCTCTTTATTATTGCTTCACTTGCACTGGGCGTACTGATTTCAACGCTGGCCCGGACGCAAATGCAAGCCATGCAGATGTCTTTCTTCATTTTTCTTCCCAGCACACTGTTGTCAGGCTTCATGTTTCCCCGCGAGGCTATGCCAGCGTTTTTCTACTATCTGGGCTACCTCATGCCAATCACCTTTTATCTCGAAATCCTGCGCGGCATTATCCTCAAAGGAATCGGTCTCAACTTTCTCTGGTCGCAGGTACTGACCCTCTCAGCCTACATTTTCGCGGTTCTGACCGTCAGTGTCATAAAGTTTCAGAAGAAGATGTTTTGAGGACCGCGTCGCATTTTGCCGCCGGGCTCTTCCGGTAATAAAACCGCGTCATCTCAATTACCGCCCCGATAATATCCAGAGCCTGAGGCGGCATGCCTTCCATTCTGGCAATCAGTTCAGCCGCCGGCTGAAAGCATTCCGGCTGTTTGATGTTTGTATCCCCCACAAGCCAGGACAAAGAAACGTTATGGCTTCTGGCAATGTGGCGGAGCATTTTAATACTGGGTTCACTTCTGCCATCAAGCCAGCCGCTGACCTGATTATGAGTGACGCCCAAAAACTTAGCGTAATCCACACGCGAAAACGGATAGTTTCTATCTCTCGCCTCTTCAAATAGCTCATTGAGTCTATCTGTAAAACAGGCCATAGTATCACCTCTTTTACAGGATAATGAAAATTAATATATCCAGCACATATAATTAAATAACCCTTGAAAATTATATTTTAATGGGTATAATTAGTATTATATTGCAATTTATTACATAATTTTTCAAGGAGAGGATGCCGATGGATAATACTACCGCGTTGCTGGAACAAATCGAAACACTGAGAGCCTCACTGCATGTCAAAGCCGCCCAAAAAGGACTGGACCACCACAAGGTAATCGCGTTAAGCGAGGAACTGGACGAAAAACTGGTGCAATTTCTCCGTCTGCAGCTTGGCAGTCTATCACTGAGCTCCTGTTAGATTGATAAAGCTTCCTCCTTGTATTACCCCCTTTTTATCACCAGATCGCAACTATGGTTTTCCGGGATCGAAACTCCGGCAGCCGCCAAGATAGATGTTTATATACTTTTTAATACCAGGGTATGAAAAAGGACTGCCGTGTGCCAACACGCCAGTCCCACTGCTTGCTTGAGCGTCAAACACAGTCGACTAGTTTACATATTAATCCAGCAATAGCCAAATCACCCCGGTCCGGTCCGCGATCAAATCCGGTAAAGCCGTAACTGCCTGCACGTAAACCAGGCTTATCCGGCAAGTAAAAGGTAAAAGGCTTATCTCTTCATATAGTATAGCATGGTTTCCCGGCAACAAAAAAGTGTTTTTTATGTCACCGTGGCCGTCTCCCTAAACCGGAAGACGGCCACGGTTTTATTCTCCGGCAGCTAACACACGAGTGGGCCTGTTAACGCTACGGCCGCCTGCACCGGCTGACCAGCCGGCCAGTGATTCCGTCGGGAAAAAATGGAGCACCAGGCTCCTTCTCCGGAAAGGGCAATAGCGCCGCCTCGTGAGCGAACGAAGTTGCAAAAACGCATATGCTGCCTTTTTTATCGCAGCTTGCTATATACACTTGACACGGCTGCTTTTTTAATCTATATTTATTATGAAATATATTTCATAATCTAAAACGAGGAGGTGTGGCAATGGGACGTCCGCAGAAACAACGCCGGGTCGAGCAAATGCCACCGGTTACCCATTACAAGCCGGCCGGGATGCCCCTGCATGCACTGGAGGAAGTTGTTCTGACCGTTGAGGAAATGGAAGCTATCCGCCTGGCGGACGTCGAGCAGTTGGACCAGGGAGCAGCCGCGGAGCGGATGGCGGTATCCCGCCCTACCTTCCACCGTATTATCAATACGGCGCATCAGAAAATAGCCTCCGCTTTATGGCAGGGCCAGGCCTTGCGCGTTGATGGCGGCAGCTTCCGCGTCGCCTCCCGCTGCCAGACCAGCCTGCGACACCTTATCTGCCGCGATTGCGGCTATAAATGGACTTTGCCGCGCGGCACCGGACAGCGCTGCCAGGATTTATGCTGTCCGGACTGTCAGGGCAATGCCTGCCGGGACGACCAGCAGCCTGCGGAAAACCCAGGCTCGCCCATTAAGGAGGTTTAAGGCAATGACCAAATATATTCCCCAAGGGGTATGCTGCAAAGAAATTTACTTTGACGTTGAAAATAACCAGGTCAAAAACGTAAAGTTTGTCGGCGGCTGTCCGGGAAATCTGAGCGCTATCAGCAAGCTGCTGGAGGGCATGCCGGTTGAAGACGTCATCGCCAAATTCAAAGGCAACGTTTGCCGCAACCAGACTTCCTGCGCCGATCAACTGGCGCTGGCGCTGGAGCAACGGGAGAAATAATCCGCGACAAGCGCCGGAGACTAAATAAAGCTATCCAGAAAGGTGTGATGATCCATGAAAATTGCCATTCCTGCAGCTAATGGAAAACGCAGTTCCCATTTCGGCCATTGTGAGCAATTTGCTATTCTCACAGTTGAGAACGGCAGAATTGCCAGGCAAGAATACCTGACCCCGCCGCCGCACGCTCCCGGCGTCATTCCCAACTGGCTGGCCGACCAGGGCTGCACCGATATTATTGCCGGCGGTATGGGCAAAGCCGCCAGGGATATTCTTACCAGCCGCGGTTTGAAAATTACCTGCGGCGCGCCGTCCGATACGCCTGAGCAGCTTGCCGGACTTTACCTGCGCGGCGAACTCGTCGACGCTGGCAGTACCTGTGAGCACGGCCATGACGGCCACCATGAGCACCACTGCCATAGCCACGGCTGCGGCAGACATTAAGCCAAAAAGCGCATGACAGACAACCGCGATTGTCTTCATGCGCTTTTCATTTATACACGCAGGCAATCTCTATGCCGCGCCTGGGCAGCGCGCAGGCGCTGGCGTTTAAGACCAATCTCCAGTCTGTGAAGCTACTCCTGCTCACAGCCAAACGGCCAAGCGGCGACACCGCCTTCCATCACTTTGACATTTTCAAAGCCGGCGCCGGCCAAAATCAGCTCCGCCTCATAGCCCCGCAGGCTGACCTTGCAGAACGCCACAATTTCATCGTCTTTGTTCAGCTCCGCCAGCCGGCTGCGCAACCCTGCCAACGGGATGTACTGAACCTTGGGGCAGTCTGCCAGCCGCAGCTGCCGGCATTCACCGGCTGTCCGCACATCCAGAAACACAGTTTGCCGTGACGCCATTTTTTCCTTGGCCGCCAGCGGCGAAATACCTTTCAGCCGGCCGGCCAGCTTATTCATCACAGCGTTGGCCGCGACCGCGACACTGTCAATCGGCGTATTATATGGCGGCGCGTAAGACAGGTCGGCAGCGAACAGATCGTCGATACTGCCGCCAAAGGTCAGCAGCGTTGCCACCACATCCACGCGTTTGGCGACTTCACCCTCACCGACCGCTTGCAGTCCCAGCACTCTGCCGGTTTGGGCTTCGGCAATCAGCTTAACTGTGATCAGCCTGGAGCCAGGCATATAGTGCGGTTTGTCGCCGCCGGCGATCATCGCGGTAACGTATTCGTAACCAAGCTGCTTCGCCTCACGTTCACTCAGCCCAGTCTTGCCCACCGTCAAATCATGAATTTTAGCGACAACTGTATTGAGGACGCCGCGGAACTTGACATGGCCGCCGCAAAGGTTTTCGCCAATAACCCGGCCATGCTTGTTGGCCGTCGATCCCATGGGGGCGAATACCTTTTTCCCGGATACCAGATGCACGTTTTCGGCACAATCGCCGCCGGCGTAAATATCGGGATCGCTGGTGCGCAGCTGGTCGTCAACGGCAATCGCGCCTGATTCCCCGATCACCAGTCCCGCCGCCTTAGCCAGCTCGGTATTGGGACGCGCCCCCACCGCCAGCAGAACCAAATCGGCAGGCAAGGTGCGCTTATCGGTCACTACCCCGGTTACCACCGTATTACCGCTAAAACGTTGGACCGTTTCGCCGCTCAGCAGCTCAATGCCTTTTGCCGCTGCGTATTTGGCGGCAATTGCGGCGATCTCCGGATCGAGGAAAGCGGGAAACATTTGCTCTTTCATTTCCACCACCGTCACCTGCAACTGCCGCTTTGTCAATGCCTCGGCCATTTCCATGCCTATCAGACCGGCGCCGATAATAACTGCTTTCCGGAAGAGCCCCTGCTCAATTCCCTGCCGGATGGCCACAGCGTCCTCCGGCCGCCATAGCGGGTAAATATTTGCCAATTCCACTCCCGGCAGCGGTGGCTTGACCGGAGAAGCGCCGGTGGCGATTACCAGTTTATCATAAGCAATACTGTCAGTTTCACCACTGACAAGCTTTTTCAGCTGCACCTGCTTGGCCTGGCGGTCAATAGCGACGGCTTCTGTCTGCGTCAGCACCGTGATGCCTTTGCTGTGGCGGAAATACTCCGGATCGCGCATATTTCCCATGGCGGTTCTCATTAAAGCTTCAATCTCAGGCACATCGCCAGCGACATAGTACGGCATGCCACAGGCGCCGAAGGAAATGATCTCCCCTTTGTCGACTACAGTAATGCTGGCATGGGGATCACCTCTGCGCGCCTTTGCCGCCGCTTTCAGACCGGCTGCCACACCGCCAATTACAACAATCCTGTTCATAACTAAACACCTCCCTGATGCCCTACTTTCTAACTAGGCTGAGCATCATCTTTGTTAAATTCTCCATGCGCTGCCGTACCTGCTCATCCGTAATCCGCGCGTCTTCCAGGCAGGCTCCGGCATAGTTCTCCAGGATATGGGCGCTGAGCTTATTCACCGCGCCGGCGATAGCGCTCAACTGGACGAGGACCTCTTCGCAATCTTTATTTTCATCGACCATTTTTTCAATCCCGGCAACATGGCCTTTAATCGTTCCCAGCCGCTGCCGCACACTTTTTTTCAACTCTTCACGTGTCACAGCCATTCTCCTTACCCCCTCCACCCGGGGGAGGGTTCTTGATTACACTATAGACCAAAAGCTGGTAAAAATCAACCCCGCGCGTATGAAAAACCCGGCGCATGCCCGTCAGGGCTTTAACGCCGGGTGACAGCCGGAAAAGCAGCAACCGTTTATCTACGCGTCGCTGCCGGAGAAACGAAAAGCGGCCCAGGATACCTGTACGGCTCAATACCGCCGGCCGCCTCGATAAAGGCGGCCGCCTTTTGCCCGTCTTTCCGCTACTACCCATAGCAGCAGCGGCAGTACGACCTGCACAGGCAGAGCCAACAGCCAATAGGCCCACACAAACTCAAATATTTCATATGCATTTTTAAAAATAATCGCGCATAGCGCCAGCGCCAATAGACTGACTGGCAGCAGCAGCCGGCGGTAATCGTCCGTTTGCAGCAGCCGGGCTGTCCCCATCGCCGCCGCGGTCAGACAGAGCGTTATTTTGGTTATGCCCATTAAAATCAGGTTGAAAGAAATCAGGCTTTCCACGCGCTCGAAAAAATTGCCGAAATGGACGATTCGCACCGCCATATAGGCCGAAAACTTGGCAGCCTTGACCATTTCGGGTCCCAAAATTGCCAAATTGCGCAATACCATTAAGATGAAAAAGCCAATGCCGAGAAAGATGCCCCATGAATAAATTCGATAGACGCTCGCGCCTGCCGGGACATGCCCCAGCAGGGTCAAAATCAGCATTGATTCACCAATGGCGATGAAACCCATGATCAGTGCATTGGCCGCAAGCTCTGAAAAACGATGATCCAGCACAGGCTGGATGTGAGACAAATCAATTACGTCCAGTGACAATAGAATGGTAAACAGCACGTTGACCAGGATCATGGCGCAGATGATGACCGACCAGCGGCCAAACACCACCAGCCCTTTATCAGCCAGATACACCGCCACAGCGAGGATAGCAATCATCAACGGAATGCGCGGGGTATCCTGCAACGCGATAACTACGGTAAATTCAACAAAATTCCGCAGCAGCAGCGAGGTGACTACCAGCGCGTACCCGGACACCCAGAGGATCAGCCCCATGCCGGCGGTTCTGCCGAACAGCGTCTCTATGATTTCGAACAGCCCTCGCCCGGGAAACAGCGTCCCAAGCCGGCCATAAAGCAAAATTACCGGCAGAAACAGCACGCCGGCCAGACCGATAGACAGCCAGAAGTCCTGTTCGACCGTATTGGCTCCGCTTAACACCGTGCCACACAGAACCAGTAAAATAATCAGGCCGCTGACGCCGCGGGCGGACATTGTCTCTTTTGGCATCACAAATGCTCCTCCTGATACTCAACGGCCGTGCCGGATCAAATTGGCCAGGTCCACCAACCGTTTAGCCGGATCGGTTAGCTCAATATCGAGACTTCGCAAAAACAAAACAGTAAAGCTGGTGCAAGTGCAAACCAGATAAAACAGGTTCTCCTGCCTGCTGCGGCGCTTCCAGGACGGGCATAACCCCAGCATAATGACCAGCAGGAAAAAAATCAATACAATTGCCGTCACCATCAGTATACCTCCTCAGTAATCCTTTAAAACCCCCGTGTTCAGAATATCCGCCCTTGCATGTACCTCGATTCGCGCCTGCCTAAGGAGGGGATCCCAACCGTTCTGCAGTTGCCGCCACAACGCAGGATCATCTTTATACAGCAACCGTCCCAGTCCGAAAATGTCAGTCCCGTATTCGGCCTGAACGGACTGAAACAAGGATGCAGTGCGCTGCTCCAAGTACCTTTCCGTATACGACTCCAGCTTTTCCCGTTCCTCTGGCTTGGAAAGATCAGCGCCGGCCTTCAACTCCATTAGATTGACAGTCGTTTTAATGCTGACCGACACCACGAGCTGCCCCGCCTCATACCGGACAGCGGTTTTGCTGTCACAGCTTTTGATTTCCAGCGAAATTTTGCTGTCGCTTTCAGAATAAGGGAAAGACAGTACGCCGCCCTGCAGCTCATTGACAATGAGCAGATAATATGGTGTCTGCTCCGCCGATAAAAAGCCCAGCAGCTTATCCCGCCGGAACAGTGCGACGCCATTGGCCTCAGCAGTGGCCGCTCCAAGATTCTGTACACGGTGCAGGGCTGGCAAGACCAGGGCGCTTCCCGGCTCCTTGATCGCATTATAAGCCTGATACAGTGCCACATCCCTGGTTGAACCGGTGGTGCGCTTGTCTTCATCAATAGTTTCATGAATTTCAAACGCAATAATTTTAGAATCCAGCCCCTCCGTCAGCAAAATTGCCTGGGCTGTTTTTTCCTGCGAGATGGCAACACTCAGCGTTTCCCGCGGTTCGCCGTCGCGCAGAATTTCCTCGAGAATGGTAAAGATGCCTTCCTCAGCAGCAACCTGACGGCTGATAACAACCGCCTGCATATTACCGCCGTATAGCTTGTTGATCAGTCTCTTTTTGGCGTTGCGGATGGCGCTGAACAGAGTCTCTCCCCGCGCCTCTACATATTTCACCTGAATCGGTGTTTCTTTGCCGGCCGTCTGGGTATCAACAATCTCAAAAGTCAGCAGATAACCGCCGGTTGCCAGATCCTTGTCAACAGCCATGCCGGTTACAATATCCAGCGTATCCAAGCCCCGGTAATTCCAGCAGCCTCCAAGCGGAATACAGCACAACAGCAGCCAGATTATCCAAGCGCCGCGTCGGTTCATGTCTGCTTCTCCTTGCCTGACCGCTCCCTGACCGAATTGGCGCTGAGCCGGTCAGGCCGCAGCCGCATCTGCCACCAGGGGGCACGCAGCAGTGTGTCTTTAACCTCCTGATAAGTCCACTCACGATCAGGATTCAGCTGCGAGACACCAAAAGAACGGAGGGCAAGCACGTGCGCCAGCAGCAGCGCAAACCCCAGCGTAACGCCCAGAAAGCCAAGCGAGGAGGCCAGTGCCAGCATGCCGAAACGGGCAATGATCACCGGTGCGTTCATTTTGGGAATCAACAGGCTGGTGATTCCTGTCAGCGCAACGACAATGATCATCGGTGCAGCTACCAGCTTGGCCTCCACCGCCGCCTGACCGACGACCAGCGCGCCGACAATGCTGAGCGCCTGCCCCACATGGGTCGGCATCCTCAACCCCGTTTCCCGCAGAATATCAAAAACAATCAGCATAAAAAAAGCCTCCAGGGCCGCAGGCAGGGGAACGCCCTGCCGTTCCACCGCGATGCTGATCAACAGCGGCGCCGGCAGCATTTCCTGGTGATAGGCCACAACCGCGACATAAACAGCCGGCACCATAATTGCCAGGAAAAACCCCAAAATGCGAAGCAGCCGCGAGAAGGAGGTATAGTAGAAGTTCAGGTAATAATCCTCGCCGCTCTGAAAATTTTCGATAAACAGGTATGGCACTGTCAACACGACCGGCGTTCCGTCCACAAACAGGGCGACGCGCCCCTCCAGCAGCTTTCCCGCCACCACATCCGGCCGTTCGGTATAGCCGACCGATCGAAACGGTGACCAGGGATTATCCCGCACCAGCTCGGTGATATAATTTGCGTCCAAAACGGCATCAATGTCGATCGCCTCCAGACGCCGATTCAGTTCTTTAAGGACGGAAGGATTAACAATGTCCTCCAGCCAGGCAATGCACAACTGCGTATCGGTCTGACGTCCGCAATAGCAAAACCGCATCTTCAGCCGCTCTGTTCTTATTTTCCGCCGGAGCATGGATAAATTGCCGATCAGCGATTCGGTAAAGCCTTCCCGCGGACCGCTCAGAATCTTCTCGCCTTCCGGCTCTGAGACAGAGCGCTTTTCAAAGCTTTTAACGCTAAACAGCAGACCCTCTCGTAGTCCCTCGACAAATAAAAAGGTGTCGCCGCCGGTGACCGCCCTCACAATCTCCGGATAACGACTGACCGGCTTTCCTGATCCGGTCTGGATCACCTGCTCCCAAAGGGTTGCCAATGTCAGCGGCTCTTGCGCGGACAGACGCATGGTCAGCAATGGTTTGATCAAATGCGATTCGATTAAATTCAAGTCCACCAAGCCATCGCAATACAGCAGACAAAACCGCTGGTCGGCAGTTTGTTTATTTCTTATTTCCCGGAATTGCATGAGGTCGTCATTCTGAAAGAGCGCTTTCAACCGGGCCAGCGTTTCTTCATAACAAGCCGACAGCTCCTCGCAGGTCTCTTTGCCGGTCAGGCGGCCATCGCCTGTTTTTTTCATTTTTGCTGACCGCCCAAAGCCAAACATAGACAGCCCTCCTGCCGTTTGTCGTCTTGCTCACAGTATGAGCAATTTGGTTATTGTCTATTCCGGCCGGCCCCACGGCCTTGCCGCGCCGCCAGATCACGGCTTGTCGGCAAATCGCACACAGAGAAAAGGGTGTCCGACCTCACCAAAAGAAAGCCTCTATTGCCCCAGCACCAACCACTGATCAGCCGGATGCTGTCGCAATTTATATCTTCCAAATGATGAAATTCACTATGGTAATAGAGAACCTCATTATAGCGTTAAAAAAATTTCTTTTACCCCGGCGGCGGTTAAGCAGCAGCGGGACAGATGCCCGGTTATAAAGGACACCGTCTGATAACCGGCGCAAAAATTTGGCATTGCAGCAGGATTTTTGCCTTCAGATCCGAATAGTATACTAATGCCCTGACGAACATAACAGCATATCCGGATTTAGCTTGCTCATACATAAGGAAGCGATGAAGCCGTTGGCGCTGCCGCGGCTTTTGCATTTCAGCATCGCAGGAAAGGAGTATATATGAAACAAAAAGAAGTGAGAGCCAACCTGCTGCTGCTATTGACAGCGGCGATCTGGGGCCTGGCGTTTGTGGCGCAGCGGGTAGGCATGGAACATATGGGGCCGTTTACCTTCAACGGCATCCGCTTTGCGCTTGGCAGCCTGTCGCTGCTGCCGCTGCTGCTCTATGACCGCTGGAAGACGGGTGCTGACGAGGTTCAGGCGAACCGGCAGCCGGCGCTCCTTGGCGGTATTCTCGCTGGCGCGGTTTTGTTTACCGGCGCTTCACTGCAGCAAATTGCCCTGGTTTATACCACCGCCGGCAAAGCTGCCTTTTTAACCAGCCTGTACCTGATCCTGGTGCCGCTGCTGGGCCTGTGCTGTCGACAAGTCATTTCCGGCAGCACCTGGGCGGGGGCGCTGTTCGCCGCCGGCGGCGTCTATTTTCTCAGTGTCACTGAAGAGCTTACGATAGCCTACGGCGACGCGCTGGCGCTAATCGGCGCGATTTTTTGGGGACTGCATATCCTGCTCATCGGCTACTATTCCCAGCGGGTTAACGTACTGCGGCTTTCCTGCATTCAGTTTATCGTTTGCGCGCTGCTGAGCCTGGGCGTCGCCCTGGCATTCGAGGAAATCACCCTGACAGGCATCTATGGGGCGGCAATCCCCATCCTCTACGGCGGCATTGCCTCTGTCGGCATTGCCTACACGCTGCAGGTGGTCGGTCAAAAAAACGCCAAGCCGGCTCACGCAGCCATTATCCTTAGCATGGAAACAATTTTTGCCGCTGTCGGCGGCTGGCTGCTGCTGCAGGAAGATATCGGCCCACGCGGCCTGTTAGGCTGCGCCCTTCTTTTGACCGGCATGCTGCTGCCACAGCTTGAACAAGCAAGAAAGACCTCCCTGCCCCAGTAAAAAGGGAAGCGCCCAGGCCGGAAGAACCGGCCTGGGCGCACGTAAGCAACGCAAAGAGTACGGCAGGACGAATTAAACTGACATCCCGCTGTGCCTGCCACCCGTAATAGGCAAAGACTAAATACCCCGCCGCCAGGGAAGGATAAAGCGGCGGGAAAGGTTTTTTACGCGGGCAACGCAGCTTCCTTGCCGATGTACGGCATCTGAAAATGCCGGCCGCCTACCGCAACAAGCTGTTGACAGCCGGCCGGAAGAAGCATAAAATAAAGTTAAAATTCCGAGTAAAACGATAAGAATAATGATATTTCAGAAAATAATGAGGTGGAAAGATGACGGCAACACTGTTAGACATTGCCGGGCTGCATGCCGCCGTTAACGGCAAGGAAATTATCAAGGGACTTGATTTGACGGTCAATAAGGGTGAAGTGCATGTAATCATGGGGCCGAACGGCGCCGGCAAATCAACGCTGGTCAATCTGATTACCGGCCATCCCAATTACGAGGTCACCGCCGGCTCGATCCGGTTTGACGGCGAGGATATCAGCGGTTTAAAGCCGCATGAACGGGCGCGGCGGGGCATTTTTTTATCGTTTCAAAATCCGGAGGAAATTCCGGGGGTAACGGTGGAAAACTTTTTGCGGACGGCACGCAACGCCGTTAGCGGCGAAACCAGCCGCATCCTGGCCTTTCAAAAGGAATTGAAGGCGACGATGCGGGAACTGAATATGGACGACAGCTATGCCGGCCGCTATCTGAACTTGGGCTTTTCCGGCGGCGAAAAGAAGAAAAATGAAATCCTGCAGTTGCTGATGCTGCGGCCAAAGCTGGCGATTCTGGACGAAACCGACTCCGGCCTTGATATCGACGCGGTCAAGATTGTCTCAGCCGGCGTCAGCCGGTTCAAGAATCAGGATAACGCCGTCTTGATCATTACTCACAACGCCGCTATTCTCGAACAGCTTCAGCCTGACAGGGTGCATGTGCTGATCAATGGCCGGATTACCGCCAGCGGCGACACCGCCCTGATCGAAACCATCCAGGAGCAGGGCTTTGCCCGGTTGGAACAACTCGCCGGCGCAACGGGCCGCTGACGCAGCATGAGAGAAAGTGAGGCGCGGCTATGACAAAGAAAAGAACCGAGGTCGCCGATATCGACCGCGGTCTTTATGATATTAAAAACCAAGACCGTTACCGTTTTAAGGTGGACGAGGGACTGACGCGGGACATTGTCCTGCGCATTGCCGAAGAAAAGAACGATCCGGGCTGGATGCGCGATTTCCGCCTGCATTCACTTGCGGTTTATCAGCAAAAGGCACTGCCGGCCTGGGGTCCCTCGCTTGACGAACTGGATATGAACCGTATTGTGACCTACGTGCGCCCTGACACCGATATGAAAGGCGACTGGGGCGAGGTCCCGGACGACATTAAAAGCACCTTTGAACGGCTGGGTATTCCGCAGGCTGAACGGGAATCGCTGGCCGGTGTCGGTGCCCAGTATGATTCGGAGGTTGTGTATCACAGCATCCGGGACGAACTGGTGAAGCAGGGCGTCGTTTATACCGATATGGAAACCGCGCTGCGGGAGCACGAAGCCATGCTGCGGCAGCATTTTATGACGCTGGTGCCGCCGCAGGACCATAAATTTGCCGCACTGCACGGGGCGGTCTGGTCGGGAGGCTCGTTTGTTTATGTGCCGCCGGGCGTCACCGTCGACATTCCGCTGCAATCCTATTTCCGGTTGAATTCTCCCGGCTCCGGCCAGTTTGAACATACGCTGATCATTGTCGACAAGGGCGCCAAGCTGCATTTTATCGAAGGCTGTTCAGCGCCAAAATACAATGTAACCAATCTCCACGCCGGCTGTGTTGAGCTGTTCGTGAGGGAAGGGGCCAGCCTGCGTTATTCCACGATTGAGAACTGGTCGCGCAATATGCTGAACCTGAACACCAAACGGGCGGTTGTCGAAAAGGACGGCCGCATCGAATGGGTATCCGGCTCGTTTGGCTCCCGCGTCTCGATGCTCTACCCTGTCAGTATTCTAAAGGGAGAGGGTGCCAGGGCTGAATTTACCGGCGTAACCTTCGCCGCCGGCGGTCAAACACTGGATACCGGCACTACCGTGGTCCATGCCGCGCCTCATACGTCGTCCACCATCAATTCCCGCTCAATTTCCAAGGATGGCGGCCAGGCGGTTTACCGCGGCGCGGTCAAGGTGCTGCCGGCGGCGCATCATGTCAAAGCGGCCATCTCCTGTGAGTCGTTGATGCTTGACTCCCGGTCGCGCTCCGATACCATTCCGGCGCTGGATATCGGAAACGATGAAGTCGATATCGGCCATGAGGCAAAAATCGGCCGCATCAGCGACGACGCGATTTTTTATCTAATGAGCCGGGGTATCAGCGAGCAGGAAGCGAAAGCGATGATTGTCCGCGGCTTTGTCGAGCCGGTGGCCAAGGAACTGCCGTTGGAATACGCAGTGGAAATGAACCGGCTGATCACGATTGAGCTGGAAGGCAGCATCGGTTAGGAGGAATGAAAGTGGCACAAGAACTTAATCATATTCCGGTGAAAACCTGGAGCTGGCTTGGCGTCAATGCCGCCAGTCTGGAAGAGGAACTGCCAGACGTTCCCCCGTTCCGGCTCAATCCGCAATTGGAGACCGTTCCCGGTCTGACCGTTACCGCGATTAACCGGGCCGGCGATCGTCTGGCCGCCTTGCCTGACGTCATGGACGCCGGCGTCAGCCGGGAAATGCAGCAATGGATCAGCCGTCATCACAACAGCGGCTGGCTGCTGGAGGTCGCCGCGGGCGCAACCGTCAGCCAGCCCCTCCTCCTCTCCTATCAGTTGGATGAAGACAATCCGGTGCTGCTGGACGACCTGGTCGTCATTGCCGGCGAAAACAGCCGAGTGACGCTGGTGATTGACTACTCCGCCGCCAGCGGCGGCCGCTTTCACAGCGGCTTATGCCGCATCTACGCCGGCCGCGGCGCAACGGTCAATCTGATCAAGGCGCAGCGGTTCCCGGATGAGGTGCTCCATCTTGACGGCGTCGGCGCCGATGTGGCCGAAACAGCCACTGTCAGAGTCACCCTGGCCGAGCTTGGCGCCGGCCGCAGCCTGACCAGCTGCAAGCTGCGGCTGCTGGGCGAAGACAGCGCCGCCGACATCCGCTCCCTGTATTTGGGCGATAAAACCCGCGAAATCGATATTAACTATCTGATTACCCATATCGGTAAAGCCTCCCGCAGCAGCATCGAGTCCCGCGGCGCCTTGCTTGACGCCAGCCGCAAAATTTTCCGCGGCACGCTCGATTTTGTCAGCGGCGCCGCCGGCGCCAAAGGCAGCGAAGAGGAATACACCGTATTGCTGAGCCCGGATGTCCGCAACCGCTCGACACCGCTGCTGTTATGCGGCGAGGCCGATGTCGAGGGACAGCACGCCGCCAGCACCGGCCGTCTGGACGAAAACAAGCTGTTTTATCTGATGAGCCGGGGCCTGAGCGAGACCGACGCAAAAAAACTGATTATCGAGGCTTCGCTGCGACCGGTTCTGGATCAGATTCCATTTCCCGCCCTGCAGGAAACCATCACAAACCACATAAGGAGGCGTCTGGACAATGTCTAATCCCTATTTGGCTGATTTTCCGCTGGCAACGCAGCGGATGAACGGTAAACGGCTGGTCTATCTTGACAACGCGGCAACAACCCAGAAGCCGTTCGCGGTGCTGCGGGCAATGGAGGCGTATTACCGCGACGGCAACGCCAATCCCCATCGCGGCGCCTACGATCTTAGCGTACGGGCGACGGACGCGTATGAAAGCGCGCGCGAAACGGTGCGCCGCTTTATCGGCGCCAAAGACAGCAGCGAAATTATTTTCACTAAAAACGCCACCGAATCGCTGAACCTGGTTGCTTACAGCTACGGTCTCAATTTTATCGGCCAGGGAGATGAAATCCTGATTTCAATCGCCGAGCACCACAGCAACCTGGTCCCCTGGCAGCAGATTGCCCGCGCCAAAGGCGCTGTGCTTAAGTTCCTGTACGTTGACGGCGAGGGGCTGATCACCGAAGCGGAGCTTGACGCCAAACTGACTGCCAGAACCAAGCTGGTGGCGGTGACGCATGTGTCCAATGTGCTGGGCAACGTCAATCCGGTGGAGCTAATTATCCAAAAGGCGCACGCCGTTGGCGCAGTGGTAGTTGTTGACGCCGCCCAGAGCGCGCCGCATCTGCCGCTTGACGTCAGCGCCATGGACGCCGATTTTGTCGCGTTTTCCGCTCATAAAATGCTGGGTCCTATGGGAATTGGCGTTCTCTACGGCAAGACAGCGCTGCTGGAGGCGATGCCGCCATTCCTCTACGGCGGCGATATGATTGAATATGTACGGGAGCAGGACGCCAGCTTTGCGCCGCTGCCGGCAAAGTTTGAAGCCGGCACCCAAAATGTCGGCGGCGCGGTCGGCTTGGCAGCCGCTATCGACTACCTGGAAACGGTCGGCCTGGCCACAATCCGCCGACTGGAGGAAGAGCTTACCGCTTATGCACTGGAACGCCTGCGGCAACTGCCTTACCTCACCCTCTATGGTGACAGCCGCGGCGGCACGAAGACCGGTGTCATCGCCTTCAACATTCAGGACGCCCATCCCCACGATGTATCGACAATTCTTGACGCCGATGGCATCGCCATCCGGGCCGGCCACCACTGCGCCCATCCGCTGATGACCTTTCTCGGCGCCGCCGCCACTTGCAGAGCCAGCTTTTATCTCTATAACAGCCGCGACGATGTCGACGCGCTGGTCGCCAGCCTTGCCGGTGTCAGGAGGTGGCTGGGCTATGGATCTAAGTAGCCTGTACACGGAAATTATTGCCGAGCACAACGCCTCCGGCCGCAATAAACGCCATCTGGAGCAGCCAGATATCGTCGAGGCCGGCCGCAATCCCAGCTGCGGCGATGAAATCGCACTGGAGGTCAAACTGACGGCCGACGGTGTGATTGCCGATGCCGCGTTTAGCGGCGTCGGCTGCGCCATCTCGCAGGCGTCGGCTTCAATGATGATCGATTTGGTTCGCGGCAAGACCGTCGCGGAAGCGCAGCAGCTGATCGCTACCTTTCTCGGCATGATCAAGCGGGAAATTACCGACGAGGCGGAGCTGGAAGCGCTTGACGAAGCCGTGGTATTAAAAAATATTGCCAACATGCCGGCGCGGGTCAAATGCGCCGTCTTATCCTGGCACACGCTGGAACATGCGCTGACCGCAAAAGCGCGTTCATAATCGCCGTGAGGAGGCCGAAGCATTGAACACCGCTGATTTTATTTTACTTAACGGCAATATCTACACCGGCAATCCCCAGCAGCCGCGGGCGCAGGCGCTGGCAGCACGGCAGGGACGGATTGTCGCTGTCGGCGACAATCGCTCGGTGCGGGAACTGGCTGCAGCCGGCGCTGTCATTTTCGACGCCGGCAATCAGTTTGTCATGAGCGGCTTTATTGACAATCACACCCACTTTCGCATGGGCGGCGAGACGCTGCTGAGTGTCGACCTGCGCGATGCCAAAGACCGCGGCGATTTCAGCCGCCGTATCGCCGCCCATGCCGCGACACTGCCGGCGGGAACCTGGATAACAGGCGGCAGTTGGGATAACGAGGCCTGGGCCGACTCTGCCCTGCCGCACCGCGACTGGATTGATGCCTGTACACCGCAGCATCCGGTTCTTGTCTATCGTCTTGACCTGCACATGGCACTGGCTAATTCGTTGGCGCTAAAACAGGCCGGCATTGACCGCGAAACACCCGATCCGGCCGGCGGTACAATTGAGCGCGACGCCGCCGGCAATCCGACCGGTATTGTCAAGGACGCTGCCGCCGATATGGTAGTCAGGGCAATGCCGCAGCTGACCGAGGATACGGTCAGCGCGCAGTTGACGGCAGCCATGCGTCACGCCAATTCGCTGGGGGTAACCTCCATCCAGGACGTAACCAGCTGGCAGGAGTACAGCGTTTTTGCCGCATTGCGGCAGCGCGGGCTCCTGACGGTGCGGGTAGCCGCCCGTACGCCAATCAGCCACTGGCAAAAGCAGGCGGACTGGATTAAAACCAATGGTGGCGGCGACGAATGGCTGAAGCTGGCCGGGCTTAAAGGCTTTGCCGACGGCGCCCTCGGCTCGCGAACCGCTTACTTCTTCGAGCCCTATGCCGATGAGCCTGGCAACTGCGGCCTGCTGCACGATCAAATGCACCCGGAGGGTATTATGCTGCAGCGGGCAACTGCCGCCGATGCCGCCGGGCTGCAATGCTCGATTCACGCAATTGGCGACCGCGCCAATCATGAGCTGTTAGAGCTCTTTACCGCTGTCGCCGCTGCCAACGGCTGCCGCGACAGCCGGCACCGCATCGAACACGCTCAGCACCTGACGCCGGCTGATCTCGGCCGCTTCTGTGAGCTGGGGGTTATCGCCTCGGTCCAGCCTTATCACGCCATTGACGACGGCCGCTTTGCCGAACGCCGCATTGGCGCCGAGCGCTGCCGTCTGACCTATCCGTTCCGCTCATTAATCGAAGCCGGGGCACTGGTCAGCTTTGGCACCGACTGGCCAGTAGCGCCGCTGAACCCGCTGCTGGGCATCTACGCGGCGGTAACCCGGGCGACTCTTGACGGCCGTTATCCCGGCGGCTGGATGCCGCAGGAAAAGATTGACGTAGCGGCGGCACTCCAGGCCTACACCCTAAACAGTGCCTGGGCCGAATTCGCCGAAGCCGACAAGGGCTCGCTGCAGCCGGGAAAACTGGCTGATATCGCTGTGCTGTCAGCGGATCTGCTCGCCATCGAACCGGCGGCGATCCGCGATGTCCAGGTTGTAGCCACTATTGCCGGCGGACAACTGGTCTATCAGCGTTAAGCCGCCCCCAACCACAGCCCAAAGCAGGTATTCGGCCAACGCCGCAATGCCTGCTTTTTGTTTATTTACTTTTCCGATCACAGCCGCGGCGGCTGCCCCGTAACAAACCGGCCAGCGAGACCGTCAGCGCCCAGCCAAACAAAGGATAAGCCCTAGGCCAGAGAACAGTTGCTTTCACCGCTCAGGTTAAGTCAGTCATAAATTTGTCATATTCCCAATTTATAATGAAGTTGGTAAAATACAGCGCCTTGCCTCCGGAGGCGCCAGGAGGAATGACAAATGAACCAATGGGTCAAAAAGGCGGTCGTCTATTCCCTGCTTGTCTGCATGCAGGTCGGTGCAGGCGCAGCCGTAGCGGAGGCAGCGCGTCCCGACTATCGCCATGAGCAGCAGCGCCAGGAAGAAAAACGCCGGCAGGAGCGGCAGCGTCTGGAAGAGCAGCATCGCCGCGACCAGGAGCGCTTGCGCCGGCAGCAGGAGCAGGAGCGCCGCCAGGAACAGCAGCGGCGCGAACAAATCCGCCGCGAACAGGAGCGGCGGGCGGAGCAGTACCGCAAGGAGCAGGAACGGATCGCCTGGCAATACCGCTTTGACAAGGAGCAGGAACGCCGTGAACGGATCCGGGCCGAGCGCGCCTGGCATGAACGCGAAATGCAGCGCTATGATCGCGAATCCCACCGGGAATGGAAGGAGCGGCAGGATCGAGAAAATGACCGTCATAAGCGAATCATGAATACCCTTGGCGGGATTGTCCTGCTAGGTCTCTTATTTGGCAGCAATTAAGCAAGTCCACTCCACCCTATCGACAAAAGTAATCCAGCTGCATCAAAACAGCAGAATATGGTCTCCCAACAGACTGCAGCAGTCTGCTGGGAGACGTTGCTTTTGCCTTTTTGCCGCCTTGTCTCGCGCCAAAACAAAATTACCGCATTGCCATACCACTATCAAAGGCAAAGAGAGATCTTTTCTTATGTTTATTAGCTAATTTTTTAGTGTTACAAATTATTGCTATATTGACAAAACCGGCTTAGGAATGTAATATTAGATACATCATCAAGACGTAGCGACAATGATGCCGCACGACTAAGCGATTGCTTAGCCGTGCGTTTTTTATTGTCCGGGAGGAGGAGAAGATTGCGAAGTGATACAACTCAATGGCATAAATAAATATTTTGGTCAGCTGCATGTTCTCAAGGACGTCAGCCTTTCCGTCGCCAGCGGCGAAAAGGTGGTTGTAATCGGCCCCAGCGGCTCGGGTAAAAGCACCCTGATCCGCTGCGTCAACTTGCTGGAAAAGCCGACATCGGGCACGGTCGTCGTTGACGGCATTGACATTACCGCCGACAAAGCGCCGATTACTAAGGTCCGCGAATCTGTAGCAATGGTTTTTCAGCAATTTAATCTCTACCCCCATAAAACGGTGCTCGAGAACGTCACGCTTGCCCCTGTCCTGATCAAGGGAGTGCCGGAAAAGGAAGCGATCGAATCCGGACTGGACTTTCTCGAGCGGGTGGGCCTGAAGGATAAGGCAAATGCGTATCCGGCGCAATTGTCCGGCGGTCAGCAGCAGCGGGTCGCTATTGCCCGGGCATTGAATATGCGGCCGCAGATTATGCTGTTTGACGAACCGACCTCGGCGCTTGATCCGGAAATGATTCAGGAAGTGCTTGATGTCATGATCAGCCTGGCCCAGGAAGGTATTACCATGATTGTTGTTACCCATGAGATGGGCTTTGCCCGCCAGGTGGCCGACCGGGTTATCTTTATGGATGGCGGCCAGATCCTGGAAGAAGGGCCGCCGGAACATTTCTTTACCAATCCGACGCACGACCGGACAAAAATGTTTTTGAGCCGGATTTTGCGAGCCAACTAAATACGCAGGAGGGAAAACAAATGAAAAAAGGAATTATTCGTTTCGCAGGCCTGTTAGTGGTTAGCGCCTTTCTCGCCGCCGGCTGCGGCTCTTCACCGGCTCCGGCCGCCAAGGACGGCGGCGTTCCCGCCGACATCAAAGCGATTAAGGACCGGGGTGTCCTCAAGGTCGGCGTTAAAGTCGATGTTCCCAAGTTTGGCTACAAGGATCCTCAAACCAATAAAACCGAAGGCATGGAAATTGACCTGGCGAAAGCGATCGCCAAAAAGATCATAGGCGACGAAAGCAAGATTGATGTGCAGGGCGTAACCGCCAAAACCCGCGGCCCGCTGCTTGATAACGGCGAAATTGACCTGGTTATCGCCACCTTTACCATTACTGAAGAACGTAAGAAAAGCTATAATTTTTCCGATCCCTACTTTACTGACGGCGTTGCGCTGCTGGTGAAAAAAGCCGCCGGCGCCAAAAGCCTGAAAGACTTTGACGGTAAAAAGATCGGGGTAGCGCAAAGCGCAACCTCGAAAAAAGCGGTTCAGGAAGCCGCCGACAAGCTTGGCGTTAAGGTCAGCTTCCTTGAATTCGGCACCTACCCGGAAATCAAAACCGCGCTTGACGCCGGCCGCGTTGACGCCTTTTCCGTCGATGCCGCCATCCTCTTTGGCTATCTCGACGACAGCACGGTGATTCTGGACGATCGCTTCAGCCCGCAGGAATACGGCATTGCTTCCAAAAAATCCAATGAAGGCCTGGCCAAGCTTGTCAACGATACAATCAGCGACATGAAGAAATCGGGCGAATTGGATAAGCTGATTCAAAAGTGGGGGCTAAAATAAATGCCCGGCCCTTTTGCCTGGTTTAAGTGGGAGGCCCTGTTCCAGGACTGGCATGTTTTCGCGGAGGGGTTTGCCGTGACCATTCTCCTGTCGGTCTGCGGCCTGGCTCTCTCACTGGCGCTGGGCATTCTCTTCGGCGTACTGGGCACAATGGAAAGCAAGCCGCTGCGGCTGCTTAACCGGGTTTACGTCGAGTGTATTCAAAATACGCCGTTGGTTATCCAGATCTTTTTTCTATTCCACGCGCTGCCGCATCTGGGCATTATGCTGCCTGTATTCAGCGTCGGCGTGATCGGGGTAGGCGTCTACCACGGCGCCTATATTGCCGAAGTCGTGCGGGCCGGCATCGAAGCTGTGCCGCGCGGACAGAAGGAAGCCGCCGCCTCCCAGGGCTTCAGCTACTGGCGGGCAATGCGTCATATCATTTTGCCGCAGGCCAAGCGGGTCATGTATCCGCCGCTGACCAATCAAGCGGTCTCCCTGATCAAAAACACCTCGGTGCTGGCAATGGTCGCCGGTGGAGAATTAATGTATCACGCCGATTCCTGGTCCAGCAACAACATCTACTACGGACCTTCCTACGTTGTCACCGGCCTTCTCTATCTCAGCCTCTGCCTGCCGCTGGCCAGCTATGCCCGTAAACTGGAGCGCCGCTTGGAGGTGTCGCTATGATTCAGGAGCTTTTCCAGGCTGAAATTGCCGCCTTCCTGCTGCAGGGCCTGTTAACCACCCTCTACATTGCACTGGCGTCAATTGTACTTAGCACGCTGTTCGGCATTGTACTGGGCGTGGCGCGCTTCTCGCGGCAGCCGCTGCTGGCCATTCCCGCCGCCATTTATATCGAAGCGGTGCGCAATACACCGTTGCTCCTGTTTATCCTGGCAGTACGGTTCATGACGCCGATGCCGCCCCTGGTGGCCGGCATCACGGCAATGACCATCTTTACCGCTTCCGTTATTGCCGAAATTGTTCGCGGCGGTTTGAATTCGGTGCCAAAGGGCCAGTGGGAGGCCGCTGCCTCCCAGGGCTTCAGCCGGCTGCAAACCTTACGGCACATCATTCTGCCGCAGGCCCTGCAAAAAATGATTCCGCCGCTGGTGTCCCAGTTTACCACTGTCCTTAAGGATACCTCCTTCGTCTGGGCGGTCGGCATTGAGGATCTGACCGGCAAGGGCATGATCATTATGGGCAAATACGGCTCCTCATCCCAGGTGTTCGCTCTGTTCATCGCCATTGCCGCCATCTATTTCATTATCAATTACAGCCTTTCTGACTACGCCCGGCGCGAACAAAAGCGCCTGGCACTGAAACACTGATCGCCGACATACACAGACAAACCCGGCTTCCGCGCGGAGGCCGGGTTTGTCTGTTGACAAGGCTGATTGGGCAAGGCATAATGCCTGCCATCATATAGTACTCAAAATCATAATCGGAAAATTCATTTTAATTTTATTAATTTGATAGGGGAAATTTCGTCCCTGTTGAATATGTATAGGAAAAAGCGGCACGTACAAGCCCGGACTGCCGATTGAGACAGGAGGCGTACAATGAACAGCCAGAAACCGCTAGCTGTTATTAAACAAACCGGTATTATTGCCATTTTGCGCAAAATTTCCCAGGATCAGTCCCTGCGTGTGGTCGAGGCGCTGGCAAAGGCTGGCGTAACCGCGGTCGAGGTCACCTTTAATACGCCGGACGCCGGCCGGATCATCGCTGCCATTGCCAACCGATTTGCCGGCAGCGTTTATCCTGGGGCGGGAACGGTGACAGAGCCGTCGCAGGTAATAGAGGCGAAGGAAAGCGGCGCTCAATTTATTTTAGCGCCGAATACTGACGAGGCGGTTATCCGCATGGCGCAGCAAGCCGGCCTGCTGATGACACCGGGGGCGTTTACGCCCAGCGAAGTCGCACAGTGCGCCCGGCTTGGCTGCCAGCTGATCAAACTGTTTCCGGTATCGTCGGCCGGACCACAATATGTAAAAGATCTCCGGGGTCCGTTCGACACGCTTAATTTTCTGCCGGTTGGCGGCGTTGACCTGACTAACGCCGCCGCCTTTATCAAGGCCGGCGCGGCGGCGGTGGGCGTCGGCGGCGGTCTGGTGCAAAACGAAATGCTGGCCCGCGGCGATTACGCGGCGGTAACCGATCTTGGCAAACGCTTTCTGGACGCAATTGCCTCCGCCCGGAGCTGATTTCCGTTTTATTTGCCTTTACCGCGGAAGCGCCCCTACCCTGCTGCTTCAGATACGGAGGTTATATGCGAGTTATTACTATTGATACAGGCACCACCAATACGAGGGTCAAACTATGGCAGGAACGGCGGCTGACAGCGGAAGCGTTCGCAGCCGTCGGCGTTGCCAGCACCGCTGTGACCGGCAGTACCGACAGCTTGATTCAGGGCGTCAAAGCGGCATTAACAGAAGCCGCCGCCATTGCCGGCGTCAGCGAAACAGCCATTGACCTGGTCCTGGCGGCGGGAATGATTACGTCCAACCTGGGGCTGCTGGAACTGCCGCATATCGCCGCACCAGCCGGCCTCGTCGAACTGGCGGCAGCAATGCGGCCAGCCGAACTGCCACGGACTTTTTCCCAACCGATTTGGTTCATTCCCGGTGTCAGATCCCAATCCGGTCCACTTACCCTCGACAACTGCGATCAGGCGGATATCATGCGCGGAGAGGAAACCGAAGTCTACGGCCTGCTGGCGCAAACCGGCCTAACCGGTCCGGCTGTCGTCATTTTGCCCGGCTCGCATACAAAATTTGTTCACCTTGACGGCGACGGCAGAATTATGGCCAGCATTACCAGCATTGCCGGCGAACTGCTGGCGGCGCTGACCAGACACACGCTGCTGGCAAGCTCTCTCAGCAAGGCGTTTGCAGAGACAGTTGAGCCCGATTATCTGCTGGCAGGCGCGGCCCACAGCTCGCGCCACGGCCTGTCCCGAGCCTGCTTTCAGGTCCGGCTGCTCGACTTATTCGCCGGCCTGACCGTCAATCAGCGGGCAAATGTCCTGCTCGGCGCCGTATTGGCCGACGATATCGCCGCCCTCGCCAACAGCCGGGCTATCCCGCAGGCGCTGAACCTGCCGCTGGTTATTGCCGGCGGCGGCACCATTGCCACAGGGCTGGCAATTTTGCTCAAACAGGCTGGCGGCTGCGTGCAGCAGTTAGACCAATCGCTGTTGCAAATGGCTTCAGGACTTGGCTGCCTGGCCATTGCCACACAAAGAGGCCTTATTGACTGAAAGGAGCGTTAGCATATGAAAATTACCCGGCTGGAGACTGTCATTGCCGGAAACCCCTGGAAAAACTGGCTGTTTCTTAAGGTTCACACCGACGAAGGCCTTCATGGCATTGGTGAAGGCACGCTTAACGGCTTTGCCAAAACGGTCGAGGCGGCAATTCATGAGCTTAGCCACGTGGTCATCGGCATGGATCCGTTTGACGTCGAAGAGCTTTCGCTGCGCCTGTTTCGCGACGTTTTTTCCGACGGCGGCCAGATCCAGGGCTCGGCGCTGGCGGCAATTGAAACCGCCTGCTGGGATATCATCGGCAAGGCAACCGGCCAGCCGCTCTATAAGCTGCTCGGCGGTCAATGTCATGATAAGCTGCGCATCTACGCCAATGGCTGGTACCGCGGCCCCCGGACACCGGAAAGCTTTGCCGAAAAGGCCAAGCTCGTCAAAGCCAGAGGGTATACAGCACTAAAATTCGACCCGTTTGGCAATGCCTGGCGCACTGTCGAACGGCAGGACTTCCGCCTGGCTATTGCCATTATAAAGGCTGTCCGTGAAGCTGTAGGCGAAGATATGGACCTTCTAATCGAAGGCCATAACCGTTTCAGTGTCCATACCGCCCTGCAATTCGCCGACCAGATGGCGCCATATCACCCAACCTGGTTTGAAGCGCCGGTGCCGCCGCAGCGAATCTCGGCCATGGTGGAAGTCGCCAGGCGCAGTCCTGTCCCGGTCGCCTGCGGCGAGGATTATTACTGCCGTGAGCAATTCGCCGAATTGCTTAAGCATGACGCGGTTCATATTATTCAGCTGGAACCGCAGTTTCTCGGCATTTCCGCAGCCAAGCAAATTGCCGGCATGGTCCACGCAGCAGGCGGCGTCATCGCTCCCCACAGCGCCCAGGGCCCGGTCTGTTCGATTGTTTGCGCACATTTGAACATGGCAACGCCAAACTTTTTCCTGCATGAAATTTTTGATGAATTTAACGAACCGTGGGAAAAGGAAATACTCACCGAGCCAATGCCGATTGACAACGGCTATATCCGGCCCCCTTCCGGCCCGGGCCTGGGCACCGACCTGAATCTGGAGGAAATCCGCCGTCATCCATACCAGGCCGGCAACTGGCTGCCCTTGTTCCGTCAGGGCTGGGAGCGCCGCAGCAGCAACAAATAGCAACCGCCCGCGCGGTAAAAAACACCTCTGCTCCGCAGGGATATCAGCTGCCGGCGGGGAATTATGCTGTCAGGAAAGGAGGGGATAACTTTGCACGATTCCGGTTTTAACTGGCTGCATCAGGCCGTCTTAAAAATGGGTGGTAAAACGATCGAGGCAGTGGAAAAAGCGACTGACGCGCTGGTCAGGGAAGATACCGACCTGGCGGCAGCCGCCCGCAGCCTGGAAAAAAGCGTCGACGCCATGTATGTCATTATTAACGAGCGCTGCCTGGACCTGCTGTCCAGCCGGGAACGCAACCGTACTGAGGTCAATTTTCTGGCATCCAGCCTGAAAATTGCCGTGGAACTGGAGCGAATCTGCGACTATGCCAATCAGATAGCCAAGCTGGTGCAAAGAAAAATTTCTCTCCAGGCAACGGAAGCAACCGACAGCCTGACTGAGGTTGTCGGCAAAATGCGGCGGGAAACGCTCTATATGCTCAAAGGAGCTATTGCCGCCTACCAGGCGCTGGACGCCGAGGCCGCTGTCAAAATCGACGCTAACGACTGCGTGGTCGACCAATGCAACCGTCAGGTATTTCGTGATATTGTCTGCATCCTGTCGGTACATCCCTGGGCGCAGGAGCTGGTGCTTGACTATCACATTGCCGTCCGCTATATTGAGCGAATGGCTGATCGCGCCACGAATATCGCCGAACTGGTCTACTACATCGTCAATGGCCAGTCATTCCGGGACAAGACGCTGCCGGAGGGATTGTTCGATGATTGACGACGCAACAATTGTACTGCGGTTAATGACCTCCGTCCTGCTGGGCGGCGTTATCGGCTTTGAGCGGGAACATAGCGGCAAGCCGGCCGGCTTGAAAACCCACATCCTGGTCAGCCTCGGTTCCTGCCTGGTAGCGATTCTGTCCGTCAATCTCTATGCCGGCGTTCAGGGTCTGACCAACGCCGATCCGGCGCGGCTGGCGGCTCAGGTTGTCAGCGGCATCGGCTTTCTCGGCGCAGGCGCCATTCTAAAAGAAGGCCCCACCATCCGTGGCCTGACGACAGCTGCCAGTCTCTGGGTCGTCGCCAGTGTCGGCCTGGCGGTCGGGGTCGGCGTCATTGTCGGCGCTATGGCGACGGCGATCCTGGTCGTGATTGTGCTGCAATGGCTGCCAAAGCTGGAGCGCTGGCTGAAGGCGCGCTCCTCGGAGGTACTGCTCTACATCCACAGCGACGACCGCCCTGGTCAGGTAGGCCGCATCGGTTCCCGCCTGGGCGCCTTAGGCATTCGCATTGTGCAAATTAAAATTGAAGAGTTGGAGAGCGGCCGCATCGGCATTCCGGTTTTACTCGATCTGAGTAATTGCCGCGATTTATCAATGATTATCGCCGAGCTGTCCAAGGTCGAAGGCGTTGTTTCGATTACCCATGAAATTGATTAGGCACAGGGAAGGGCCCACTGCCTGACCTAGCAGTGGCCCAAAATGAAATCCGCAAAAAAGAATGCCGGTCTGTGCGCAGCCAGAAGCGCACAGACCGGCATTCTTTTTTCTATGGCAGCAAGGGAGAATAATCGATGCCCCACAGCACTTCGCCCTGATCAAGCAGCTGCCGCAGCAGCGGAATCAACGCTTCCGCCGTTCCCAGCTTGTCCTGCTGCTCGAATAAGGCCAGCAAAAACTCATTGACGCCCGCCAGGCCCAGCGTATCGACAGTCAGTCCGGCGGTTACCCATAACTCGTCAATATCATCATAGGCAATGCTGATCCGGATGTCAGCCTGCGGCCGGTCGGTCAGCGCCATTTTCCCGCCTTCGCTGTCGTCCTCCTCAAAAGCGGCTACTGATTTTAGGAAAATATGAATAACCGGCACATCGCCGGCCTCGACAATTTTAAATGCACCGCTTTTACCGGTAAACAGTTTCTCCCCTCGGTATCTCATGTTACACCTCTCTACTATACTTTCTTGCTTCATATTTCCCCAAACCCGGCGGCAAAATCCTGCCTGTTGCAAAAATATCGCCGCCCCGCACTGACGCCGGCCGCAGCTCCAGCCGCATAAGAGCTTGAAAAAGCAGGGCATACTAACCGCAAACCGGCACGCGGGCCAGGCTATTTTTAGGCCGGAACCGCTGGCGGCCAGGACGCTGCCGTCCTGACACTGCACCGGGGACCGGAATCAGAAAGGGTAGACAATGGACTTTATCGCCGACTTACTGACAATAACCGGCCGCATCCTCAGCATACTGCCATTAGCGCTGGCAGTAGTCCTGTTCATGGGCAGGCGCTCCATCGGCGAACTGCCTGTGTTTGATTATCTGATTATTATTACGTTAGGCGCGGTAATCGGCGCCGACATTGCCGAACCGGATATTAACCATATTTATACTGCTTACGCGATCATTGTCATCGGCCTGCTGCAAAAGCTGTTTGCAACCTTGACGCTGAAAAGCGGCTGGCTGAAAAATCTGACCCGGTTCGAAACCGTTCTCGTCATCCGCGACGGCATCTTTCTGGTCAAAAATCTGCGGAAAATCAACTACTCGCTGGATAATATCCTGGAAATGCTGCGGGAACAGGGAATCTTTAACGTAGCCGACGTCACGCTGGCATTTGTCGAAGGCAACGGAAAGCTCTCGATCTATAAACGGACCGAACTGGCAGCGGCAACCCGGCAAGACCTGGGGCTGGTCAAGCCGGTAGCTGACATTGCCTATCCGGTAATTATTGAGGGCAAGATCCTGCCGCGAGCACTGGTCGAGCTCCGCCGCAGCGAATCCTGGCTGCAAGAACAACTGCAGCAGCAGGGAATCGACTCTGTCAGTCAGATCTTCTTCGCCGCCGTCGATGAAACCGGCCAGCTCCACATTTCACCGCATAACAGCTAAAAGAGTCGAAAGCAGGTACAGGCTTGCCAATAACACCGGCTGATGCAGCAGATAAATCAGCAGTGAACGCCTCCCCAGCCAGCAGATCCCCTTTGTTCCCGGCCATTGCCGCAGCCGCGGCTGCGGCCGGCTGTACAAGCGCCGTCCGGCCAGCAGCCCGAGAAGAAAAACGCCTAGCCAGGGAATTAGCGGATAATAGTCTATTGAGGAGAAGACAGCCGGCGTTATTCCTAATGGCAGCAGCAGACCGGATTCAACCGCCAGCCCGTCCAGCCAATAGGGCAGCGCCAACATAGCCACAGCCAGCAGCAGCAATCCCCACGCCGGCAGCCGCCGCAGCCAGGCGCTGAGGCAAATACAGGTTCCCAGCAGATGCAGAATGCCAAACCGGACATAAGCGGCCGGCAGGAACCAGTAGGTTACCGCCGATACCAACACCGCCGCCGCCAGAATCCGCACGCCATGTGGCAACGGCTTTCGGTTAAGGACACTGCTGCCTCCGGCCAGCAGCATAAAAAGCACTGCCGAAACTTTCCCCAGATAGTACCAGAAACCGGACAGGTACTCCATCTGAAAGCCGTAAAAGTCAGTGAGATCAACGACCAGATGAAAAATAACCATTAAAATAATGGCTGTTCCCCGTAAATAATCAATCTCCCAAATCCGCTGCCGCATAGCTGACCACCCACCGTCCCCCACTATTTTTTCCGCAAAATTGCCGCTCAATACCACAAACGGTGGAAGGGGTTCTTTCATTAAGCGACGAATTGTATACTTTATGCTTAATTCGTTTGCTGTTAAGGAGGTTTTATGATGCCTGTTTACAATCCCGTTACCGCCGCCGTCCTTGAAGAGCTGAAAAGCCTGATCGGCGAGAAAAACGTCACTGTCGACCCTGACAAGCTGTATACCTATAGCCATGACGAAGTTACCGAGAGCCGCTATCATCATTTGCCCGAGGTTGTCGTCTTCCCGGAAACAACAGAGCAGGTAGCCGCTATTGTCAAGCTGGCTAACCGCGAACTGATCCCGGTTACGCCGCGGGGAGCCGGCACGGGTCTCGCCTGCGGCGCTGTCCCCAACTTTGGCGGCATTGTCCTCAGCACCGAAAAGATGAACAAAATTCTTGAAATCAACGCAGCCAGCATGTATATGGTTGCGGAAGCCGGCGCCCGTACCGAGGACGTTCAGCAGACCGCCAAGAAACACGGCTTGCTTTACGCCGGCGACCCCTGCAGCGGCGACAGCTGCTTTATCGGCGGCAACGTCGCCACCAACGCCGGCGGCAATAAAGCCGTTAAATACGGCACCACCCGCCATCAGGTCTACTCGGTGGAGATTGTTACACCCAAAGGCGACATTACCACCCTCGGCGCACGCCTTAACAAGAGCTCTACCGGTTATAACCTGGACCAGCTGATCATTGGCTCGGAAGGCACTCTTGGCATTATCACCAAAGTCACACTAAAGCTGGTGCCGCTGCCGCAGCATGCCGCCGACTTTTTGGCAGTGTTTCCCAGCCCCGGCGCCGCGATTGACTTTGTCGGCATTATGACCAAAGCCGGCATCACGCCGACCACCGTCGAATTTATGGATACTGTGGCGATTAAATGCTCGGAAGCGTTCATCAATGAAAATTTGCCTCATTCTGACGGCAATTACCTGATTATCCAAATTGAGGCCGATAGCGAAGAAAAACTGGAGGATATTGCCGTGCAGCTGGATGAACTTTGCAGCGAAAACGGCGCAACCACCCTGCTGATGCTCAATGATTCGGCTAAAATCTGGCGGGCCCGCAAATCGTTTGCGGAAGCCGTCCGGCATGAAACGTTGATCCATTCCAACGAAGACATTGTCGTACCTATCGACAAGCTGCCTGAAGCCATGCAGCGCATGGCCGGTGTTTGCGAGAAATATGGCGCCGCCGCTCGCACCGTCAGCCACGCCGGCGATGGCAACATCCATCTTTCCATTCTTCAGGGCGGCGTCCCGGCAGAGGAATGGGCCGACATCCTGCACAAAATTCAACACGAAATTTTTGATTTCATCTATCCGCTTGGCGGCAAACTATCCGGTGAACATGGCATCGGCTATAAAAAGAAAGAGTTGATGCAAACCTACACCGATCCGGTTGAGCTGGAGATGATGCGCTCAATTAAAAAGGCGCTTGATCCCAACTGGATACTGAATCCGGATAAACTGTTCGACCCCTCGTAAGCCGCTTCCTGAAACAATGACGGCAGACGGCCGGAGGGCCGCTTGCAGCCGCGCGCTGATCGTAACCGATCAGCGCGCGTTTTTTATACTATTCGCAGCTGTAAGGGACGATTGTCACCGGACATGGCGCCGCCTGCAGCACGCCGTAACTGACACTGCCCAGAATGCCGCCGGCGATCGGCCCCATGCCCCGCGAACCCATGACAATCATACGCACACCGGTTGTCGTGCAGGCCTCCTGCTCGGCAGCAAACGGATCAGCCTGAAACAGGATTTCATCCTTAGCCTTGCCAATCAGCATTTTCAGACGATACTCGACGCCGGCCTCGTCCAATTGCCGCCTGACAGGCTCCATTACCTCCCGGTACATTTGCTCCTGGTACTGTTGTACATCCTCATCGCGAAAAAAGCGTCTGACGTTCGGCGTTTGAAAATTGGGCTGCACATTCAAAACAATCAGGTTCTCCTGCAGCGCCTTAGCCAAGCCAATTGCCACCCGCAGCGCCTCAAGCGCGTTTTTAGAGCCATCCACCGGAACTAGAATGCCCTTTTTCATCAATCTTCCCTCCCGTAATCACCGCATATACTGATTGACTGTTTCGACAAAAACAGCAAAAATTCCTCTGAACAGAGACGGGCGAGGCAGTAAGCTGCCCTGAGGGAGGAAAAGGCAAACAACGATTCCACGAAGGGCACAGCGGTTGATTTTGAATCGCCGCTCCGACTGGAACCACAGGCCGAAGCATGCTATACTGAAGCAAACACAGGCCGGTGTCTGCCGGCGGTAAAGCAAGGAGGATACAGATGCCCGGTACACGTTATTCGGTTCCTTTTACACCACTGTCGGAACGGCTTGCTGCCGAAGCGCCAGAGCTGCTGGAAGCACTGGCATCGCTGCGCCTGGCGATGGGCGAAGCCGCGTTTACACAATATATTGATTCGCTGACCTCACTGCGCAAAGTAGATGACCAACTGCTGCTGATTACCAGACGGGAAATGAACCGGTCAATTTTAATGGGACGTTATCTGCCACTGCTGCAGGAAGTATTTCGTGTCAGCAACGTCCGGATTATCAGCCAATAGCGGTGACGGCAAAAACTCCGCAGCAGCTGATGAAAATTGCGCAACAGGCCCGTAAGCTGTTTGCCGCCCGTCAGCCTGACAGCAGCGGCAGCGTTGCGGTTGGCTATACCGCAGAAAAGCACCTGCCGGCGGCAGCGGGCGGAACACGGTTGTTTTGCTACTGTTCCAGTGAACAGCGGCAGTTGCCGCTGTATATCAATATGCACGGCGGCGGCTTTATTATGGGCAGCGCCGCCGATGACGACGACTGGTGCCGCCGATTAGCCAACGCGACCTCCTGTCTGGTCGTGAACATAGATTACCGGCTGGCGCCTGAATATCCGTTTCCGGCGGCGCTGGAAGAATGCTATGCAGTTATCCGTCATCTCCACAGGCACGCCGCTGCCTTCGGCATTGATTGCCGCCGCATTGCCGTTGGCGGTCAAAGCGCCGGCGCCAATCTTGCCGCAGCGCTTTGCCTGTTGGCCCGCGATCGCCGTGAAATTTCGCTGCTCTGCCAGGTATTGAATTATCCGCCGCTGGATATGGCGCTCGACCCCGCCGCCAAAGTACCAGCCGCGGATGCAGTCCTTACCGCCAAAATGCAGCGGCTGTTTAATGCCTGTTATTTGACGCAGCCGGCGGATGCCCTCAATCCGCTGGTATCGCCGCTGCTGGCGGCAGATGTGAGCGGCTTGCCGCCGGCGCTGCTGATTGCCGCCGAACTTGATCCGCTGCGGGAGGAGGCCGAGCGCTACGCCAGCCGGCTTGCCGCGGCCGGCGTCCCCGCAGTCTGCGACGTATTCGCAGGCTGTATGCACGCCTTCACCCACTTTGGCTCCAGGCAGGCGTCAGAACGCGCGCTGCAACGGGTTGCCCTCTATTTGCGGGAAACGTTCGCGCTTGCCGCAGACAACGGTTAACGGACCTGTGCCGCCAGCTCCGCAGCAGGATTTTTCCCTGACGGCGGGGAATAGTTCTGCTAACGACAAGGGAGGTGGAGACCGTGAATATTGGCATAATTGATTTATTATGGATTGCGGTGTTATTTTTTACGATTACTCCTATGCTGCAGCAGCGGGGTATTGACGCCAGGCGCCTGGCTTTGCTGCGCAAAATCGAGCAGCAGCGGCATTCACGGGTCATCAGCCTGATTCACCGGCAGGAGGCGATCCGGCTATTGGGTGTGCCGTTAAGCCGCTATATCAATGTCGAGGATTCTGAGCATATCCTGCGGGCAATCCGGTTGACCCCCGCCGATATGCCGCTGGACCTGATTCTGCACACGCCGGGCGGGCTGGTACTGGCCTCGGAGCAAATCGCCCGCGCCCTGCAACAGCATCCGGCCAAGGTAACTGTTTTCGTTCCCCATTATGCCATGTCCGGCGGCACGATGATCGCACTGGCTGCCGACGAAATCGTGCTTGATCCTAACGCGGTGCTAGGCCCGGTCGACCCTCAGCTTGGTCAGTATCCTGCGGCCTCGATTCTCAAAGCCGTGCAGCAGAAATCGATCAACCGGGTAGACGACCACACGTTAATTCTAGCCGATATAGCCGAAAAGGCGCTGCGGCAGGTACAGGATTTTGTCCAATCCCTGTTGCTGGACAAGCTTACGCCGGAACAGGCGGCAGTGGTGGCGCAGAACCTGTCGCAGGGCACCTGGACCCACGATTACCCGATTACCTGCGATAAGCTACGGGAAATGGGCATTCCAACAATCTGCAATGAGATGCCGCTGGAAGTATACGAATTGATGGAGCTGTATCCGCAGCCGTCGCAGCAGCGGCCGTCAGTGCAATACGTGCCGCTTCCCTACGGCAAGCAAGCTCCCTGAAAACAGGCAAAAGCCCGCGCAGAAGAGTTCGCCTCTTCGCGCGGGCTTTCTTATCTGCTAATCCGGCTTCTTTAGCGCGTTTCTAATTGCCAGCGCCGCCTCATCAAAGCCAAACGCTCCCTCAATCACTTTTCTGCCATCGCAGAAAACCGTTGGAACCCATTCCAGCTGCAGCGAGGTAAACCGCCGGTCATGTTCCGCCAATACCGGCGCGTATTCGCCGGCATCCCAGGCCGCAGTCAATTCCGCCGCCGGCAGCTTCAGCCGTCCGGCTATATCAAGAAGCACCTTTTTGTCGCCAATATCCTGATGATGTTCAAAATTGGCCATAAATACGGCATCACACCACGGCCCCGCCAGACCGCGGGAAGCGGCGAATTCCAGCGCCTCCAAAGCCGGCCGTGTATCCGGAATAAAGGTAGTGCCTCCGGGCGACACCCCAACCGCGGCGCCAAGCTTATTTAGCTTGGCGCTGCGGCTCTCACGGTCAAAGTTCGGAACCAGTGTGGCAATATCCGCTCCCGCCGGGTCAACCTCAGGATGGATATTCCAGCCCAGCCACTGGTCGTCAAAGGACAGTTCCTGTTTTAATCGCTTGATATAGTTCCAGGTAATGTAACAATAGGGGCAGGAAAAATCAAATACAATCTGCAGGGTTTTATCCATCTTATTCCCTCGCTTTCCTTGCTGTCAGTCCCGCCGGGGCTCAGCCGCGCCGGCGGTGGAACTCGGTCATAAAATCAGCCAGCGCCTGGCAACCGGCCTTTGTCATGGCATTATAGAGCGAAGCGCGCATGCCGCCGACCAGGCGGTGGCCCTTTAAGCCAACCATACCGGCGGCGGCCGCTTCCCTGACGAACAGGTCTTCCAATTCTTCACTGGGCAGGCGGAACGTTACATTCATCAGCGACCGGCTGTCTTTTTCGGCGTGACCGCGATAAAAGCCGCCGCTATTATCAATGGCCGTATAAACGAGCCCCGCCTTCTCGCGGTTGCGCAGCTCCATTGCCGCCGGACCGCCCTGACGTTGCAGCCACAGCAGGTTCAGATTGGTTAAATAGACCGAAAAACCGGGAGGCGTATTATATAACGAATCATTGTTGGCATGAATGTCATAACGCAGCATCGTGGACAATTGTTTGGGGCAGCGCTCCAATAGATCGCGGCGGATTACGACAACCGTCACGCCGGCCGCGCCCAGATTCTTCTGGGCGCCGGCATAAAGCAGCGCAAAGCGGCTGCTGGCAACCGGACGCGACAATATATCGGAAGACATATCCACAACCAGCGGCGTCTCGCCAGTCTCGGGAAATTCGGTCCATTGGGTGCCATAAATCGTATTATTGCTGGTCATATGTACATATACCGGATTATCGCTGTACACGATTTCCGATATAGCCGGTACGCGGCGATACTGATCCGCAGCCGTACTGGCGGCCACATGCGTATTACCCACCAGCTTGGCTTCCTGCCAGGCCTTTTCGGCAAACACACCGGTTAACAGGTAGTCGGCCGTTCGACCAGCCGGCAGATAATTCAGCGGAATCATCGCAAATTGCAGACTTGCGCCCCCCTGCAAAAACAAAACCCGGTAGCTTTCGTCTACGCCCAGCATGCTTTTAAGCGCGGCCTCCGCTTCCTGGTGAATCGCCTCGTAAGGCTTGGAACGATGGCTCATTTCCAAAACCGACATACCGGCATGACGGTAGGACAGCAGCTCCTGCTGCGCCTCTTCCAGCACCTCCAGCGGCAGAACAGCCGGACCTGGATTAAAGTTATATACGCGCTCTGTCAATGCGTTCGCCTCCTGCAAAGTTAAACATCATTGGTTTCATTCTACCCTGTCCGCTTCAATTTAGCAATTGTAAATACGGCAGCGGCGGGTGAAGCGCGCAGGCGTCCTGGCGGTTCAAAACCACTGCCGGAATCCCGGTCTCCCGCGGCGCCGATTGTGGTGCGTCTGTATTAAACGGATCCCTCCGTGGCTTGTAACAGGAGGAAAAACGAGGCAACACCGGCCGGCGCGGCTGGCGTGGCAAAATACTCCTGTTCAGCAGCCTTGTTTCTGGAAGCAGGAGAATCGGTGCGAATCGCCGAATTGCAACACAAGGTATAAGAGAGGGGCGTTCTTATGTTGACCACTGATGTCGTATACCGTATCCTAAATCAGATTCTGGATGAAGCCAAGCAAGATGGCGGCGCGCCGGTATCGGTCGCGGTCTGCGATAAGAGCGGCGAGCTGGCCGGTTTTTTGCGGATGGACGGCGCAGCGCTGCGAACGGGCCATCTGGCGCGGCGCAAAGCCTATACCGCTGCCAGAATGCAGGCCAGAACAGCCGACTTTCTTGCCCGCATTAAGCGCGAACATATTGACATTAATTATTTTTGCGACCCCGGCCTAACAGCGTTTCCCGGTGCCGCACCGTTAGTCAGCAAAGACGGTGAAGTCATCGGCGCGGTCGGCATCAGCGGCCGCCCGTCAGAGCAGGATCAGGCAATGGCCGACGATGCGGCAGCGCGAATTCTACGCGTTTTTATGCAGCCGGTTAACTAGGAAGGAGAATCGCATTGTTACGAGGAGTCCGGGGAGCGACAACGGTCGGCGAAAACAGCCGTGAACAAATACTTAACCGTACAGCTGAATTATTAACGGCGTTAGTCGCCGATAATGACATTCAATTAGAGGATATCGGCGCGGTCATTTTTGCCTCGACACCGGACCTGCCGGCGGCCTTTCCCGCTGCCGCCGCCCGTGGTCTTGGCTGGGATTGCGTGCCGTTGTTCGGAACGCAGGAAATCGACAATCCGGATGGTGTACCGCAGTGCATCCGGGTATTGATTCTGTGGAATACCGATAAGCCGCAGCCGGCTATCCGTCATCTTTATCTGCACGAATCAGCCAAGCTGAGGCCTGACATCAGCGCCAGAAAAGCTTAAAAACCCAGACCGCCAAAAACGCCTCATTCCCGCGGGAATGAGGCGCTTTATCATCTGTTTTCCAACAAATATTTTTTGACGCCGCTCCATAAATAACCTTCGGCTATTTGGTCAACATCAACAGCTTCGGTTAGCGGCACTTTCTTTATTAAGGAATTAAGATCATAGCCTTCTTTAAGAATAATAAATTTGCCGATTCCCGGCACCAGCGCTTTCTGACGGCATCCATACAGACAGCTCAGGCACATATGACATTTGCCGCCAAAACGCGGCCTGCCGGCAACAATAGCAATATTTCCGGCAGGACAGTTACGGACGCAGCAGCCACAGCCGTTGCAGGCGCCGCCTGCCCGGATGTGCCTCCCCCACAATCTGCCGCCCGGCTTTTCCAACTCGCCAAGCATAGAAAAAAGCCGATCACGCCATAGCGGTATCCGCTTGCGCTGGCTACCGGACACGATATCGTTTACCGCCTGCCTTATTTTATCCGGCAGCACTTGCAAAAGCCTAACCGCCAACGGCTCTCTCGTGCTCACCATTACATTGCAAGGCATTACCAGCATCGTGTCATAAACTACGCTATAGCCTTTGTTCGTCAGCCGTTTAATACTGCTGAGCCGGCATGCGGTATTGGGGGAAATGTCGCCGCCCCCGGAGACGGAGACTACCGCCGCTGCGGTTTTAGCCGCAGGCTTTAACGCCTCCAGCCACCGGTAAACCGGCTCAGGTGCGTTAAACGCATGCACGGGAAAAAGTAACAGCAATAAATCACAATCATCATCCTGACTGTGGTCGCATCCGGTTGTAATGCGTTCGACAAAGCACACGCATCCCCTGTCCGTAAATGCAGCCGCAAACTGCTCGGCAGCCATGGCCGTATTTCCCGTACCGGAATAATATGAAATTTTTACAGTCGAATAACTGACCTTCATTGTTGACCATCCTTGTAAACAAGCTCGCCACGCGCTTTCATCCGCCGCATCACCGCGTCGGTTTTTCTTTTCTCCGGCAGTAGACGGCAAATGAATAGGCCGCTATACTGGCAGCGGCAAGCAGCATCAGCCGGCCGCTATGCTCCCGATAAGCGGCAAGATCATGCCCTAAAGCGACTTCGAGCCATACTGACGGCAGCTTGCCGATTGCGGTAGCGGCAATATAGTCGCGAAAGCGCATCGTACTGACCGCCCCCAGAGCGGTGATCAGGCCTGACGGCATATAAGGAATGGCGCGAGCGGTAAGCATTAGTTTAAAGCCGCTGCCGCTGTTCAGCCGGTTCAGGTACTGCAGCCAGTTGCCTGACGCCAGTAGTCTGCGGGCATAATCGCCAAACAGATAGCGCAGCAGCCAAAAGCCCAGCGCAGCGCCAACGCACTCCCCTACCCAGGAAATCAGCGTACCGGCGGCAATGCCGAACAGCATTCCGTTAGCAATCAGGATAAACAAATTCGGCAAAACGCCGAAAATCGAAATCAGGATCAGCAGGCCCATGCTGACCCACATCGCTTTGTCGCCGAGAGACTGGAAATAATCGATCAGTTTTTCAGGACTGCCATGCAGCAGCAGTTCCGCCAGTCTTGCTGCCACTGCGGGCGCCGCCAGATAAAAGCCGCCGGCACCAAAAAGTGCTGCCGCCAGGATAACCGCCGCAGTACGAAACGGTTTGACCGCCATATAAACCTCCGAAAATTACAATCTGATTCTATTATAATATGACAGCCGGCTTGCTCCTAACCGCGGCAAGCGGCATTTAACGTTAAAATGCCGAAAAAGAGCCTTTCTATGCAAAAGGCTCTTGGTTTTCCGCTGTTGCGGCAGCTATCTGTTATCAACTTTTTCCGGATACATATCATGATACAGCAGCCGCTTTTCGGCCGCGCGCTGCCAGCGTGTCGCCGCTTTGCCGTAATTGCAGTAGGGATCGATGGAAATGCCGCCGCGCGGCGTAAATTTACCCCACACTTCAATATAGTTCGGTGCCAGCAGCTTAATCAGGTCCTTCATGATAATATTGACGCAGTCTTCGTGAAAATCGCCGTGATTGCGGAAGCTAAACAGGTATAGCTTCAACGACTTGCTTTCCACCAGCAGCTTATCCGGCACATAGGCAATATGAATTGTCGCAAAATCCGGCTGGCCGGTCATCGGGCACAGACTGGTAAACTCCGGACAGTTAAATTTAACAAAGTACTCATTATCAGGATGCTTATTGGGGAATGCCTCCAAAACCGCCGGGTCATAGCCAAACCGGTAATCCACCGCCTGATTTCCCAGCAGCGAAATCCCTGCCAACTCTTGTTCGCTTCTGCCTTGCATACGAGTCTCCTTCCGCTGAGCCGCTGCTGCGGCTTATAATTTATGGCGCAACTGTTTAACCAGGATCACACCGGCAATGGCGGGAACAATTTGGCCGATAACCAGGCTGACAGCCAACGCGCCGTAGGGAATTCCCAGCAGATAAGATAACCATACCGGGACTAACAATCCGGGGCAAAAAATAATCGGCACGGCGATAGCCCAATCATTCAGGCGCCACCGCGATACCAGTTGTACCAGTGTTGCGGTGGCCAGTCCGACCAGACCGCCGCCGACGGCATCGACAAGCCCTAAGCCGCCCAACAGCAAATTGCTCAGCATATTGGCAACTGCCAGCGGAATTATTAGAAAGGGATGCAAAGCGCTCAGCGCGTATAACGCTGTCGCCAGACGAATCTGATACTGCCCGAAGGCGACTCCTTGTGTCAGCAGCATTGCCGCAATATAGCCGGCCATGACCAGACCGGAAATAGCCAGCTGCCGCGAGGTTGACATAGAAGCACGTTTAGAAGCCGCTATTGCTGAATTCACTGTTTTCCTCCGATTCAGGCAACAAAAAAGGGGCGCGCCTGCCCCACGTCTGCCGCGCAACAGTAATCTGTTGCCAGCATGCCCGTAGTTTTGTTTAAAGACAGGATGGTTACGAACTGTCTTATGCGATTACAGTGAATTATAGCATGACTCCTCATAAAGAGCAAGCAGCCAACCGCTTTAAGCAGGGTAATCGCTTACGAAAATACAGGTGTTTAACGACGATTCCACCGAGACGGGCGAGACGGCGAGCTGCCGCCGCGAGCGAGGGAAAAGGCAAGGAGCGAAAGAACGATTCCATGGAGGACACAGAGGATACCCATATGGCACGGAGGCAAAACGGGAATTTTGGGTTCTGCTTTGGCTAAAAGCGGCCATTGGCGAGCCGCTCCTGCGCCGCTTGATGGCCTGGCGAGAC